>CAZDMQ010000028.1:0-38859 GCA_964506685.1 uncultured Hyphomonadaceae bacterium | reverse complement strand
CGAACAGGAAACGAGCACCCGTGCCAGAGAGGGCTATCACATCCGGGGAAGGGAAGACCGGTTCGGGCCTCCGGCATATCCTCGTGGCGGGCCCGGATGATGCCAGGCTCGCGCTCATCCTCGGCGCCCTGCCGCCGGCCTGCCATGCCGACACCATGCCTCTGGCGCCGCCCGATGCGGTCCTCGCCCGCCATGCCGACAACCGGTACGACCTCCTCATCCTCGACTGCCCGGACGTCGACGACGCCGCGCTTGCCTTCATCCGGGAACTGAACGCACAGCGGCCGGTGGCCATCCTCGTCTTTGCCTCGGCGGCCGATGCCGGACGCGCCAGGGCGGCCGTGCAGGCTGGCGTGACCTCATTCGTGGTCGATGGCCTGGCCGCAGGACGCATCCAGCCCCTGGTCGAGGTTGCAATGGAACGGTTTCGCCTCACCGATGCACTCTACCAGGAACTGCAGCGGTCGAAGGAGGACCTCGCTGCACGCAAGATCATCGAGCAGGCCAAGGGGCTGCTCATGGAGCGCCGGGGTGTGAATGAGCGCGAGGCCTATGAGTCCATGCGGCGCATGGCCATGGCACAGGGCAAGACCGTCCGCGCCATTGCAGAAACGATCCTGAGCGTCTCCGACCTGTTTCCCTAGGGAGACCGAGTCCACCCGGCGTGCAATTCCATTCCGCATTGCACAATTGTGAACCATTTCAGCTCCTTCGTTCCCATCGCCCCCCTCGCCTGTTTACTTCCCGACCGCTGCACCTTCCGTTCTGCACACGCGTTCAGTGCTGAACCTTTCCGGCGACCCGGGCCCCGCGAAAGCAATGGCCCGACCGGAGCCGGAGAATGACCCCAATGGCGGGGTTTCACCATCATCAATCAGAGGACGTACCGGCACAGTCCGGTCGCCCGCCATCCCGCACCAGCGCCGGAACCCTTTCGGGCCGGCTGGGGGCTGTTGCCGGGTCGAGAAGGGGTAATACAGTATGAAGCTCAAGGTTTATTTCGGTGCCACGACGAGCCTGGCCGTGATGGCCAGCGCCGTCTTCACGCAGGCCGCCAATGCGCAGGGGGCCGAACCGCCGGCCGACGACACCTCCGTGCAGGAAACGGTGGTCGTCACCGGGGCACGCGGAACGCCGCGAACGATCACCGATTCGCCGGTTCCGATCGACGTGTTCAGCGAGGACGATATCGATGCGGTCTCGTTCACCGACACCAATGACGTGCTCCGCACACTCGTCCCGTCATATTCCCTGTCGCGCCAGCCGATCTCCGACGGCGCGTCATTCATCCGGCCTGCCACGCTGCGCGGCCTGCCGACGGACAAGACGCTTGTGCTCGTGAACTCGAAGCGGCGCCACCGCGCCGCGCTGGTCCAGATCGGCGGATCCGGAACCCAGGGACCCGACATCGCAACGATCCCGACCACGGCGCTGAAGAATGTCGAGGTCCTGCGCGACGGCGCCTCGGCCCAGTATGGTTCGGACGCCATTGCGGGCGTCATCAACTTCATCCTCAAGGACGATGCCGAGGGCGGCACACTCACCGCACAGGCCGGCCAGTACTATGAGGGTGACGGCACCGAATACCTGATTTCGGGCAATGTCGGCCTGCCCCTTGGCGAGAACGGTTTCCTGAACCTGTCCGCCGAATACTACGACGCCGAAGCGACCGTGCGGGCCACGCAGTATTGCGAAAACTTTGCCTGTGCCGACGTGAACGATCCCCGCTTCGCCGGCGCTCTGGGCGGGAGCTTCGACACCACGATCGCCGGCTTCTCGGAAGAGGCCTACATCGCAGGCCTGCCCGATGCGAACATTGGCGATGGTGACGTGGTCCAGCCCTGGGGCGCGCCCAATGTTGAACGGCTCGCCCTGTTCTATAATGCGGGCATCGACATCACGCCGGGGATCGAACTCTACAGCTTCGGCAGCTACACCGAGTCCGAAAGCGACGGCGGTTTCTTCTACCGCTATCCGGGCAATGGCACGATCGAGAATCTCCGCCTCGAAGACGGGTCGGTCTATTCGCCGCTCGCCATCTTCCCTGGCGGGTTTACCCCCCGCTTCTTCGGCGAAGTCGAGGATTTCTCCATTGTCGGCGGCCTCAAGGGCGAACTGGCCAGCGGGTTCATCTGGGATGTGTCGGGCCGGTTCGGGTCGAACGAGATCGCCTACACCCTCGCCAACACGATCAACCCCTCGCTTGGCCCGGCAACCCCGACCACCTTCCAGCCCGGCACGCTGATCAACGAGGAAACCCAGTTCCAGGCCGACTTCGCCCAGGAATTCGAGATCGGCACGGCCTCGCCGCTGCTGCTCGCCTTCGGCGCCAGCTATCTTGATGAGACCTACAGCCTCGAAGGCGGTGACCCCGCCTCCTTTGCAAATGGTCCGTTCTCCACGCAGGACCCGTTCGGCTTCTGTGCGGTGGATGCCGATGGCGCCTTCACCGGTGATCCCACCGCAGCCGGCATGGCCGTGATCATGCAGGGCTCCACCCTCGACTGCGCCGACCCCGGCGACCCGATCCGCACCACGGTGGGCGTCGGCTCGAATGGCTTTCCCGGCTATGGTCCTGACGCGGTCGGAGATTTCAACCGGGACTCCCAGGGCGTCTATATCGACGTCAGCACGGACGTGACCGACGCGCTGTTCCTGCAGGCGGCCGTCCGCTACGAAGACTATTCCGACTTCGGTGAAGAGACCGTCTGGAAACTGGCCGGCCAGTACGACTTCACCGATGCGTTCTCGGTCCGCGGCTCGGTTGGCACAGGGTTCCGGGCCCCCACACCGGGACAGCTCGGCACGACCAATGTCTCGACGCGGCTGCCAAACGGGTTTCCCGTGGCGACCGGCCTGTTCCCGGCCACCGATCCTGCGGCAGTTGCCCTCGGCGCCCAGCCGCTTGAACCGGAAACCTCCGACAACCTCGCCTTCGGCTTCCTCGGGAACATGGGGAACTTCACCTACACGGTGGACTTCTACCAGATCGACCTCAAGGACCGCGTGAACGCAGTCTCCACGATCGAGATCATCAACGACATCGATTTCCCCGAGCTGAATGACGGGACCGATCCCGGTGCCGGCTTCGAGTATGCATCCGTGCTCGATGCGGCCGGGGTCCCGAATGCCAACACGATTGGCGGCGTGAACTTCTTCCAGAACGCGTTCGACACCACCACGAAGGGCGTCGATGTCGTCATGACCTATGCCCAGGACTGGGGCACATCGGGCACGACAACGTTTACCGGCGCCTTCAACTGGAACGAGACCGAATTCGACAGCGAAGTCGGCGAACTCTTCAATGCCGAAAGCACCTACGATTTCGAGAACTTCCCGATCCAGTGGCGCGCCAATCTCACGGCCACCCACAACCTGGACAAGTTCACCGTCGTCGCCAGGGCCAACGTGTTCGGTCCCTATGAGAACTCCGACAGTGGCGGGGCCAATGGCAACATCCAGGAGTTTGGCGAGGAGGTCCTGTTCGACCTTGAGGGGATCTACGACGTCAACGACGTGATCTCCCTCGCCATCGGGGCCCGGAACATCTTCGACGAGTATCCCGACGAGGCCGATCCGGCCATCGGCGACAGCTGCTGCGGCCGGATCTACCTCTCGGCCAGCGAAGTCGATTGGCAGGGCGGGTTCTACTACGCCCGCGTGAGGGCAACGTTCTAGGCGGATGGACCGGGCCGGGCGGACCCGGCCCGGGCAAACACCCATGCAATTGCGGGGGAGCGGCAACGGCGCCGCTCCGCTTTTAAAGGACGGTGCGCGCGATGGACCGCTTCACCGACAGGACAAAGCAAGGACGATGATGTCTGGAACTGAAGTGGATCTTTCACAGGTCGCCCAACTCGTGGCTGTCCTGATGACTGCCGGCGTGTTTGCCGGATTTGTGGCCGGACTTTTCGGCATTGGCGGCGGCTTCGTCGTCGTGCCGGCATTGCTCGTGGTGTTCTCGTATTTCGGGGTCGAGCCGGACATGGTCGCACATCTCGCGATCGGAACCTCACTCGCGACCATCATCGTCACCTCCCTGCGCTCGGTCTACGCCCATCACCGGCGGGGTGCAGTCGATTTCGACGTCGTGCGGGACTGGGCGCCCGGCCTGGTTGTCGGGGTCGTCCTGGGCCTGGTCCTCGCGCGATACATGGACGGGCGCTCACTGAAGTGGATCTTCTCGGTCGGGGTCTTCCTGATGGGGATCCACTTCATCACCCCGCTCTACCGTCCGAAACCGACGGAGAACAGCGAACTGCCCAAGGGTGTGGCCCTGTGGTCGATTTCCAGCTTCCTGGGTGGGTTCTCGGCCCTGCTCGGCATCGGAGGCGGCACCATCGCCGTGCTGGTCATGACCGCGTGCGGACGCCCTATCCACCGCGCGGTCGCCACGGCGGCCGGCTTCGGGACCGTCATCGCCCTGCCTGGTGCCATCGGATTCGGCCTGCTCGGCCTCGGCACGCCCGACCTTCCCTATGGTTCCTTCGGCTACGTTAATCTTATTGCCGTTGCTGCCATTACGGCTATGTCATTCATGACCGCACCTCTCGGGGCGCGGGCCGCGCACAGTCTCAACGCCGCAGCACTGAAGCGCGTCTTCGGGGTCTATCTCGTCGCGACCTCGGCCATCGTTCTCTACAATACGTTCACGACATGATCTGTGGAGAGCCTTCGGCATGCGGCCTGATTTCCTTTTCCATCAACCCGTTTCCTGAAAGGGGACAGACATGACCTTCAATCCATCAAGACGCTTCCTTCTGACCGGCGCACTCGGTGCCGGACTTGCGGGAGCGGCGGGCTGCGCCTCCACGACCGCCGCGCCGGCCCTGGCCGAGGCGGCGTTTCCGCCCGAAGCTGCTGCGGGGCCGGAAAACCCCTACCTGCTCGGCCCGCCCGAAGGCGTAGCCCTGCTGTCGCGCAACGAGAACCCCTACGGCCCCTCAAAGTCCGCGCTCGACATGATCGAGTACGCGGCCGGAAAGGGCGCGTATTACGTTTCGCGCGACGCCACGATGCTGCTCATGCAGATGATCGCCGAGCGGCATGGGATCGCGCCTGAGCAGGTGGTTCTGACCACCGGGTCCGGCGAGGCGCTGTCGGCGATCGCCCTGATCTACGGGCCGGCCGGCCCGATCGTTGCGCCGCGCCTGTTCTGGGACACCACGGCCCTTTACGCGACCCGGCTGGGCATGGCCGAGATCGACCGCGTTCCGCTGACCGCCGGCATGGATGTCGACCTGCCCGCGATCGAGGCACGGGTGAGCGAGACCACCGGCCTTGTGCAGCTCTGCAACCCCAACAATCCCACCGGACTGGTCACCCCGGCCAGCGTCATCAAGCCGGCGGTGAAGCGCATGGCCGCGAAGACCACGGTCCTTGTCGATGAAGCCTACATGGAACTCGCCGACACGCCGGAGGATACCAGCTGCATCGATCTCGTGAAGGCCGGGCACAACGTGATTGTCTCCCGCACCTTCTCGAAGATCTACGGCATGGCCGGTATTCGCATGGGCTACACGATCTCCTCGGTCGAAACCGCCGAAAAGATCCGGGCCACCGCCATGTCCTGGAGCCCGGCGACCTCCTATGCAGCAGCCATCGGCTGCTACAATGACGACGCCTTCCTCGACTATTCCAGAAAGAAGGTCATCGAGGGCCGGGAAATGGTGCAGGCGACGCTGGAGACGCTGGGCATGGAAGCGCTGCCGTCACAGACGAATTTCGTCTACTTCAAGTCCGGCCTTGGCGCGACCGCCCTGCAGGAAGCGATGGCCGCACGCAAGATTTCCGTGCGCGGCCAGTACATGGACTATGCCGACTGGTCGCGGGTCTCCATGGGCAGGATCGAGGATGTCGAGCGCTTCTGCAAGGCGCTGCCGGAGGTCGTTGCCGCCTGAGCGGACTGACCGCAGCGTGGACCGGGTCGGCACGGCGCCCGGCCCGGTCCAATGCTTGTGAACATCAGCCGGAATCCTGCATGCGGAGCCTCTTTCGGGCTGCGGGGAGGGCCGGAGGGGCCTTGCCGATGACGGGCGCTGCGCGCGCCTCGTCCCCACCCTACGGCCATGGTCTGGCGTGACAGTCCGCGCAATCGGCGTAGACTGCCGGTCATGCAGCATGCGCTCATCGAGTTCTGGCAGATCCGGCCGATCCTTGAATCGGTCGCGCAGCAGGGCGTCGACATCGGCGATATCCTGAAACGGAGGGGCCTGCCGCCAACGCTTGGTGACACGCCGCCACAGTTGAGGCTGGATCTCCTCGACTATTTCCGCATCCAGAATGACATCGCCCTGGCGCTCGACGACCTTACCGCCAGGCTGTCCAGCCGGAAGCTGACCTTCCGGACCGGCCACTTCGTGGTCGCCCAGTTGCAGCGGGCCGGGCACCTGGCAGCCGCGATGGAGAGCCTGGTCGATCACTTCAACATGATGCATGGCGACGCCTACAATTCCGTCCGCGTACAGTCAGGCCGGCTGGCGCTTGTGATCGACGATCGCAGCTTTCCCTACAGCCTGCGCGATGACGCGGTGTTCCGGCAGTTCACCGGCGACTGCCTGCTGATCAAGGTGCACAGCCTGCTTGACAGCCTGTCAGGCGGAATTGCCGAGACCGCACTGCGCCGCGTCCGGCTGCAGCGCGAGCGCATCCTGCCCGGAACCAGCCAAAACCAGTTCTGGTCGGTCCCGGTCGACCATGGCTGGCCGACTTACGAGCTGGTCTACGATCATGAAACCGCCTGCCAGCCGCTGACCGTGACCGACGAGATCGATCTCAGTCCCGATGGCCTGTTCACGCGCATCATCCGGCATCTGGAGACCCACCTGCCGGTGGCGCCGCAGCGGTCCATCACGGAACAGACCCGCGACCTCATCGAGCAGGACCACCTCCTGCAGGCGGAGGTTGCCGCGCGGCTCGGCATGAGCGTGGCGACCCACAGACGGCGCCTGGAGGAGGAAGGTGCCACGTTTCGCGACCTCGTCATGTCGGTCCGCATGGCGCGTGCGGAAAGCCTGCTCAGACGCGGACGGTCGATCGGCCAGATCGCCGATGAACTCGACTATTCGGACATCCGGGCCTTCAACCGGGCCTTCAAGCGATGGAGCGGGCAGACCCCGGCGGCCTATGCCCGTTCGCGGCCCGGTTCCGCGCGCCGCGCCACCGCGCACGCCGGTGGCCGGCTCACACCTCCGACCGGCTAGGGCGGCATTCGCATTCGCCTCCGGCGCCGGACCCAGCCGGCTGAGCGAAAGTGTTCACACTGCCTGACGGTTCGCGTCATTGCGAAAGCGACAGATGCTGTTGACGCTCCCCTGATCGAATAATCCGGTATGAGGGAGGACCAGATGCATAACCGGACTCCAAGATTTCTGCAGTTCAGCCTGATCACGGCAATCGCGATCACCCTCGGCGCAGGCGCCGTTGCCCAGGACAGCGGCGAAACCGACGCTTCGGCCGACCAGCGCCGCTTCGGCCCCGTTGTCGTCACCGCCCAGCGGCGGGAGCAGAGCCTGATCGACGTGCCACTCTCGGTCTCGGCCTTTGACGGTGACCTGCTCGCCGATCTCGGGGTGGATGACCTCACCGAGGTTGCCAAGGTTTCGCCGAACGTGACCCTCGAAGTCTCGCGCGGGACCAACTCCACGCTGACGGCCTTCATCCGCGGCGTCGGCCAGCAGGATCCGGTAGCCGGCTTCGAGGCCGGTGTCGGCATCTACATCGATGACGTCTATCTCAACCGGCCGCAAAGCGCGGTGCTCGACGTGTTCGATGTTGAGCGCATCGAGGTGCTGCGCGGGCCACAGGGCACGCTCTATGGCCGCAACACGATCGGCGGCGCCGTCAAGTATGTGACCCGCCGGCTTGGCGAGGACCCCATGGTCTCGGGCCGGATCGCGCTCGGGACGGAGAACCAGCAGGATCTTGTCCTGACCGGGTCGGTGCCGGTGACCGACATCTTCCGCGTCGGGGGCGCCTTCGCCATCCTCACCCGTGACGGTTTCGGCGACAATCTCAATCTCGACGGCGTAGAGAACTACAACAAGGACGTCACATCCGGGCGCATCTCGGCCGAACTCGACGTGACCAGCACTTTCCAGCTGCGGCTTGCCGGCGACTATACCGAGGACCGCTCCGAAGCCCGCCAGGGCCACCGCCTCATTCCCGGACAACTGACCGGGGCGCCAGTGCTCGGCGACGAGTTCGACACCCGCGCCGGCCTCGACGTCGTCGAGCAGGATGCCGAGGCCTATGGCGGCTCGCTGACGGCCGAATGGCGCCTCAGTGACACCCTTACCCTCAAGAACATCCTCGCCTATCGCGAGGACGAATCGACCACGCCGATCGACTTCGATTCGCTGCCGTCGGGCGATCTCGACGTGCCGGCGATCTACGAGAATGACCAGTTCTCCGAGGAGTTCCAGGTCCTCTATTCCGGCGAGCGGCTGAACGGCCTGGTCGGGGCCTATTATCTCGATGCCAATGCCTCGACCGTGTTCGACGTGCTGCTGGCCAATACCGGCGACCTCATCGGCCTTCCGGGCCTGAACGCCCAGACCTTTGGCGATGTCGGCACCGAGACCTGGTCGATCTTCGGCGATTTCACCTATGACCTGACCGACCGGTTCAGCGTGTCGCTGGGCGGCCGGTATACCGAAGATGAACGCACGTCGACCGTGTTGCGCCGGACCTTCATCGGCGGCTTCTCCGAATTCTTCGGCGGTGATCCGACCCTGATCGCGACCACGTCGGACTTCAATGGCACGGCTGATTTCGACGATTTCAGCCCGCGCGTCTCGCTGGCCTATGATGTCACCGACGACAGCAATGCGTATTTCACCTATTCGCAGGGCTTCAAGGGCGGCAGCTTCGATCCGCGCGGCCAGACCAGCGCGGCGCCGGACTTCAACGCCGACGGCTCGGTCAGCGAGGACGAGATCTTCGACTTCATGCAGTTCGATCCCGAGGAGGTCGACAGCTATGAGGTCGGCTACAAGGCCAGCCAGCTCGGGGGGCGTCTCAACTACTCGATCGCCGGGTTCTACTCGGACTACAAGGACGTCCAGGTGCCCGGCTCGGTGGGTGTCGATACCGATGGCGACGGCACCAATGACACCTTCACGGGCGTGACCACCAATGCCGGCGCGGCGACCATCTGGGGGGTGGAATTCGAAGGCAACGCCACCTTCGCAGAAGCGGTGTTCAACAGCTCCGACCTGTTCAATGCCAACTGGTCGGTCGGCTATCTCGATGCCGAGTATGACGAGTTCATCGACGCCTTCGGCAATGATGTCGCCGATGAACGGGTCATCCAGAACACGCCGGACTGGACTGCTTCGGGCCGCCTCGCCTATGACAGCCCGCTGACGCTCGCCGGCACGCCGGGCCGGGTCCTGCTCAGCTCGCTCGTCTCCTATCGCGGCGACTCGAGCCAGTTCGAGGTCCCGAACCCGTTCCTCGACCAGGAGGCCTTCACCCTCATCGACGCCTCCATCCGCTGGGAAGTCGAAAGCGGCCGCTGGGGCGTGAATCTCACGGGCAAGAACCTCACTGATGAACGCTATATCGTGGCCGGGTACAATTTCGTGACCATCAACCCGGACGGGAGCTTCACCCCGACCCTCGGCCTTGAGGGTACGCTGACCGCCTTCTATGGTGACCCGCGCACGGTTACGGCCGGGTTCGACTTCCGCTTCTGATCGGCCCCTCCCGACCGATCAGGTCCCTCGGGCAGCGCTGGCAAGGCGCTGCCCGTTTCCTCTCCTCCCCCTCGCATTCAGCCGGCGGGCGCGCGCATGACCGATATCGAATACCAGGCGGCCGACGGGCTGACCCTTTATGCAAAAGCGCATGGCCCGCCGCACGCCACGCTGACGGTGTTGTGCATGCACGGGCTGACCCGCAACCACAAGGATTTCGATCCGATGATCGCCGCCCTCGGTGATCGCCACCGCTTCATCGCTGTCGATGTTCGCGGCCGCGGGCGTTCGGACCGCGCCACCGACCCGGCCAGCTACGCCCCGCTCACCTATGCCCGCGACATGACCAGCCTGCTCGACCGGCTCGGCCTTGCCCGCGTCGCCCTGGTCGGCACCTCCATGGGCGGGCTCATGGCCATGATCATGGCCAGGACCATGCCAGACCGCATCCGCGGCATCGTGCTCAATGATGTCGGCCCGGTGCTTGACCGGAAAGGCCTCGACCGGATTGCCGGGTATGCCGGCGAAGTCGTCCCGCTCGATTCCTGGGACGCGGCCGCCGCCACCGTCGAACAGACGCAGAAGGATGTCTTCCCGCATTTCGGTCCCGACGACTGGGCGGCCTTCGCCCGGCGCACCTTCCGCGAACTGGGGGATGGACGCGTCATCCTCGACTATGACCCTGCCATTACCCGCACTGTCGGCGAGGTCCGGCCCGGCTGGCGGACTCGCATTGCCATGTGGCGCCTCTATGCCGCCACACGCCGCTTCCCCCTGCTCATCATTCGCGGCGAAACGTCCGACATTCTCTCCCCGGCCACCGCCGCACGCATGTGTCGCCGCCATCCGGCATCGGAACTCGTGACCGTCCCGGGCGTCGGCCACGCGCCCCTCCTCGACGAACCGATAGCCGCCGGCGCCATTGCCCGCTTCCTCGATACGCTGGAGACGCTGCCATGACCGCGCCACCCCACCCGCTGCAGCCCGGCCCGCCGCCACTCGCCACGCCGCCCGCCGCTGCAGTTGCGCCGATCCGGGGCCGCGCCTGGGTGCTCACCGTGCTCACCCTCGTTTACACCTTCAACCATGTCGACCGGCAGATCCTTGTCATCCTGCTGGAGCCGATCAAGACTGAGCTCGGCCTGCGCGACAGCCAGCTTGGCATGCTCACCGGCATCGCCTTCGCCGCCTTCTACGCCACGCTCGGCATCCCCGTCGCGATGTGGGCCGACCGTGGCAACCGGCGCAACATCATCGCCCTGGCGCTGACCATCTGGTCCGGCATGACGGCCCTTTCCGGCCTCGCCCAGACCTACTGGCACCTGCTGGTCGCGCGCATGGGCGTCGGTGTCGGCGAGGCTGGCGGCACCCCGCCTGCCACCTCCATGATCGCCGACCTCTACCGCCCGGAGGAACGGGCCACCGCACTCGGCATCTACACCACCGGTATCGGCCTCGGCATCATGGCCGGCTTTGCCCTCGGCGGTTTCATCTACGAGCTCTATGGCTGGCGGGCGGCCTTCTTTGCCGCCGGTGTGCCCGGCCTGCTGCTCGCACTGATCGTCCGCTTCACCGTTACCGAGCCCGTTCGCGGGCTCGCCGATGCGCGCAGCGATGACGGGCCGGCCCCGACGCTCGGCGAGACCCTGCGCTTCATCCTGGGCCAGTCCTCCTATCTCTGGCTGCTGGCCGGCTGCCTGCTGATCTGCATCTCGTCCAACGCCTTCCTCGTCTTCACCTCCTCCCACCTGCAGCGCGCCTATGACCTCAGCCCCGGCGATGTCGCCCTGCCGCTCGGCGTGCTGATCGGCGGGGTCGGCAGTGCTGGCGCGGTGATGCTCGGCATGGTGTGCGACCGGCTGTCCAAGCGCGACCTTCGCTGGCGGCCCTGGATTATCGCCGCCTGCGCGGCCTTGGCCCTGCCCTTCGCCTGGATGTTCCTGCGGGCGCCGACGGTCTGGTCGGCCTATGGCTGGAACCTGGTGCCCAGCTTCATCGGCCTGATCTATGCCTCGATCGCCTACACCGCGTCCCAGGAGCTCGTGCAGTTGCGCATGCGCAGCTTTGCCTCGGCCTTCATGCTGTTCTGCCTGACCCTGATCGGCATTGGCTGCGGACCTTGGATTGCCGGCCTGCTCAGTGACCATTTCGCGGCCGCCGGTACCGCGCAGCCGCTCGCCCGCGCGCTGGAGATGATCCTGCTGTTCAACGCCGCCAGCATCGTCTGCCTGCTTCTCGCCGGGCGCCGTTACCGCGAAGACGCCGCCCGCGCCTCGGCGGGCTCGCCCGGTCCGGGCTGAACCCGGCCGCCGGACTGTCGCTACTGCAGCGCGATCCGGTAGCCCCAGCTGTCGAGCTGCGCCGGGATGGCGTTGAACGCCACCGTCATGCGCCCGTCCACCGGGCTGGGCGGAACTTCATGCATGAGATAGCTGGGAAACAGGAGAAGGTCGCCCGGCGCCATGTCCGGCGCGCGGAAGACCGGGGCGTTGAAGGCGTTCACCTCGGTCCGCTCATTGGTATTGTCCATCACGAAGCCGGTCCCGCCTGCCGCACGGTGGAAGACCGTCGCCGAAGCCCCCTCGATGGCGGTGAGATAGAGGATGCCGGAAATGAAGCTGTTGGCGTGATTGTGGATCTTCTGGGCGCCCTGCCGGGCCATGCGGTTGATCCATATCGCCTTGATCTGCCAGTCCAATGTCTCGCCCAGCAGCGTGGCCCCGAAGCGGCGGACCGGATCGGCGGTCGCGGCGCAAACGGCCTCGAAATTCGGATGGCTCGCCGGATGGGCAACAGGGGTGTGGCGCAGCAGGTGCGTGCGGTTGTTGGCAGCCGTGTCCGATGCGTCGAACTGGGCCACGAGGCGGTCGACCAGCGCCCGGTCAATGGCCCCCCGGCAGACCATGACCGGGGTCGGAAAGAGGCCGATCACGGAGTCCCGGTTGTCCTTGTCCCCGACTTCGCCTGTCGACATGCCCAAGCCTCCCTCGCGGCCCCTGCGATTGCATCACGGCGCCGGCGCGGTGCCCGGATGAAGGGTTGCGCCGCGCCGCTTCAAGTATCTCGTCCGGCGCGGTTCCGGACCCCCGCTGGTCTCCGGTTCCGCTCAATTGCAGATCTAGCAGATCGGGATGACACTTCTCCGACACTGGCCAAGGGGGAAATCAGAGCAGGCCCGGCGCGGTCAGAACACGTCCTGCAGTCGGAGGACAGCGGGCAGGATCAGCACGCCGAGCAGCACAGGAAACACGAACAGGATCAGCGGCAGGGTCAGCTTTGCCGACAGGGCCATCGCCTGCTCCTCGGCCTTCAGCATGCGGCGCGCGCGCATGTCCTTCGACAGGACCCGCAGCGTCTCGCCGAGGCTGGTGCCCATTTCCTCGGCCTGGCGCAGCATGGTGGCCAGCGCCTGGGCATCCTCGACACCGACCCGGTCGGCGAAGGTGCGCCATGCCGCCTTGCGCGCCTTCCCGGCCCGCATTTCGAGGCCGACGGTGCGGATGTGGCGGGCCAGATGGGGGTGGCGCTGGCCAAGCTCGTCGGACACACGCAGCACCGCCGCATCGAGGCTGAGCCCGGCCTCGACGCAGGCCACGAGCAGGTCCATCATGTCCGGCAGGCCCTTGAAACAGGCCTTCGCGCGGATCGCGACGCGTCGGTCGAGGTAGAGGCCCGGCGCCAGCAGGCCGGTCCCGATCGCCACCGGACCGGCGAGCCAGATCGTGTCCCCGCCAAGTTGAGCCGGCCGGACGATGCCGTAGACCACACTGAGCGCCACGAGGGGGATGATCAGGCTGATCGCCCGCACGGCATAGAATACCGGCACCGCATCGGGATGCATGTAGCCGGCGCGGATCAGTTTCTGCTGAATTGCCGAGCGTTCGGCCTCGCTGGCAGGCGCAGCGCGGCGCCCGAGACCGGCAAAGGCCCCCTTCAGTCCGTCCAGCATCCGGGTGCGAAGGTCCAGCCGGCGCGGCCCCAACCCTCCGGCCCGCCCCCCGCCAAGGCGGCGCTCCAGCAGGTGCGTCTCGGCGAGGCTGCGGGACACGAACAACACGCCCGGCACTGCCAGGATGAGGCCGAGGGCCAACAGGATGCGGGCCATCCCCGCCGGATCATCAAGATGCAAACTGGCCATCACACATCGAACTCGATCATCTTCTTCATGATGATATTGCCGATCAGCATCCACACCGCGAAACCGGCCATGCAGTAGCGGAAGGTCGGATTGTCGATCACGTAGCCGTAGAAGTCCGGCTCCATCAGGTGGATGCCACCGGCGACGACAAAGGGCGCGGCGGTCAGGATCGTCGCCGACATGCGGCCCTCCGCAGAGGCGGCCCGGACCCGCAGCCGGAGCGTCTGGCGCTCGCGAATGGCGGTGACATTGTTCTTAAGCAGTTCGCAGAGATTGCCGCCGGTCCGCTCCTGCAGGCGGACCGTGGCCGCGAAGAGGTCGACATCCTCGTCGCCGATGCGCGCGGCCATGCGGTCAATGCCCTGGGTGAACGACATGCCGTAGGCGATCTCCTCGGCCGCCTTGAGACATTCCTCGCCCAGCGGGGCCGGCATTTCCCGGGCCACGACCTGCAGGGATGCCGACACGGGGTGGCCCGCTTCGAGACTGCGGACGATGACCTGTAACCCGTCGATCAGTTGCCGGCTGATGCGCTTGCGACGGCGCGAGACGCATTGGCGCAGGACAAGGACCGGCCCGAACAGGGTCACGAGGATGACCACGGGCACGGTCAGCCAGACAAGGCCGAGTTGCCAGTGCACGAGGCCGCCCACCCCGACGGCCGCTGCCGCCGTCAGCGCGGTCCACACCACCGGACGGAAAGTCAGGCCAGACTGCACGATCAGCCGGTTGAGCGCCTGTGACAGGCGGCGGAACAGGCCATCCTCCTCCATGGCCCGCTGCCGGCGGGCATCCACCGCGGCAATGGCCAGAAGGGCTTCGACGAAGCCATGCGTCAGGCGGCGGTCGATCTGCTGGCGGGTGTCGAGCGCCTGACGCAGTTCGCCAAGGCTCCTGAGCGCGAGCAGGACCGCCAGCATGCCGAAAGCGGCGGCAAGCGTCAGGTGCGGATGCGACGCCACGAGGCTGAGCGGGTCGGCCATCGTTCAGCGGAGCTCTGCATCCGGATCGAATATCGACGTATCGACGGTCACGCCGCGCCGGTTCATCTCGTCAAGGAATTTCGGTCGCACGCCCTTGGCGCGGAACCGGCCGACGACGGTCCCGTCCTCCAGCGTTCCGGTTCGCTCGAAGGCGAAGATCTCCTGCATCTGCAGAACCGTGCCCTCCATGCCGGTGATCTCGGCAACGCTCGTCACCCGGCGCGAGCCATCCGACAGGCGGTTGGCCTGGACGATGAAATTCACCGCGGCGGCAATCTGACCACGGATGGCCTGCTCGGAAATCTTCAGCCCGCCCATCGCCACCATCTGTTCGAGCCGCGTGATGGCATCGCGCGGATTGTTGGCGTGGATCGTCGCCATCGAGCCTTCATGGCCGGTATTCATGGCCTGCAGCATGTCGAACGCCTCTTCGGAACGGACCTCGCCGAGGATCACCCTGTCCGGGCGCATGCGCAGGGCGTTCTTGACGAGTTCGCGCTGGTTGATCTCGCCGCGGCCCTCGATGTTCGGCGGGCGGGTCTCCATGCGCGCGACATGCGGCTGCATGAGCTGCAGCTCGGCCGCATCCTCGATGGTGATCAGCCTTTCCCGGTCGCTGATCGCGGCCGACAGGGCATTGAGAAGCGTCGTCTTGCCCGACCCCGTCCCCCCCGAAATGATCGTGCTCGCCCGGCACCTGACGGCCCCGGCGAGAAAGCCTGCAACGGCATGCGGCATCGCCCCGAACCCCACGAGTTTCTCGAGGGTCAGCGGGTTCTTCTTGAATTTCCGGATCGAGACCAGCGGGCCGTCAATCGCCACCGGCGCGATCGCAGCATTGACGCGCGAGCCATCGGCCAGGCGCGCATCGACCAGCGGCGAGCTTTCATCGACCCGCCGGCCGACCGCTGCCACGATTCGGTTCACGATCCGCAGCAAGTGATCGTTGTCGGCGAACCGGACATCGGTCAGAGCCAGTTCGCCATTCCGCTCGACATAGACCTGGTCGGCGCCGTTTATCAGGATATCGGCGATCGAGTCGTCCTTCAGCAGCGGCTCGATCGGACCGAGGCCGACCATCTCGTCATAAACCGCATCGGAGAAGGCGGCCGCTTCGGCACCGGTCAGGGGAATGTTCTCGCCACGGAGGATTTCCATGACGATCGCACCGACCTGTGTACGGAGCTGGGCCTCATCCAGCGTCTCGGTGACTGAAAGGTCGAGCTCGTCGACCAGGCGCGCATGGATGCGCAGCTTCGCGTCGAGCAATGTCCGGTCAGGCTTCGGGGCTGTAAGAGGTGCGGCCGGCTGGCGGCTCCCGGCCCGTTCGCTGGTGGCCCGTTCAACTGGCCGAGGGGCAATGTCAGGCTGTGGCACGGCCAGCCCGTCCGGTTGCGGACTTGCGATGCGCTGGCCGGAAAACCGTCCCATCAGGCCACCTCCTCATAGCGGGTATCGGCATGCTCCGGGCTGGCCAGGCGCTGGACCATGCTGTCGACGTCCTGGACGATCGGACTGCGCCGGCGCACGTTGATGACCGGTTCGCCGAGATCGCTGGCCATGCGGGCGGTTTCCCAGTCCGAACGGACGAGGAAATCGATCCGGCGTCCGATCGCGTCCTCGGCCTTGGGCACCGAGAAATTGTGCCGCCCCGAGCGCCCGGGATACATCCGGTTGAGCACGAGGCGCGACGGCCCGGCCCCCTCGCGCACAAGATCGATGTCGCGACAGAAATCGGCCGCCAGCTGCAGGCTCGGAACAGTCAGCTCACTGACAACGACCAGGTCGTCGAGCGCGGCCAGGACACTGTCGGACCAGGGCAGCCGGTGGCGCGGCAGGTCCAGGATCACATGGTCGAAATGCCCGCTCGCCTGGTCAAGCAGCGCCAGTACCGCATCGGCCGTTCCCGCCTCGTCGAGACGCAGGTCACGCGGCGCGGCGATGATCCCGACGCCGGCTTCATGCCGCCAGGTGTAGGTTTCGAGCAGGGTCTCGTCGAGGCGCTGCGGATCGGCGACGAGGCCGGCAAGGTCGAGGGCGGGCAGTCCGTCGAGGCGCTGGGCGACCATGCCCGCCTGCAGGTTGAGATCGATGATGGCGGTGCGCGCACTGCGCTTCATCCGGGCCAGGGCGAAGGCGGTCTCGATGGCCAGCGTCGTCGTGCCGGCCCCGCCAACGGCGCCGAGAAAGCCCCAGAACACAGCGCCTTCCGTGGTGTCCTTTGCGCGCTGGTCGTCCCGCGTGCCGAGCAGGAACCGGGCGAGACCGGCCGCCGCTTCGAGAAGGTCGTCGAGCGTGGCATCGGCCGGGGCGACATCGAACACCCAGAACTGCGCAAGCCTGCGGATCGAGACCGCGCTGAGATCGTCGCCAACAAGCAGCATGCCGACCTCGGGCCGCGCGCGAAGATAGGCCTCAAGCAGGTCTTCAGCCCCGGGCATGGCCTTTTCGAGGATGATGATATCGCCGGCCAGTGGCGCGTTGCTGCCAGGCTGGGCCGGCTGGAGGGGCCGGATCGCCCCTGCACTCGCCTGTGCCAGCTCCGCCATGCGCGTCGGGCTGGCATAGGCCGCGACCGTGAGTTGAGCCTTGCGCGCGGTCATCGCCGCTCCCCTTGCGTTTCTGCAGCAGCCTTGCGCAGCGCTTCGACCGCGAGGCCGGCCCGCCCCCCCGTGCCGCCGGCGATTGCGCCACGCCCGGACGGTTCCGGCGAGGGGTCGACGGCCTGCAGGGAGAGATTGGCCGAGGTGGCCGCCCCGAGGGGTTCGGGGGCGTGCGCACAGGCGCCCAGCATGGCCAGGACGGCAATGGCGGGCAGCGGGCCCGTCAGGCGAAGGATCTTGGTCATTTCTCGCTCCCGGTATCTTCGAAATCGTCGAGCAGGAAAAAGGCCGGCTCGGCCGGGGCTTTCACCCTGTCGATGGGGGTGGCGAGGGCCTCGACCGTCGGCGCGGGCTGGACGAGGCGCGGGGTGATGATGATCACCAGTTCGGTCTCGCGCTTCTGGTAGCGCTTCGAGGAGAACAGCGCCCCGAGCACGGGGATCTTCGAAAGCACGGGCGTGTTCAGCGCATCGCCGGAAAAATCGGTCTGCAGCAGGCCGGCAATCGCGAAGGCCTCGCCGTCGCGCAGTTCGACCGAGGTGTCGGCCCGGCGCACCGTCAGGGCCGGCACGGCGATACCGGCCGTCCGGACGCCGTTCCGGTTGTCGAGATTGCTGACTTCGGGGCGGACGCGCAAGTTGATCAGGCCGTCACCAAGCACGGTGGGCGTGAAGTCCAGACTCACACCGAAGGCGCGATAGGTGATCGAGACCTGGCCTTCCTCGCCGGCAATCGGGATCGGAATCTCGCCGCCTGCCAGGAAGCTGGCGGTATCGCCGGACAGGGCCACGAGGTTTGGCTTGGCGAGAGTCCGGATCACGCCGCGCGATTCCAGCGCCGAGAGGCGCACGTCAAGGCTGTCGCCGCCGATCCCGGTCACGGTACCCAGCGCCTTTTCGGCCAGCCCGGAGACGAGGCCAGGACTGACCGCGAAGGTGCCGTCGCTGCCGACATAGCTGAACCCGAGGCCGATCTCGCGAATCGCATCGCGGCCGGCCTCGACGAAGCGGACTTCGAGCAGGACCTGCTGGCTCTCCTCGATAGTCAGGCCATTGGCCACCCCGTCCGGCACGTGCCGCTCGGCGACCTTCAGCGCCATGTCGGCGGCCGCAGCGGTGGTCACCCGGCCATCAAGAAAGACCCCGTCATGCACAGGATAGACCGCAATCTCCTCGCCGGGCAGCAGGCGGTCGAGATCATGGCGCAGGCCATCGAGCGGGATATCCACCCGCAGGTCGATGATCTCGACCAGCCGGCCGCCGTCGCCATATAGCAGGATCGTGGTCTCGCCCGGCTCCATGCCGCGCACGAAGAAGGACTGGTCGGTCGTCACCCTGGTGTCGGCGATGAGCGGGTCGGCGATCACCACCATGGAGAACGGCGCGCCGGCCTGCACCACGGTGGAGCGGCCCTTTTCCAGCGTCAGCACGGGCGCCCCGGCTTCGGCCTCGAGGACCTTCCAGGCCTGCGCCCGGGGAACGGACAGCAACGCGGCGGCGGCGATGACAAGGACCGCTGACAGGATGGGACGGGTCATTGCAGGACCTCCGGCCCCTTGACGGGCGCCGTGACCGAGACTTCCCGGTCGCCGAGAATGACCGTGATGTCCTTCATTTCCGGCTTGCTCGGCGCAGCCTCCCGGACCACGCGCATGGCCCGCCGGGGCGCTGCGGGCTTCGGCGCTGGCTCGGCCGCACGCCTTTCGAGCTCCTCGCGTCCGATCAGGGCGAGGCCCAGTTCATGGCCGCGCGCAGCCGTCAGCACCTTTGTGGCATCTGCCGGTGTCAGCGCCAGGGTCACCGTATTTGCCGGCAAGGCGCCCTCGACCACCTGGCTGAAGGTCTGGTCGGCGGCCAGGACCTGCACACCGCGGACAATCACCCGGCCGGAATAGACATCGTCACCCCGCTCGCGGCTCGTGCGCCGGAAGGCCAGCACATCGACATGATCGCCCGGCAGGACGAGACCGGACACTGCCGTATCGTCCCGGACGGGGATGGAGACGGCCCGCATGCGGTCCGGCACGACCTGCGAGAGGAGCCGCCGCGGGGGATGGACGACGAGCTTTGAATGCAGCACCGGTTCGCCCTGCACGATCACGCCATTGGTATACGGGGTCAGCTCAGACCCGAACCGCACCTGCGACAGGTCGGTGATGGCCCCAGCCGGCAGGCGGTCAGACGGCCAGTCGGTCATGGCCAGCATGTCGCGCTCGAGCTGGGTCGAGACGTCGATGTCCACCGCAGCCGTCACGATCTGTGTCATGTCCGGCACTGTCACGACGGGCTCGGCCACCGGCTGCTCGACCCGCGCTTCGGCCTTTTCGGGACCCGAGAGCGCGATCGCCGTCGCCGCGATGCACAGCACGATGGACAGGCCGAAACTGATGAGTGGTACGATCTTCATGCAACGCCCCGACTTCTTCGGATCCTGACACCTCAGGAGCGTATCGCCGCAGACCTAAGATCGCGCATACAAGGGACCGGGAATTGGCCCGGCCGGGTTGAAGGTTCGTTCATCGTTGCCGGAGCCACGCCGCAGCGCCGACCGGCGCCCCTGTTCAAGTCCCCCGCCACGGGCCATATGGAGAGCGTCGAACCGACGAAAGGACGCCCCGGGCCATGGCCAGTCTCCTCATCTTCGCAGTTGCGAACCTGCTCGCGGCCTCCAGTGGCGGGATATTCCGGCCCGGCGAGTGGTATGAACGCCTCGAAAAGCCGTACTGGGTGCCGCCAAACTGGGCGTTCCCGGTCGTGTGGTCGACGATCTTCATCCTCAACGTGATCGCCGGCTGGCTGGTCTGGAGGGCTGCAGGGCCCGATGCCTGGCTCGGCCTCTCGCTCTACGGCGCCAACCTTGCCATCAATGCACTCTGGTCGCTGCTGTTCTTCGGCATCCGGCGGATGGACCTTGCCCTCATCGATGCCGGCTTTCTGCTCGCCTCGATCGCTGCGGTGATGATGGCCTTCGCCCCGCACTCGGCCATCGCCGCGCTGCTGCTGACGCCATACCTGACATGGGTCTCGATCGCCTTCGGGCTGAACTGGAAGATGATCGAACTCAATCCCGGAGCTGCCCGCGCCGACCGCTGAGCGCGTGGGGCGCCGGCGCGCGCCACTGTGAGCAAAGGCTGCCCCTGCGCCAGGGCGTTTTCCGATCAAATGGCACCACCTGGCGGGGTGTATTTTGTGATCTGGCGAGGAGCAAACGCTGCAGAATGCGGGCATCCTGCGAGCATTGCGACGTGGCCGGAGCGCACAAGACGATTTAGCGTTCTTTCAGGGAAACAAAAGGGAAAACAATCAACTGAAGCAGCACGCACGCCTCGCCAATCGTCCTTTCCGCCAGGATCGTCGTCGCGCAAAGGTCCGCCGATGCGCGCATCGACGGACTTCACGCTTCTGGCCCTGACGAAAGTTCCAGGCGGCCAAGGGGTGCGATCTGGTCGGAAACCGCCCTGAAGCGGCGCGTTCTCAAATGGGATCACCGCGCCGCTTCAAGTCCTTGTCTTGACGCGCTTCCGGAGGGCGAACCGGTGTCCACTTCGCCTGGCAGCGCTTTAGCTGGTCAGGGCCACGAACACATCCTCGAGGTCGGGTTCCTCGGTTTCCAGGTCCTCGATGCCGATGCCGGCCTCGCGCACGGTTTCGAGGAGCCGCCCGATCCCGGTATCGGCCTTGCGGAAGGTAATCGCGATCGAGCCGTCCGGCCGCAGCGCCGCATCCAGCGCGGAAAGCGCCGGCGGCAGATTGGTCACGGGCTCGCGCGGCATCACCTTAAGCGTCTTCTGGTCAAGCCGGGCAAGGAGCGTCGCCGTCGGCTCGCAGGCAATGATCTCGCCATGATTGACGATGGCGATGAGGTCGCAAAGCTCCTCTGCCTCCTCGAGATAGTGCGTGGTCAGGATGATCGTCGTCCCGGCCGCATGCAGCTCGCGGACATAGGCCCAGAGCGAGCGCCGAAGTTCCACATCGACGCCGGCGGTCGGTTCGTCGAGGATGAGCACCGGCGGGTTGTGCACCAGCGCCTTGGCGACCATGAGCCGGCGCTTCATGCCCCCGGAAAGCTGGCGGACATAGGCGTCCTTCTTGTCGTCCAAGCCGACGGCAGTGAGGATTTCGAGGCTGCGCCGCTCAGCCTTCGGCACGCCGTAGAAACCGGCCATGAGTTCGAGCATTTCCAGCGGGGTGAAGAAGGGATCGGCGACAATCTCCTGGTTGACCACGCCAATTGCCGCGCGCGAGGCCCGTGGGTGCTGGTCCGCATCCATGCCCCAGATCGTGACCTCGCCGGCCGTTTTGACGACCAGCCCGGCCAGGATGTTGATAAAGGTGGATTTGCCCGCGCCGTTCGGCCCGAGCAGGCCGAAGATGGACCCGCGTGGCACCTCGAGGTTGATCCCCTTCAATGCGCGCTTGGCCTCGATCTTGCCGGACGCGGCATAGGTCTTTTCCAGCCCTTTCACGGTGATTGCAAAGTCTGGCAAGGCATGCGTCATGAGGGGCTCCGGCAGGCAGGAGGCGCAGGAGCGCACAGATGCCGGAAAGACGCAAGCCGTCGGGACAAGGGCCCGAAGCGGGGCGGCAAGGGTGGCGGCCGGGGAGGTGGGGGCGGACGACTGACCCTATGGATTTGCTACGCAGGTCAGCCTAGGAAGCTTCACAGTACCAAAGGCCACCGACCAGGACATTTCGCCATGGACCCCGCCGACAAGAAGCCCCCCCCGCCGGAAATCGTGATCGCCGACAGCCGACGCGTCGCCTGCAATGGCGGCGGCGGCGCGCTCGGCCACCCGATCGTCTATTACGAGATGGGCGACGAGGATTTCGTCGAGTGCGGCTATTGCGACCGCCGGTTCGTACTCAGGGACAGCCCTGCCGATCCCACGCGGCCGAGCTGACCGGCGGCACTCAGGCCTGGGCCTCGGCCTGGGCCATGGCAGCCGCGACCGAGGCACCGATCTCGGCGCGGGTCGGATTGCCGCGAAGGGTGAGCCCGCCATTGATCTGCAGCACCTGGCCAGTGATGAAGCTCGTGTCCTCGCCGAGCCAGACGGCGGCATCGGCGATGTCCTCCGACGTGCCGATCCGGCCAAGCGGATAACGGCCGGTAAAGGCGTCTTCGAGACCTGGCGTCTGCATCGCCTTGTCCGCCATCGGCGTGCGGGTCAGGCCCGGCGCGAGCGAATTGACCTTCACGCCATGCGCGCCAAGGTCATTGGCAAAGCACATCACCAGCCGGTCGCCACCGGCCTTGGTGCCGATATAGGCGGCATGGTCGGCAATCGGGCAATAGGACGTGGCCGAGGTGATCTGGATGATCGAGCCGCCGCCCGCCTCCACCATCATCGCACCGAAGGCCTGGAGGAAGAAATAGACTCCCTTGAACTGCAGCGCGACCATCTGGTCGAGCTCGTCCTCGGTGGTCTCGAGGATCGGTGAGAGCAGGCCCCAGCCAGTGGCATTGACCGCGATGTCGCAGCCGCCGAGCCGCTCCCCTGCCGCCTCTGCGAGGGCAAGGACATCAGCCCGTCGGGTGATGTCGCACAGGGCGTGCTGGCCGCCGATCTCGCCGGCAAGTTCAGCCAGCGGTCCCTCGTGACGGCCCGCCACCAGTACCTCTGCCCCTTCTGCGGCAAACCGCCGGGCCATGACCTGGCCCATGTTCCCGGTGCCAGCCGCGCCAATGATCACGGCCCTCTTGCCTGCCAGACGCCCCATGGCCGTCTCCTCCTCTGCCTTTGCCTGCCATGCCCCCTTCCGGGATGGATGTCCCCGCCGAGCAGCACTCCAGACATAAAACAGTCAGATATGACGAATACAAGCCACCTCGCTTGTTTTAAGCCGTGCCGGCCGCGCGGGCGACGCCGAGGAGGTGAGCTTCGAGTCGCAGGCTCTGGGTGGCGAGGTTGAAATCCGCAAGCGCAAACTGCCGGCCGGCGGCGCCCATGGCCGCGGTTGCAGCCGCATCGGCAATCATCCGGCCGAGCCGGTCGGCCAGGGCCGCATCATCGCCCTCATCGACGAGGTAGCCCGTCTCACCCTCCTTCACGCATTCGGGGATGCCGGCATGGCGGGTGGCAGCCAGGGCGCAGCCGGCGAGCATCGCCTCGACACAGACCAGCGGCAGCCCCTCGGCATCGCCCGAGGCGGCCCGGCGCGAGGGCACGCAGACGATCATCGCCTCGGCGAAGTGGCGCGGCATCTCGTCGGCCGGGATCCAGCCCGGCAGCTCGGCGGCAATCCCGGCCGCCTCCAGCTGCGCGACCAGCGCCGGCTTCAGCGCCCCGTCGCCGAGCAGGCGCACCCGCCAGCCATCGAGCCGGTCACCGAGCCGGGCGAGCGCGGCGATCAGCGTGTCGATGCCCTTCTTCTCGGTCCAGCGGCCGGCGAAGAGCAGGATCTTCTGCTTCTCGCCGGGCTGGAATCGTTCGGGATCGGCGGTGTTGTGGTGGACGACCATCTTCTCCGCCGGCGCGCCCTTCGCCAGCAATTCCCGCCGGATGAAGTCCGAACACGGCAGGATCAGCGCCGCCTCGTCCCACAGCGCCCTGCGGCGGCGGTTATAGACCCGGATGAAGCTGTCCTTCGTGTTCGCGGTCTTGGTCGCGTCGCCGCCATAATAGGTCACGACCAGCGGCAGGCCGAGCCGGCGCGCCAGCGGCAGGGCATAGGCGCCGGACTTGCCGAAACTGGCATGGATCGCCACGGGCCGGTGCACCGCGAGCGCTGCCGCCAGCCGGGGCGAGACGCGGCCAAGCTGCTTGAACCCCGCCTCGCCGCCGAGCCCGTGCAGCGGCCCAAGCCGGATGGCCTCGCAGCCTGCGGGCACCGGGCCCTTCAGCTCATGGCCGACATAGACCGGCCGCAGCCGGGAGAAGGCCTGGTAGCCGCGCGGGATGAAGCTCTCGGACGGGGTGAACAGCTTGTCGCAATAGGCGAGGACCGTGCGTGGCGCGTCCCCGTTCGCCGCACTCATCTGCCGACATAGCCGCGCTGCTGCTCGCCCTGGTGCCAGCGCCACGCGGTCGCGATGATGGTGTCGATGTCCGAGCGGGTCGGTTCCCAGCCGAGCACCCGCTTCGCCTTCTCGGCACTGGCCAGCAGCGCGGGCGGGTCCCCTTCGCGGCGGGGGCCGACGGTCTTGGCCACTTCGCGGCCGGACACGCGCTCCACCGCCTCGATGATCTCGCGCACCGTGGTGCCGGTGCCGGTACCGAGGTTGAACACGTCCGACGCCCCGCCCCTCTGGAGATAGTCGAGCGCGCGGGCATGGGCGTCGGCAAGGTCGGTGACGTGGATATAGTCGCGCACGCAGGTGCCGTCGCGGGTGTCGAAATCATCGCCAAAGATGGTCAGCTTGAACCCGTCCTGCATCATGCCGCGGATCGCGAGCGGGATGAGATGGGTCTCGGGCTCGTGCCGCTCGCCGGTCTCGCCGTCGGGATCGGCGCCGGCGGCGTTGAAATAGCGCAGCTTCACCGAGCGCAGGCCATGGGCGTGCCCATAATCGTCGAGCAGGCGTTCGACGAAGAGTTTCGACCAGCCATAGGGATTGATCGGGGACTGGGGGATGTCCTCACCCATCGGCACCTTTTCGGGAATGCCATAGGTCGCACAGGTCGAGGAGAAGATGAGCTGGTCCACCCCGGCCTTCACCATGGCGTCGAGCAGGTACATCGAGCCGGTGGTGTTGTTGCGATAGTAAAGCCCCGGATCGGTGACGCTCTCGCCGACATAGGCGAGGGCGGCGAAATGGGCGACCGCATCGGGCTTCACCTCGGCGAAGGCGCGGTCGAGGGCGGAAGGGTCGAGCAGGTCGCCGACGATGAGATCGCCCCATTTGACGAGGTCGCGCCAGCCGCGGGCGAGATTGTCATAGACGACGACGCGCCAGCCGGCCTGGGCAAAGGCCTTGCAGCAATGGCTGCCGACATAGCCGGCCCCGCCGGTGACCAGTACGGTTTTCATGGCTTGTCCCCTGATCGCTCGTTGCGGTGATCGGATCGCCCCCTGCTAGAAGCGTGCGTTGCCTCTGGCAAGTCTGTAAGCTGCCACCCGTGCAGACGGACACGCGCGCATCCGACCCGAACACCGCCCTGCCATCCCCCCACCAGCGCATCGCGTGCTTGTAGAGAGAGGCGAAGCCGAAATCCACCAGCGGTGCAGGTATTAAGACCGGATGGTGGATTTCGCTACGCTCTATCCACCCTACGGCGCGAAGCGTCGAATGCCAGTCCGTTTCCGCGCCAAAGTGAACCCGTGGGGGTGCGGCAGGCGGCCCGGTGCGGGCGCGTCTCGGGAGGCGCATTCCGGGGTGACAGCGCGTTCACACATGGCTTATCTGGCCGGGACAACCGGAGGGGCGTGTGGCCGACATCTTCATCAGCTATAAGAGCGAACGGCGTGCGCATGCCGAGCGGCTGGCGGCTGTGCTTGAGGCGCACGGATATGAGGTCTGGTGGGACTATGAGCTTGCTGTGGGTCCGGATTTCCGCGACCAGATCGAGGCCAAGCTGGAAATCGCCAAGGTGGTGATCGTGCTGTGGTGTACGGGCGCGGTGAAATCGAGATTCGTACGTTCCGAGGCCAATCGTGCCGACACGCGCGGCAAGCTGATCCAGTGTTACCTCGAATGGGTGGAACCGCCGCTGGGCTTCGAGGAGGCGCAGGGCCAGCCGCTGGTGAACTGGACGGGCGAGGCCGATGACGAGACGCTGGCAGGATTGCTGGCAGCCCTCCAGTCGAGGCTGGGGGAACGGCGCCGCTCGGAAAACGTCATCCGCCTGATCCGCACGTTGCCAGCCCTGCCGAAGGTCGAACCCATGGTGGTCATCGACCCGGAGGAAACAGAGTTGGACAGCATCGCCGCCGACCGACCCGGAACGGAGCCCGCGCCCGGAACGCCGCGCCCCGCGATCTCGCCGTCTGCCGCGCGCTGGGCGCTGATTGCGAAGAGTCTCGATCCGGCAGATTATGACGACTTTCTCCAGGTTTTCCCGCAGTCTCCGGAGGCATTCGACGCCCGCCGTCACAAGCGCCAGCTGGAGAACTGGGCGGGCATTGACCATGCGTCTTCGGTCGCGATCGCGGCCTTTCTCGCAGATCCCGCAAAGGGGCAACACTTGTTCGCCGAACTTGAAGCCCATGCCCGCACAAGCCAGAAACAGGCTGACGCCAAGGAACAAAGGGCCCGCGAGGAACGCGAGGCGGCGGAGCGGGCGAAGGCTGAGGCCGAAGCGCGTTTGCGGCGCGAATGGGAAGAGCGACTGGGGCCCGAAGCGACGCGCGCGGCGCTGGCGGCGAAGGCGGGCAGCCCGGTCGCCGAGCGGCTGTTCCCGCTCGCGCTACCAGGCGTTCCGAACTGGCCGGTGCCGCAGATGGTGGCCATCCCGCCGGGGCGGTTCCTGATGGGCGCGCCGGAGGGTGAAGAAGGTGCGCGGGACAATGAGCGCCCGCAGCACGAGGTTTCGATCGATTATGCCTTCGCACTTGGGCAGCATGCCGTGACCTTTGCCGAATGGGATGCGGTGACCGCTGCCGGCGCCGGCCTGCGCCGGCCGGGTGACGTGGGCTGGGGCCGGGACAAGCGCCCTGTGATCAATGTGTCCTGGGAAGATGCGGAGGCTTATCTGGGCTGGCTTAATGATCGGCTTGGGCTCAAGGGGCAGCCGGATGCGTACCGCCTGCCATCTGAAGCGGAATGGGAATATGCCTGCCGGGCCGGAACGGTGACGCCGTTCAGCTTCGGGCCGACGATCACGCCGCAGCAGGCCAATTATAATGGCACGACGTCCTATGGTGGTGGGCCAACAGGTCAGTATCATAAAAGGACAATGCCGGTGGGCTCATATCCAGCGAATGCGTTCGGGCTTTACGACATGCATGGCAATGTCCGGGAATGGTGCGCCGATGCCTGGCATGACACCTATGATGGCGCGCCCTCAGACGGCTCTGTCTGGGAGGGCGATGCCTCGCGTCGGGTCCTCCGCGGCGGTTCCTGGTTCTACATCCCTCTGTTCCTCCGCTCGGCCTACCGCCTCTGGAACCAGCCCGCGAGCCGGGGCGGCGGGATCGGTTTCCGCGTGGCCAGGACGCTTTTACCCCCTGCCCCTTAACGGCGCAGCGGCGAAGCCGCGGAGCTGGTACCCGCGAAGCGGGTCGAAATTTTTTTAGCGGCACACACCGGACCGGAGGTGGTTCCCAAGTGGGGACGCAGGGACTACAAGCGCGGCTCACACCGTTCTTCAGGGGCTTTTCATGGCGGATTACCAGCTGTTCGGCGCAGAGACGTCGCCGTTTTCGGTGAAGGTGCGGGCGGCGCTGCGCTACAAGGGGGCCGATTTCGAGTGGATCCCCCGCTCGCGCGCGACCGAGACCGCGTTCCGCGCCCTGGCTGCGGCGCCGACCGTGCCGCTGCTGGTCGCACCTGGCCGGCCGGCCAGCCAGGACTCCACCGCCATGCTGGCCGCGCTCGAGGCCGATCGGCCGGAGCCCGCCACCGTGCCCGAGGACCCGGCCTGCGCCGCGCTGGCGCTGGTGCTCGAGGACTATGCCGACGAGTGGCTGAACAAGGCGATGTTCCACGAACGCTGGTCGGGCGCGCCCGACCGGGAGGCCGCCGCCCTGCGCCTGCTGAAACAGATGCTGGGCGAGCCGCTGCCCGAAAATGCCGCCGAGCTGCAGGCCGGGATTGCCGAGAGCATGTCGGGCCGGCTGGAGCTGATCGGTGCCGGGCCGAAGGCGGCGAAGGTGCTCAAGGGCGCGTTCCAGCGCTTCGCCGAACTGCTGAACAACCACCTCAAGGAGACGCTGTTCATCTTTGGCGGGCGGCCGAGCGCGGCCGATTTCTCCATCGCCGCGCAGTTGCGACAGATGCTTGACGATCCGACACCGGGCGAATGGCTGCGCGACCGGGCGCCCTTCGTGGTCGAGTGGTGCGAGTTCATGGACGCGCCGAAGGCGAACGGTCCATTCATGGCGCTGGATGCGCTGGCGCCGACGCTGATGCCGGTGTTCGCGAAGGAAGTGGCGAAGACCTGGCTCGTCTGGGCCGGGGCGAATGCAGCGGCGGCAGCGGCCGGCGAGGACACGGTGAAGGTGAAGATCGACCGCAAGTCGTTCGAGCAGCCGGTGCAGGCCTATGCGGCGAAATCCTTCGCGGCGGTGGGCACGGCCGTCGGCACGGTCTGCGCGGAAAGTGAAGCGCTCAGCCGCTTCCTGAAGAAGGCGAAGATGCTGGAGCCCTTCACCGCTGACGCGGCATCCGACGCGTCAGCCTGAAGGGCCGGATGAGCGGTTGCACACGGCCTGCCCGCCCGGCGCCTCTTTTTGTCCCGAATCTGCGCCCTATCTTGTCGCCAGCGCCTTGATGGCAAGGCGCGTGCTGCGCGCGGCATCATTGCCGGATACCGGGATGATCGCCGCAAGGGCAACGGATTTGGGTCGCTGCGCCGTTGTACGGGTTGTGACCCTGTCAGATCGGGAGGCCGAACATGGCTGAAGGGAATATGAAGAACCTCACCGTGACGCTGAGCCCTGAACAGGGCCTGTCACGCTATCTCTCGGAAATCCGGAAATTTCCGATGCTGGAGAAGAACGAGGAATTCATGCTCGCCAAGCGCTGGGCCGAGCATGAGGACACCCAGGCCGCCGAGAAGATGGTGACCTCGCACCTGCGCCTGGTGGCGAAGATCGCCATGGGCTATCGCGGCTATGGCCTGCCCATGGCGGAGGTGATCTCCGAGGGCAATGTCGGGCTGATGCAGGCGGTGAAGAAGTTCGACCCGGACAAGGGCTTCCGGCTTGCGACCTATGCGATGTGGTGGATCCGCGCCTCGATCCAGGAGTACATCCTGCGCAGCTGGTCCCTTGTGAAGCTCGGCACCACGGCGGCGCAGAAGAAGCTGTTCTTCAACCTCCGCCGGCTCAAGGGCGAGATCCAGGCACTCGATGAGGGCGACCTCAAGCCCGAGCAGGCCAGGCTGATTGCGGAGAAGCTCAACGTCTCCGAAAAGGACGTGATGGACATGAACGGGCGGATGTCCGGCTCGGACGCGTCCCTGAACGTCCCCATGGGCACCGATGGCGACCTCGAATGGCAGGACTGGCTGGCCGATGACGAACCGAACCAGGCGGTGGACTATGCCAATCGCCAGGAATTCGACGCGCGCATGGAACTGCTCACCGAGGCGATGCAGGACCTCAATGAGCGCGAACAGCACATCCTGACCGAACGCCGCCTCAGCGACGAGCCGAAGACGCTGGAGGAACTGTCCTCGGTGTATGATGTCTCGCGCGAACGCATCCGCCAGATCGAGGTCCGCGCCTTCGAGAAGCTGCAGAAGGCGATGAAACGACTGGCAAAGGAGCGCGGCCTGATGGCGGGGGCGTGATCTGCCCTGAAAGGATCGACACGCCGGACGACCCCCGGATTGCGGCCTATACGCGGATCCGGGAGCGGGACCTGACCGGGCGGGACGGCCGGTTCATTGTCGAGGGGAAGGTGACGCTGGAGGTGTTGCTCACCCGCTCCCGGTTCGCGGTGGAGAGCCTGTTCCTGTGCGAGCGCCGGCTCGGCCCGCTCGCGCAACTGCTGGAGCGGGTGCCGGAGGATGTACCGGTCTATACCGCGCCGCAGCCCGTGATGGATGCCGTGGCGGGTTTCCCGCTGCATCGAGGCGTGCTCGCCTGCGCGCGCAAGGGCGCACCGCTCACAGCGGCAGACGTGCTGGCCGCGCCGGTGAACGCGGGAGCCGCTGCGGCCGCTGCGGGACCTGTGGTCGTCGCCATCGGGCTGTCGAACCACGACAATATCGGCGCGCTGTTCCGCAACGCCGCCGCCTTCGGGGCCCGCGGCGTGTTGCTCGACGGGGAAAGTGGCGACCCGCTCTACCGGAAATCCATCCGCGTCTCGGCCGGCACCGCGCTGTGGCTGCCCTTCGCCCATGGCGGAACGGCGGACGGACTGCTCGCCGCGCTGGAGGCGGCGGGCCATACGGCCTGGGCGCTGACCCCGCGTGCCAGCGCCGCCCCGCTCTGGGACATGGCCATGCCGGACCGGCTTGCGCTCATCCTCGGCGCCGAAGGGCCGGGCCTGCCGGATCGCGTGATCAGAGCAGCGACCCCTGTCCGCATTCCCATGGCGCCAGGCGTCGACAGCGTGAACGTCGCGACGGCTGCAGCCATTGCGCTAGGCCGGGCCTTCAGCCGGCGGGGCTGAACCTTATTCCGAGCCGTCCCGCGCGCACTTGCGCCAGGGCGCGCAGATGACATAGGCGCCTGCGGGCTCAGCCGGGGCGACCTCGACATCGGCCGACGGCATCGATTCGGGCCGGACACCGCCATCGAGGCCGGGGTTGAGGATACCTTCAATCCCCCGCTGGATATCGGGAATGGAGGGGAACCCCGCCTCGGCCTCTTCTTCCACAGCCGCAGCAACGGCCTGCTCCTTGGGCACGATCTCGAACCCCAGATTGGTCAGCAGCAGATAGAACCCTGCTCCGGTGAACACCGCCGTGCTGAGTGTGCGGATGATGAACTTCTTCACCGCACCGGCGAACGCCATGGCCAGCGCCGCCGACCCGCCTGCCCCGCCCAGACCGGCCGCCGTTGCGATGGCCGACAGATCAATGCCGAGTTCTTCCATGCTCGTCTCCCTTGAAGGTATCTCCGCCCCTTACCACACGTTGAGACCGCATTCACCAATGCTCAGCGCGGGGGCATCCGGATTGCCCCGTCGAGGCGGATGCACTGGCCGTTGAAATAGGTGTTCCGCGCCAGCTCCAGGGCCAGCGAGGCATACTCTTCCGGCTTGCCGAGGCGCTTGGGGAACGGCACCGACGCGGCCAGGCTGTCGAGCACGGGCTGCGGTGCGCGCAGCATCAGGGGGGTCGCGAAGATCCCGGGCATGATCGAATTCACGCGGATGCCGATATTGGCCATGTCGCGCGCCATGGGCAGGACCAGCCCGTTTACCCCCGCTTTCGCCGAGCCGTAGACGACCTGGCCGATCTGGGCGTCCTGCGCCGCAACCGAGGCGGTGAGCGTGATGCAGCCGCGCTCGTCATCCGCCATGGGCTCGGCTTCAGACATGCCGAGTGCGGAGAGCGAGGCCACGCGATAGGACGCGATCATCACCCCGTGCACACCAAAGGCATAGTCCTCCGTGGACAGCCGACGATAGCTGCCCGTCTCCTTGTCGAAGGCCAGAGTCTTGCCGCGCGAGGAGGCCATGGCGCAATGCACGCAGATCCGTTCCTGGCCATGCGCCGCCCGGGCCGCCGCGAAGCCGGCCACGACACTGTCCTCATCGAGGATGTCGACATGCACGAATTGCCCGCCAATCTCGCTGGCGACGGCCTGGCCATCCTCGTCATTGATGTCGAATATGGTGACCGGCACGCCCGCTTCGGCAAGGGCAAGGGCCGTTGCCCGTCCCAGACCGGATGCACCGCCCGTGACAACGGCCGGTGTCTTCCCGGATAACTTCATGGTTGTCTCCTCCTTGTGCTTTCAGACAGGTTGCCGCGCAAACCCGTCCGGCGCAATGGCAGGGACCGCCCCGGTCAGGCCCCCGAACCGGACAGCCGCCGGATGCCGAAGCGGGAGGCAAAGATCCGGTCGAGCCAGCGTTTCGGCAGCCGTGTCGGAATGGTGAAGTTGACCAGCTTGTCCGGCACCGGCGCATAGCGGGCCCTGGGGCTTGTTGCCGTAAGGGCCCGTTCCACGACCCGTGCGATCTCCTCGACGGGAAGGCCGTCCCGCCCCCCTTCCAGCATCACGTCGGAAAAGCGTTCGAGCGCATCCGCCCAGGCCGTATCCTTGTAGGGCCGGTCCTCATTCGCGGTCTCGGCCTTGTCCCAGATCGGTGTCTTCACCGCCCCTGGCCCGACGGCAATGGCATCAATGCCGAAGACCAGCAACTCGCGGCGCAGCGTGTCGGTGACGCTCTCCATGGCATGCTTGGTGGCCGTGTAGGCGCCGAGGAAGGGCGAAGCGATCCGCCCCCCGACACTGGTGATATTGATGATCCGGCCCGGATCGCCGGTGCGCTCGGGATCGGTGCCCAGCAACGGCGCAAAGGCCTGTGTCGCCGCGATCGCGCCGAAGACGTTCACCTCGAAATGGGCGCGGATCTGCTCGAGCGGCTGCACGGCGAGGGGGCCCATCTGGGCGATGCCGGCATTGTTGACCAGTCCGGCCAGCCGGCCACCGCCAAGCGCTGCGGCAACTTCGGTGACCGCTGCCTCGATCTGTTCCGGCTGCGTGACATCGAGCAGGACGGGCCGGATCGACGGCACCGCCTCAGTCAGCGCTGCGCCATCGCCGGGCTTGCGAATGCCGGCGAAAACGAGCCAGCCCGCGCGTGCGAGATGTTCGGCAATCGCTCGGCCGATGCCCGAGGACGCCCCGGAAATGACGACGGCTTTCATGCGTGTATCCCTTTCATTTTGCCCCGGTATACGCAGCCGCGGCGGCTTGGGTTCAGCTCAGTCCGACTTTCCACCGCAGATCACCCGCAGGACGGGCCTGCCAGTCTCCGCCGGGCGGGGGGGCGCTGCCGGTGTCGGAGGAGCCGCCGGACCCGGTGTCCCGGCGCCGGGAGCGTTCTCGGCGTCCGCTTCGTCCGGCGCTGCTCGTGCCTGTCGCCGCAGCCGGTTGCCGGGCTTCTTGCCCCCGCGGTCCTTCGCCTTGCCGCGCGCCTTCCTGTCGATTTCCCTGAGCTTCTTCTGCTGCATGGCCGACAGGGGTTCGGACAGGTCCCCCTTCATGGGGTCGGCGAAGGCTGACCCGTAGGTCTCGATCCGCGATTCGAGTTCCTCGAGAAAGGACTGTTCCCAGTCCGAAAGGGGCGGACCGAGTCCCTGATCGGCGAGCTCGGCTGCCCGGCGGAGCTTGCGCAACGCACGCCGTTTCTTGCGCTCGTCGATGTCCCGGGGCACCCCAGCCCTCCTTCCCTGCGCTTCAGATTTCGCCGATTGCGACCAGGTAGGTGTCGAGGATCTGCTCCTGCTCCTCGCGCTCCTGGCGATCAATCTTCCGCAGTCGCACCACCTGGCGCAGCGCCTTGGTGTCGAAACCGAAGGCCTTGGCCTCGGAATAGACTTCCTTGATCTGCTCGGCGACCTCCCTCTTCTCCTCTTCGAGACGTTCGATCCGTTCGATCGTCTGTTTCAGCTTCTCGCGCGTTGTTTCTGTAAGCTGGATCGTCTCCCCGTCCATGGCGGTCTCCTACCGGTTCTGATTGCTCGAAGCGCGAGGGATTACTGGGCGCCGGCGCGGGTGGCTAGGGCCTTGTCCATATCATCGCCTGGCGCCGGACCGTCACCGCGGGCCAGCCGCCGGATCGTCCCAGCCATCGCCTCCCCTTCGCCATGGTGGGGCATGTGTCCCTCATTTGGAAGCGCCACTAGTGTAAACCGGGCCACCTCGTGCTGCAGCCGGCCGGCATGGAGCTGGGGCTTGATGACCGTATCGCCGGCGCCGGAGAAGACCACAACCGGCATGGCAAGCTCGCCATAGCGGTCCTGCTGGGCCATGATCTCCTCGCGCAGGAAGTTCACATCCCGGGCATTGGCGCGGAAGCCTTGCGGCCGGAACAGGAGACCGATGCCGGACCGGTCATAGTAGGTCTCCGGGGCGGGCGCGGGAGAGAAGACGCGGGCCACGCCGCCTCCGGCGCTGGACGGGCCGACGATCGGAACCAGCTGGCTGAAGGCATGGCCGAATATCGGGCGCGCGGCATAGCCGTTGTACCAGGCCAACCCACCGCCGCCCCAGTCATGGGAAACCGGCGCAGACAGGACCAGCGCCCGGACCTTGCCGGGATGGTCCAGGGCGAGACGCAGGGCGACGGCGCCGCCGAAGGAGTGCCCCACGACCACGGCAGGCTCATCAGGGGCGAGCGCCTCCAGTACCCCTGCCATCTGCCGCGCCTGGACGCCGAGCCGGTGGCCGCCGGGCGGGCGCGCAGAGTAGCCCTGGCCCGGCCGGTCGGCCATGAAGACGCGGTGGTCCGAGGCCAGGCGCGGGGCCAGCGTCCAGCTGAATTCGCGGGCATTGGCGCTCGCTCCATGGATCATCAGCACCGGCGGGCCCGACGTGCCGGCCGTCAGCACGTGGACATCGTGGCCGTCCACCGGCACAAGGGTCCCGGCTGGCGGATGGCTGTCCTCGATGCGGGAGGTGTACACCGCGCTGTGCACGCAGGCGCTCGCGCCGGTCAACACCGCGCCAAGTGCAGCGGCCGTAAGCAGCATGGTCCACCTCTTTCTCATGGTTCCCCCTTGCCTCATTGCCCCCCAGGGGCATGGCCCCGAGCCGGCGCTGTCCTCAGAGGGCCGTGCCGAGAATCACCCTGTCGAGCCGGGCAGCACCCTGACGGGCAGGCTCCCATTGCGGATAAATCGCGAGGGCCTCGCCATAGGCATCGCGCGCCTGCTCCTCCGCGCCGAGCCGTTCAAGCAGTGTCGCAAGGGCAAACCAGGCGCCGAAATGCCGGGGCTCGAGGGCAAGGGTTTCGTTCAGGTCGCGCAAGGCCTCGTCGTATCGCCCCTCGGCATAGAACAGTCCCGCACGGCGGTGCCACGCCTCGGCATAGTCGGGCTTGATCAGTAGGATTCGGTCATAGAGGGCGCGGGCATGGTCCCGGTCACCGGACTCCTCGGAGGCGACGGCACGCTCCATCAGGAGGTCGACCGTGGGCGACCCGCTTTCCATCCACGACGCCCAGATATCGGAGGCCACGCCTTCGGCTTCCTCCGGTGTCGGCGCCGTCCTGAGGTTCTCGAACATCGTGTCGGACGGGCCGGCCGCCAGCAGCAACAAGGACAGGGCAAAGGCCTTCAGCATGCCATCAGTATGGCGCGATTGCCGGCGAGCGCAAGACTAAGCCGCGTGCGCCCCCGTGCGGGATGCAGTCAGACCGACCAGGAGACGACTGCGGACGTGCGCGGCGCAGGAACGCGCCCCGGGGCCAGGGCGCGCGCGGATCCTGCGCGGGCGACGCTAGCGTCCTGCGCCCGGCAGGCTCAGCATCGAGACGGTCGCACCGGCATTCGCAGCGGCACAGCAGCGCACGTGCATTTCAAGGACCGATGAGTTGAACCGGCAATGCTCGTTGTCGATCTCGCGCAGGAAGGACAGTCCCCCTGCCCGGGTCGTGTAGCGGGTTTGTGCGCAGCTCATCACGGTGAAGCCCTCCGCACAGGTGCCGGTGTCGGAATTGTTGATCACGCGGGTCTCGCAGAACAGGTCGTTGTCGGCCAGCGCTGCCGTCGCGCGGCGCATGGCCTCGTCGGCGGTGGCCCGGGCGTCATCCGCGGTGCGCTGCGCCTGGGCGGCAGCGCGCAGCGAACGGTCGGCCAGTTCGGTCGCCTGCTGCAGGCTCATGTCGGTCTCGGCCAGCGCGGTGCGCGTGCCGTCGATGTCGAGGCTTAGCTGGCAGACATGCGTCCCGGCATTGTTCGCATCGGCGCAGTAGTCCGCCACGCTCGTGCTTGGAGCAAGCTGGCAGCCTGCCATGGCGGCACTCAGCGCAAGGGCGGCGAAGAAGGGTGTCAGGCGCATTTCGGTCTCCCTCAGGTCTGGCCAGATGCCAGGATACGGTCGGTGACAGCCCCCGTCGATGCAATTCACGCGCCAGAAGAAGGACTCTGGTCGGGACCTCCCGCAGGACATCCTGCGCCGCCGCCCCGGTCAGGACTTGAGCTTGTAGCCCGACCGGAACATCGCCCAGGTTCCGAAGACCGAAAGCAGGGTCAGCCCGCCGGTGACCAGCGCGCCAAGCGTGACGTCCGAATTGGCGACACCGAGAAAGCCGTAGCGGAACCCGTCGATGAGGTAGAAGAAGGGATCGAACAGCGCGAGCGTGCGGAAGGGTTCGACCATCACCTTGATGTCGTAGAAGGTGCCCGACAGGAAGGTCAGCGGCACGATGACGAAATTGGTAATGGCGGCGAGATGGTCGAACTTGTCGGCCCAGATGCCCCCCATCGCCCCGAGCCCTCCGAGCATGATCGCCGCGCACAGCCCGAAATAGGCCACCGCCCAGGCATGCGCGATGCCAAGGCTGGCAAGGCCCGACAGGTGGATCGCGATGCCGCCGATGATCGCCACCAGCAGGCCGCGCGTCATGGCGCCGGCAATGAACCCCGCCGTGAGTTCGAAGGGCGACAGCGGCGGCATCAGGAAATCGACCTGGCTGCCCTGCACCTTCGCGATGGTCAGCGACGAGGATGTGTTCTGGAAGGCATTCTGGAGGATCGCCATGACGACCAGGCCCGGCGCCAGGAAGTTGTTGTACACAAGTCCTTCGAAATCACCGGTCAGTTGTCCACGATCGCCGAAGGCCAGCTTGAACACCGTCATGAACAGGAGAGTCGTGATCACGGGGGCGAACAGGGTCTGCATCCAGACCTTGAAGAATCGCCCGACCTCGCGGCGATAGAGTGTCCATAACCCCAGCCAGTTTATGGAACCATACGCCCTCGGCTGTGGAGGACGGGCCGCAGCGCCTTCAATAGCGCGGGGATGATGTGCTGTATCAGGCATGCGTCTCCCATACGGGGGCCACCGCATTTTGAACAGCCCCGGCCTCGCCGCCTTAACGGTTTGTTAAAACTAAATCTTGTTTCTTGTGGATGAGAGAACTCAGCATATTGTGCCCCGGACGACGGATGGTACGATATGTTGTGAGGGGGCTGCCGGTTCTGGTTGCCGCCAATCAACATCTGGTAACCCCTGCGGCGCACTGCCATGGGGTTTGGGGAGACAAGGTTATGGCGTGGACCGAAGACCGTGTTGAAGTACTGAAGAGGCTGTGGGCCGAAGGCCACTCGGCGAGCCAGATCGCAAACGAACTCGGCGGAGTGACCCGCAATGCCGTGATCGGCAAGGTTCACCGCCTCGGCCTTTCAGGCCGTGCGACCCCGTCGCGCCCCGTGAAACGTCCGCCCCGGCTGGCCCGTCCGAAACCGCGCGTCCTGCCCGACGGGACCGTTCGCGCTCCGAAGCCCGCCACGGCGCCGGGCATCGCCGCCGGCCTGCGCGAGGAGATCGACCAGCTCGAACCGCTGCCGCTGGAGAATGGCGATGCGGCCACCGTGCTCACCCTGCGGGACAGCATGTGCAAATGGCCGATCGGCGATCCGGCCGATCCGAAATTCGCCTTCTGCGGCCGGAAGGCCTGCTCGGGGCCCTATTGCGCTGAACATGCGAAGGTCGCCTTCCAGCCGGCCCGCAAGCGCGAAACGAAAGGTCGGGACGACTTCAACTTCATCCCCCGCATCGCCGGCTGACCGGTGACCTTGTTCTGCCGGCGGTGGAGAACCCCGGCTGGCAGGCCAGTAGAGTGTTAACCCCTGCGCGGGCCCGGTCTCACATGCCGGGCCCGCTTTCTTTCCCGGCACACCGAACCGGCTGTCAGCGCGAGCTGGTGGTCTGGGCCTGCGCTTCGGCGCGGGCATCGAATGCGCCGAATTCATAGGCGATGCAGCGGTCGATCAGCGTTCGCCACACCGGCTCGGCAATCGCCGGCGACAGGCCGGCCGCTTCGGCCGCCCGCACGACCTTGGCGATCACATCCTCGATCCGCTCACGGTCGAGCACGGCCGCCCGGTCGCCCTTGATCCGGGCAGCCGCATCCATGAAGGACTGGCGCTCCTGCAGTATCTCGACCAGGAGCCGGTCGAGACGGTCGATCTCATACCGCACATCGGCCATGGTCTCGGCGGTTTCGGCAGTATGCCGGCGAGCGTCTGAAGTGTAACTTGTCATGGCGGCGATATAGGCGGTTTGCCCAGGCTGCGCCATGGCACAGTTTTGCCGCTGGCAGGTCGCCGGGCCGTGCGCGCCGGCGGCAGACACTCGGCAAAACGGGCTGATTGCGCCTGCCCACACGCCTGGCCATCCGCCTGCCAGCGAGATCGTTCAGGCACGCCCCTGTCTTCAGTCATTTCGCGCAAGGGCGAGCAGCGCCGCATCAATCGCCGGAACCGCCGATCGCGCTTCGCCATCGCGGTCATTGACCATGACCGACACGGCAAGGCGCTCGCCATCGGGCATGTCGACAAAGCCTGAAAGCGTATTCGTACCGAACAGCGTGCCGGTCTTGGCCCGCAGTCGTCCGGCCAGAGCCGTGCCAGCGAAGCGTTGCCCGAGCGTGCCGTTCCGGCCGGCAACCGGCTGCGCGGCGATCCATTCCTCGCCCCAGGGCTGGCGATGGATCCAGAGCAGGAGCCGGATCATCGCCGCCGGGCTGATGCGGTTGTAGATCGACAGGCCCGATCCGTCGGACAAGTCATAGGCAACTGGCTCGATACCGGCTTCGGCGAGCATCGCCTCGACGGCACGCAGCCCGTCTTCGGTCGTCCCCCGCCCCGCCAGCCGACCAAGCCGGCGCAGCAGCAGTTCGGCGCCGATATTGCTGCTGTCCCC
>CAZDMQ010000027.1:34503-40613 GCA_964506685.1 uncultured Hyphomonadaceae bacterium | reverse complement strand
GATAGGCCTGCGGGCCAAGCACCAGGTCGACCGCCGGCTGGCGGCGCATGATCTCGGCCCCCTCGGCCTGGGCGACACAGCCGGCCACCGCGATCGTCATCGCGCCGCCGGACGCGGCCTTCAGCTTCTTGAGCTGGCCAAGCTCGGAATAGACCTTCTCGGTCGCCTTCTCGCGGATGTGGCAGGTGTTCAGCACAACAAGGTCGGCACCCTCGGCCGTCTCGGCCGGGGCATAGCCAAGAGGTGCCAGAATGTCCCGCATCCGCTCGGAGTCGTAGACATTCATCTGGCAGCCATAGGTCTTGATGAAAAGCCGCTTCGGGGGGCTTCCCGTCTGTGCCGTTGTCATGGTCCGCGTCTATGCCTGAAATGCTCAATGATGGCGAGTCCCGGCGCCTCCGGACCGTCCGTCGCGCACGCACTTGTTTCCGTCCCGCTGGTCAAGCCTTGATGAGGTCTTCGAGCCCATGGCTGCCGGACCGACGGAACCGGCCATCCGGCCTGCTTTCATTCCGCATCGCCGGGCCCAGCCGGTCGTGAGCCGGAGGTGGGGGCGGGTGCCGCATCCGGCGCGGCGGAGGCGTCATCGGACGTGGCGAGCCGGAGGCAGGGCGGGGAGATTTGACGGACGACATCTTCGGCACCGAGTCGGGTGAAATTTCCGGCGATGAGGATCTGGCCATCCAGGATCGGCGTGCGCACGACGGGCTCGGAAATCACGACATCGCCAATCTTCAGCGGGAGACGCTCGTTCAGGCGGCTCCGCGTCAGTGTTGCCAGCCTTCGGGCGTCGCCCTCGCCGAGCGAAATGTGTACGCCGTACTCGCCAAAAGCCTCATTTATGCTGAGGCGGGCATCGAACGTTCCCGCCGCGATCTCCAGATCGCCCAGTAACAAGGGCTGGTCCGGCACCGTGTCTGGCCGGCACAGTTCCATGAGTTGCGGCCCGGACGGCGGCGCCTCTGAGCAGGCCGAGACCACGCCCGAAAGAATGGCGAGACTCACGGCTGCGGGAAGGGTCGAAATCGGTCTGGTCATCATGTGCCCCTGTAAGGGGAACTTGCCTCATCAATGATGAAGGCGAAAGCATGATGGCCGCAAAAAAGCGTCCCGCCGCCTATGTTTCCGGTTGACCTTCATCCTCGGTTTCGGCTGCCGCCGCGGCCGCCTCAGCTGCCTCGTCGGCGGCCTTCATGCGGGCCGCCTCCTCGCGCTGGCGGGCCGCCTCTTCCTTGCGAGCAACCTTGTCGGCGGCACGCTGGCGCTTGCGCTCGGTCTTCGAGACAGCGATCTCGACCTGCTCCATGCCATGGCCGGTGGTGCGCTCGGCGATCCGGGCCGACTTTCCGCGGCGGTCGCGCAGGTAGTAGAGCTTCGCGCGACGGACCCGGCCCTTGCGCTTGACCTCGATGCTCTCGATCATCGGCGAAACGACCGGGAAGACCCGTTCCACACCTTCGCCGAAGGAGATCTTGCGGACCGTGAAATTCTCCTGCAGGCCGGCGCCGGCGCGGGCGATGCAGACACCCTCGAACCGCTGGACCCGTTCGCGGTCACCCTCGGTGATACGGACATTCACGGTCAGCGTATCGCCGGGCGAAAAGGCCGGAATGTCCTTGTTCTCGGTAAGGCGGGCCATCTCCTCCGCCTCAATGGTCTGAATAATGTTCATCCGTCCGTCTCCGACGCTCGTTTGCCTGCCTGCTCCAGCCAGCCCGTCCAGAGATCCGGACGCCTGGCCTTTGTCACCACTTCTCGCTGCTCCTGGCGCCATGCCCTGATCCTGGCATGATCTCCGCCGAGAAGCACGGCCGGGATCTCCCGGTCCTCCCACACCCGCGGCCGGGTATAGTGAGGATACTCAAGGAGCCCGCCCTCGAAACTCTCATCTGCCAGCGACGCCTCATTGCCCGCGGTCCCTGGAAGCAGGCGCACACAGGCCTCGATCAGGGCCTGGGCAGCGACCTCACCGCCGGCGAGCACGAAGTCGCCGAGGGATACCTCTTCCATTCCGCGCGCTTCGATGACGCGCTGATCCAGTCCTTCGAAGCGTCCGCAAAACACAATCAGACCCGGACCGGCAGCGATTTCTCGCACCCGGGCCTGGGTGAGCGGGGCGCCTCTGGGGCTTGGATATATCAACGGCCGCCCGTTCCCGGGAACCGCGTCGATCGCCGTGGCTGCCACATCGGGCCGCAGCACCATGCCAGCCCCCCCGCCAGCGGGGGTGTCGTCGACCGATCGGTGCTTATGATGTGAAAAATTCCGTATGTCCAGTGTTTCGAGCTGCCACAGTCCGGCTGCCCGAGCCCTCTCGAGGATGGAGACGCCGAGCACGCCGGGAAAGGCTGCGGGGAAGAGGGTGAGACAGGTGACGTGGAAGGCCATCGCCCTCAGAGACCCGCAAGCCAGTCCAGCAGGGCCGTGTTCACGGCATCCGGCGCTTCCTGCTGCGTCCAGTGGCCGATGCCCGGGATCATGTGCACCCCACGCAGGTCCGCGAGGGCCGGCTCCATCAGCGCCACCATGTCGGTCTCGACGAAGGACAGTACCGGGTCCTTGTCGCCGGCGATGAACAGGCTCGGCTGGCGGATGACCGGATCGGAAAGCCCGGTCATGTACGCATGGTCGGCATGGCCATTGCGGTAGCGGTTGAGCGGGCCGCGAAAGCCCGAGCGGGCGAACTCGCCGGCATAATAGTCAAGGTCCGCCTCGCTGAACCAGGCCATGTCCGGCGCCGGCTCGGGAAAGCCCGCGAACAGGGTCTCACCCGCCGCCTTGCCGGTCGGCAACAGGCCCCCCGTCACCCCCTCTGCGGAGGCGTAGTAGTAGAACAGCGCGATCGAGCGCCGCGGATCGGCCTCGAGCTCCGCCTCGGCGACGCCTTCGTCCTGGAAGTAGATGTAATAGAAGAATCTTCCCTGCTCGGTATAGATCTTCCGGAAGAGTTCCACCCCCGGCATCGGGCCGGGCAGGGTGTAGGGCACCGACAGGCCCGCCACCGCGCGGAAGCGTTCGGGGTAGGCGAGTGCGGCGGTCCAGGCGACCGGCGCGCCATGGTCATGGCCGACAATCACCGCCGGTGCGGCCGGCGAGAGCGCGTCCTTCAGCCCCGCCATGTCGGCAATGATCGGTTCGATGCCATAGGCCTCGACCGCGTGCGGCTTGCCGGTGCCGCCATAGCCGCGCACATCCGGCGCTGCGACCCGGTAGCCGGCGTCGGCCAGCGGCGCGAACTGGTGCCGCCAGGAGTACCAGCTCTCGGGAAAGCCATGCACCAGCAGCACCAGCGGGCCGTCCACCGGCCCGGCCACGGCGACCCGGTGCGACAGGCCGTTCGCCTCTACCTGAATGAAATCCGGCATGGTGTCTCCTCTCCCTTCAGCCTGCGCGGCGGGGCAGCTGGTTGCTGCAACCGGCCAGCTGCGGCATGGCTTCCGCAAGCGAGCATAACAGAAAAGCAGGAAACGCCCATGACCGACAGTCCCGCCGGCGGCCCCGCCGCTGGCCCGCGCTTCGGCGCCCGTCCCGCCCCCTATCGCGGCCCCGTCTCGGAGGCCTGGCGCTGGGCCTGCATGGCCTATCTCTGGTCCGGCGGCTGGAGGCTGGACGGCGACTGGCCCACGGTCGACAAGCTCGTCGCCATCGCCGCGCCGCACACCTCCAACTGGGACGGCCTCAACATGATTGCCGCGGCTGGGTGTTACCGGGTGAAACTCTCCTGGATGGGCAAGGCCTCGCTGGTGCGCGGCCCGTTCGGCGGCGTCGTGCGCTGGCTCGGCTGTGTGCCGGTCGACCGGTCCGGCGGCAATGATCTCGTGGCGCAGATGGCGCGCGCCTTCGGCGAGGCCGACCGGCTGGTCCTCGCCATCGCGCCCGAAGGCACGCGCGAGCGGGTCACCGAGTGGAGGAGCGGGCTCTACCATATCGCCATGGCCGCCGGCGTACCGATCCTGCCGACCGTGCTCGACTATGGCCAGCGCTGCATCACCGTCGCCCCCCTGATCACTCCCAGCGGCGACTATGACACCGACCTCCCCCTGATCCAGGCCCCCTATCGCGGCGCCCGGGGAAAGTTCAACCACCGCTGGGTCGAGGTGGGTTAGGGCGTTTCAGAGATCGCATAGCAGCCGGGCGAGATAGGCGTCGAACGTGCCACCCTGCACCCGGTCCGCAATCACGCGCAAAATCTCCCCGACATTGTTGATGAAATCGAGAATGTCGCCCTTCTCCGTCGAGGCGTCAGTATGGTTGAACGCCTCGCTTCGGGCGATGATCTCGTTCAGCTTGGCCAGTTCAGCTTGCCAGTAGTCCGCATAGACTTGCCGCGCGGTGGCGGAATAGATGTCTGCGCCATCGACTGACCACACGTGGACCGCCCGCACGAAAACATCCTGCTTTTCATTCGCCAGACGCCAGGCTCCGCGCAACTCCCGCATGCAATAGGGTGATCGCAGATATCCGTCGCTGAGCAGCACGCCGATCCGGTCGGCGGCGCTGATATCCTCGTCCATGAACCGGTTGAGACCATCGCCGGGCTTCAGGGCATCACTGTCATGGATAAAGTCGGCATGGGACGGCACGGCGGCTTTCATCGCCGGGATCAAGGTTGACAGGGCTTCGTTGCCCGCGTCGCCCGTCCGGCGGTAAGACACGGCGACCACAGGTCGCGCCCGTGGTTCGGGGCCGGGCCGCACGGTCTCGCCCTCGCCCTCTCCAGTCCCAGGCCGCTCGCGCGCGCCCTCAACCGCAAGCCCGCTCTCCACCGTCTCCGGCTCCAGATTGTACCGCTGCTGCACCGCATCGATCACGCCAAGCAGGCGGGCCTGCAGCTCGGCGGCGGCGCCCTTCTGGGTTTCCAGCACCAGCACCCCGCTCCCGTCCTCGCCCTTCAGATCGATATGCAGCCGCGCCCGCGCCCCGGTCTCCTCGTCGAAGAACTGCACGCCCCAGCGCCAGTATTCGCCATACCGGCCGGCCAGATCGCCCAGCGCGGCTACCACGCCGCGATTGAAACCGTCATGCAGGAAGGGGAAGCGCCGCTGCGTGCGCACCGTGTCCATGTCCTCGTCCCAGAAGCCGCGCAGCTTCGGCGCCACGGCGTCGCGGTCGGGCAGGAAGTCCGGCGCGATATATTCGGCCGGGTCGCCATCATTCACGCCCTCTGATACCTGAAACGCCATCCCGCTCGCCAGCATCATGCCAATGAAGCGCTCCTGGTCCGTCGCCGAATGCCCCGCCCCGGCCCAGACGAGCGTGTCGAGCGTGTTGCGGGTAAACCGGCCGGCGCGTTCCTGAAGATCGCGCACGCAGCGGTCCCTGTGGAACAGGGCATAGATCGCATCCAGCGCCCAGCTCTGGTCGAGGATGATGTCGCCGCCGAACAGATCCTCATGATGGATCACGTCCCCGGCATGGTGGAGAAAGTCGAGCAGCAGGGCCTTGTCGTAAGGCGGGCGCTCGCGCGTGTCGCAGATATGGTCAAAGTGCTGGCGGGTGATGGTGCGGTAGAGCCGGTCTGCCGGCGGCCGCGCCTGGTCCCGCCGGGCGATGCCTTCCAGCGCGTCGATCACATCCATCCGCGCCTTGCCGATCCGCACCGCGCCATAGGTCCGGTCGAGATAGGAGACCGCATCGGCCAGCTTTTCCCTGATCGCCCCAAGCCCCCGGTCACTCGCCGCGCCGAAGGCCACCGCCTCGCCCATGCCGAACCCGTCCAGCCGCTCGAGGATTTCGGCCGGCGGCCGCCCATGTTCGTCGGGTGCCTCGCTCCGGGTCCGCACCAGGATCACCGGCACCTCCGCGCCCGCTGTATAGCGGATAAAGTCGAGCCAGTAGGCGAGCGGCCGGCGCGCGAATTCCAGCCCGTTTTCGGCCCTTTCATAGCCGGTCTCGAAAGCCTCATGCCAGCACACGACATAGACCGCCCGGGCGCGGGTAAAGAGCGCATGGGTGCCGTGATAGATGTCCTGCCCGCCAAAATCCCAGCTCGCCAGCGTCACGCCGCCGGCATGTGCGGGATGGTCGAGAGGGATGGGGTGCTGCTCCACCCCATGGGTGCTGATATCGCCCGCGATGAAGGGCTCGCCCATCAGCCGCCGGCGAAGCTG
>CAZDMQ010000027.1:0-34403 GCA_964506685.1 uncultured Hyphomonadaceae bacterium | reverse complement strand
GGGTGCTGATATCGCCCGCGATGAAGGGCTCGCCCATCAGCCGCCGGCGAAGCTGCGTCTTGCCGACCCGGCCATTGCCCAGAACGATCAGCTTCGCCCGCGGTCGCGCTTCGGCCCCGGCATCGAGATCGAGCAGATGCGCGCGCAGGGCAGGGAGGTGATTGTCCTGCTCGGCGAACAGCTCATCGGGAAGCCCGCGGATGCGCGTTCGCGCCAAGTTCAGGGATTCAAGCGACGGGCTCCAGCCCGCCGGATGCGGGATCGGGTCCATAATCGCCCGCAGATTCCAGGCGCCTACGGAGCGAAGCGCCGGATGCGCGAAGATGGGCGCGAGATCCGCGATCTGTGTGCCGCCGCAGTCGAGGGTCCTGAGGGCAGTCAGCCTGGCCAGCGGCTCAAGATCGGCGATCGGTGTGTAGCTGCAGTTAAGGGTCTCGAGGGCGGTAAGCCCGGCAAGGGGCGCAAGGTCGGCGATTCTTGTTAAGCCGCAGTCGAGGGTCTCGAGTGCGGTGAGCCCGGCCAGGGGCGCGAGGTCGGTGATCTGTGTGTGGCCGCAGTCGAGGGTCCTGAGGGCGGTGAGCCCGGCAAGGGGCGCGAGGTCCGCGATTGCATTGTGGTAAACCCTGTACCCGTCCCCGTCCTCGATCCGCAATCCAATATTCAGCGCTTCCAGCGCTGTAAGCTCTGCGATCTCTGCCGGAATCGCCACCAGTTCCAGCCCGCTGAGGTCCAGGCGTCCCGTCTGCGCCGCCGCCTCCGCCGCAATGCGGGCCAGCGCCTCGGCATGGCCCGTCTCCGGGGTCCATTCCGGCTCAGATCGATCATCCGCGCGCATGACTGGTCTGGCATCCCCGCTCACAGTCTACCTGCCCCAGAGCTAGCCCATGCCCGCCACCCTGCAAAGCCCTGCCCTCACGCGGATTTGAAGCGCGGCAGGCGGGTCCGGGGCGCGAGGTTCAAGGCCGGTTCATCTTGGTTAACCTATCCCATGCGCAACAATCTGTTCAGGAGCCCGTCATGTCCGCCCGCCCCCTCGCCGCGCTTCTTGCCGGCGCCCTCTTCCTAGCCGCCTGCACCACTGCGACGCCCTACCAGCCCGTGGACGGCAACCGCTATGGCTATACCGACCAGCAGGTCGAGGCTGATCGCTGGCTGCTCACCTTCACCGGCAATTCCAGCACCGACCGCGCCACGGTCGAGCAATACCTGCTCTACCGCGCCGCCGAGCTGACCGACCAGAACAATTACGACTATTTCCGCATCGTGCGCCGCGACACCGACACCGAAAGCCGCTTCACCACGTCCGGCGACCGGTTCGGCAGCGGCTTCGGCTATTACCGGGGCGGGTTTGGCGGCTTTGCCAGCTTCGAGACGCGCGAACGCCAGAGCTATGAGGCGCTCGCGGAAATCGTGCTCTTCCGCGGCGAGGCGGCGGGCGATGATGTCACCGCCTTTGTTGCTGATGATGTCCTGATGCAGCTTTCCGGCACCGTGCGCCGCCCCGGCTGAATGCGCGGCTGAACCGTGCGGGCGAGCGCCACGCAAGACCCGAAAAAGCCCCGGAGCCGTGCGCTCCGGGGCTTTTCTTTGCGCGAAGGGCAGGGCGCCTCAGCCCTGTTTGAGGTCCTCGAACGGCACGTCCTTGTCGACACGCACATCACCCGGCAGGCCCAGCACCCGCTCGGCGATGATGTTCTTCAGGATCTCGTCGGTGCCGCCGGCAATCCGGAGGCCCGGCGCCCACATGAAGCTCTGCTGGAACAGCGCGTCGGCGGGCATCCGGTCCTCGTCGGTCATGATGCCGTAATGGCCCTGCATCTCGATCGCCGAATTGCAGATATCCTGCAGCTGGTTGGCGGTGATGATCTTGCCGATGGAGTTCTCCGGTCCCGGCGTCTCGCCCTTGGAAAGCGCCGTCTGGGTGCGGAACTTGGTCAGCTTGTAGCCCTGGGCGGCGACATACCAGTCCGCCAGCGTCTGGCGGAAGTCGCTGTCGCTCAGCGTGCCGGCCTCGCGGGCATAGTCCATGATCTCCGACCAGTCCGGACCCGGCGAGCCGCCGACCGCCAGCCGCTCATTCATCAGCGTGACCAGCGCCACCTTCCAGCCCGCGCCGACCTCGCCCAGCCGGTCGGTGTCCGGCACGCGAACATCGGTGAAGTAGACCTCGTTGAACTCGCGGCCGCCCGATGCCTGGTGGATCGGCCGGGCCTCGACGCCGGGATCCTTCATGTCCACGATGAACATGGTCAGGCCCTTGTGCTTGGGCACTGTCGGGTCGGTGCGGCAGAGGATAATGCCGAAATCGGAATAATGCGCGCCCGAGGTCCAGACCTTCTGGCCATTGATCACCCAATGGTCGCCATCCTTCACCGCGCGGGTCTTCACGCCCGCCACGTCCGAGCCGCCGGCCGGTTCGGAGAAGAGCTGGCACCAGATTTCCTCGCCGCGCAGGGCCTTGCGGACATAACGCTGCTTGTGGGCGTCCGAGCCGAAGGCGATGACGGTCGGCACGCACATGCCGAGGCCGATGGTGAACGGGCCGGTGGGGGCGTCGAACTGGCCCTCCTCCTGGTTCCAGATCACCTGCTGCATGGGCGTGCCGCCGCGGCCACCGATCTCCTTCGGCCAGGTGATCTGGGCATAGCCGTTGTCGGCCTTGATCGCCTGCCAGGCCTTGGCCCGCTTCATGAATTCCTCGCCGCGTTCCCGGCGGTTGGCCGTGGATTTGGGCTGGAGGTGCTGCTCGAGGAATGCACGGACCTCGGTCCGGAAGGCGGCTTCCTCGGGGGTGTCGTTGAAATCCATTTTTGCGTCTCCTCGTGGCGATGTTAGAATGATTTAGGCTGGCGGGCGAAGAAGGGAGTGCGACATGACGATCGTCATCAGGGACCCCGAAATCGAGGCCATGCTGCTGCGCATGGCCGGCGAACGCGGGCTGAGCCCGGAAGACCTCGTGGCGGAACTGACCTCGGACGAGGCGCAAAGACAGGCCTATGAGGCCTGGCTTGGTGCGTTCTGGAAGAAATTCGGCATGGCGCCTCCGCCTTCGAGCCCGCCCCTTCCGAAATCCTTCTACGACGAACTCTCCCAATGACGGTCTTCGTCGATGCGTCTGCCATCGCGGCGGTGATGACCAATGAGGTCGGCCGCGCGCCCCGAATGTGGGGGGCGATGACGTCCAATCCTGAGCTGACAACCAGCGGTCTCGCGCTCTGGGAGGCGTCCTCCGCGGTCTTCCGCAAGATCCGCAATGTTTCGCCCGACATCGCCATGGACGATGTGCTCGCGCATATCGATGCGTTTTGTGACGACCGCGGCATCACGAAACCGGAACCGCACGCGGATGACTGGAGGCTGGCCGCTCGCACCTTCGAACGATATGGCCAGCGATCCGGAAGCAAGGCCAGCCTAAACATGGCCGACTGCTTTCACTATGCGGTGAGCCGGCGCCTCGGCGCGTCCATCCTGTTCACCTCGCCTGACGAGTTCCATCACACCGACCTTCCCTGCGCCCTCGCCCGACCCTAGGCCGCGTTCCTCATCTCGAGCGCGCGGACCAGCCGCTCCTTCCAGAGTTTCGGGCTGCCAGCCTGTACCGCGAGGAGCTTCGCCCGGCGATAGAACAGGTGGCAGTCCACCTCCCAGGTGAAGCCCATGCCGCCATGGGTCTGGATGTTCTCCTTGGAGGCAAACCAGAACGCCTCGCTGGCCGCGACCCGGGCTGCCGCCGCCGCCTCGGGCAGTTCTGCTGCATCGGTGGACAGCGCCCAGGCTCCGTAGAAGCAGTTCGAGCGCGCCACCTCGTTCTTCACGTACATGTCGGCGAGCTTGTGCTTGATCGCCTGGTTGCCGCCGATCGGGCGGCCGAAGGCATAGCGCTCCTTGGCATAATCGGTCGCCATTTCCAGCGACCGCGAGGCCCCGCCCAGTTGCTCGAAGGCGAACAGCACCGCCATCCGGTCGAGCAGCTGGTTGTACAGCGTTGCTCCCTCACCAGCCGCGCCCAGCCGCTCGCCGGCTGCGCCATCGAACACGATCTCGGCATGCGAGCGCGTCGGATCGAGCGTCTTCACCACCTTGCGCGTCACGCCCGGCGCCGTGAGATCGACCAGCACCAGGCTCGCTCCGCCGGCTTCCTTAGCCAGCACCACGGCGTGGGTGGCGATATCGCCATCGGTCACCGGAACCTTCGTGCCGTTCACCACACTGCCGTCGAAGCTGGTCGTCAGCCTTGCGGGATCGGGATCGCCGGGGCCCTCGCTGACCGCCAGCGCACCGATCACCTCGCCGGCGACGATCCTTGGCAACACCGCCGCCTTCTGGCTCTCGCTGCCCGCCAGCTTCACCGCCTCGGCAAGCCCGTAGACGGTCGAGGCGAACGGCACCGGTGCCAGGACCCGGCCCATCTCCTCGGCCAGCACGCACAGCTCCAGCATGCCGAGGCCGAGCCCGCCATGCTCTTCGGGGATCGCCGTGCCGAGCCAGCCCATCTCCACGACCTTTCCCCAGACGCCGTCATGGTGGCTGCGGCCCTCGTCATCGAGGACCTCCCGGACCGCGGACGCGGGGCATTCGGCTTCAAGGAATTTCCGTGCTTCGCTGCGGAGGAATTTCTGGTCTTCGGAGAAGTCGAAGTTCATGGCGGTCGCGCTCCCGGATATCTGTCGTCGCCGAGGATAGCTGTGTTGACGTTCACGTAAACCGGTTTCGTTACGTCAATCGCGCAGTTTCCAGGACGGATGACAGGCGACCGGCCGCAGACAGCGGACCGTCAGACATTGAAGCGGAAGTGCAGCACGTCGCCATCCTGGACGATGTAGTCCTTGCCCTCGGCGCGCATCTTTCCGGCTTCCTTCGCCGGTCCCTCGCCGCCGCAGGCAACATAGTCGTCGAAGGCGATGGTCTCGGCGCGGATGAAGCCCTTCTCGAAGTCGCCATGGATGACGCCCGCGGCCTGGGGGGCGGTCGCGCCCTTCGGAATGGTCCAGGCGCGGGCCTCCTTCGGGCCGGCGGTGAAATAGGTCTGCAGGCCGAGCAGGTCGTAGCCGGCATGGATCAACCGGTCGAGACCCGGTTCCTCCAGCTCCAGCGATGCGAGGAATTCGGCCCGCTCCGCGGTGTCGAGCATGGCCATTTCAGCCTCGATCTGCGCCGAAATCACGACGCACGGGGCGCCCTCTTCCGCGGCATGGGCGACCACCCTGTCGGAATGGGCGTTGCCGGTCCCCGCCGAGGCCTCATCGACATTGGCGATATAGAGCACCGGCTTGGCCGTCAGCAGCTGCAGCATGGCCCAGGCCTTCTGCGCATCAGCGGGCACGTCGGCCCGCCGGGCCGGGCGACCCTCGCCGAGTTCGGCCAGGGCGAGATCGATCAGCGCGACCTGCGCCCGGGCCTCCTTGTCGCCCGAGTTCGCCTTCTTCACCACGCCCGCACGGCGTTTTTCGAGCGAGTCGAGGTCGGCCAGCATGAGTTCGGTCTCGACGGTTTCGAGGTCGGCGATGGGGTCCACCCTGCCGGCGACGTGGGTGATGTCGCCATCCTCGAAACATCTCAGGACATAGGCGATGGCATCGGTCTCGCGGATATTGGCGAGGAACTTGTTGCCCAGGCCCTCCCCCTTCGAGGCGCCCTCGACGAGGCCGGCAATGTCCACGAAGTTCATCCGCGCCGGAATGATCTCCTTCGATCCGGCGATTTCGGCGAGCACCTCCAGCCGGGGTTCCGGGACGGCGACTTCACCGACATTCGGCTCGATCGTGCAGAAGGGATAGTTCGCCGCCTGCGCGGCGGCGGTCTGTGTCAGGGCATTGAACAGGGTCGACTTGCCGACATTTGGCAGGCCGACGATTCCACACTTGAAGCCCATGGGACAGTCCTTCCGTTTCGCTGCCGGATGTTCGCGGTGCCAGGCCCGGCCCCGCGCAGGCCGAGAGCCATAGCGCCTCCATAAACCGAAAAACAGCCCATCGCATCAACCTGCCGCTGAATTGGGTGGTCATCAAGGCCCGGACGATTATGCTGAAAGGGATGAAATCCGAGGGTTCAACCCATGAAGTATGACGTTTTCCTCGCCTCGGCGAATGATGACCAGGCCTTTGCCGAACTCATCGTCCGCCGCCTGCGCTCGCTGAAATTCAAGGTCCGCTACGACCGCAAGCGGACCCACACCACGCCGGCGCCGCGCGATACCCGGGACATCAATGACAGCCAGTCGGTTCTCGTGCTGTGGTCGGCAGCGGCCTGCGACACCGCCAATCCCGAGAGCGACTGGGTCCATGCCATGGCCCACTCGGCCCGCGCGCGGCGGGATGTGCTGCTGCAGGTCGGCCTGGACGAGACGGTGCCTGACGAACCCTTCCACCTCGATGACCGCTACATGATCCGGGGGATGACCTCGCGCACCACGCCGGAGGATTTCTACCGTCTGGTGGAGGAGCTTGGCCGGCGCGACGGGCGGGTCGGGCTGCGCGAGTGGCTGATGATCCCGACGAAGGACCGGGCCGGGCAGGATGAGTGGCGCGCACGCCATCCCCGCGACCCCCTTGCCGTCAAGGGCGAGCCGGTCGGTGTGGCCCGCTCGCCAACCCCTGCGCCTGGCCCTGCCCCTGCGCCTGCCACTGCGCCGGCATCGGCGCCGTCTGCATCGCCCTACGTCAAGCCGCCGGTGACCAGCGGCGCGGCCGCGCTCGCCGCATCCAGCGCCCAGCGCACGGGCGTTCCGGTGCCGGTCCAGCCGCCGGCCTCCCCGCCACCGCTCGCGCCACCCGCCTCGTGGGCGGCCACCGGCAGCGCAGCCACCGACGCGGAGCGCACCCGCCCGGCGGGCTCGACGATGGGCGACGGCGCGCCCGGTGCCATTGGCGGGGCAAGCGCTGCCGCCGCTTCCGGTAGCACGACCATTGCGGCGCCGGCGGCAGCGGCGGCCTTCAGCTATCAGGAGACCGGCGATGAACCGACACGCAACCCGGTCTGGTGGATCCTCGGCCTGATCGGCCTGCTTTTCCTGTCCGCCTTTCTCTGGCGCTCGCTGCAGGCCCCTCGCGCAAGTGGCCTGCCGGCTGTGGCCAATGCCGTCCGCTACGCCACCTGCCCGGCCGGCTATGCCCATCGCAGCCTGTTCACCGACGACTATCTCGCCACGCTCGAAACCGGCCCGGTCATCGACGATACCGAACAATAGGCCGGCAAGGTACGGACCTGCGAGGAATGGACCGGCGGCGTTGGCGCCAGCACCTTCGGCCCCGGCATGCGCGGCGGCGCATGGGGGTGCTGGCGGGGTGACGATGGAGATCTGACGGGGGGGGGCGCGTTCATCCCCGGGAGGTCGGGGCGGACACCGGCCGCATTGGGAGGCAGCGGGCGGCTCAGCGCCAACTGAAGAGGCGCACGCCCGGCGGTCCACGGCCCTGGCCGGCCGGGCCAGTGCAGAGGGCGAAGCCCGCCGCACTCACCGGGCGCAACGCGGGAGGGGTGAACCGGCGCACCGGATGCGGGGCCGGCGCGGCGAGGGGCGAGGGGCCCGGTTCACACACCGCGTTCATGCCCGCCGCTGTCTCTCCGGCCTGACCGGCTGCATGCGCAGCGCGAAGGGGTGCGGCCCAGCGCCGGAGCTCCGCCTGATAGTGCGCGGAGTCCCAATAGTCCTCGAGGCGTTCGGCGCCGGCATCCACGATCACGCCATCGGATCGCACCGCCAGGCGCGGCAGCGCCCGTCCGGCCGTAACGAGCCAGCCCGCCCAGGCCTGCATCTGCATGAGATGCCAGACCAGCACGGCCCAGTGCCGAACCGGCACGGCGCCGAACGCCTGGGAGATGAAGGCCCGATCCATGTGCAGAGACTAGCATGGCGCGCGAGGGGGGCGGACAAGGTTCTGCAAGGCCCTGAAAACGCGCGTCTTGGCGCGGGATGGAATCGGTGGGGACGGATGAAATCCCCATCCAGCAGGTCCGGGCACCGGAGATTTCGCCCGATCTGTAAAATTCACGAGGTCGTCCTAAGGGGGTTGTCAGGCCTCTGTGCGATACCGGCGCCATGACATGCCTTGATGCCGGGATCGACCTCACAGCCTTGCCGGTCCGGAGCCTGCTGCGCCGGATCTGGACCAAGGTCGCCGTGCCATTGCTCGTCGCTGCGGGAGTGGCCGCGGCGATCGTGCTTGCCCTGGTGCTGAGCCATGGCGTGCCCGGCCTGTCGCCGCTGCTCGCGGCGATGACCGCCGGAGTGGCCGGCCTGCGCCTGTGGCAGCGCTGGCCGCGCCCGCGAATGGTCGTTCACTGGTGCCGCGCCGGCGCCCGTGGCGCACCGCTGTTGCGGCAGGCCGCACCGGGACGCGAGGCCGGTGCCTACGATTATGCCAGCTGGACGGCCATGCTCGTGGCGACCGCCGGGCTGATGCTGAACACGCTCCTGGCCGCCTTCGGCTCGCCCGGCCTGCCGTTCGACCATTCCGGAGCCTCGTTTGCGGCCTTCTTCGCGCTGCTGTGCATCGGGCTTTACAGCCGGCCATGACGACGCGGCACCTGATACGGTTCGGCGTCGTCGCCCTTGCCCTCGCCCCTGCCATGGTCTTCGGCGTGGTCTGGCTGGCGCACACCCGCCCCGACCTGCTGCTGCAGCCGGCCGTCATGCTGCCGCTCTTCGTGCTGGCGACCGTGCTGCCGGCCCTGTCACGGCTGCGGGAGGGCCTGCCGGGCCTTGGCAAGCGGCAGCGCTGGATCGACCGCCGCATCGACTAGGCCCCCCGCAGCTGCCCGCATTGCCTTTACCGTGGGCGCGTCCGCAGCCTATGCTCACAAGTCTGGGAACCACCGCGCGGGTCCGAAACAGACCGGAGGGTCCGACAGATGGCGCAGCCGCCGACCGCGACCGACCCGAAGGCCCTGATGGCGGGGGTCCGCGAGGGGCTCGGCCTGGCCGTGCAGCCGGACCTCGCGCCGGGCTGGCGGGCCGTCGGCCTCGTGCTTGCCCTGCAGGGAGCGCTGGCCCTGTCCCTGACCGCCTATGACACCGCCGAGCCGGCCGATGTGCTTGACCCGGCGGCGCGCAGCGATGCGCCACGGCTCGCCCCCGTTGCGCTGCTGCTGCGCCGGGCCGGCTCGCCCGACTACCTCGCCGATCCCGAACGGCTGGTCCTGAGCCGGAGTGACAGGCGCGCGCTCGCGACGCTGGTCGAGCTGCGCAACCGGCTGCTGCATCCGCTTGCCCGCCCGCTGCAGCCCGACGCCGCCGCCCTGGCGCCGCTGCAGGACGTGGCGACGAGGGTGCTTGACCATCTGCTCATCCGCGCGCCGGCCTTTGATCCGGCCAGCCATGCGCTCGACCTGGCCGCCATTCGCGACGACCTCCGGGAGGTGGCAGGCGCGCCGGCACCGGGCCCGGCCTCGCCTCCGCCGTGATCGGGCCACACATGTGGCGGCAGCGTTAATCAAGCGCTCACCGCCACTCGTTACGCTCCTTTCATGGTCAGGGTGATGCGAATTTCGATGGCAGGGCTTGCCCTGCTGACGCTCGGTGCTGCGCCGGCGAGCTTCACGCGCGACGAGCTGCAACAGCTGGAACGGGAAAGGCAGGCGGCGGAAGCGGAACTGGCCGCGCTTGAAGCTGCCGGCGATGTCCGACGCGCTGATCTCGACACGCTGGAACAGCGGCTGATCGCAGCCGCCATGGAAAGCCGCCGACGCGAGGCGCAGGCCGCCAACGCCGAATTGCGGCTGATCGAACTGTCGGCCCAGCTGACCGCCGCCCGCGACGCCCTGCTGGCGAACGGGGTGGCGCTTGAAGACCTGCTAGGGCTCCTGGTCTCGTCCGGCCAGCGCCGGCCGCCGGCCCTGATTGTCTCTCCCGGGCAAGCGAACACGGCCATCCGCCGGGCCATACTGACCAGCGATGCCGCGCCGCAACTGGCCGCCCGTGTCGACACGCTGTCGGCCGAGATCGCCGAGATGAATGTCCTGGAGCGCGATATTCGCGGCGAGCGGGCCCGGCTTGCCGCCGCCGAAGCGGTGCTCGAGCTCAAGCAGGCCGAGATCCTGAAACTCGTGGCAAGCAAGCGGGCAGCCTACCAGTCCGTCGCCGGTGAGGCCGAGGCCCTGCGCCGGCAGGTCGCCGAGCTGGGCCGGGAAGCGGGGACCCTGCGCAGCCTGCTGGCCGCGCTCGAGGAGAATGCCCCGCCGATGCCGACGCACAAGCCGCGCCCGCGTGTGCAGCTTGCCGCGCTGAGCCCGTCGGCATCGCCGACCGCCAGCGACGCGGCCCCGCTCGGCCTGCCGCCCGCTGCCCTGAAACCGCTGGGGCAGGAAGCGCTCGGGGCCCTGGCGCGGCCTGCAGCGGGCCTCATCCGCCGCAGCTTCGGCCAGCCACTGCCCGGCGTCGGCCAGTCACAGGGGCTCTTCATCGAGACCCGGCCGGGTGCGCAGATCGCTGCCCCGGTGGACGGCCGTATCGAATATGCCGGATCGTTTCGCAGCTACGGACAGATGTTGATCTTGCGGACAAGCGATGGATACCATGTTATCCTCAGCGGGTTGAGCCGGCTCTATGCCGAGCCGGGCGATACGGTGAGCACGGGCGAGCCCATCGGGGCGATGCCGGAACGTACGGCGCCGGCGCCGGAGCTCTACATGGAGCTGAGAAAGGACGGGGCGCCGATGAACCCCGCCAGATGGATGAAGTGATCCGGCAAGGCACGGGTCGTTGCGACGGGAGTGAAGTAGCATGCGGGCAATGTTGACGGGAGCCGCCCTGGGGGTTGTCCTCGGCGGTCTGGCGGTCGGTGCCTCCTCGATCGGCTGGTCCGAGTCGGGTTCGTCGCAGTCCAGCGAGCTCAGTTATCGCCAGCTCGAGCTGTTCTCCGATGTGCTTGCCCGGACCCGCTCGGAATATGTCGAGGACGTTGACGATGCCGAAGTGATCGAAGCGGCGATCAATGGCATGCTGACCTCGCTCGACCCGCATTCCGGCTACCTTCCGCCCGAGGAATTCAAGGCCATGCAGGTGCAGGCGGCCGGAGAGTATGGCGGCCTCGGCATCGAGGTGACGATGGAGGACGGCTTCCTCAAGATCGTGTCCCCGATGGATGACACCCCGGCCAGCCGCGCTGACCTGCAGAGCGGCGACCTGATCACGGCGGTCGATGGCACGCCGATCATCGGCCAGTCGGTCAGCGACGCGGTGAAGAACATCCGGGGCAAGGTCGGGTCCGATATCGTGCTGACCATCCGGCGCGCCGGGGTCGATCCGTTCGACGTGACGCTGACCCGCGAGGTCATCCGCCCGAAATCGGTCACCTGGCGGACGGAAGGCGACGATCTCGCCTACATCCGGATCTCGACCTTCAATGACAAGACCACCGACCTCCTCGACGAGGCGGTCGAGGGGATCAAGGACGCGCTCGGGACACCGGCAGGGATCGTCCTGGACCTTCGCAACAATGGCGGCGGCCTGCTCGACCAGGCCGTCTCGGTCAGCGATGCCTTCCTGTCCGGTGGCGAGGTGGTCTCGACCCAGGGCCGGCGCCAGCTCGATATCGAACGTTACAACGCACGGGGTGGCGAGGTCTTCCGCGGCGTCCCGATGATCGTGCTGATCAATGAGGGCACGGCGTCGGCCTCCGAGATCGTGGCCGGCGCGCTTCAGGATCGGGGCCGGGCGAAGGTGCTGGGAATGACCAGTTTCGGCAAGGGCTCGGTCCAGACCGTGATCCCGCTCGGGGCCGACAAGGGGGCCATCCGGCTGACCACGGCGCGCTATTACACGCCGGCTGGACGGTCCATCCAGGCCACCGGCATCGAGCCCGACATCGAGGTGGCGAACCGCATCTATACCGATGAAGACCTGGCGGCGCGGCGACGCTGGACCGAGGCCGACCTGCCGAACGCGCTCGACAATGAAGGCGGCGTGGACCGTCGCGAGGCGCATGTGCCGATGGACCAGCCGCCGGCCGATTATGACGGCGAGGACTACCAGCTGCAGCGCGCGATCGAGGTGCTGCGGGGCGAGGTCCGCGAAGCGAGCACGGCCGACGCAGGGTAGGGCCCCGGACGGCCCGTCTTTGCCGCTTGTTAACCGAGCCCTGTGACACTGGGAACTCCCAAGACTGGCACCTGCCATGATGAGAGGTCCCCATGCCGCAGCGGCGTGCTGCCTACCCGTCCGCGCTGAAGACCGGCGCGGCCCATCTCGCCTTCAGTACCGGCGTGTTTGCCGGCCTCACCCTGTCCGTTGCCGGGATCCTGAACCTGCTCGGCGATCCCGACGATGCCGGTCCGGTCGTGCAGCTCGCCCTGTTCGAGCCCGTCAATGACGCCGGCCCGCCCCACCTGAAGGACCGGCTCGCCGACCCGACCATTCCGGAGCTGCAGCTTGCGGCCATGCAGCCGGTGGCCGAGCGGCCCGTTCTCGACGAACCGAGCCTCGGCGTCGAATACGCGCCGGCCAAGGTGGCGACCGCCCGTTCGCGCCCGGCAGGCCAGCCGGCGGCCCCGACCGTCGCCGAAGGCGGTGCCGCCGAGCCGGTCGGCGTCCGCATCAATGGCCGCACGGTCCTGCCCGGTGAGGCCTTCAGCACGGTCCTGGCACTCGAAAGCCTGCCCGCAGCCCCGATTGCCGCGCTGCAGCAGGCCACCCCGCAGGGCAAGGTGCCGGCCATCGCCGCCGATGGCCGGGCGCCGGCCGACGCCTATGCCCGCCCCTTCAGCAACAGCGATGGCGGGCCGACCGTCTCGGTCGTGCTCGGCGGACTGGGGCTCAACTATACCCATACCAAGACCGCCATCGCGGAACTGCCGCCGGAGGTGACCCTGTCCTTTTCCCCGCATACACGGGGGCTGGATACCTGGATCGACCGGGCCCGCAAGGCCGGTCACGAAGTGCTGATCGAAGTCCCCATGGAGGCCGAAGCGTACGGCCGCATGGCGCCCCACCCGCTGACGCTGAAAGCCGATGCAAATCCGGGGACCATCGACCAGCAGCTCGACCGGGTCCTTGCCTCCGCCAGCGGCTATTTCGGTATCATGAACTTCCAGGGCGACCGGTTTGCCCGCAAGCCCGATCTTGCCCGTGCAGTGGTCGAGCATCTCGATGCCCGCGGTCTTGCCTTCATCGAGGATGGCAATCTCACTGGCACACCCTTCGCCGGGCCGGCAAGGGCGACCGGGAGCCGCTATGCCAGCGCGGACGAGGTGATCGATGTCCGCCTCGAGGCCGATGCGATGCGCGACCGGCTGATGGCACTGGAAAGCGAAGCCCGCTCCAGCGGCGCCGCACTCGGCACCGCCATCGCCTATCCGGTCACGATCGATGCGCTTCGCGACTGGGCGGAGGGCCTGGCCGGACGCGGGATCACGCTGGCGCCGGCATCGCATGTTGCACGCACGCGCCAGGCTGATGCCGGTTCCGGGTCGGTGCCCGGGTCAGTGTCAGGGTCAGGGTCCGGTGCGGCCATCGCGCCGTCCCTGCTTGACGAGGATGCAAGCGCCGTTGCCTGGGAAGTGGTCGAACCGCAACCATTCGAGCCGCCCCGGCGCACAGGCGGCTGAGGCCCGGGATGGCACCGGTCCGGGGGTCACCCGCGGCGCATCAGGCCAACCCGTCGCGAATGTTGCGCGCCTCGTCCAGATAGGCGCGTAAATCGGCCAGCACCGGCAGGATCCCATGCAGCCGGTCCGCACCGAAATCATCGACGATCTTCTCCAGTGCCGGTCGCAAGCTGGCCAGGGCCCGTGACCGCGCCGCCCGGCCCGCCTCGGTGATATACACGAACTTTTCGCGCCGGTCGGTTTCCCCCGCCTCGACCCGGACAAAGCCCTTCGCGCGGAGCTTGCCCACGATTGCGGTCATGGACGGCCGCGTCATCTGGAAGGCCCTGGCCAGCCAGGAGGGAGTCTTGCCGTCGCCGAGCCGGACAAAATGATTGAGCACGCCGAATTCGGACGGGTTGAGCTCGGGGGCGATGTGCCGGGCGAGGTCCGTCGTCGTGAGTGAATTGATGATCCCGATCTCGTTCAGCACCTGGAAGACGAGATCGGGGGCGGGACCGGTGGGGTGGCTCATTCCGGCAGGGGTACCAGCTTCGCCTGCAGGGGCCAACGGGGCGTCGGCGGCGAAGGCGGGGCATGGCCAAGCCGGGCAAGCATCTGCACGACGCCAGGCGTCCTCACCCCCAGCGCCGCATGCACCTCCCTGTAGGCGTCGGACATTTCCGGGAATTCCTGCAGCACCTGGCTCACCGGATGCACGCTCAGCCCCATGCTGCCAGCGCGCAGGTTCATCCGCACCCAGGCCCGGCCGGCCTCGATCTGCAGCGCCCTGCTGGCATCGCTGGAGGTCAGCCAGACGAAGGCCGGGGTGGCATCGAGCAGGCCGGTATACATGTCGATCCCGGAGCGGAAGGCCATGGTGCCGGGCGTGTCGAGCGTCTCCGGCGTCACGATCCCGGCCATGTTCATCAGCCCCATGGGGATCCCGCCCAGCTCCAGCCCGTCGGGGGACGCCGCGATCGCCCGGTTGCCGATCCGCATGAGATCGACGCTCTCGCGCCGCGTCCGGTCGGTGGTGTATTCGGTGATGAAGCCGTCCTTGCCGAGCGTGGCGAGCGCCTTCACCTGCACCGGGTCGTTCGTGCCGTCCGCGCTGAGCAGTCCCGAAACAGGCGCCGTGAGCGCGGCAATCTCTGCCCCGGAAACGGGCCGGTCCATGTCATAGGGCTGCTTGTTGGAGCGGCGTCGGGTGATCTCGGCGAAGAGCGGGTCGGGCGGGGCGTCGCCGGCGACCAGCCGCACCGAGGCCACCCGACGGGAATCGAGGCGCGGGGTAGGATAGCCATCGGGAAACGCCGTCACGTCAGCGCGATAACCGGCTTCCGCAGCGGCGATGGAGAGCAGTTCCAGCATGCAGCCGAAGCTGACCACGATCTGGCGGTCGTTCGGATCGGTCTGCGGCAGGCGGCGGTCGAGGTCGCAATAGACCTCGATCCCGTCCGCGCCGGTCAGCTCGAACTGCCAGGGCTGGCGATTGTGGGAATTCGGCGCAAGGATCGCATGCGCCAGGGCATTGAGCCGCGGATCTCCGAAATCGTTGCCGGCCTGGCGCCAGGGCCGTGTCGCCGGGGCCAGGCCCGGCCCATGGGCAGCCAGGCCGAGGCCCGCCCCCGTGACCAGGACAGCTGCCCCACCCGCCATGAGGATCATCCGACGCGAAACCATATGTATCTCCCTTGCTTTTCGATAGTTTTATAACTAACTATTAGTCGCGCGGCAAGGGGGGCTTGGCGAAAGGTTTTGTCCACCGCTTCACGCCATGACCGCGAATGGGTGCCGTTATCCCGGGCCCGGGCCAAGCCGGGACTTGACCCGGCGGGGACTCGGCGCCCAACTATACCTTGCTGCAGCAACGGGCATTCAACAGCGAAACCTGCGCCCGTGAGGAGGACACACATGGCAGATCAAGATCCCGTCGTCATTGTCGGCATGGCCCGCACCCCCATGGGTGGCCTGCTCGGCGATCTCGCCCCGCTTTCCGCCAACGAGCTTGGCGCCATCGCGGTCAAGGCCGCGCTCGAGGAGGCCGGCGTGTCCGGCGAGGACCTTGACGAAATCATCATGGGCAACTGCCTGCCGGCCGGACAGGGCCAGGCGCCGGCCCGCCAGGCCGGGATCAAGGCCGACCTGCCCAAGGCCCTCGAAGCGACCACCATCAACAAGATGTGCGGCTCCGGCATGCAGGCCGCCGTGATGGGGCGCAATGCGATCCTGTCGGGCGAGGCCAATGTCGTCGTCGCCGGCGGCATGGAATCGATGACCAATGCGCCGCACATGATCGATATCCGCAGGGGTCACAAGTATGGTGACATGACCTCGAAGGACCACATGGCGCTGGACGGGCTGACCGACGCCTATGCCGGCGTGCCCATGGGCCAGTTCGCGGACATGATCGCCGGCGAATACCAGTTCACCCGCGAACAGCAGGATGCCTACGCGCTGGAAACCCTCTCGCGCGCCCAGAAGGCAACCGAGGAGGGCCGCTTCAAGCGCGAGATCGCCCCGGTCACGCTGAAGACCCGCAAGGGCGAGACCGTGATCGACACCGACCAGCTCCCGCGCGAAGCCCGGCCGGACAAGATCCCGAGCCTGCGTCCGGCCTTCACCAAGGACGGCACCGTGACCGCAGCCAATGCGTCGGCGATTTCCGATGGCGCCGCGGCGCTGATCCTGATGAAGCGCTCGGAGGCTGAAAAGCGCGGGCTCAAGCCGATTGCCACCATCGTCTCGCAATCGTCGCACGCCCATGAGCCGGAATATTTCACCACCGCGCCCGTGCCGGCCATGAAGAAGGCGCTGGACAAGGCCGGCTGGCAGCCCGCCGATGTCGACCTGTGGGAAGTCAACGAGGCGTTTGCCGTGGTGCCGATGATTGCCATGAAGGAGCTGGGCCTGTCCCACGACGTGGTCAACGTGAATGGCGGGGCCTGTGCCATGGGCCATCCCATCGGCGCGTCGGGGGCCCGGGTGCTGATCACCCTGCTTGCGGCCATGGAAGCGCGCGATGCGAAGAAGGGGGTTGCCTCGCTCTGCATCGGCGGCGGTGAAGGCATCGCCATGTGCGTCCAGCGCGACTGAGCGCGGCTGCGCCGGGGGGGCACCACCAAGCGCGCCCTCCCGACACCCATCCCGGCAGGGGGCCGGCGCGCGCCCTGAAGGGGATATCCAGACGGACACCGACATCGACCCCGGCCTGCATGGCCGGGGTCTTTTCATGGCGGACAGGGTTAAGACAACCCAAATGGCCCGGGTCTTGCGACCGGCCGGTTAACGTTCCGATCCGGCTACAGCGCGAGACACCCATGTTTACAAGGCGGATCCGCCTCCTCATCCTTAACGCCGCTATCCTCGCGAGCGCGAACCTGGCGAACGCGAACACTGGCATCGCCCCGACCGACGAGCGGCCCCTCGATCCGGGCGCGACCGGCTTCCACGCCGTGTTCGACGCGGGCGGCGCACTGCCCGGTGGCATCTGGCCTGCCGGCTACGCCCATCCCGACTCGTGGAATGATACAGCCTGGTCCCCCGACCGGGCGATTGCCACGCCCAACGGCCTGCGCCTCGACATCGGCCGCGAGCGCGCGCGCGGCAAGCGCCACACCGGCGCGGAGATGCACGTCAACGGCACCCACCATTATGGCCGCTACGAAGTGGTCATGCAGCCTGCTCGCGGCGAGGGCCTGGTCTCGGCCTTCTTTACGTTTACTGGCCCGATGCACGGCACGCCGAAGGACGAGATCGACATCGAATTCACGGGCCGGGACACGACGCGCGTCCAGCTCAACTATTTCACCTCCGGCAAATCCTATGGCGGGGCCTGGATCGAACTGCCCTACGATGCCGCCGACCATCTCCAGCTCTATGCCTTCGAATGGGATCCCGACGAAATCCGCTTCTTTATCGGGGACCAGCTGGTCCATGTCGCCGATGGCAAGACGCTCGCCATTCCCAGCCATGCCGGAAGTGCGATGTTCAGTCTCTGGGCCGCCCATCCGCGCCTTGCCGGCTGGACCGGGCCGATCCGCTATGAAGAGGGGGCCAGCGCCACCTTTCACTGCGTCTCCTACGCCCCGCCAGGAGACTGGGGAGCACGGTGCTCGGACCATTTCCGCGCGGACCTGCCGCCCGTCGAACTGCCCACCCGTCCGGGCGCCTGAGCTGCTGCCGGCACGTTGGGGTTTGACCGCACGCAAGAGGCGGGCGACACTCACCCCTGACCCTCTTCACACGAGGAAAGCGGCCGTGATGATCCGACCGACCCGCCAGGTGACCTTTGCGCTCTTTGCCCTTGCCTGCAGCGCCTGCGGGCCGGTGATCGCTTCGGACACGCAGGATGCCGAACCGCCGCCACGCAGCGAACTGACCGGCCAGGGTGAAGCCATGGCGGAAACGCTCTGTGCCACGTGCCACGCGATCGGTCGGACGGGCGAGAGTCCGCACCGCGACGCCATTCCGTTCCGCCAGCTTTCATGGAATTATCCGGTCGAGACGCTGGCCGAACCCTTGGCCGAGGGCATTGTGGTCGGCCATCCCGACATGCCTGAATGGCAGTTCGAGCCGAAGGACATCGACGCCCTCCTCGCCTATATCGAAAGCATACAGCAACCCCGCGGAACCTGACGACCCGGCCGGGCGGCCATGGCTCCCCGGCAACGGACCGCCCTGCGCGATGATAAAGGCTAGCCTGCGCCGGCGCGCAGGTGTATGCCGCAGCGCAGCACGACAGCTCTGCTGTCCCTCCCGCGCTGCAACAGCGCCGCCCTCCCGAGAGGTCCTCCATGTCCGAGCCGGCCCACCTGCGCAATATCGCCATCATCGCCCATGTCGACCATGGCAAGACCACGCTGGTCGATGAACTCCTGAAACAGTCCGGCACCTTCCGCGTGAACGAGCAGGTCGCCGAGCGCGCCATGGACTCCAATGATCTCGAACGCGAGCGCGGCATCACCATCCTTGCCAAGACCACCTCGGTAGTCTGGGGCGATACCCGGATCAACATTGTCGACACGCCCGGCCACGCCGATTTCGGAGGCGAGGTCGAGCGCATCCTGCACATGGTGGACGGTGCCATCGTGCTGGTCGACGCCGCCGAGGGGCCAATGCCCCAGACCAAGTTCGTCGTCGGCAAGGCGCTGAAGGTCGGGCTCCGTCCCATCGTCGCGATCAACAAGATCGACAAGCCGGAAAGCCGGCCGGACGAGGTCGTCAATGAGGTCTTCGATCTCTTCGCCAATCTCGGCGCAACCGACGACCAGCTTGATTTCCCGATCCTCTACGGCTCGGCCAAGAATGGCTGGATGTCGACGGACTACGAGCAGCCGACGGACAACATGGACGCCCTGTTCGATCTCGTGACCCGGCACGTGCCCCAGCCCGAGGTCGAAGACGGCCCCTTCCGCCTGCTGGCCACCACGATTTCGGCTGACCCGTTCCTTGGCCGCATTCTGACCGGCCGTATCGCCTCCGGCTCGGTCAAGCCGAACCAGACCATCAAGGCGCTCGCCCGCGACGGGGCACTGGTCGAACAGGGCCGGATCTCCAAGGTGCTGGCCTTTCGCGGGCTTGAGCGCATCCCGATCGAGGCGGCTGCCGCGGGGGACATCGTCTCGCTTGCCGGCCTGACGAAGGCCAATGTCGCCGACACGCTGTGCGACCCCGCCATCGCCACGCCGATGGAAGCCCAGCCGATCGATCCGCCGACCATCTCCATGACTTTCCGGGTGAATGACAGCCCGCTGGCCGGCACCGAGGGCAAGAAGCTCACCTCCCGCGTGATCTGGGACCGGCTGCTGCGCGAGGCCGAGGGCAATGTCGCCCTGAAGGTCGAGCGCTCCCACGAGGCCGAGGCCTTCCTCGTCTCCGGCCGCGGCGAACTCCAGCTCGCGGTGCTGATCGAAACGATGCGCCGCGAAGGCTTCGAGCTGGGCGTGTCACGGCCGCAGGTGGTGATGAAGGAAGATCCCGCAACGGGCGACAGGCTGGAACCGATCGAGGAAGTCGTGATCGATGTCGATGACGAGTTTTCCGGTGCCGTCGTCCAGAAACTGTCCGAGCGCAAGGCCGAGATGCTGGAAATGAAGCCCTCGGGCACCGGGCGGACGCGGATGGTGTTCCATGCGCCGACGCGCGGCCTCATCGGCTATCAGGGTGAGCTGCTCACCGATACCCGGGGCACGGCCATCATGAACCGCGTCTTCCACGAATACGCCCCGCACAAGGGGAAGATCCAGGGCCGGCATACCGGCGTGCTCATCGCCATGGACCAGGGGGAGGCTGTCGCCTTTGCGCTCTGGAATCTCGAAGATCGCGGGCCGATGATGATCCATCCCGGCGACAAGGTCTATCAGGGCATGATCGTCGGCGAGCATACGCGCGACAATGATCTCGACGTGAATGTGCTCAAGGGCAAGAAGCTGTCGAATGTCCGTGCCTCGGGCACCGATGAGGCCGTCCGCCTGACCCCGCCCATCCAGATGACGCTGGAAAAGGCGCTGGCCTATATCGCCGATGACGAACTGGTCGAGGTCACGCCCCAGACCATCCGCCTCCGCAAGGTCCATCTCGACCCGCATGAACGCAAGCGCGCGGCGAAGGCGGCGGGGTAGCGCGTTCCCGGAAGAATTTCCGGGTTACGCGGGTTGCGGTTCACCGGCCGGAAACGTGCTGGAGCAAGGACGAGGAGCGGCGCGCGGCGGCGCCGCTTCTGGTCGGCGGCACGGCTTCAGGCCATATCGACGAAGTCCTCGAACTGCGGCAGCTCGAGGAAGTCGGACACGTCGAACACATCCTCGATGTTCGGCAGCTCGAGTGAGATCCCGGCCACCACGTCTGCCAGGCTTGCCCCCTCGAAGAAGGCGGTCTGGCTGGTCTCCGTGCTGGCCTCGAACAGGACGCCGCCCTCGACGGCTGAGAAATCGGCCGCCGCCTGCTCGACACTCTCATAACCGAAATCTGTCAGGATCACGGTCTCGCCCGCCACGAAATCGGTCACGGTATTGGCGCCCTGGGTCTGTCCGAAGAAGATGAAGGTATCCAACCCAGCCTGCCCGGTCAGCGTGTCATTGCCCGCTTCGCTGGTCAGGAAGTCGTTCCCCGCCCCTCCGAACAGCTTGTCATTGCCGCGGTCGCCGATCACGATATCCTGCCCGGCGGCGCCGAAGATCTCGTCATTGCCGTCACCGCCGACCATCAGGTCGTCACCGCCCTGGCCGCGCAGCGTATCACGTCCCTCGTCGCCAAAGGCCACGTCGCTGGCCTGACCGGCATTGATCGTATCGTCGCCCAGGCCGCCGAGAAATGCGTCCCGGCCAAACCCGCCATTCAGCTGGTCGGTCCCTTCACCGCCATCGAGAATGTCATTGCCGCGCTGGCCCCTGAGATCGTCATCGCCGCTACCGCCGAACACGGCATCGCCCAGCGCGCCGGCAAACACGAGATCATTGCCCGCGCCGGCGTCAATCACATTTGCGCCCCCGCCGCCAAAGACCTGGTCATCGCCATCGCCGCCATCCAGCAGGTCGTTGCCGGCCTGGCCGCGCACGATGTCATCACCGGAGCCGCCAGACAGCAGATCGTCGCCCGTCCCGCCATTCAGCGCGTCGTTTTCGGTGCCGCCGAGCAGAAGATCGTCGCCGCTGGCCCCATTCAGCGTATCGGCACCGGCCCCGCCATCGGCCTCGTCATTGCCGGCGCGGGCGATGATCAGGTCATCGCCGGCGAAACCGAACAGTGTGTTGTCGAACGCGTTGGCGAGGATCGTGTCGGCCTGCGACGTGCCCTGCCCGTTTATATCCGAGGACCCGAGCGTGACCGTGTTGTCCTCGCCGGCAGCCAGCGGTGCATCGAGCGCCTCCAAGGCGGTTTCCCGCAGCCAGAGAGGCGAAATCCTGAAGTTCGTAGCCATGATAGTCCTCGTTCGACAGCTCCCTTGGGATAGGGCGGCTCGGTTCCGAAATCAATCATTGGGGGAAAGCTTCGCCCCGGACCCGTCTGAATTCTGCGCGGCGCCGGCTGACGATCTATTGCATCAGCCTCGGCAGGGTTGCCTGGTCGGCGCTCGCCTGCCGGGTCAGCGCGCCGCGTACCGTCCCCAGCCGGTCGGCCGCCATCAGGGCCAGGCTTCGTCCCGCTTTCAATACGGGATTGTCATTGGAGAACAGTCGGTCGATCGCATCCATGCCCAGCGCGGTCAGCGTTGCATCGAAGCGGCGCCAGCGGCGATAACGCTCGAGCGCCACGGCGCTGCCGGGGTCAAGGCCTGCGCGTACCGCGTCGGCAGCCACTTCGGCCAGCGCTGCGACGTCCTTGAACCCAGCGTTCAGTCCCTGCCCCGCCAGCGGATTGATACGCCGCGCCGCATCGCCAACCAGTGCGACCCGCTCGCCAACCATGTTGCGCGCGATGACCAGCTTGAGCGGATAGGCAAGCACCGGCCCGTCGATTGCCATTTCGCCGGCAAAGTCCGCAAAGCGGCGATTCAGCTCGGCTTCCTGCTCGGCCCGGGAGCACTCCGCCAGCGCCTCGGCGGCCCCGCGCTTCATGTACCAGGCAAGGTTCGCCCGGTCGCCCTTCAGCGGCAGGGTCGCGAACGGGCCTTCGGGAAGGAAAAGCTGCCGGGCCACGCCCGCATGCGGGCGGCTGAGCTGCACATTCGCGGCGAACACGGACTTGCCATAGTCGCGGCCTTCGGTGCCGATGCCGGCAGCATGGCGGACCGGCGAGGCCACCCCGTCACAGCCCGCGACCAGGCGGGCCCGCACCGACGCGCCCCCCTCGAGATCCAGCGTTGCGCCCGCGCCATCGGCAACATGGCCCGTAAACCGCGCCGGACGCAGGACCACAACGCCGTTTGCCCGCTCCACGGCCGCATCCAGAGCCGCCTGCAGGACCTCGGCCTCGACCATGTAGCCCAGGGGTATGCCTTCGGCATCGGGCGCGAGATCCTCGACCCCGAACAGGGCCGCCGGTTCGCCCCACACATGGCCGCCGCCCTCGCGGGCCTCGAGACCCAGCAGCGGTTCGGCCGCCTCCGACAGTGATGCCGCCACGCCCAGCCGGTGGAGCAGGCGCCAGCTGCCGCGCACAATGGCATAGTTGCGGGTGTCACGCCGGTTGGGTGGCCCATCCGCTCGCCCATCCGCTTGCCCATCCGCTTGCCTGTCCGCTGGCGGGACTTCCGGCAGGCTGCGGGCATCGACCAGCGCAACCCGCAGCCCGTAATGACCGGCTGCAAGGGCAAGTGTCGAACCGGCCGGTCCGGCGCCGATGATGGCGAGATCAAAGGGCGCGTCGGACGCGCCGCCGGAAGTCTGTGAGCTGGACATGATTCAACACGTATGGCCCGGCCGTCCCCCCGTCCAGTGCGACACATTATTGTGCGTTTGCGCGCCAGCATGCCCGATTATTGGTCAATTGACACCCGGTTCGCCGGCTTCACCCACACACCCCTGCCCGTAGCCTTGCGGCCTTGCAACAAGTCGGGCGGTGCGGGGACGCGCGCGAATGCCGCAACCCGAGACAGGTCTGCGATGGGAGAGCTTAATCCATGACAGTATTCGTTCGAAATCTGGTCCGGATCGGAGGGCTCGGGGCCGCCGGGCTGGCCGCAGCCGGGGCCGCCCTTGCCCAGGAAGCCGATACCGAGGCGCTCCTTGCCCGGATCGAGGCGCTCGAGGGCAATGCGTCGGCTTATGTCGACAATTCCTACCTGTTCCTGATCGGTGGCCTGATCGTCATGTTCATGGCGGCCGGTTTCCTCTGCCTTGAAGCCGGTCTGGTCCGATCCAAGAACGCCTCGATGCAGTCACTCAAGAACGTGTCGCTGTTCTCGATTGCCGGTCTCATGTTCTGGCTGATCGGGTATAATATTGCCTATCCCGCTTCGACCGCCCTTGGCGGTATCATCGGCATACCGGGCGGCATACCATGGGTCGGCGAGGAGTCCCTCGATACGGGATATGCGGCGCATTCCGACTGGTTCTTCCAGATGGTGTTCGTGGCGACCGCCGCCTCGATCGTGTCCGGTACCGTGGCCGAGCGGGTCAATCTCTGGGCCTTCCTGCTGTTCACCGCCCTGCTGACTGCGATCATCTATCCCACGGTCGTATCCTGGGAATGGGGCGGCGGCTATCTCGACAGCCAGTGGGCCTTCTCCGATTTTGCCGGCTCCACCCTCGTGCACTCCACCGGCGGCTGGGCCGCACTCATGGGCGCGCTGATCATCGGTCCGCGACTTGGGAAATACGGGCCGAACGGCGAGGTTCACCCCATGCCCGGCTCGAACATTCCGCTGGCGGCGCTCGGCACTTTCATCCTGTGGTTCGGCTGGTTCGGCTTCAATGGCGCCTCCCAGCTTGCCGCCGGGACGTTCGACGACATCAACGCCGTCGCCAAGATCTTCGCCAACACCAACATGGCCGCCGTCGGTGGCGTGCTGGCGGCGATGTTCCTGACGGCCATCCTGTACAAGGGCAAGGTCGACCCGACCATGGCCTTCAACGGGGCGATCGGCGGGCTCGTGTCGATCACCGCCGAACCCCTGGCACCGTCCATGGGGGGCGCGGTCCTGATCGGCGCCATTGGCGGGATACTGGTCGTCCTGTCGGTGCCGCTGCTCGACAAGTTCAAGATCGACGACGTGGTCGGCGCCATCCCGGCCCACCTTGTCTGTGGCATCTGGGGCACGCTGATCGTGGCCGCCTCCTACGGCAACAATGTCATGCCCAACGAGGCGGGTGACCCGAGCTATGTCGGCCAATTGGTCGGGATCGTGCTCACGGGCGTTGTCGTGTCCATCCTCTCGGCCATCGTCTGGATGATCGCCAAGGTCACCATTGGCGTGCGGATCAGCGAAGAGGACGAAGTGCTCGGGCTGGACCGGGCCGAAACAGGCGTCGAGGCCTATCCCGAATTCGCCAGCTGAGGCGAATGTCTCCATCCCTTTCCCCTCCCGCCGGAGGGGGAGGGATCTCCTTCGAGGCCCGGCCGCCCAGCGCTGCCGGGCCTTTTCATTGCCGCTGCCTCATAATCGCGCAGCTGCCCGATCATCAGGCACCCGCCGCGTGGAAACTACGTATGACAGAGGCGCGCATTGCTCCGGCGCCCATCATCGGGCCTAGTGATGGTGCGCCTCATGGCGTTTCCTCCCAACTTGCCCGGCAGCATCCCTGCCGGGCTTTCCTTTTGGTGAGGGTCTTCATTCCCCACAAATTTCCGCGAAATCGCAGCGATTCATACCCCGCTAACGCTTCTCTCACGCCCCATTAAGACCCCCGGTCCTAGGGTGCCGGCATGTCGCGTTCAGTAGAGTATTCCGCCTATCGCCATGACGAGGACGCCGGCTGGCCCGCGCCGTCGGGCGCCAGCGATCCGGTCTGGCGGATCATCACCGGCACCTTTGCCTTCGGGGCCGGGGTCTTCATCTGCGGATCGGTGGCCTCTTATGTGCCGACCGATCCCAGCCTCAATGCCGCCACCGGCCTGCCGGCCCAGAACCTGTTCGGCACCGGCGGCGCGATCTTTGCCGACCTGGCGCGCCAGTCGCTCGGCTGGTCGAGCTGGGCCGGCGGCATCGGGCTGATGATCGGCGGCGCCATGCGCACCGTGCTGATCGGCCAGCCGCGCATCCGGCGCTGGCTGCTGGGCGCTGTTGCCGTGCCATTGTCGGCCGCCTGTTTCGCTGCCTGGCCCGTGCCGACGACCTGGGCCCTCGGGGCCGGGCTTGGCGGGGTGGTCGGCGACGGCCTGCTGGCGGTGGCCTCGCTCCCGTTCAAGGCGCTGCTGCTGCCTTTTCCGACCCATATCGCCGGGGGCGCCCTTGGCGCGCTGTCGCTGGCCGCCGGACTCTCGGCACTCGGGTTCGGTCGCCGCGACGCCCATGCCCTGCAGGCGGCCGCCGCCGTCTCCTCGGCCCGCGCCGCCCGTCGCGCCCGCGGACTGAGCGGCTGGCTCGGCGTCCACGCTTCAGCCGGCTATGGCGCGCTGAAACGCCGGCTCGCCCGCCGCGCAGCCAGCGGCCCGGCGCGGCGTCGCCCGGTCCATCCCGGTTATGACGAGACCGACGAGGACTTCGGCCCGACACACTTCCTCCGCCAGCCCGCTGACGGCCCTGACGCGGCCGATCCGGACGCCTGGGACGATCTCGCAGAGGCCGGCGACGTGGATGCCGATGACGCCATGGACCTCTACGCCCCGCCGCCGGCCTATGATGGCGGCCAGAATGCCGGCACGCCGCCCGTGCTCAAGCCCCAGCCCGTTGCCGCGACGGTCGAGGCCGCCGCGCCGCTCCCGCGCGTCCGTCCGCGCAAGGGCAAGCGCGCGCCCTGGGCCCCGCCCATCGACCTGCTCAGTCGCCCGCCGGCCAACCGCTCGCAGGTCGACGAGTCGGCCCTGCTCGATCGTGCCCGTCACCTCGACGAGGTGCTGAAGGAGTATGGCGTGCGCGGCCGGATCAAGGAGATCCGCCCCGGCCCCGTCGTCACGCTGTTCGAGCTGGAACCTGCACCGGGGGTGAAATCGGCCCGGATCATCTCCCTCGCCGACGATATCGCCCGGTCGATGTCGGCCGCCTCGGCGCGCCTCGCGGTCATTCCCGGCAAGAACGCCATCGGCATCGAGCTGCCGAACGAGGATCGCGAGACGGTCTATTTCCGCGCCCTGCTCGAAAGCAATGCCTGGCGCGAGAGCAAGGCCAAGCTGCCCATGGCGCTCGGCGACGATATCGGCGGCCAGCCCACCGTGGTCGACCTCGCCAAGATGCCCCACCTGCTGATCGCCGGCACCACGGGCTCGGGCAAGTCGGTCGGCGTCAACGCCATGATCCTGTCGCTGATCTACCGCCTGCCGCCGGAGGAATGCCGTTTCATCATGGTCGACCCCAAGATGCTCGAGCTCAGCATCTATGAGGGCATCCCGCACCTGCTCGCCCCGGTGGTCACCGACCCCATGAAGGCCGTCAACGCCCTGAAATGGACCGTCCACGAGATGGAGAGCCGTTACGAGCTCATGTCCAAGGCGAATGTCCGCAACCTGGCCGGCTTCAACGAGAAGGCCGCCAAGCACCGCCAGGCGAACACACCCCTCACCCGCCGCGTGCAGACCGGCTATGACGACCAGGGCAAGCCGGTGCACGAGACCGAGCACCTGCCGACCGACCATATCCCGAACATTGTCGTGGTGATCGACGAGATGGCCGACCTCATGATGGTCGCAGGCAAGGAGATCGAGGCCTGCGTGCAGCGTCTCGCCCAGATGGCCCGTGCCGCGGGCATTCACCTCATCACCGCCACCCAGCGGCCCTCGGTCGATGTCATCACCGGCACGATCAAGGCGAACTTCCCGACCCGAATTTCCTACATGGTGACCACCAAGATCGACAGCCGCACCATTCTCGGCGAGCAGGGAGCCGAACAGCTTCTCGGCCTCGGCGACCTGCTCTACCAGGCGCCCGGCGGCAAGACCCGGCGCCTGCACGGTCCCTTTGTCAGCGATGAGGAGGTCGAGGCCGTGGTCGAATGGCTGCGCGAGCAGGGCGAGCCGGACTATGATCCCGCCGTGCTCGACGGCCCCGAGGAAAGCTCCCCGGTGATGGACGCGATCATGGGCACCCCCAGTGGCGATGCCGAGGAGGACCTCTACGCGCAGGCCATGGCGGTGGTGGTCCGCGACGGCCGCGCGTCCACCTCCTATGTCCAGCGCCGGCTCAAGGTCGGCTACAACAAGGCCGCCAGCCTGATCGAAAGGCTGGAGGAGGAGGGCGTCATCTCCGCACCCAACCATGCCGGCAAGCGCGAGGTGCTGGCCCGCGCCGAGCCTGCGCCGGAGTAGGCGCCTATTCGGTCGGCGGTGCGCCGGCGGCTGGCAGCTCCGGCAGCTCCACGGCCACCGCGCCATAGCCGAGATAGGTCACCGCGCCGAAGATCACGAGGAAGATCACCGCCGTGACCAGGGCGTTCATGAACCGGTTCTTGAATGATATGAGATTGCCCAGGAGGCCGACCAGGAAGACCAGCCCGGTGGCGATCAGGACCGGTTCCAGCCAGAGCAGGTCATCGGGCAGGAAGCGTGACGGGATCTCCGCCATCTCGGTCGACACTTCGAGCTTGCCGAGCCCGAAATAGGCCAGCGCGCCGAACACCACCAGGAACACGATCGCGGTCACCAGCGCATTCACGAAGCGGCCGCCATAGGCCAGCGAATTGCCGACCAGGTCGACCACGAAGACGATGATCGCGGCCACGATCACCGGTTCAAGCCATGCATATTCTGCGGGAAGGAACATGTCCCCCTCCTCCTCCAGGGTGAATCAAAAGCCGGGGCAAACCCAACCGCCCCGTTCCTCCCTTAAGCCACAACCCGCCGCCGGGCCATGCCCCCGTGTGAGATTTGCCGGAGGCCAGTTCAGCCAGCCGGCGGGTTCGTGCTGGCGGGCGCGGCAAACTGAACCGGGCGCAACGAATCCTGCCGGCATTGCCCCATTCCCGCCCAAGTCTGGCTGCAGGGCTCATGTGAAGTGAGCGTAACAGGCTGCGCGCCTCCTCAGGGAGGCGTGCCCACATCACCCACTTCCCCAGAGGACACCGGCATGATTTCGACCTTTGTAAGCCTCGCCGCCCTGCTGGCCGGGGCGCCCGCAACGCTTGCGCCGCCCCTGCAGGCCCAGCAGGTGCCGGCGGTGACCGCCATCGCCCCCGCCGCCCCGGTGGTGATCCAGCCCGAACCAACGGCTCCTGTTCAGGCCGCGACGCCCGAACCGGTGCGCCTCGAAGCCGCCCCGGACGCGGGGCCGACACAAAGGCCGCTGCCGCTGATCGACGTTCGCGCACCGCAGGCGCCGGCAGAGGCCCCCCTCCCGGTACCAGCCGGGGAGCCCCAGGGCGCCATCGCGGTGGACGAAGCGCCGGAGGCGGGGACCGCAGCGCCACTCGCCGATCCGACCTACGTGTCACCCACCGAACGGCGCGCCATCCTCAAGGCCGCCGCCAGTGCGCTGGGGTCGGTCGAGACGGCGAAGGGCCGGTTCAGCCAGATCGATCCCAGCGGCCAGCGGGCGTCGGGCAGCTTTGCCCTGCAGCGCCCCGGCCGGATGCGCTTCGACTATGACGCCCCGGTGCCGCTGCTGATCGCCGCAGACGGCGCCACCGTGGCTGTGCGCGATGAGGAGCTGGAAACCGTCGACCGCGTGCCGCTGGTTGCAACGCCGCTGAACCTGCTCCTCGATGACCAGCTCGACTTCGAGACCGAGGCGGAAGTCACCCGCGTGACCAAGGCGAACGGTCAGGTCGCCATCACCATGCGCGACAGGACCGGCGAGGCCGATGGCGAACTGACCCTCTATCTCGACAGCGCGAGCTACGACCTGATGGGCTGGCGCACCCTGGATGGCAATGACCGGCTGACCTTTGTCGAACTGCGGAACGTCGACACCGGCGTTGACCTCAATCCCCGCCTGTTCATTGTCGAGGATCGTGAGGATGAGGACGAGGACGACCGGCGCTGATGCCGACGGCAGGGCAATTGCGGCGGAAACGGGCAGGCCCTGTTCAGACGAGCTTCAGCGCCGCCCGGCCATAGTGAAGGCAAGAGAGACGGGGCCACGGCATGCCCCGCCGCCCCGGAAACAGGAGACCCGATTGTTGAAACCGCTCGCCCTAGCCATCCTGGCCCTGACGATCGCCCTGCCCTTGCCGGCTACCGCCCTGACCCGCGACGAAGCCCGCCGCTGCGCCGTGATGGCGAGGACGTTCGAGGCCAAGACCGCCGAGATTGCCGAGCTGAAGGAGGCGCTGTCCGCAGCCGCCGAGACCGCGGAGGAAGCCGGCGAGACATGGGAGAACGCCGAGGCGATGCGGAACTTCGGCGACGCACAGGCCGCCGAGGCCGATCAGGCGCAGGCCAACTGGCAGGCTGCGAAGAACGACTTCGAAGCAAAACAGGCCGCGCTCAAGTCCGCTGTGCAGATGCTCAATCGTGACGTCTCGGAGTACAACCGCACCTGCGCATCCGAATAGGGCGCCCGGCGCTGGCGCTTTCGATGGCGATGGCGATGGCGATCCCGACAGGATTCGAACCTGTGACCTCTACCTTCGGAGGGTAGCGCTCTATCCAGCTGAGCTACGGGACCGTGATCATGGGCCGGGACGGCTCTCCATCACCGCCCCTCTCTATGGGAAGTGAAGCGCGCTTGCAATCGGTCAGGTTCAGGCGCGTTCACCTGAAAGCTGCGGCGAGCCCGGGGGCCATCGTGGCCGCTGCAAAAGAAACCCTGTTTGAAGAAGCCTTTGCCAGCCGGCGCCGCAGCGGATAACGGTATCGTCGTTCTGAGATCGTCCCGGAGACAGCACCATGGTCAGCCATCGCCGCACCCCGTTCTGCACGCGGAAGGGCAGGGCTCATCGCCCATGCCTGACAGCCCCTGCGCCGATCCGCGCGGCCCTGCTGGCCGGCCTGCTTGTGCTCGGCGCCTGTTCGGAGGCCGGTCCCGGCGACACGGCGCCGCCCCCTCCGGCAGAACCGGCCATAGCCGAGGCCGATCCGGTCAATCCGCCCCCGGGCGAGCCCGCGCTCTGGACCGTGGCGGACGAGGACACGACCGTCCACCTGTTCGGGACGATCCATATCCTCCGCCCGGAAACCGAATGGCGGACCGAGGCGCTGGATACCATCCTCGGGTCTGCCGATGCGATCTATTTCGAGGCCGACGTGACGAGCGAAGCCGCACAGCAGGCGATGGCCAGGCTTGTCCCGGAACTCGGCGTATACACCGATGGCACCACACTTAGCGACGTCCTCGACGAGGCGGCGGAACAGGAAGTGAAGGAAGCAGCCGATGTGATCGGCGTGCCGATGGCGGCCATGGAGCGGATGAAGCCCTGGCTGGCGACGGTCCAGCTCTCCATGCTGGCCCTGCAGAAACAGGGCTACGCCGCCGATAGCGGGGTCGAGATCGTCATTTCCGAGGCAGCGGCCGATACGGGGACGCCCCTTCGTTACCTTGAGACCGGAGAACAACAACTCCGGTATTTCGCCGACGCGCCGATTGCGGACCAGATCGACTTTCTCGTCGCCTCCGCAGAGCAGATCGAGACCGATCCCGGCCTGCTGGACCGGCTGGTGACCGAGTGGGCCGAAGGCGATGTTGACGCGCTGGGCGACCTGATGGCCGATCCCGAAGTGCTGGGGTCAGAGAAGATCTACGAGTCCCTGATTGTTGAGCGCAACCGCAACTGGGTCGGCCAGATCGAGCAGCTGATGGCCAATGAAGCCGGCACGTTTCTCATCGCGGTCGGTGCCGGTCACCTTGCCGGCGAGGACAGCGTGGTCGAGATGCTGCGCGCCAGGGGACTGACTGTCGCGGGCCCCTGACCCCGGCCGGATGGCAGGTGCCGCCATCACGGACTGCCCGGAATTCCTGCAGCCTTGCGAGATCTCCCGGCCTGACGGCCATGGCGCTTCGCCGCCACGGTGAAACCGATTGTGCCCTCTGGTCAGCCGCGATACGCACGCCATATCCGATCCGGTTGTGGGGACTGGCACCATCCCTGCAGTCATTGTGATCCGAGATCCCGATGGAGTGAGCCTTGAAGCGAATGAACCTTCCACACCGCTGCGGCGCGGGCCTGAACCTCACCTCATTTCGCCTGAAATCCCGGAAACCGGGCAAGCCCGCCGCGGACACGCCCCCTCTCCCGGCGCGTCCGCGGACAATCCGGGGTGTCACCAGCCGGCTGCCGGGCGGCTTGCGCCCGCACTGACTGGTTGGCATCCGGACGGGCCGGGCCGCGCGTCAAGGGCAGACGCGTCCCCGGCCGGCCGGAAAACAGCAGGATCTTAACGGCTTTGCGCTAGTCAGTTCGCTCCCGTCGCAGGGTGAGGAGCGTGGAAATGACAAGTGTGCCCGCCGACCGAACGCGCCCGTTGCCGGCCGTGCATTGGCCCGCGCTCGCGAGCTGGTGCCGTGCGCACGCCCTGATGCTCTGGGCGATCTGGTTCATCGGATTTGCGACCCTGTCAGCCATCTGGCCGCGGGACGGCTCCTATGATGTCCTGCACTACCAGATCCACAATGGCTGGGCCGCACTCCACGGGCGGCTGGGGATAGATCATGCGCCGGCGAACCTGCACAGCTTCTTCAATCCGCATGTCCAGCTGGCAACGTGGTGGCTGATCGAGCACCTGCCTGGCCCCGCCGTGGCGTTCCTGCTCGGCCTCGCGCATGCGGCCGTTCTGCCGGCGCTCTACTGGTTCTGCCGGAACCTCACGCGCGCCGCGGGCATGGGCGAACGGCAGCTTACCTGCGTGCTTGTGGCGCTGGCTGGCATGGGTGCCGAGCCGGTCCTCAAGATGTTCGCCTCGGTCCGCAACGACCATCTGGGCGCAACCGCCTTCCTCGCCGCCCTGGCGCTCTGCATGCCCCCCGATGGCCGGGCGCCCAACGCCCGTCGACTGGCGCTGGCGGGCGGGCTTGTCGGACTGCTGTTCGGCCTGAAGCCGACGAATGCCGTCTATGTGGTCGGCCTCGCCGTGATGGTCATGGTCATGGTGCCCGGTCTCATGGGGCGGACGCGGGCAGCGCTCGTGACCGGACTGGCGGGCGTGGCCGGAATCCTTGCCGGCGGCGGCGCCTGGTATGCCGAGCTGTGGTCGCGCTTCGGCAATCCGGTCTTCCCGACGCTGGACAACATCTTTTGCTCACCACTTGGCCCCGGCGAGGGCTTTGCCGGCTATGTGCGGGTCCCTGAAACCCTGACCGAGGCGCTGACACTGCCGCTCCGGGGCGCGGTCGATGGGTCGGTGGTGAACTGGTATGCGACGACGGACCTGCGCCTTGCGATTGTCTATCTCGCCGCCCTCGCCCTGCTGACGGTACTCGCCTGGCGCCGCGGACCAGCACGATCCCCGGACGCGCCGGTCGTTCCGGTGGCGCCGATTGCAACCCGGCCGGTTCTCGCTTTCGCGCTGATGATCCTCGTGACCCTGTTTGCCTGGATGGCGAGCTTTGCCACCGATCGCTACGCCATGGCGCTCTGGGCCCTTGCCCCTCTGGCCGCCGTGCTGCTCGCCCGTGCCGTTCGCCCGCGCCTGTTCGACACGCCACGGGGCCTGCTGCTCGGCCTTGCCGGCCTGGTCGTGCTGTTCCAGACGACGACACCCGCCCGGCTCAACCGGCATGCCTGGCTGGACTGGTCCGAGCGCTATGTGTGGGCCGAACGTCCGGCCGGTTTTCCCGAGTCCGGCGCGTTCATCCTGTTCACCGACGAACAGGGGTCGACCTTCGTCGCCCCGGCGCTTGGCACAGGTCATGTCTATGGCCACGTGCCGGTGGTGGACTGGGCCGAACCCAGTCTCGCCAATTACCGGCCGGCCATGCTCTCGGCGCTGCGTGCGCACGAGGGACCGGTCTATATTGCCACACACGCGCTCGGCGACCTTGAAAAGGTGAAGGCGCGCACGCTGGCCGCGACGGGGCTTGCGCTGGACCTCGACACCTGCCGCCTGATGCGGACCAGCATCTACCAGGAGCTCCACCTGCCGGACCGGGGCAGGGTCGCGCGCGGCGTCCTGCTGTGCCCGGCCACGCGGGACTGAACACTGCCCGGTCAGCCCTCGGGCGCATCCATGGCGACAATGATCTGCGCATAGCCGCGGGCCAGCCGGCCCATGTTCTCCACGCTCATCCGCTCATTCGTCCCGTGAAAGCCGGTGAGGTCGGCCGGTGACATGACGGCCGGAGCGAAACGGTAGACATTTTCGGTGATCGCGGTGGCGTAGCGTCCGTCCGTGGCCCCGAGGACCAGTCCCGGCGCGACCGGCGCCTCGTTGCCCGCGTCCGATGCCACCGCCGCCAGCACGGCATAGGCGCGGTTGTCGGTCGGTGAGACCGGCGAGGCCCCGGCGCCGCGGATACCACTGGTGCCCCGGCGGATCTCGAGCCCGGGAATTCCGGCCGTCACGCGCTCGACATGGGCGAGGACATCCTCTTCCGTGTCATTGGGATGGATCCGGAAATTCACCACGCCCACCGCCCGCTGGGCGAGGACGTTCTCCTTTGCCGATCCGACCAGCATGGTCGGCGCGGTGGTTGTCCGGATCATGGCATTGGCAGCGGGAATGCCCGCCATCTGGCCTTCGACCATGCCGCGGAACAGCCAGAGATTGGCAAAGGCCATGCGCGCCATGAAGGACATGTCGGCCGCCGAGGCCTCGAACAGGGTGGAGACGGGCGGGCGCGAGAAGTCCGCCGGCATCTGGGTCTCGTCCAGCGCGACCAGCGCCCGCGACAGGCGCACCACGGCGCTGTCTCGCGGCGGGGTGGATGAGTGCCCGCCCTCGGCGGTCGCCATGATCTCGACGGTCATGTAGCCCTTTTCGGCGACACCGATGAAGCCCATCGCCTTGCCCGTCAGCGGCGAGGGGTCGACCACCATGAAGCCCTCGTCCAGCGCCATGACGGGCGCCACGCCGCGCGCCTTGAGCAGGGCCACACCTGCCTCCGCGCCCGATCCGGACACTTCCTCATCATGACCGAACAGCAGGTGCACGGTGCGGCGCGGCCGGAAGCCCGATGCGGCCAGCGCCTCGACGGCCTCCATCAGCGCAACCAGTGATCCCTTGTCGTCGATGGCGCCCCGCCCGTAGACGTAGCTGTCGATGATCTCGCCGGCAAAGGGCGCACCGGTCCAGTCGCCCTCGGTGCCGATGTTCACCGGCACGACATCCTGGTGCGCCATCAGCAGCAGCGGGTCGAGTGACGCATCGCTGCCGGGCCAGGTGTAGAGCAGGGTCAGCGTGTCGCCGACCCGCTCGCGCGTCATGGCGGCATGGGCGGCCGGATAGGTCTCCGCCAGCCAGTCCTGGAGCGCCAG
>CAZDMQ010000026.1:0-40645 GCA_964506685.1 uncultured Hyphomonadaceae bacterium | reverse complement strand
CCTCCTTCGGCATGATCCGCGGCGGCAAGATCGCCATGGCGATCCTCGGTGCCATGGAAGTGGCCGAGAACGGCGATCTGGCCAACTGGATGATCCCCGGCAAGCTGGTCAAGGGCATGGGCGGCGCGATGGACCTCGTCGCCGGTGTCGGCCGGGTTGTGGTGGTGATGGACCACACCAACAAGGCTGGAGAGACGAAGCTCCTCAAGGCCTGCACCCTGCCGTTGACGGGCCAGGGCGTGGTCGACCGGATCATCACCAACCTCGGGGTGCTGGATGTTGTCGAGGGGGGACTCCGGCTGGTCGAACTGGCACCGGGTGTCACCCATGGCGATGTCAAGGCGCAGACCGAGGCGGCCCTCGTCGACTGAAGCGCCAGTCTTTCGTTTCCCTCCGGACCGTCGGTTCAGGTCCATGCTTTGGCGCAACTATCGGTTCGCAGGCGTGCTGCGTTTTCTCCGGAATTGCCTGGAGCCGATCGCAGGCGCGCACGGACGGGTCCGTAGGGACGGCTCCGGACGGGGCAGTCAGGCCGTGCCGGTTCGGCGGCTGTTTCCGAGCAGGATCAGCAGGGCCACGAGGCCGACCGACGTACCCTGTGACGCGAAGACCTCGAGCATGACCGCAAAGAACAGGCTGGGGATCCGGCGCCTAGAGGCGGGCTGCAGCGTCTCCTCGCCGAGGGTGAGGAGCTCGGTCCTGGCCGCTTCGATAGCGTCCTCCAGCGCGGCCCGCCGCTCGGCCAGGCCCAGCTCCACCTTGGCGTCGCGATAGGGTTTCTGGTCCGCGCGACCGACCCGTTCGACTTCCGCGATATACGCCCTGAGCCCCTCCACCGTTCGGGTGCCGGCGGGGATCCCCTCGAGCTGCGCCCGCCAGTCCGCGACCTGGGCTTCGAGGACCGGGCGACGCGCTGCGGCCGCCTCGGCGTCGGCAAGGCGCGCCATGTCGAGATTGGCCATGAACATTTCCGTCCCGACAATCGAGGTCACCGCCCCGGCCAGGGCAAATGCGATGGCGCGCAGCCCCTCCTTTCGGCGCCCGGCGGAAAAGTGCCAGTAGACAAAGGTGAACCCGCCAAACGAGCAGATCGACGCGATCACACCGGTCCATGCCCAGACCTGCGACTGCAGCGGATCCTCCACCATGGCGCCGAAGGCCTGGTGGTTCGCCCAGGCCGACAGCCCGGCAGCCATCAGTCCGGCGACGACGGACGCGAGGGCGAGACAACCGATGATCAGCACCTCGCCAAGCGGGGTGCGCGAGGGCGCCGCCGCAACCTGTGCAGGCTGCGGCGGCGGCTGCAACGCAGCGTCCGATACTGTCCCCGCGCCTGCCCTGTCCAACCCGGCCGCTTGCATCGTAGTCCCCTCGCCGGGAAGGTTGCCTTGCGGGTCGGCAGGCCGCAGGGCGACGACATTCTCGCCGGCCCCGTCCCTGAGATCGAGTTCGGTCTGCCGGGCCGGCGGACGCGGCTTCCTCGCCTCGGCGACTGCCCTGAGATACGCATCCGCCGGCATGGACAGCGCGCAGGACGTGCACACGGCCGTATTCTCCTCGAGGCGGATATTGACGCCGTCGGCCGGATCGGCGGCACAATCGAGACAGCGGACGAATGCGCTCGTCTCGTCACCGAAGGCCTCGGTCAGCCCGGCCGCCTCGATCAGCTGTTGTACCGTGCGCTGCCCTGCAGCCTCGCCCATACCGCCACCCTCCGTTCCGTCTTTGTGCAAGCGCCAGTGCGCCGGCGCAAGGATTTTCGCAACCTTCAAGCCGCAACTCAGGCTTGAGAGTGGGGTCGAGCACCGGCTCCGGACTGGAAGCTGAGCGGACACCGGGACCCGGCACGTCGCGATGCGGTGGGCGGGCGCGGCATTCGGACCGCAGAATGGCAATTGCACGTTTGCCCATTCCCGTCCAAACCAGAGCCGCAGATGTCACGGTCGTCGGGCGGCCGCCAGATTGAGGAGATGCAGGACACATGCTGCCCCGCTCTGTTGCCATTCCCAGATCCTGGGAGACCTTCAATTTCGCCAGTTTCTTCTCGGTTTTCCTGTATCCGGCACTCGGTCTCATCGTCACGATCGTGGCGCTGCTGCTCGGTCTCCTTGTCAGCGATCTCGACTGGCGCTGGTGGTATGCGCCGCTCGGGTTCGGCATGGTCGCCCTGACCGTCTTCATCTGCAACATGGGCATCGGGCCGCTGCACCGGATCCTGCAACACCGGGCCGGAGAGCTGCGCTGGCCGGGGCAGGTCATCACCATGATCAACCTGATGATCGCCATGCAGGGCGAGGTGAAGGAGTGGGTCAATTACCATTCCCAGCATCACCGCTTTTCCGACGGGCCGGGCGACCCGCACAATCCCTTCGAATCCAAGCGCTGGGCGTGGTTCGGCTGGATCCTCTACCGCGACGACAGGGACCTGCAGCGGCCCATGGCGCTGTGGCTGCGGCAGCAGCCCGTGATTGTCTGGATGGACCGGTTCTACAACGAGATTTCGCTTGTCATCCACCTCCTCATCCCCGCTTTGATCTATGTCGCGGTCTGGCTCGGCGGGGGCTCGCTGCTGCTGACGGCCTTCCTGCATGGCTGCTTCGTGATTGGCCGGGCGATCCAGTTTCACGCGACGGTCTACGGGATCAACGTCCTCGGTCATCTCCGGACGCCGGTCTGGGCCGATCACCTGATCGGCCTGCTCACCGGGGGGGAGGCCTTTCACGACCACCACCATGCCGAACCGGTGAGCGCGCTGCACCGGCCGCGCAAGGGCCTCTGGAACCGGATTGTCGATTATAACGGCACGGTGCTGCTGGTGTTCGAGAAGCTCGGCTGGGTGAGGAACCTCAAGATCGCGCCGCAATTCGCCTGAAGGACGAGGGGAAGATGAACCGGATCCCCATGATCGGCGTCTGGATCATCGCAACCGGCGTCATCATTGCGCTGCTCTACCTGGCGCGGGACATCCTCGCGCCGCTGGCCCTGGCGGTGTTCCTGTTCCTCATCATGGAGGGCTTTGCACGGACCATTCACCGCGCCTTAGACCTGCCGCATCTCTGGCTCAGCCGCAGCGCGGCGATCCTCATCGTGCTCGGCGGGTTCATCGGTTTCGTGGTGATGATGGCCCGCGGCGTTGCCCAGTTTGGTGGCGCCCAGGCCGGCGAGTATGAACAGCGGATCAACGGCCTGATCGCGGATGCCTACGGGTTCATCGGCATGGAGAATGCGCCATCGCTCACCCAGCTCGTCTTCAACGAGACAGGCCAGCGCTTCTTCACGGTCCTTGCCAGCGCGCTTGGCGATCTCAGTGGCGACCTCGTTCTGATCCTGATCTACGTCGCCTTCCTCTTTCTCGCCGAAGCGAACTGGCCCTCCAAGCTCGACCAGATCTTCCCCGAGCCCGACGACCGGGAGAGGGTGCGCCTGGTCGGCGAACAGGCCCGGCGCAGCATCGAGACCTATCTCTGGACGCAGACCCTGATCTCCGCGATCACCACCATCCTCACCTATATCAGCCTGCTGCTGCTCGGGGTCGAGAATGCGCTGTTCCTGTCCGCGCTGATCTTCGTTCTGAACTATATCCCGACGCTCGGTTCGATCGTCGCGGCCTTCGTGCCGCCGCTGTTTGCCCTCGTCCAGCCGGGGCTGCCTGCCTGGGTGCCGTTCCAAAGCCCGGCCGACGCCTATGCCTATGCGCTGGTCGTGTTCGCCGCGGTGAGCTTCTGGCAGTTCGCCATCGGTAACTTCCTGCAACCGAGGATGATGGGGGAAAGCCTCAACCTGTCGGCGCTCGTGGTCCTGATCGGCCTCGCCGTCTGGGGGGCGATCTGGGGCATTCCGGGCATGTTCCTCTCCGCACCGCTGACCGTCCTGCTGATGATCCTGTTCGCCCAGGGCAAGCAAACGCACTGGATCGCCGTGCTGCTCTCAGCCGATGGCCAGCCGAAGCTGGTCAGTGTCCACGGCCGGGCCGGGGCGGAACCGCATGGCGCAGCGGAAAGATGAATAAGACGCGGATAGTTTTCCACAATTTGATCGAATCGCCTCTTGCTCTCGCATGCGGGACCGTTCATATCGATTTCGTTGTGTGTCGAATTTGTGAAATTTGACGCGTAATCAGGCCTCCGCGTGCGTCCCCCCACCCAGCCTGCGGATGAGGCCTGCTGAGCCCGTCAGACATGTCCCCGTCTGGCGGGCTCAAATTTTTCGGACGCTCTCGACTCCGCCGCCCCCTGCTTCCATTGCATGCCCGGCCGCGCGTCTGAGCACCCCCCTGCACAGGCTGGCGTTGCGCGCGCAGGTGTGACTTTCCGGTGAGCGGCAAAAGGTCTAGACGAAGCCTGAACCGGAGAGGGATACGCCTGCCATGGCCGCCGACAGCGAAACGCGGAAACCCCTGCGCGACCAGATCCTGGCCCGGGTGCGGATCGAGGCGGAGCGCGAACGCGTCGATGAACTCACGCCCGACGATCTCGAGCATCTAGTGGCCGGTTTCGCCGACTGGTCGGCGAGTGTGACCGGCCCCGAACCCGTTGCCCGGGTCCACCGTCCGTCCGGTGCAACCGGTGAACCGCTGAACCGAACGCTGCTGGAAGCGGCCAGTCCGGACATGCCCTTCATCGTCGACAGCTTGCTGAACACCTGCGCGGGGAACGGTCTCGAGGTCCGGACACTGTTCCATCCCATTGTCGAAGTGCCCGGGAAAGCTGCGAGGTCGGCGATCCAGATCCACCTGCCACTTCTCTCCGACGAGGAGTCTGCCGCCCTGGCAGAAGCGGCGAGCGCGACGCTGGCCGATATTGACCGCGCCGTTGGCGATCACGAAGCGATGCGCAGGGCCATGGACGAGGAGGTGGACCTGCTGAAACGCCAGCACCACCTCGAGTCCGAAGCCTGCGAGGAGGCCGTCGCCTTCCTCGAATGGCTGGCCGACGATCACTTCGTCTTCCTCGGGCGTCGAACCTACCGCTATCTCACCGGTCCCGATGGCTCCGTCCTGCCTGAAGAGCCAGACATGGTCGAGGGATCGAACCTGGGCCTGCTGCGCGACGAGGAATTGAACGTGCTGCACCGGTCCAGCGAGCCGACCGTGATCACGCCGGAGATCGGGGCATTCCTGGAACGGGAGACGCCCATCATCATTGCCAAGTCGACCATGGTCAGCCGCGTTCACCGCCGCGTCTTTGCCGACTATATCGGCATCAAGCATTACGGGGCCGATGGCCGCGTGAACGGTGAAACCCGGTTTCTCGGCCTGTTCACGGCAGAAGCCTATAATGAGCCGGTCCGGACGATCCCGCTGGTCCGGGCGCGCATGGCCGGGATCATTGAACGCTCCGGTGCCCTGCCACGCGGGCACACGGCGAGCTCGCTGTCGAACATCATCGAGACGTGGCCGCGGGACGAACTGTTCCAGGCCGATGTCGACACGCTGGCGCCGATCCTGCTTGGGGCGTTGCACCTGGTCGGTCGGCCACGGACGCGACTGTTCCTGCGCTGGGACGAGTTCGGACGTTTCGTGACGGCCGTGGTGTTTGTCCCGCGCGAAGGCTATGACACCGCGCTTCGCCGCCGGATCGCCGGCCTGCTCGAGCGCGAGATCGGCGGTGCAGTGACCTCCTTCGAGCCCCGCTTCGAAGCGACCCCCCTGACCCGCGTGCTGTTCAACCTGCGCCTCGGACCGGATGCGCGGCGTCCCGATCCCGACCGTCTCGAACGGGAGATCGCCGCCCTCGCCCGGACATGGGACGACGCGTTCCGCAGCGCTGTCATGGACAGGGGCGCGGCAAGCGCCGGGACGACGGCAGCGCTGTGTTTCACCGGCGGGTTCAATGCGGCCTATCGCGAAGCCTTCACGCCGGACGAGGCGATCATTGATGTCGGCGAGCTCGCACGACTCGGTCCCGATGTCCCCATTCGCCTGCGCGCCTACCGGGCGCCGGGTCTTTCGGCCAACAGGCTGTCGGCGAAGATCTATTCCCGGACCGGCGCGATCCCGCTGTCCGACTGCGTGCCGGTGTTCGAGAACATGGGGTTCCGGGTAGAATTCGAGACGGGCTATCCTGTGCGGCCGCAAACCCCACCAGTCGACGATGCGCCGGAGACCTACTGGGTCCACGCCCTGTCCATGTGGAGCGAAAACGGGACGGATATCGATCTCGACCGGGTTGCCGCGCCAATGGCGGATGCCTTCGCCGCCATCTGGACCGGCCTGGCGGAGAATGACGGGTTCAACCGGCTTGTCGTGACGGCCGGGGCAAACTGGCGGGAGGCGGCCCTGATCCGGACGCTCTCGGCCTTTCGCCATCAGACCGGCCTGGATCCGGCGCGGCAGACCCGGATCAGCGCGGTGAATGCGCATCCGGCCCTGACGCGGCTGATCCTCGATCTCTTCGCGGCCCGTTTCGATCCCGATCTCGATCATTCGCTGGAGGTTCGGGCGGCGCGCTGCGAGGCGCTCCGGGGCGATATCGAACGGGGCCTCGAGGCGGTCGAGGCGCTGGACGACGACCGGGTGATCCGCCGTATCGCCGATCTCGTCATGGCGACACAGCGGACGAACATGTATCACGGTACCGAGAGCGGTCTCATCGCCATCAAGATAGCCAGCCGGGAGGTCGAGGCCCTGCCCGAGCCCCGGCCGTTTGCCGAGATCTTCATGGCAAGCCCGACGGTCGAGGGGGTGCATTGCCGTTTCGGTCCGGTCGCACGCGGTGGCTTGCGATGGTCGGACCGGCGGGACGATTTCCGCACCGAGGTGCTCGGCCTGGTCAAGGCACAACAGGTCAAGAATGCGGTGATCGTCCCGAGCGGGTCAAAGGGTGGGTTCTATCCCAAGGGCCTGCCGGCCCCGACCGAGCGCGACCTCTATCGCGAAATCGGCACGTCGGCGTACCGGTCCTTCATTTCCGGCCTGCTCGGGCTCACCGACAATCTCGTCGATGGCGCTGTCCGCCATCCTGACCGGACCGTCATCTGGGACGGCGAGGACCCCTATCTCGTCGTGGCCGCCGACAAGGGCACGGCGACGTTCTCCGATACCGCCAACGAGATCAGCCAGGCGCAGGGCTACTGGCTTGGCGACGCCTTCGCCTCCGGCGGTTCGGCCGGCTATGACCACAAGAAGATGGGCATCACTGCCCGAGGCGCCTGGGAAGCGGTCCGGCGGCATTTCCGGGAAATCGGCAAGGATATCCAGACCGAGCCCTTCACGGTGATCGGGGTCGGGGACATGTCCGGCGACGTGTTCGGCAATGGCATGCTGTTGTCGAAACAGATCCGGCTGCTCGCCGCGTTCAACCACCTGCATGTCTTTGTCGATCCGGACCCGGCCGATCCCGAGCGGCTCTGGCAGGAACGCAAGCGCCTGTTCGACAAACCCCGCTCGAGCTGGGCCGATTATGATACCAGCCTCATCTCCGCCGGAGGCGGGGTGTTCGAGAGATCGGCCAAGTCCATCCCCCTCAGCGACGAAATCAAGGCCATGACCGGGCTCGTCCGGGACCGGGTGACCCCGAACGAGCTGATCCAGGCGCTGCTCCGGCTGAATGCCGAGCTGCTCTGGTTCGGCGGGATCGGGACCTATGTGAAGGCAAGCCACGAAAGCCAGTCCGGGGCCGGCGACCGGGCCAATGACGCGATCCGCATCAATGCCGACGCCCTGAATGCCCGCGTGATCGGCGAGGGCGCCAATCTCGGCATGACCCAGGCGGCACGGGTCGAGTTCGCCCGCGGCGGCGGCCACGTCAACTCTGATGCCATCGACAACTCTGCCGGGGTCGACAGTTCCGACCACGAGGTGAATATCAAGATCCTGGCGGCCGAGGCGATCCGGCGCGGCGCGCTGGCCCGGGGCGAGCGCAACGCCCTGCTCGCCAGCATGACCGACGATGTTGCCGGCCACGTGCTCGACCACAATTACAGCCAGACCGGCGCGCTGAGCCTGGCCGTGAAGCAGGCTGGCACCGACCACAATGCCCTCGAGCGCCTGATGGCTCACCTCGAGACGCGCGGCGTGCTGGACCGCGATCTGGAAGAGCTTCCGGACCCTGCGGATATGGCGCGCCGGGCCGAGGCCGGGCCAGCCCTGACCCGTCCGGAACTGGCGGTTCTGCTGGCCTGGTCGAAGATCACTGCGTTCGAGGACCTGGTCGCCTCCGATGTTCCCGACGATCCGGCCTTCCAGGCGACGTTGTCGACCTATTTCCCCGAAGCCATGCAGCGGTTCGAAGAGGCGATGGCCGCCCATCCGCTGCGTCGGGAGATCATTGCCACGGTGCTGTCCAACCGGCTGCTCGACACGCTTGGCCCGGCAATGGTGCGGCGTATCCGGGAAGGATGCAGCGCCGGGAATGCAGAGATTGCCAGGGCCTTCGAGATTGCCCGGACGGTGCTCGCCGCCGACGCGTTCGATGCGGCGGTCCGCGAGCTCGACGGCGTGGTCGGGGCGGCGGTCCAGACCGATCTGCGCATCGCCCTGGCCCGGGCGCTCCAGCAGGGGATCGAGTGGGTGCTCCAGAACGAGGCGGACGAGCCGGTCGCCGAGGTTGTCGCGCGCATCCATCCGCAGCTGGACCGTTTCAAGGCCGGTCTCAGGGGCAATGCCACCGCCTTCGTGGCGGCCCGCATCGAACGCCAGGCCCGCGCCTTTGAGGATGAGGGCGTCCCCCACGGACTTGCGCAGTGGTCAGGCGCCCTGCCCTATTTCGCCGAGGGCCTGCGTCTTGTTCCGCTGGCCGCTTCGGGCCCCCACGACATTGCGGAGGTTGCCGCTGCGTCGTTTGCAATCGGAGACCAGCTGCGCATCGACAGGCTCGTCCAGCGGGCACGCGAGGCAACGACCCGGGCAAGCTACTGGGACCGGATTGCGACCCGCCGGATGATCGAGGATCTCGGTGACCTGCAGGTCCGCGCGACCGCTGCCGCCCTGTCCGGCGACGGCGTCGAGGCCTGGCTGGCATCACGGGCCGAGGCCAAGGGCCTGCTGCTCGGCCAGCTTCACGACCTGTCGGCGAGCCATACCTGGAGCTTTTCGCGCTTTGCCCTCGCCACCGATGCCATCCGCCGGTTCATGGACGGGGTTTAGGGGCGAGTGTCCGCGGGGATCAGGTCTGTCCCTGTCGGATCGAAGACGGCGCTGCCGACAGCCTCGCCCGCTTCAGTCGAGTGCGGCGATATAGGGCAGGCCGCGGAACCGGCCCGCATCATCCATGCCATAGCCCACGAGGAAGCGGTCCGGGGCCTCGACGGCATGGAAATCCAAGCCATCCTTCGGCGCGCCGGGCTTCACCGCCAGGGCGCAGGTGATCACCTCGCGCGCCCCCTTCGCCAGCATGTGCTGGCGGGCGAAGGCAAGGGTCCGGCCGGTGTCGAAGACATCATCCACAATCAGCACGCCGCGGCCCGTCACCGGCCGGGAAAGATCGGCGCGGACGACCACGCGGCCGCTGCTTTCGCGGGCGTCGCGGTAACTCTCCAGCCAGAGCACATCGAGCACGGGATGCACGTCGATCCGCGCCAGCGCCCGCATCAGGTCGGTGGTGAAGGGGGTTGCGCCGATTAGGATACTGACCAGCGTCCAGTCCCCCTGCATCCGGGGCCCGAGACGGTCTGCCAGCGCATCGATGCCGGCCTGCAGCGCGGCCTCGGATACGATGACCTCGGCGGGGCGGTCGTCGGCGGACTGGCTCATGGCTGGGATCCTTGCTGGTTGTCGCCCTGTCCGGCCAGGCGGGTGGGACCAAGCGCCGGGACGAAACGCAATTCGAGGGTGTAGGAATCGGCGGGTGGATTTTCCATCACCGCCTCAAACCGTCCAGTCTCGCCGGGCGCAATGATCGCCGGCTTCACCTCGGCCTCGAATGCGGCAAGCCGCTGACCGTGGGTGTCGACGAGGCCGATCCGCACGCGCGGCGCTTCGCGCGGCCGGTCACTCGTATTCCGCACATTGGCCGCGACCGACAGGACCGGCACGGTACCGACAAGCTCCCGCCGTCGCTCGATGGCCTCGAATTCGACGCCGAAGCGGTTCACCTCGAAGCCGGCAAATGCATAGGCGCTGGCGAGCCGGGGCCAGCGGTCGACCACGCGATCGCGATACACAACCGCACCGGCGACGACGATAACGCTGGCCGCGCTGGCGAGCGTCCAGGCCGCAAGCGCCGCAACCCGGCTGCGCTTCACCTGTCTTTCACGAAGGCTTCGTAGATAGGACTTGTCGGCGGAGGTCGCGACCGGTTCGGACGGGTCACGCGCCCCCTCGGCCTCGACATGCCAGGTGTGCCCGCAGGATGCGCACTTCACCTGCCGGCCCCCGGACCCGATCGCGGCAGCATCGGTGTGGTAGCTGGTGTGGCAGACATCGCAGGTGAGAATCATGGTCGTTATGTCGCCCAATTTGCCGGTTTGGTCTACGCTGGACCATTGGCAGGCCTGTCCCCCTGGCCACTGAGGAGCCCTGCATGCGCCCGCCTGACCTCGCCATGGATTACGCCGTACGCCTCGACAACGTGTCGCTGCGCTTCGACAGTGCGGACCCGGTCCTGGACGGATTGAGCCTGGCCCTGAAGCCGGGCAGCTTCACTTTCCTCACGGGACCCTCGGGTGCGGGCAAGACGAGCCTGCTCAGGCTGATGTACCTTGCCCTCCGCCCGACGCTGGGCGAGGTGGCCCTCTTCGGGCGCCGGACGAAGACGCTGACACGCAACCAGCTCGCGGCCCTGCGCCGGCGGGTGGGCGTGGTGTTCCAGGAATTCCGCCTGCTGGATCATCTCACCGTGTTCGAGAATGCTGCCCTGCCGCTGCGCGTAGCTGGTGAGAAGGAGGCTGATTATCGCGAGGACGTCGAGGATCTCCTGAAATGGGTGGGTCTCGGTCCGCGCATGGCCGCCTATCCGGCAACGCTGTCGGGCGGTGAACAGCAACGCACCGCGATTGCCCGCGCACTGGTGAACAAGCCAGACCTTCTGCTGGCCGACGAGCCGACCGGTAATGTCGATCCCGAAATGGGCGCGCGATTGCTGCGCCTGTTCGTCGAGCTCAATCGGCGGCTGGACACCACCGTGCTGATCGCAACCCATGATGTCAGCCTGATCGGACAGGTACCGGCGCCGGTCTTGCGACTGGAGCATGGCCTCATCGTGCGCGACGAAACGCTGGGAGCGGCGTGATGGCGCGTGAAACCCCGCTCCTGCCCGAAGGCGATGCGCGCGAGGCGGCGCTGTTCTTCGTCGTGGTCGCCTTGTGCTTTCTTGCAGCGCTCGCAGCGCTGACGATGAAGGCGACCTATGCCGCCGCTGAATCCTGGACCGCGTCGGTTGAAGGGGAATACACGATCCGGCTCAAGGATACCGACCGGCGCGGTGCCGAGGCAGCGCGCGACCGTGTGGCAGCGCTGGACGGCGTGGCGAGCGCGCGGATCCTGACGCGCGAGGAAGTCAACGAGCTGCTGGCGCCGAGCTTTGCCGGCGGGGAGCTGCCGGCGGGCTTGCCGATGCCACTCGTGATGGCGGTGCAGGCCACCCCGGACGCCGGGCCCGGGGGCGGACGTGGAGGCGGGAGCGGCGGCGGAGATGGCGCGGCGCCCGGCGGGCGGCCGCTGTCGGACGCGCTGGCCGATGCGCTGGCGGCCGCCGGCGTCGAGGGCGTGGTGGATGCCCATGATGCCTGGGCTGGCGATGTCCGGCGAACGCTGTCGACACTGCGGATCGTTGCGCTGGCGACCGTCATGCTGCTCGGGGCGACGGCGCTGTCGGTGATCGCCTTTGCCACCCATGCGGCGCTTCTGGCCCGGCGCGACATTGTCGATGTCCTCCACCTTTGCGGAGCGACGGACCGGTTCATCTCGCGACTGTTCGAACGGCGGTTCTGGACGCTGGGCCTCAGGGCCGGCTCGGTCGGGGCACTGCTCGCGCTGGGCGGCGTGGCGCTGGCGCTGTCGAATGCCCGTACGGGCGGGACGCGCGGCGGGCTGCTGCCGACGCTGGAGCTCGATCCGGGGGACGGACTGGTCCTGCTGGCAACGCCGGTGGTGGCGGCGCTGGCAGCGCGGATTGCGGCGCGGCTCACGGTGATGCGGGCACTGAAGGAACAGGTGTGAGGAGAACATGCCGGCGGGACGGTGACGCCGGTGCCAGGAAAGCCTAAGTCGGCGGTCATGAATGCGGCGCGCTCCCTTCTCTTCATGGCCTGGATGTATGGCCTGCTGGCGGTCATGGGACTGGCCTGGCTGCCCTCGCTGCTGTTGCCGCGTGGCGTGCTGCTGTTCGGCATCCGGCTGTGGACACGCCTGGTAAGCTGGGGCCTGCGGGTGATCTGCGGCATACGGACCGAGATCCGCGGTCTCGAGACCCTGCCGCCGGGGCCGATCCTCTATGCGGCCAAGCATCAGTGCATGTGGGACGTGTTCATCCCTTTCCTCGTGCTCCGCGATCCGGTCATCACCATGAAGCGGGAATTGCTGTGGTATCCCATCCTCGGCTGGTACGCGCTGAAGCTCAGGATGATCGCGATCGACCGGGGCGGCATGGCCAGGACGATCAGGGCGATGCTGGCGCAGGCCGGACAGCGGGCACGCGAAGGCCGCCAGTTCGTGATCTTTCCCGAAGGCACGCGCCACCAGCCTGGCGTCAAGGCAGGCTATTTTGCCGCTGGCACCGGCGCCCTCTACAAGCACCTCGGCTTGCAGACCGTGCCGGTGGCGACAAATTCCGGCCTCTGCTGGCCGGCCAGGGGGATTGTGCGTCGCCCCGGTGTCATTGTCTTCGAGATCCTCCCGGCGATCGAGGCTGGCCTTGACCGGAAGGCTCTGATGCAGCGACTGGAAACGGCAATCGAACCGGCCTCCGAGAGGCTCCTGGAAGAAGGCCTGCGCGTGCAGGGCCGCACACGCGAAGACCTGGAGGCCGCCTGATGAGTTATTACGAGACCCACCACCGCAAGCCGCATCGCCCGGTCGGCTGGCGGATTTTCCTGCCGCTGATCGTTTTCGTGATGCTGGTGCTGGCCTATTCGGCCTACTGGCTCTGGGCGCGCGAGGTACTGGTTCGCGGCATTGACGACTGGATCGCGGCCGAACGGGCGCGCGGCATGACGGTCGACTTCTCCGACAAGCGCTTCGGTGGCTATCCTTTCCGCTTCGCGCTTACGGTTACCGGCCCGGTCTACGGCAATCCGCGCGCCAGCCAGCGCTGGGAAGGCGAGACGCTGCAACTCGTGATGCAACCCTGGAACTGGCAGCACGTGATTGCCCGCTCGCCCGGCGAGAACCGCATCTTCGAAGGTGGCCTCGAAGGCTGGGCCCGGCTCGGACCGAAATCGGCCGGCAGCCTGTCCTGGTCCAGCACGGGCATCGACCGCTTGTCGCTCGATTTCGACGAGCTTGCCTTCGACCTGGCCGGCGAGCTTGCGGGCACTGCAACGGACTTCGAGCTGCACCTGCGCCAGTTTCCGGGCGAGCCGGAAACCTTGCAGCTGGACACGCGCTGGCAGGCCATCCGTTTCGACGACATCATCCCCGGCGCCGACATTCTCGGGACGACGCTCGGCCCTGGCATCGTGCGGGCGGAGGCAACGCGCGCGCTTCCGGTGCTGGTGTCGAATGCGGAACCGGAACGCATGCCCGGGCGCATATTGGAGCGGGGCGGGGAGATCCGCGTGCCGCAGGCCCAGCTCGACTGGGGTCCGCTCGAGGCCGGTGCGCGGGTCACACTGAAGCGGGACCGGGAGGCGGGCCTCTCCGGCCAGCTCGGGCTGCGGCTCGACAATGCTGATGCGTTGCGCGACGCGCTGGCCACAGCCGGTCGGCTGGACGAGGCCACCGACACGGCCATCCGTGCTGTCCAGGCCGCCTCGGCCGACGGCCGCTTCCTCGATCTGTCGGTGCGCGGCGACGGTCTCTACCTGCTTGGCAACCAGGTGGTCGCGCTCGACCTCAAGGCGCCGCTCGGATGAGTGCACCGGCACCCGACCGGCTGCAGGAGGCCTGCACCATACTGGCCGCGCGGGACAGTGCGCTTGCCCGCGCACATGCCGAGATCGGCCTGCCGGCCTGGCGGGTGGTCGAGCCCGGCTATGCAGGGCTTGCGCGGATGATTGCGTTCCAGCAGATCTCGACCCGGGCGGCGGCCGCGATCTGGGGCCGGGTGTGCGAAATGCTGACCGAACTCACACCCGAAGCGGTTCTCGACACCGATGTCGAGGCGTTGCGCGCCTGCGGCCTGTCGCGGCCGAAGGTGTCCCACCTCCGCGCCATTGCCGAAGCGGTCAGCGCCGGTGACCTGCCACTGGACCGCCTCCACATGCTGTCGGTCACAGAGGCCGAAGCCAGACTCGTGGCCGTGAAGGGCATCGGACCCTGGACAGCGAATGTCTTCCTGATGACCGCGACCGGCGTCCTCGATGCTTTCCCGGTCGGCGATGTCGGCCTGATGGAAAGCTATCGCCTGCTCAATGGCGACGACAGGAAACTTTCGCCGGGGGCGTTCTCGGGCTGCGCCGAGAGCTGGCGCCCGTTCCGGGGTGTGGCGGCCCATCTTTTGTGGGACTGGATCAATCTCCAGCGTGGACGCGACATCGCGCCGGCCTTACAAGCATGAATTGTCATAATAATGACGTGAAGAATCGCCTATATAGACATGCAGACGGAGGGCCGTGCTTTCACGTGGACGCTTGATCATCTGACCCCTTTGAGGGTGTTTCGGCAAGGCGCGAGGCATTAGCGTCCCATGGCCGAGATCGTGAAGTCGCCCCCCAGCGGACGCCCTGCTCTCGTCCTGAATGCCGATTTCCGGCCGCTCAGCTATTATCCGTTATCGCTGTGGCCGTGGCAGGACGTCGTCAAGGCGGTCTTCCTTGAGCGCGTCGATGTCATCGCAGAGTATGACTACCTGGTCCGCTCGCCGAGTTTCGAGATGCGGCTGCCGAGCGTGATCGCCCTGCGCGAATTCATCCGGCAGGACCGCCCCCCGGCCTTCACCCGCTTCAACCTGTTCCTCCGTGACGGCTTCACCTGCGTCTATTGCGGCGCTGGCGAGGAACTGACCTTCGACCATGTCATCCCGCGCTCGAAGGGGGGGCGGACGACCTGGCAGAACATCGTCACCGCCTGTTCGACCTGCAATCTCAGGAAAGGCGGGAGGATGCCGGCGCAGGCGAAGATGTTCCCCGCCAAGCGCCCGGACCGGCCATCCAATTACCAGTTGCAGGAGATCGGCCGGCGCTTCCCGCCCAACCACCTGCACGAGACCTGGATGGACTATCTCTACTGGGACGTGGAACTCGACCACTAGAGCCCTTTCATCCGAATTTGAGTCGGCTGATGGCCTGCAGCGTTCGTGCTGGCAAGGAGCATACCGCAGGTCGATGCGGGCATCGACCGAGGACTGCGACGCTGTCCAGCGCGGGCGGGGCAGGCCAAGCGTGCGCAGGAAACATCATTTAAAACAAGTTTCTAACCTTGTATTCCCCAACCGCCTGAGCACGGGCCTCTTGCGCCAGGGCCAGGAGCGCAAAGGTGCGTCGATGCGGGCATCGACAGACCTTTCCGCGACGACGATCCTGGCGGAAAAGACGAGTGGCGAAGTGGTGCAATCTGGTCGGAAACCGCCCCAGAATAACAGGTAAGAATAACAGGCAGAGTCTCGGATCGCGGTGCGAGTGGCCGCCCGGCTGGAGCTTGCCGCCCCCGTCAGCGCCGGACCCCACGCATGAACATGCTGCCCGGGCGCCGTCTTTTCCTTTGATCAACCCGACGCAGCATACAAGGTGACCTTGCAAGGACGCCGTTTGGCGCAATCTTGTCGGAAACCACTGCAGGAGGAGAGCATGGGCGCCTTGTCGGATCTGTCGATGAACTGGAAGGTCGTAACGGGCCTGCGCCGGACGCTGAAGGGCCTTGGCGAAATCGATCCGGAGGGCTTCAACCTGGTGCCGGACGATCTCGAGGCCTCGGTGGACCGGCACGCGGCCAATGTCGCCTTCAGGTTCGAGGGCCGCCTGCTCACCTATCGCGAGTTCGAAGCCATCGCGAACCGGGTGGCGCACTGGGCGCTGGGCGAAGGGTTGGGCCGGGGCGACGTGGTCGCGCTCTACATGGAAAACCGGCCCGAATATGTCGCCACCTGGTACGGGCTGTCCAAGATCGGAGTGGTCACGGCCCTCATCAACAACCAGCTGACCGATGAAAGCCTGGCCCATTGCATCAATATCTCCGGCGCAGCGGCAGTGATCGCCGGCGAGGAACAGGATGCCGGGCTGGCCTCGGCAATCGACCGGTTGGACAACGGGCCCAGCCTCTGGACCTGGGGTGGAACTCCCTCGAACCGGGTGCGCGACCTCGGCGCAGCTCTGGAGGGGATGAGCACCGAACGCCCGTCCCGGCAGTTCCGCGAGGGGATGAAGGCGGGCGACCTCGCACTCTACGTCTACACGTCCGGCACGACCGGCCTGCCCAAGGCCGCGCGGCTGACCCATGCGCGGACCCAGGGTATGTTGCGGACCTTCATCGGCCCCTGCCGGGTCACCGCGCGTGACCGGGTCTATGTCACCCTGCCGCTGTATCATGGCACGGGCGGGCTCTGCGGCATCGGCCTCGCGCTGAACACCGGCGCCTCGGTGATCCTCAGGCGGAAATTCTCCGCCAGCCGGTTCTGGGATGATGTCACCGATGAAGGCGCCACCGTGTTCGCCTATATCGGTGAGCTCTGCCGCTATCTGCTCAACCAGCCGCCGCATCCGAAGGAACGCGCCCACCGGCTGCGGACGGGCTTCGGCAATGGCCTCCGGCCTGAAATCTGGCAGGATTTCTTTGAGCGGTTCAATATCCCGCACCTCGCCGAATTCTACGGCTCGACGGAAGGCAACGTGTCCTTCGTGAACGTCGATGGCAAGGTCGGCGCTGTCGGACGCATCCCGCCCTTCCTGAAGTCGAGGTTCGACCATATCCGCTTCGTGAAGTTCGACATCGAGACCGAGGAACCTGTGCGCGGACCGGATGGGCTTTGCGTCGAATGCGATACGGACGAGGCGGGCGAGGCGATCGGACGGATCAGCACCGAGCTGACGGGCCGGTTCGAGGGCTACAATGACCCCGAGGCGACCCGAAGGAAGATCCTGCGCGACGTGTTCGAGCCCGGCGACATGTGGTTCCGCACCGGTGACCTGATGCGCAAGGATGCCGGCGGCTGGGTATATTTTGTCGACCGGATCGGGGACACCTTCCGCTGGAAAGGTGAAAACGTGTCGACCAATGAGGTCGGCGACGTGCTCGCCCGCTTTGACGGGATCGAGCATGCCAATGTCTATGGCGTCGCGGTGCCCGGCACCGATGGCAAGGCGGGCATGGCGGCTATCACCGCACCCGGCGCGCTCGACCTCGACGCGCTGCAGCAACACCTGGCGGAGCGCCTGCCGGCCTATGCCCACCCGCTCTTCCTGCGGGTGCAGGACGAGGCGGAGACCACCGGCACCTTCAAGTACCGCAAGGTGGACCTCGTGAAGGAGGGGTTCGATCCGACCGAGGTCGCCGACCCGCTCTATGTCCTCCACCCGGACAAGGGCAGCTACGTGCCGCTCAGTGAGGCGGACTACAAGTCCATCCTTGCCGGCGGCTTCAAATTCTAGCCCTTATCGCAGCGTAGCAGGGCGCGCGATGCGATATGACACCATCACTTCAGGCTTCCGCCATGCCCTGATCTGGGGCCATGGGCTGGAGGGCCAGGCCGCGCGCACCGCGCTCGCCACCCATTGCCCGCGCCTCGATATTCGTGTGACCGACGCGGACGCGGGCCTTGCCGAAGGCCTTGGCAACGCCTTCCTTGCGCCCGGGGAAATGGTCGATTTCGTGCGGGCCCATGCGCCGGTGCTGCTGGTGAAATCGCCGGGGATCAGTCCCTATGGCGAGACCTTTGCCGCGCTGGTGGCGGCCGGGGCCATCCCGACCAGCCAGACCAATCTCTGGCTCGCCAACAAGCCTGCCCACCAGGTGACGATCGGCATCACCGGCACCAAGGGCAAGAGCACGAGCGCCACGATGATCGCCCACATCCTCGCCGGCTGCGGACGGTCGGTCGCGCTTGGCGGCAATGTCGGCCGGCCGGTCTGCAGTCTCGGCAAAGAGGCCGACATCGTGGTGGTCGAGGTCTCATCCTACCAGGGCGCCGACCTCGCCTCTGGTTTCGACCATGCTGTGCTGCTCAATCTAGATGCAGACCACATCCCCTGGCATGGCAGCCTCGAGGCCTATCACCGGGACAAGCTCAACATCCTGATGCGCTCGGCCGGCGGACAACTGGTGGTACCGACCGAGGAGGCCTGGCGATTCGACACGGTGGAGACGGCGCAGCCGATAGTGCTGCATGGCGGTCCGGCCGGGTTCTGGGTGGATGAGGCCGGCACCCTGCGCGAGCGGGACCGGGCGCTGGAGGTACCCGCGCAGATCCTGGGCGCGCACAACCGGCGCAACCTTGCAGCTGCGCTGACGCTGGCTGGCTTCCTTGGTGTCGGCGCGGACGCGGCCCTTGCGGCGCTGGCCGATTTCCGTCCCCTCGCGCACCGGCTCGAGACGGTACGGGAGCTGGACGGGGTGCGCTTCGTCGATGATGCCATCGCGACAACGCCGAAGGCGTGCTGGTCGGCGGTCGAGGCCTTTGCCGGCAGCGATCTTGTCCTCGTCCTCGGTGGCACCGAACGCGCGCAGGATTATATCTGGCTGGCCGACAGGCTGAAGACGCTCGACCGGCTCGCCCACATCCTCCTCATTCCCGACAATGGCCCACGCATCGCCGCCGTCCTCGGGAGCCATGGCCTCGCCGGACGATTCAGCCTGTTCGACGCCTTCGAACCGGCGATCCGCGCCGCCCCGTCCCACCTGCCGAGGGGCGGCGTCGTGCTCCTCTCCCCCGCCGCCCCCCGCAGCGCCGAATTCACCGACATTAACGCCCGCGGCAACCGCTTCCGCGAAATCGTCGAGGCGATGGAGGGATAGGGCTGTTACCAGGGGATTCATTCGCCTTGCCTAAGCGTCGCCGGAACCGAAAGTCCGCTTCAGCGCGAAAGCGAACAGGAGATCTGATCTGCGGCGGCAAGAATCTTATCGTCCGCACCTGGTCGACAATCTATGTGCTGGACGAGTTGATAGTAGATCGGCAGGTCGGCGTCTTCGAGCAGAACGGGATAAATGAATTCTTCGCCACGCTTTTGCGCAATCAGTTTAGACGCGTTGAATTCTTCCTTACACATCATTGAGGCAAGATAGTTTCTCGACCAAAGGGGAACCGTTGCGCGACTGCTCTGCAAAGCTCCGAACAAGGCATCCTGCCAGCCCACGCCGTGGGGGATCGATTCCACGTCGAAGAAAACACGTAGAGACCCTTCCTTGAAACGATTGAAAATCTTTCGTGCAGCTTCAGAATCCCGCCGCGAATAGCTTAGGAAGACGTCATACTCGTAAAACGTCTCGACAACTCCGTGATACGGACTGTGAGGACGGCGGGCATAATCGACAAAATCGTCGAAGATCGGCTTGGCCAGCGCAATATCGTCATCGCTCCTTGCAACAATTTTGAGGGTTTCGAGCGGTAGACCCTTTGCGAGAAACTGCCCGGCCGTATTCAGAATTTCCGGCAGTATGGCAGTTATTGAAACCCCTTGTTCCCCTGTGCCGAGTAGCGGCATGGCGACAGAGCTGATCCTGGTGGACCGAATATAAAGGGACAAAGCGAAAGAAAGAGGTGGTTCACGATTTCGATCGGACCGCCAACGTAGCCACTTTCGAGACATACGATCCGATCGAAGTTCAGGTCAGGAAGGTTGATCGGTGCCGATCCCCAGCAAGCGAACGTCTGTCGCTGATCCCAATCGGGCTGGAGAGCCAGTTCTGCCACCGACAGTCCAACCCGGTCTAGCGCCCCAATCAAAGACCGTGGAGTTGGAGAGTAATTCTGCCTGAATGCAGAAAGAACGAGAACGTCGACGTGCTCATGCGAGGGGATAGCCGTAAGGTCGCCCATATAGAGTTGCAGCCGCCGCGGCTGACGACTGTCTTTAAAAACAATTTCGTTTATCAACCGCACCGTATCACCCCCCTAGAACGAACCAAATGATTGACTTCGTTTTGTGCGAAGTCAACGTCATTTAGGCCATTGAGGCCTCGCTTTCCGGACCATTGCGGCCGGTAACGTTTGCGTCCTTTCATTTCCCGGAATCAGCGTTTCTACACCGGAACTCAACCCGCCGCCGCCATCGCTGCGAAGACCTCCGCGGGGATGAAGTGGTCGCCGGTGAGGGTGTGCGATGCGGCGTAGCGGGCGGCGAGGGCACGTTGGTCGGGCCAGCGCGAGCGGAAATCGGCGCGCACCGCGTCGAGGACGGGCTGGCCCGCCCAGGCCGGGTCGCCGAGGATCCGGTCGAGCGCTGCAGCGACCTCCTCGATCTCGCCGACGCATTCCCAGGGTTTCACCGGCGAAATCCCCGCAAGCTCACGCAGGAAGTGCTCGTTTTCGCCCCGCGCGAAGACCGCAGCCCTCATAACCGCCTCGACGCGCCCGGGCGGCAGGACGCTCGCCAGCAGCACGCCGGTATAGACGCACTTGGCGCAGGCGCCGCACCAGTTACGGTCGGCGGCAAGCGCATCCGGCCCCCCGAACACGAAATTCCGGTTGCAGCTCGCGAACACATCGAGCGCGCCCTCGCAGTGGCGGACAAGGTGACGGATCGTCCAAAGTTCGCTGGCCGGCCGCAGGATGGAATAGTACGCGAGTTCCAGGCCGGGCACGGTCGCCAGGACGTCGCGCAGGAGGGCCTCATAGCCGAGTGACTTGCTGTGCTGGTGGTTGACTGGCGTACCGTCTTCGAGGTGCAGGGTCGGGGCCGAGGCTGCACGCTCATTGGCGAAGACGACCTGTTCGGCGCCGCGGGCATGGGCATGCAGGGCGAGCAGCGCGGAATTGATCGCCGTGATCGGGATATGGCCGTTGAGGCCCTGACCCTCGCGGGCAAGGGCGATGAGGCGGGGATCGATCGTGCGGCGAATGAGGGTGAGCGGGCGGCCGTCGCTGGCGGGCAGCATGCGGACAAGGCGCGCGCCGACCCGCTCGGCGAGGATGACGCTGACGGGCTCCGCCTCGATACCCGCCCAGGCAACGAGATCCATGGCGACATGGCTATCCTTGCCGCCGCCGAAGGCGACGATGGCACGGCGCGCTGCCAGGGGACCGGACGCGGCCGGAGGCAATGATGCGGGCGCTGCAATGGACGCCGCGCCGGAGCCATGGACCGGTTCGGCCACAAGGCGAAGGGCCGGCGGGAAAGGCAGGCCATTGCGGACATGGAACTCGCCGAGACCATGGGTGTAGGTGTCGAGGATCAGCGCCAAAAGCGCCGGCCCGGCGGGCATGGCGAGGCGGATTTCGCTGGCCGGGGCGAGCTTGAAATAGCTGGTGCCCATGACGGCTGCGGCGAGGCCGGCGAGAGCTTCGGTGGCCGGACCCGGCGGCAGGGGTGCCGGAAACTCGACGGTTTCGCTGAACTCGCCGAAGCCGGGCACGCCATAGCGGGCCGTGAGCCGACCAGCGGCGGGGTCGAGCACGGGCGTGTGGAGGATAAAGGGATCGGCCAGGGGACACTCCTTCGCATGGGGGCCGCGATGCGGCTTACGGGTCATTCGGGCCGGACCAGGGCCGCCGACCCGCCTAGCTGACACCGGCCTTGAGGAAATCATGCATGTGGACGATGCCCGCCGGCCGACCCGCCGCATCGACGGCGATGAGCTGGCTGATCTTGCGGTTGTTGAGGAGAGCGAGTGCGGTCGCGGCCAGGGTATCGGGCGTGACGGTGACCGGCCCGCGGGTCATGACATCGTCGATCTGCCCGCCCTGCCGCCCGGTCGCGACCAGTCGCAGCAGGTCGCCATCGGTGAGAATGCCGGCCAGATGGCCCCCGGCATCGGTGACCCCGACGCAGCCGAAGCGCTTCGCCGACATTTCGGTGAGCGCATCGGCCAGCGGCGTGCCTTCGGGCACCAGCGGCATGGCCTCGCCGGCATGCATGAGATCGGAGACGCGCAGCAGCATGGCGCCGAGCTTGCCGCCGGGGTGGAAGGTCTTGAAGTCGTCAGCGGTAAAGCCCCGATGCTCGAGCACGGCGACCGCCAGGGCGTCGCCAAGGGCCATCATCAGCGTCGTCGAGGTGGTTGGCGCCCGGGTCTCGGCACAGGCCTCGGGCGCATCGGGAATGGCCAGCACGATGTCACCGGCGCGGCCGAGCAGGCTTTCGGGGTCAGCCGTCATCGCGATGAGGGGAATGGCGAAGCGGCGGGTGTAGGCGATCAGGTCGGCGAGCTCGCGGGTCTCGCCCGATTTCGACAGCGCGATGACGACGTCGCCCTGCGACACCATGCCGAGATCGCCATGGCTGGCTTCGGTGGGATGGACGAAGAGCGAGGGCGTGCCGGTCGAGGCGAGGGTCGCGGCGATCTTGCGCGCAACATGGCCCGACTTGCCGACGCCGGCGACGACCACCCGGCCATCGGCGTCGGACACGGCATTGACGGCCGCGATGAAGGCGTCGCCGAGACAGGTTTCCAGTTCGCGCAGCGCCTCGATTTCCAGCGCGATCACCCGGCGCGCCGCGGCGAGCATATCCATGAAGGTCTCCCTGTCTTATCCGGCCCAGCGCGCGAGACGCCTGAAGGTCACCCGTTCAACCAGCAGCGTGCGGCTCTTGTCGGGCACGACCGGCCGGATGCCGAGATAGTCAAGCCCCTGCTGCTGGCCGGTGCGCGCGGGCACGCGGTAGGTGAAGGTGTAATCGTCATAGCCGGGCTTGAGATCGAAGACCTGCCAGCCGGATTCGCCGTCGCGCCCGGTCGAGTAATTCACGCGCATCTGCGTTGCGCCGCGCGTCTCGCCGGGTTTGGCCCGCACGGTGATCTCGATTTCGAAGCCCGAGAACTGGACTTCGAGATCGGCGGCAAGCGGGAAGTGCGGGCCGAGGGCGGGCTCGTCGGACAAGGTCCCGGCATCGACAGCGATCCCGATTTCGCTGTCGGGACCGGCCGGCACGAGGCTGAGGCGGGCGGGGCCGCCGGGCTGCATCCGGTTGAGCTGCAGGCCGGACACCATGACGGTGCGATACTGCCCGTCGCCAACGCTGACCGGACCGGAGGGCAGGGCGCCAAAAGCCGGCGACAGGGCGAGCAGGACCAGCGCGCCGGCGAGCATGGCCGCGGCGGGGAAGAAAACCGAATCCCGGATCAAGCTGCGCACTCCTGGCTGGTATTGTCGCGATGGCGTTTGTAACGGGTCCCTGTTAGCAAGAGACGGTCGGGTTTGGCGAGCGGTCTCGTTCATCCGGTTCCCGTCCGGTCGTCCAGAGGTCTTGCGCGGAGGGAGCGCTGTCATGTCCACCCGTGCCCTGCTCCGACGCAGCCGCGAGGCGCGCGCCTGGCTGCTCGATGCCATGGTCCCGCTCTGGTGCCATGCGGCCTTGACCCGGGAGGGGTCGGTGATCAGCGGCCTCGACCTCAATCACCGCGCCCCCGAGGCGCCGCGTAGCGATCCCGTGGCCACGGCACGGCTGGCCTCGGCACTGGCCAGGATCGCGCGGCTCGATCCCGGCCAAGGCGCGCTCGATCCTGTCCTCGACGCGATACTCGCCGACCGGCTGGAGGGTGAGGGCAGCGAGACGTTGCTGGCCCGGGCGGCCTGGCTGCTTGCCCACGCGCTGGTGTCGGGCACGGGCGCAAGTGCAGGGCAACGCGCGCTGCCGACGGCGCTGCCGGGCGTGGTCGAAGCGGCGCATCGCCAGGCGACGAAGCTGGTGGCGGGCAAGGCGTTCAGGGCGGCGGGCCTGCCGAGCTGGTTCGATGCCTGCCTCGCCCTTTCGGTGGCCGATCGCGGCAAGGGCCATATCGGCCGGGCCAGCGGGCTGGCGGCCTCGCTGATCGCATTCCTCGGCACGCGCCCGGACGGCGTTTTCAGCCGCGATGGCGAGCCGGTCGACATTGCCGAGCAGTTCAACTGGTCCTGGCGGCTGGCCGATCATGCCCGCGCGATCGGCTCGGCGGTCCCCGGCGAGGCCGGGCGGCTCTACGCCTTTGCCTGCAGCACGCTGGATGCCGACGGCGTTGCACCGGACCGGCTCAGCGCCGATCTGGATGGCGGGACTCCGCCTGACGGAACATCACCCGGTAAGCAGGGGCGCGGCGTACCGGCCGGGGCGACGGCCCTCACCATGGCGGCTCAGGCCGCTGCCCTGATGGCGCACCTGTCGCGACTTCAGGATGGCGTGGATGCGGAGACGGCCCGGCTCGCCGCAGCGAGCTTTGATGCGCTGATGGACAATCACCTCACCCCGGAAGGCGGATGGATCGCTGCGTATGACGCCGCGGGCCTGCCGGTCGACCGGCAGATCGAAACCCGCCACGCCGATCTGGTGAGCCGTGCCTTCACACGGCTGATTGACATCACTGCGGCGTGGTAGTTGCAACGCGGAGGCGCGCCGACCGGCGCCACCGGACGGACGACCCCGCCCGACAGCCCCGAAAGATCCGATCCCGAGACGGAGTGACCATGACGACCCTCGCCCTCATCCGCCACGGCCAAAGCCAGTGGAACCTCGAAAACCGCTTCACGGGCTGGTGGGATGCCGATCTCACCGCGAAGGGCGAGGCCGAAGCGCGCGCCGCCGGGGCGGCGCTGCAGGCAACCGGGGTGGACTTTCGCCAGGCCTTTTCCAGCGTGCAGACGCGAGCGATCCGCACCCTTTGGCTGGCGCTCACCGAAATGGACAGGGTCTGGCTGCCGGTCGAGAAGACCTGGCGGCTTAACGAGCGCCACTATGGCGGGCTCACCGGGCTCGACAAGGCCGAGACCGCGGCGAAGCATGGCAAGGAGCAGGTGCATGTGTGGCGGCGCAGCTATGACATCCCGCCGCCGCCGCTGGAGCCGGGCAGCCCCTATGACCTCGCCGCCGATCCGCGCTATGACGGCGTGGACGTGCCGGGGACGGAAAGCCTCAAGCTGACGCTGGAGCGCGTGCTGCCCTTCTGGGAGTCCGGCATCGCGCCGGTGCTGGGATCGGGCACGAACACGCTGATTGCCGCGCATGGCAATTCCCTCCGGGCGCTCGTGAAACACCTCTTCGAGGTGCCGGACGAGACGATCACCACGGTCGAGATCCCGACCGGAAATCCGCTTCTCATCACGCTTGATCAGGAGCTGAAACCGGTCGCGGTGCGCTATCTCGACGGCGAACGGGCCGCAGACCTGCCGGCCCTGCCATGAAAGATGGCGCTGAAAGATAATCCCGGAAGATACGACGCAAGCACCATGACCTATGTCTTCTCCGGCCTCATCGGCTTCGACCGCACGCTCGACTGGGCCTGGCTGATGGACCGGCTGGGCGGGGTGCAGGCCGATGTGGATGCGCCATTCCCGGGCCGCGTGCACGCGCTGGGTGCCGACTACCGGCTGCACGAGCCGGCGCCCTGGGAGCGCGAGATCCTCACCGAGTTCAGCACGATGGCGGGGAATTCGCCACTTGTGGGACTGATCGTGGAATGTTTCGGCGGCGTCTGCGAGCAACGCGCGGTGCTGCTCCGGGGCGGCGAGCGGGTCGGCACCTGGGAAAGTGACGGGCCGGGGGTGAGCGCGCTGGAACAGGCGCTGGCCGCAGCCGGGCAGGCTGTGAGCACCGGCACAATGCCCTTTCTCGAGCGGGGTGTGTTCGACTTCGACGACACGGCGAACATGCGCCGGGCCCTGGCGCTTGCCCGGCGAAACGACGGCAAGACGGGCAGGAACCCGTCCGTCGGCTGCGTGCTGGTCGACCGGCGCGGGGAACTGGTTGCCGAAGCGGTCACGGCGGAGGGCGGTTCGCCGCATGCCGAGGAGCAGGCGCTGGAAGAGGCCGACACGCTGGCGGAGGGGACGACGGCCTTTGTCACGCTCGAGCCCTGCCGTGAACGCAGCGCGGGCGGGCTTTCCTGCAGCGAGCGACTGGTCGCCGCAGGGGTTGCGCGCGTGGTGGTCGCGATCGCAGACGTCCACCCCCTCGGCGCTGGCGGGCTCGACCGGCTCCGTGGGGCCGGCATCGAAACGCAGACCGGCATCTGCGCCGAAGCCGCCGCCGTACTCTATCAAGACGTCTTCGACCGTGCCAGAAACGGGTCGTGAACCCGCCGAGCGGAACTGCCGAGGTGCGACGTGCCAGATCGTGACGCCAAGCCCGAGCTTTCGGTGCTGATCCCCTTCTACAATGAAAGCGGGAACGTGCTGCCACTGCTGGCTGAAATCCATGCCGCACTGGACGGGGTCGCCTTCGAGGTGATCGGGGTGAATGACGCCTCCGATGATGCCACCGGCGCCGAACTCGCCGAGGCGAAGGCACTCCATCCGGACACGCTGACCGTGCTCACCCATGTCGAACGCCGGGGCAAATCGGCTGCCTTGTTCACGGGACTGCGAGTGGTGCGGGGCGACTGGGTGCAGCTGCTGGACGGCGACGGGCAGAACGATGTCAATGATACCCGCCGGCTCTGGGACGCCATCATCGCGCCGGGGCCGGAGCCGCATCTCGGCCTGATCGCAGGCCGGCGGAACAGCCGCAATGACAGCGGCTTCAAGTGGCTGCAGTCGCGCGTGGCCAATGGCGTGCGGCGCGCGATCCTGCGCGATGATGCGACCGATACCGGCTGCGGCTTCAAACTGATCCGGACACAGGCGTTTCGCGACCTGCCCTTCTTTGCTTCCATGCACCGTTTCCTGCCGGCACTGGTCAAACGGGCCGGCTGGCAGGTGCGCGAGGAACGGGTCAACGATCGCCCGCGCTGGCACGGTGCCTCGAAATACGGCTTCTGGGGCCGTCTCGGCGCCGGGATATTCGATCTTGTGGGCATGTTCTGGCTGGTCCGGCGGGGCGGATACGGGATCGCCCGGGAGTCCGGCGATCCCAGGCTTGACGCCGGGAAACCGGCCGGGTGTCGCGAAACTGTCAAATCAGCCGACTAAGACAAGGCAGACATCTTGCTCAGAGGGGGAAACACAATGCTCCGTTCCAGTCTTGCGGCCGTGTCGCTGTCCGTGCTGCTGCTGGCAGCCTGCCAGTCCGGTCCGGCCGACGCGCCAGACCCGTCCGGCGAGACCGCCCCTGCGCCGGACACCGTCGCCGTTACCGAGCCTGCAGCCGCGCCTCTGCCCCCCGAAGTTCCGCCCGCACCGGTCTTCCCCGCAAAGGCGCCCGCGAACGCGGTAGAGGCGCTGAATGCCTATTACGAAACCCTGGATGCGGCGAGTTTCCCGGTCGCCCCGGCGGGCGCTGCGCTGCCCGATGCGAGCACGCCCCTGAGCCGAATCCTGGTCGGATCGTGCAACAATGAGGAAGACGAAAGCCCGGCGCTGGCCACAATCGCCAGCGAAGACGCGGACCTGTTCCTGATGATCGGCGACAATGTCTATGGCGACAGCGATGCTGAACGCGGGCGGATCAGCAACGAGCCAGACCTCGGGGAGCTGCGCGAAAGCCTCGCGGACCTCGCCGCGCGACCGGAATTCGTCTCGGTCCGGGCACGCCATCCGATGATGGTCGCCTGGGATGATCACGATTACGGCGCCAATGATGCCGGCGGCGATTTCCCGTTCAGGCGGCTGGCCGAACGCCTGCACGAAACCTTCTGGGGACTGGCGGACGAGGATCTCGGCGCCTGGCCCGGCACCTACCACGCACGGACCTTCGGACCGGAGGGCCAGCGCACACAGGTGATCATGCTCGACACGCGCTCGTTTCGCAGCCCGCTCAGGCCGACCGATGAATGGAACGCACCGGGCAAGGAGCGCTATATCCCGCAAACCGATGCCGAGAAGCAGGACATGCTGGGTGCGGCGCAGTGGACCTGGCTGGAAAACCAGTTGTCCGAGCTGGCCGACCTTCGCCTGATCATCTCCTCGATCCAGATCGCGACGACCGACGGACACGGCTATGAGCACTGGAACACCCTGCCGGCGGAAAGGGCCCGTCTGTTCGAACTGATTGGAGAGACCGGTGCCGAAGGCGTCGTCTTCGTCTCGGGCGACCGCCATTCGGGCTTCCTCTACCGGATCGAGGATGAGGCCCTGCCCTATCCGGTGCATGAGCTCACGGCCTCCTCGCTGAACATGTCGTTCCGGGACGAGACGGACGAGCGGGACAGCGCGCAACTCGGCGCAGGTGTGGCGAAGCGGAATTTCGGCGCCATCGGGATCGACTGGGCTGCCGGCACGGTGACCCTCAGCCTGCATGGCGAAACTGGCGAGCCGCTCCGCGATGTGCAGTTCGCCATCCCCGGCCGCAATGGTTGAGTCCCAGCCCCCGGGCCTTGTCGCCTAAGACGGGCGACGGCCAGCCAGGGGGTCGGGCGAAGCCGGTGACTTGCGCTCGTTCTGCGTGCGGGCGCATCTGTTGCGCAGGGTCGCCGCACTGTTATAAGGCACGCCAGTGGCGGGGGCGGTTTATCGCGCTCCGCAGGGTCCAGACCGCGAGGGTTTTCCAGACATGAACATCCATGAATACCAGGCCAAGGCTGTCCTGAAAGCGTATGGCGCGCCGGTCGCCAATGGGGCACCGGTTCTGTCGGAGGACCAGATCGAAGCGGCGGTGAACAGCCTGCCTGGGCCCCTCTGGGTGGTCAAATCGCAGATTCATGCCGGCGGGCGCGGCAAGGGCCGCTTCAAGGAGGCCGACGCGGGCGAGAAGGGCGGGGTGCGCCTGGGTTTCTCGAAGGAGGATGCCATCGCCCATGCCCGCCAGATGTTCGGCAAGACCCTCGTCACGGCCCAGACCGGCGAAGCCGGCAAGCAGGTCAACCGGCTCTATATCGAGGACGGCGCCGATATCGACCGCGAGCTCTACCTGTCCCTGCTGGTCGATCGTGCATCGGGCCGACCGGCCTTCGTCGCCTCGACGGAGGGCGGCATGGACATCGAACAGGTCGCCCATGACACGCCGGACAAGATCCTGACACTGCCGGTCGACCCCATGGCCGGGGTCACTGCTGACGACGCAGCCCAGCTGTGCGATGCACTCGAACTTGTGGGCGCCGCACGTGAGGATGGCATGTCGCTGTTCCCCCTGCTCTACAAGGCCTTCACCGAGAAGGACATGTCGATGCTGGAAATCAATCCGCTCATCGTCATGAAGGACGGGCATTTGCGCGTGCTCGACGCCAAGGTCAGTTTCGACGGCAATGCCCTGTTCCGCCATCCCGACATCCAGGCGCTGCGCGACGAGACCGAGGAGGACGAAAAGGAGATCGAGGCCAGCGAGTGGGACCTCGCCTATATCGCCCTCGACGGAACGATCGGCTGCATGGTGAATGGCGCAGGGCTGGCCATGGCGACGATGGACATCATCAAGCTCTACGGCGAGGAGCCGGCCAATTTCTGTGATGTCGGCGGCGGTGCGAATGCGGAGAAGGTCGCCGCAGCCTTCAAGATCATCATGAAGGACCCGAACGTGAAGGGCATCCTCGTGAACATCTTCGGCGGCATCATGAAGTGCGACGTCATCGCCGAGGGTGTCCTGCAGGCGGTCAAGGAGACCAATCTCCAGGTGCCGCTAGTGGTCCGGCTTGAAGGCACGAATGTCGACGAGGGCAAGGCGATCATCGCGGGGTCCGGCCTCAACGTCATCCCCGCCGACGACCTCGACGACGCCGCGCAGAAGATTGTCAACGCCGTGAAGGCAGCTTAGGCGCGCCGACCGCTCGCCCAACCTGAAGACGCAAGGAAAGCCTAAGCCATGTCCATTCTTATCGACCGCAATACGAAAGTCATCGTCCAGGGGCTCACCGGCAAGACCGGCAGCTTCCACACCAACCAGGCGCTGGAATATTTCGGCACCCAGATGGTCGCCGGCACCCATCCCAAGAAGGCTGGCGAGAGCTGGGTCTCCGACCAGGGCGTCGCGCTGCCAATCTACGCGACCGCGGGCGATGCGCGCGAGGCCACCGGCGCCAATGCCAGCGTCATCTATGTCCCGCCGGCCGGCGCGGCCGCCGCCATCGAGGAAGCGATCGATGCCGGCATCGAGCTGATCATCTGCATCACCGAAGGCGTGCCCGTTCTGGACATGGTTCGCGTGAAAGCGAAGCTGGACAAGTCGAATTCGCGTCTGATCGGGCCGAACTGCCCCGGCGTGCTGACCCCCGAGCAGTGCAAGATCGGCATCATGCCGGGCAAGATCTTCAAGACGGGCAATGTCGGCATCGTCTCGCGTTCAGGCACGCTGACCTATGAGGCGGTGTTCCAGACGACTCAGGAAGGCCTCGGACAGACAACGGCAGTCGGCATTGGCGGCGACCCGGTCAAGGGCACAGAGTTCATCGATATGCTGGAAATGTTCCTGGCCGATGACGAGACCCAGTCGATCATCATGATCGGCGAGATTGGCGGCAATGCCGAGGAGCAGGCGGCCCAATTCCTGCGCGACGAAGCGGCAAAGGGCCGCAAGAAGCCCATGGTCGGCTTCATCGCGGGCCGGACCGCACCTCCCGGACGCACGATGGGCCATGCCGGCGCCATCGTCTCCGGTGGCCAGGGCGGTGCCGAGGACAAGATTGCCGCCATGGAAGCCGCCGGCATCCGCGTCAGCCCGAGCCCGGCACGGCTGGGCAAGACCATGGTCGAGGTGCTCAAGGGCTGATAGACAGCCTATCAATTTCGGGTGACGGCCCGAACTGGCCACTTGACCCCTTCGGTCCGTCAGCTATCCCACCAGCCCCGAGGCTGAAGGACGGAACAGATGGCAGACGACGCACGCCCACTCCCTCACCCCGACCAGGGATCCAGACCGCGCAGCGACGCAAACGCGGCCCTGCTGGAAACCCTGTTCCTCTACGGCGGCAATGCTGTCTATCTGGAGCAGATGCAGGCCGCATATGCCCGCGACCCGGCCTCGGTTCCCGATAGCTGGCGGGCCCTGTTCGAGGACATCGGCGATGCACCGGACGCAGCGGTGCAGAATGCCGAGGGCGCAAGCTGGAAGCGCACGCGCTGGCAACGGCCGTCCGATGAGGACGTTGCCGTGTTCGATGGCAACTGGACTGCGCTCGAAAAGCCGATGCAGCAGAAGATTGCCGCACGATCGCCCGCCGCCTCGACCGAGGAGACCCACCGGGCGGTGCAGGATTCGATCCGGGCGATCATGATGATCCGCGCCTACCGGATCCGTGGGCACCTCGCTGCCAATCTCGACCCGCTCGGGATCGAGGACCGGGGGCCGATGCCCGAGCTGGACCCCGCAACCTACGGCTTCGGTCCGGACGACATGGACCGTCCGATCTTCATCGATTTCGTGCTTGGCCTCGAATACGCCACCGTGCGCGAGATGCTGGACATCCTGAAGCGGACCTATTGCTCGACCATCGGCATCCAGTTCATGCACATTGCCGATCCCGAGGAGAAGGGCTGGCTGCAGCAGCGCATCGAGGGACCGGACAAGGGCGTGGCGTTCACCCGCGAGGGCAAGCGCGCGATCCTGTCGAAAATGATCGAGGCAGAGGGATTCGAGCAGTTCCTGCACAAGCGCTATCCGGGAACCAAGCGTTTCGGGCTCGACGGCGGCGAGGCGGCCGTTCCGGCGCTTGAGCAGATCATCAAGCGCGGCGGCGCCCTTGGCGTGAAGGAAATCGTCATCGGCATGCCGCACCGCGGTCGTCTCAACATGCTCGGCGCAGTGATGGGAAAGCCCTATGAGAAGCTCTTTCACGAATTCCAGGGCGGCTCCACCCAGGGCGCGGAGGATTTCGGCTCCGGCGATGTGAAATACCACCTCGGCGCCTCGTCCGACCGCGAATTCGACGGCAACCGGGTTCACCTGTCGATGAATGCGAACCCCTCTCACCTCGAGGCCGTTGATCCCGTCGTGCTCGGCAAGGTGCGCTCGAAGCAGGCCATCCGGCACCGGGATGCGGGTCGCGGTATCAGCGAGGACGTTGACCGCTCGACGGTGCTGCCGCTGTTGCTGCACGGCGATGCCGCGTTCGCCGGCCAGGGCGTTGTGGCCGAATGTTTCGCCCTGTCCGGCCTCAAGGGCTACCGCACCGGCGGGACGATCCACTTCATCATCAACAACCAGATCGGCTTCACCACGAGCCCGATGTTCTCCCGCTCTTCGCCCTATCCCTCGGATATCGCGCTGATGGTGCAAACGCCGATCTTCCATGTGAATGGCGACGACCCCGAAGCGGTGGTCTACGCGGCAAAGGTTGCGACCGAGTACCGCCAGCTGTTCGGCAAGGACGTGGTGATCGACATGTTCTGCTATCGCCGGTTCGGCCACAATGAGGGCGACGACCCGACCATGACCCAGCCGGGCATGTATGCGAAGATCAAGAGCCAGCCGACGAGCCGGCAGATCTATGCCGAGCGGCTTGTCGGAGAGGGCTTGCTGACGGCCGAAGAGGTCGAGCAGGAAGTCGAGACGTTTGGCGCGTTTCTCGATGCCAAGTTCGATGAGGGCAAGGGCGTCGAGGTCGAGAAGGCGGACTGGCTGGACGGCGAGTGGAAGGGATTTCATCTTCCTGATGATGATGACCGCCGCGGGCTGACGGGCGTATCGGCCGAACGCCTGCAGCGCCTCGGCCGGCAGATCACGACGATCCCCGAGGACGTGGATGCGCACAAGACCGTGGCCCGGGTGATCCGGAAACGCGGCGAGACCTATGCGGCTGGCAAGGACATCGACTGGGGCGGGGCTGAACACCTCGCCTTTGCAACCTTGCTGGACGAGGGGTTTCCGATCCGGCTGTCGGGCCAGGATTCGACCCGCGGCACCTTTGCACACCGGCATTCCAAACTGGTCGACCAGTCGACGGGTGCGCGCTACGCCCCACTCAACAATATTCGCGACGGCCAGGCCCGCTACGAGGTGATCGACAGCCTGCTGTCGGAGGAAGCCGTTCTCGGCTACGAGTATGGCTACTCCCTCGCCGATCCCAAGACGCTGACCCTCTGGGAGGCGCAGTTCGGCGATTTCGCCAATGGCGCACAGGTGTTTTTCGACCAGTTCATCTCGTCGGCCGAACGCAAGTGGTTGCGCATGTCCGGGCTGGTCTGCCTGCTGCCGCACGGCTATGAGGGGCAGGGCCCCGAGCACTCCTCGGCACGGCTCGAGCGTTTCCTGCAGATGTGCGCCGAGGACAACATGCAGGTCTGCAACCTCACCACTCCGGCAAACTATTTCCACGCCCTGCGCCGCCAGATCCACCGCGAATTCCGCAAGCCGCTGATCATCATGACTCCCAAATCGCTGCTGCGCCACAAGCTTGCGGTATCGACGATCGAGGACCTCGGACCGGAGGCGAGCTTCCACCGCGTGCTCTGGGATGATGCCGAGACCGATGGTCGCGAAGGCAAGGTCAGACTGGTCGGGGACAAGAAAATCCGGCGTCTGGTCGTGTGTTCGGGCAAGGTCTATTATGATTTGTTCGAGGCTCGCGAGGAACGCGGGATCGACGACATCTACTTGCTCCGGGTCGAGCAGTTCTATCCGGTGCCGCGCAAGTCGCTGATCCAGGAAATGAAGCGGTTCCCGCAGGCCGAACTGGTCTGGTGCCAGGAAGAACCGCGCAACATGGGCGGCTGGGGCTTCATTCGCGACGAACTGGAGTGGTGTGCAGGGCAGGCGAAGCTGCAGGCCTCGCGACCGAAATATGTCGGTCGGGCCCCGTCGGCTGCCACGGCGACCGGCCTCTTCTCGAAACACAATGCCGAGCGGGACGCGTTGATCAATGACGCGCTCGGCGAAGCAAGCATTACAGACACCGTCGTCGGTCGCTGACCGCGCGTTACAGGGACAAGACGAAAGATGACCGATATCAAGGTCCCCACCCTTGGGGAAAGCGTCACCGAAGCCACGGTCGGCCAATGGCTGAAACAGCCCGGCGACAGTGTGGCGAAGGACGACGTGCTGGTCGAACTGGAGACTGACAAGGTCTCGGTCGAGGTGCCGGCACCGGAAGATGGCACACTCGGCGAGATCATTGCCGGGGAGGGCGACACCGTCGAAATCGGCGCGCTGCTGGCACGGCTGAACGGCAAGGGCGCCAGCAAGGGTGGAAACGGCGCGGCTGCCAAGCCTGCTGCCGCGAAGGCTGAAACTGCGGCAGAGGATCCCGCACCCGCACCCGCTCCGGCACCTGAGGCCGAGTCGGGCAAGGCCGCAGACGGCAATGGCGCCACGGCTGATATTACCGTGCCGGACATGGGCGAGTCGGTTGCCGAAGGCTCGGTCGGCAACCTGATGAAGGCCGTCGGCGACGCCGTCAGCAAGAACGAGATCATCGCCGAGATCGAGACCGACAAGGTGGCCCTCGAAGTGACCGCGCCATCTGATGGCGTGGTCGCCGAATGGCTTGTCGGAGAGGGCGACAGCGTGACACCGGGCATGGTGATCGCACGGATTTCGGCGAGCGGGGACGCAGCCGGCTCGACGGCAACCCCGGCGGCAGCCAAGTCTGCTGCCCCGGCCCCGGCTCCGGCCCCGACCGGCCAGGAGTCCGGAGCCACGGGCGAGGACCGGCCCGTCTCTCCCTCGGTGCGCCGGATCGCAACCGAAGCGTCTGTCCGCCCGGCCGATATTCCCGGAACCGGGCGCGACGGCCGGGCGACCAAGGCGGATGCGCTGGACTATGTCCAGAACCTGCCGGCGCGGTCCAGTGGTGGCGCCGTGGCAACGGCACGGACCCCGGCCGCCGCCGCGCCGCGCGAACTGGGACCGCGCGAGGAACGGGTGCGGATGACGCGCCTGCGCCAGACCATCGCCCGGCGCCTCAAGGAGGCCCAGGATAACGCCGCCATGCTGACCACGTTCAACGATGTGGACATGGGCGCAATCATGGACCTGCGGAAGAAGTACAAGGACAGTTTCGAGCAGCGCCACGGCGTCAAGCTCGGCTTCATGGGCTTCTTCACCAAGGCCTGCGTTGCGGCGCTGCAGGAGATCCCGGCCGTGAATGCCGAGATCGATGGCACTGATATCATCTACAAGAATTTCTACGATGTCGGCGTGGCGGTCGGCACCGATCGCGGCCTCGTCGTGCCGGTTGTCCGCGATTGCGAGGCACGGTCGATTGCCGAGATCGAGGCGGAGATCGGCCGGCTGGGCCGGGCCGCGAGGGATGGCGATCTCAGCCTCGAGGACTTGCAGGGCGGGACCTTCACCATCACCAATGGCGGGGTCTATGGCTCGCTGATGTCGACGCCGATCCTCAATCCGCCGCAATCGGGCGTGCTCGGCATGCACCGGATCGAGCAGCGGCCGGTGGCGGTGAATGGCGAGGTGAAGATCCGGCCGATGATGTATCTCGCGCTGAGCTATGACCACCGCATCGTCGACGGCAAGGAAGCGGTGACATTCCTTGTCCGCGTCAAGGAAGCGCTGGAAGATCCCGAGCGTCTGCTGCTCGAGGTCTGACCGGGGACTGCCAACGGGCCGGCGGGAACGGAGCCAGGGGGGCGGAGCCGGAGACCGACGCCGGAAGGGCAGGCCCCCGCCGCAGGGCAGTGGCCGGCGCCCTCAGCCCTGCTGGATCCCCTTGGAAAGGATGTTCCGGTGCACCTCGCTGGTGCCGGAATAGATCGTGGCCGCGCGGGTGGAGAGGTATTTCCGCTGCGAGAAACCGCCGGTCGGATCGAGGCGCAGCCCGATTTCGGCGATCGACTGGTGCAGTCCGGTCGCCGTGACCTTGATCAGCGACGAGGCCGGCGCCGGGTCGATGCCCACCTGCCGGGCTGAAACGCGCGCTTCCAGGGCTTCGAACTCGTCGATGCGGCGCTGCAGGCCGGCAAGTTGCATCCGCATCTGCCCATCCAGCGGGCCGGCGTCGGCGGCATGTCGGCAGGCCGCACGGAAGGCGGAGCGGAGCAGGCTCGTCGTGGTGTTGTTCCCGCGCGCGATCGCCATCAGCCGCCGCGCCGTGGCCCAACCCTCGCCAATCGCGCCGATCCGGTCGGTGACAGGTGTGCGGACATTGTCGAAGAACACCTCATTCGTCTCGCAATCGCCATCGATGAACCGGATCGGGCGCACCGTGATTCCCGGACGATCCATCTCGACCAGCAGGAAGACAAGCCCGTCATACCGCTCCGACCCCGGCTCGGCCCGGGCAAGGAGAAACATGTGCGTCGCCTCCCGGGCAAAGCTGGTCCAGACCTTTGCGCCGTTCAGCACGAAGTCATCGCCATCCCGCCGGGCATGCAGGGCGATTGCGGACAGGTCGGAGCCGGCCTGCGGCTCGGAAAAGCCCTGGCACCAGTCATGTCGGCCTTCGAGAATGGCAGGCAGGTAGCGGGCCTTTTGCGCGTCCGTCCCCTCGGCGATGATCAGCGGGCCGATGGTGCGGATGCCCGACGACATGAGCAGCGGCGCATCGCGGGCCGCCGCAGCCGTCTCGAAATAGAGGCGCTGGTCATCGCTCCACCCGGCGCCGCCGTGCTCGACCGGCCAGGACGGAGCGAGCCAGCCCTGCTCGAACAGGCGCTGCTGCCAGGTGCGGCGTGCAGCCTTCGCCGATTTCAGCCCGGTCGTCTGCCGGCCGGCCCGGCGCAGGTCCTCGGTCAGGGCGGTATCGAGGAAGCGGTCGACGCACGCCCTGAAAGCAGCGTCCGCCGCGCCAGTCGATGCCTCGCCCGCGCCCTGCCGCCCGATTGCGAATGAGCCGTCCATGCCGGTCCTCCCATATTCCTGCTTCCAGTCTCCCCGGGACGCCAGGGGACCGACAATAAGGAACACTACGTGCGGTGCCGCGCTGTCCCGGCCGTGCGGGACCGGCTCGCCGGCCTTGCGGGACCTCGCAGTCTGCGATAGCCGGCAGTAAGGTGGGCATGGGCCGACCATGCCGGTGCTGGAGCGCGACGGATGCCGAAATGGGTGCTTGCCGACGATGTCGGCATCGAAACCCTTGGCGGGGTTTTCACCCGTGTGATTGCCAAGGGCACGGAGATCCCGTGCGAAGCCTCGCAGGTTTTCTCGACAGCCGAGGACGGCCAGGCCGTGGTGACCATTCGCCTTGTCCAGGGCAGGAATGAAACGGCAGCCGACAACCGGAAGATCGGCACCTTCGACCTCGGCGGCATCGCCCCGGCGCCGCGCGGCGTGCCGCAGATCGAGGTGACCTTCCGGATCGACGGTGACGGCAACCTCTCGGTCTCGGCTGTCGACCTGGCCACGCGCGCGACGAAGGGCATGTCGGTGGCTGCCACCGAAGCGGCGCGGATCAAGCTGCACGATGCGCTGTCCGATGTCCGGCTTGCCGAGGCGCTGACATTGGCCGGTCCGGATGGCAAGGCCACCAGCCTTATCGAGGCTGGCGAATACCTGCCGGCCTTCAAGCGCCTGCGGGTGACGACATCGGAGCCAGCGCAGACCCGCCTGCCGGTGCGGTTCCTTGCCGAAAATGACCGGGCGATCGCCGAAAGGACGTTCGGCCTCAAGGGAAATTCGAGTGGCGCCGGCGCTCTCCTGGACCTCAATCTCGATGTCGCGGTGACCCCCGACGGCGTGCTCGAGCTCTGGCGCCGGTCGAAGGATGGCAAGCTCGGCGACTGCCTGTTCACATCGACTGCGCGGCTCGCCGTGATCGGGCCGGACGGACGCACCCAGGCGCCCGGCGATGAAGCGGAAGGTTCGGCTTCGAATGTGTTCTCTAACATTTTCAGCAAGGCTTTCGGCGCTGATGCGCCGCGGTTCAAACCCGGTGGCGCCTATGCACGCAAGACCCACGACGGCAAGCCGGACTCGCCTGCACAGGCCGCAGGCGCTGGGGCGGCACCAGGGTCGCAGGCGCCGCCGGCAGGACGCATCTTTGTCAGCCATGCCTCAGGCGATGCCGCGATTGCCGAGGAAGTCGTGACCTCGCTGGAGACCTCTGCTGGCCGGGCCTGCTGGATCGCGCCGCGGGATGTGCGCGCCGGCCATGACTACCGGTCGGAAATCCTCTCCAGCATCAAGGCCTGTTCGCAGTTCATCCTGCTGATGTCGGAGGCGGCCAACTCCAGCGCGCATGTGCTGCGCGAGGTGTCCCTGGCCGACCAGTATTCCAAGCGGATCATTCTCATCAAACTGTCGGATGTGATCCTGCGGCCGGAACTGGAATACCTGCTGCATGGCCGCCACTGGGTCCGCTGGGAGGAGACGCGCAGCGCGCTCGACCGCCTGCTCTGAGAGACGCTGCCGCAATCTGACCGCAAAGGCGTTGCCCAAGCGCAACGCCGACCGCCAAAGCGGCCGAAAACCGCAAATCTGCTGCTTTCCATTCATCGCACATCAATGGCGACAGGGTTAACACGCTTGTCATGTCGCGGAAGCTCATCAGCTACATGGTTGCCGTGATGGCCGTCGCGTTTGCCTTCGGGGCGATGTCGGCCATTCGCTGGCCGTCGATCCTGATGCTGGTGGGCCTGTTTACCGAGACCGGCATGGAAGACACGCTGGCGCACTTCAACTGGCGCGAGTTCGGTATCCTGCACGGCATACCCTATTTCATCGCCGCCATCGCCTTCTATGCCAGCGCAGCCCTGATCGCCAGGCGCCGGCCTGGCGCGCTGAACGCCTACCTGCTTGGTTGCGCGACCGGATTTCCGGCTGCCATGCTGGTCGATTTCGAGCCAGGCTGGTGGCGCGACCCGTCCGCTGCGGAGGGGATCGTGGCCGGCGGCGGCGTGATCGCGGTCCTGCTCCTGCTGGCCGTCTGGGACCTCAGATTCCGGCGCCGCCCGCCGCGGGCCGTGGCGCTTTCGGCCGCCGTGGCACCGGGCTCGGACCTCGCCAGCGGGAAGAAGAAGCCGACCCGCCCGGCTGGTCCGCCATCGGCCGCCATCATGGCCACGCGTGCCCAGTTTGCGCGGGACGGGCAGAAGATGCTGGCGCGCCAGAACCGGGGTAAACGCCACATGAAGAACGAGCCGTCAATTCGCTATCGGGACGACAGCCAATCCTAATCCGGCCCTGCTAAAGCGAAGGTGTTTCCTGGCCGTCGCAAAGGCTCGTACCCATGCTGCTCACCCTCGCCGGACTGTTCGCCGTTGTTGCCCTGCTGCTGGCGCTTGCCTGGCCGGTCCTGGTCGTCCCCCCCGGTCAGCGCGTTGCAGCGCTCAGGACACCGGCCGCGCGGTCGATTGCCGGCGGGGCTGCGACACTTGCGATCAGCGCCATCCTGACGCCCATGGTCGTTGCCGCCTTGATTTCGGGGGCCGACACGGTGCAATTCGTCGCGAGTGAATTCGGCAATCTGTCCTTCGGCATGTGAGGCGCCCGGTCGCCACCGAAGGGCCACCCGAGGAGGGCCCCGTCGGTGAGCAGCAAGAAATCGGATCCTGGCAACTTCTTCGAGGATTTCACCCTCGGGCGCGAACTCGTTCACGCTACGCCACTGACCCTGAGCGAGGGCGACATCAGCCTCTATCGCGCGCTCACCGGCAGCCGCCATGCCATGTTCAGTGCGCAGACATTCGCCGAGGCGACGGGGCTCGCCGGCCTGCCGATCGACCCGCTCCTGGCCTTCCACGTCGTGTTCGGCAAGACCGTGCCGGATATCTCCCTCAATGCCGTGGCCAATCTCGGATATGCCGATGGCCGCTTCCCGGTGCGCCTCTATCCCGGCGACACGCTGCGGGCCGTCTCGGAAGTGATCGGCCACAAGCAGAACTCCAATGGCCGGACCGGGGTGGTCTATGTTCGCACGCGCGGACTGAACCAGGCCGGCGAGGAGGTGTTGTCCTATGTGCGCTGGGTGATGGTGAACAAGCGGGACGTGGCCTCGCCGGCGCCGGAAACCATCGTCCCGGAGCTGCCGGAGGCGGTCGATGGCAACAGCCTGATCGCCCCGTGGAGCTATGCCGGCTGGGACGACGCGCTGTCGGGAAGCCCCTGGCGCTTCGAGGACTACGCCATCGGCGAGAAGATCGACCATGTTGACGGGATGACGGTCGAGGAAGCCGAGCACCAGATTGCCACGCGTCTGTACCAGAACACGGCGAAGGTGCACTTCGATGCCCATGCCCTGGCCGACAGCCGGTTCGGCAAGCGCCTGATCTATGGCGGGGTGGTGATCTCGATCGCCCGTGCATTGAGCTTTAACGGGCTTGGCAATGCGGCCGAGATGATGGCGATCAATGCCGGCACCCATGCCGGGCCGCTATTTGCCGGCGACACCGTCTATGCCTGGTCGGAAGTCCTCGACAAGGTGGAGGTCTCCCAGACGGTTGGCGCGCTGCGGCTTCGGCTCGTCGCGGCGAAGAACCATCCGTGCAACGATTTTCCGTTGCGGGGGGAAGACGGCCGTTACCATCCCGATGTGCTGCTGGATTTCGACTACTGGGCGGCGATCCCCCGGCGCGGCTGAGCGGGCCTTGGGAGCGGCCCCGTATCCAGCCGTCTCTGCAGCCAGAGCCCGGACCCTCGCCCGCATGCGGAGTGCGCCATGTCCAGCCCGTCCCTCCTGATTGCCGGTGCCGGCATTGCTGGCCTGACAGCAGCGCTTTGTGCGCAGCGCGCGGGGTTCAGCGTCACGGTCGCCGAACGGGCGCCGCAATTGTCGGAAGTCGGCGCGGGCCTGCAGCTGGGTCCGAATGCGATGCGGATCATGGCTGCGCTCGGTCTCGACGATGCCATCCGG
>CAZDMQ010000025.1:0-40675 GCA_964506685.1 uncultured Hyphomonadaceae bacterium | reverse complement strand
TCGATCAATCCGCCGCCCTATGCCGAGTACCGGCAGGCGATCATCGAGGGCGGGGTGAAGATCGTCGAGACGGCCGGCTACAAGCCGCAGGAACATGTCGACCATCTCAAGCAGCATGGCATAAAGGTGATCCACAAATGCACCGCGGTGCGCCATGCCCTGTCAGCCGAACGGATGGGGGTTGATGCGATCTCGATCGACGGGTTCGAATGTGCCGGCCATCCCGGCGAGGATGATATTCCGGGCCTCATCCTGATCCCGGCTGCGGCGAACAAGGTCAAGATACCGATGCTCGCCTCGGGCGGCTTTGCCGATGGCCGCGGGCTCGCCGCGGCGCTGGCGCTCGGTGCGGACGGGATCAATATGGGCACCCGCTTCTGCGTCACCGAGGAAGCGCCGATCCATCCCACCTTCAAGCAGCGCATGGTCGAGAATGACGAGCGCGAGACCAAGCTCATCTTCCGGACCCTGCACAACACCGCGCGCGTGATGAAGAATGAGGTGAGCTCTGAAGTGGTCGAGATCGAGCGCAGGGGCGGGGCGAAATTCGAGGATGTCAAGCATCTCGTGGCCGGGGTGCGCGGGCGCCAGGCCATGGAGGAGGGCAATCCCGATGGCGGCATCTGGTCGGCCGGCCAGGTGCAGGGCCTGATCGACGATATCCCGACGGTGAAAGAGCTGATCGACCGGATCATCGCCGATGCCGAGGCGATCATCACGGCCCGTCTCGCCGGCATGGTGAACTGAGCGATGCTCGAGGCGATCCGCCATGAGGGCGCCGGCGCGGAAGGCGGTCGGGCATGACCCCCGATATCCGTCACTGGCGGACGATCGATGCGACGTGGCTCGGGGCGGCGCTGGCCGCTGGCGGGGTCGAGGCCCGGCTGCGGGACTTCACCGCGCAGCCGGTCGGTACCGGCCAGATCGGCGACTGTGTGCGCTTCATGCTGGACTATGAGCAGGCGCCGCCGGATGCGCCGGCCTCGCTGGTGGGCAAGTTCCCCGCCGACGCCGAGGACAGCCGTGCGACCGGCATCGCCCTGGGGAATTATTATCGCGAGGTGAGATTCTACCAGGTCCTGCAGGGCCGCGCCGGCATCTCGACGCCGCGCTGCTTCTTCACCGAAATTCAGGAGGACACCCATGATTTTGTCCTGATCATGGAGGACATGGCTCCCGCCGAGCAGGGCGACCAGCTCAGGGGTGTCGACATTCCGACGGCGCGCCGGGTCGTGGTCGAGGCGGCGAAACTGCATGCCGCGTTCTGGGAGGACGACACGCTGGAGGCCTATCCCTGGGTCGGCGGGACGAAGGATGCGGACAATCCGGTGGAGCAGGACATGGTGGCCGGGCTCTGGTCCGGGTTCCTGGCCAGGTATGGCGACCGGGTCACACCGCAGGCACGCCGGATCGGCGAAGCCATCACCCGCCGGTTCGACGCCTATGAAGCGCTCCGGGCCGGGCCGCGAACGCTGGTCCATGCCGATTTCCGACCGGACAACATGCTGTTTGCGACCCCGGCAGGTGGCCGGCCGGTCACCGTGGTCGACTGGCAGTCCTTCGGCTACGGGCCTGGTGCCGCCGATGTCGGCTATTTCATTGCCGGCGCGCTGGCCCCGGAACTGCGCAAGTCGCATGAGGCGTCCCTGCTCGAGCTCTATGTCGGCGAACTCGGACGTCTCGGTGCCGGACCCTATCCGCCAGACCTGTTGAGGCGCCACTATGTGTCCGGCGCTTTCCAGCATTTCCTAACCGCGTTTTTCGCAGCCATGGTGGTGCACCAGACCGCGCGCGGCGATGACATGTTCTTCCGGATGCTGAACGGGGGCGTCGATCTGGTCTGTGATCATGGTGCAGAGACCTGGCTGGACTGATGGGTGCGGGTGATGGGCTCAGCGGATCGGCGGGATGAACGTTTTCTCATGTCCAGCGAGCGGAAAGTGCGCTATTATTCCAGTCGGGGTGACGAGAGCGCATATGCTCAGCCAGGTCGCACCCATCGCCCTGGTGGTCGAGCCGAAGACGCCGGTGCCGTTCCCTTGCCGTACGGGACCGCCCCGGCAAGGAGGAAACCATGGTGTCCAGACGTGCCCGGGCCGAAACGATCACATCCCGCGACAGGGTGCAGGCTCCGCGTGAGTGCAAGGATGACAACACCCGTCCGGCGGCGACCGAAGACCGGACGCTGCCATGGCCGGCGCCTTGGCTGACGACGGGCCCGCTCCCGGTCCCGTTCCATCCCTTCGCCGCCGCCTGGCCGCAGGGCTACGTGGACTGGGCCGGGTTCTGTCAGTTGCGCCTTCGCAGGGACGCCGAGACACTTGCCAATCTGGCGCTCTGCCGCACGCCCCAGCAGGCCGGTGCGGTGTGGGTCCGGGCGCTGTTCGACGCGGCCAGCGACTATGCCGGCGCTGTCTCGGGCACGCGGGCGAACGCGCAGGACGGGTCGGCCTGACCGGCCGGTCCCGCATCGGTGCGAATGAAGGATGGGAGGACGGAATGAGCTTCAAGTTCCTGCGTTTCCGGAAGGCTCGTACAACGGGTCCCGAAGTGGCGGGCCGGGTCGCTGGAACTGACGTGGGCATGGCCATGATCGAGTGCGCAAACGCGCCGGTGGAATCGCGCCGCATCAAGGCCCTGGCGCGAAACCGGTTCGAGCGCGCCGACAGGATGATGCAGCGCCTGGCAGCCAATGATGACGAGGCGTGTCCCGCTCCCATCGTGTCGCACCGCCTGCCGCTGTCCTGAGTACCCGGCCCCCCTGGTTGCCGGCCTCTTAGGGTCGGGACGGTGCAGGGTCGGACGGTGCTCGTATGGTCGGGCGGTGTCGGGCGCGGGCGGTGTCAGCCGGTCTTCGCGCTGTCCTTCCTGGGACGCAGCAGTCCTTCCTGCGCGACCGATGCGACCAGCTGCCCGTCACGGGTAAATATTGCACCCCGATTGAAGCTGCGGGCGCCACCGGCATAGGGTGAATCCATGGCGTAGAGCAGCCATTCGTCGAAACGTACGGGGGCGTGGAACCACATCGAGTGGTCAAGGCTCGCATTCATCATCTTGCTGGTCATCCACGACAGTCCGTGGGGACGCTGGCCGGTGCCGAGCAGCCGCATGTCGGACGCATAGGCCAGCAGGCAATGGTGCAGCCCCGGCGTCTCGTCGATCTCGCGGGCGACCCTGAACCAGAGATGGCTCACGTCGGGTTTCGGCTCGGGGCGCAGCAGGTGCATCGGATCGATCTCGCGGATCTCGATGGCGCGCGGGCGGAGGAACTCGGCGCGGAACTGCTCGGGCACATGCCGGGCGATCTTCTCGCGCATTTCGTCCTCGCTGGGCAGGTCCTCGGGCCCGGCCACGTCCGGCATGGCGTGCTGGTGATGCCAGCCCTCTTCCTTGACATGGAACGAGCAGGCCATGTTGAAGATCTGCCGGCCATGCTGGATGGCGACCACGCGCCGGGTCGTGAAACTGCCGCCATCGCGGGCCCGGTCGACCTCGTAGATGATCGGAATGTTCGGGTCGCCCGGGCGGATGAAGTAGGCATGCAAGGAATGGCAGGGCCGGTCTTCAACCGTGCGATAGGCTGCGACCAGCGCCTGGGCGATGACCTGGCCGCCAAAGACGCGCTGGCTGGTCCGCTCGTCCGGGCTCTCACCGCGGAAGAGATCGGTCTCGAGCCGTTCCAGATCCAGCAGGTCCAGCAGGTCCCCTACGGCGTCGCGCATCGGCTGTGTCCCCCTTCGGCTTGGGCAATGGTGTCAATACGGTCGAGACCCAGAGAGCTAGCACCACGGGCGCGGCGGGGAAAGCTGCCGCCGGGCGGGAAAGCTGGGGAGCAAACCGGGCTGGCCATTGCACACGGGCGAACAAACTGCGAAAACACACGCCATGGACGATCACGGCGACACCCTCGGGCCAGATGACGCGACCCTCTCCATGTTCGGCGGGGAGGACGGGACGGATGCAGAGACTGCGGGCCCGGGCGGGTCCGGCTATCAGGTTCTGGCACGGAAATACCGGCCGAAACGGTTCGAGGACCTGATTGGCCAGGAAGCCATGGTGCGCACACTCACCAATGCCTTCGAGACCGACCGCATCGCGCATGCCTTCATGCTCACCGGCGTGCGGGGGATCGGCAAGACGACCACGGCCCGGCTGCTCGCCCGCGCGCTGAATTACACGTCCGACGATCATGACGGGCCCTCGGTGCGGCTCGACCCGCCGGGACGGCACTGCGCGGCGATCATGCAGAGCCGGCACCCCGATGTGCACGAACTGGACGCCGCCTCGCGGACCGGCGTCGCCGATATGCGCGAACTTCTGGATGGCGCGCGCTACGCAACGGTGTCGGCCCGCTACAAGGTCTACATCATCGACGAAGTCCACATGCTGTCCATGAATGCGTTCAACGCTCTCCTGAAGACGCTGGAAGAACCGCCGGCGCATGTGAAATTCATCTTTGCGACCACCGAGATCCGGAAGGTGCCGGTGACGGTCCTGTCACGCTGCCAGCGGTTCGATCTCAAGCGCCTCGATCCGGCCGGGCTGGCCAGCCATCTCGGCCGCGTGGCCGCTGCCGAAGGAGCCGATGTCAGCGAGGATGCGCTCGCGCTGATTGCCAGGGCCGCAGAGGGGTCGGTGCGCGACGGGCTCTCGATCCTCGACCAGGCCATCGTGCAGGGGCAGGCGGGCGGCGCGGTCGGGGCCGAACAGGTCCGCGACATGCTCGGCCTCGGCGATCGTGGCCGCCTGCTGGAACTTTTCGAGAAGGCGGTCGCGGGTGACGGCAAGGCAGTGATCACCGAGCTGGACGACCAGCTCCGCTCGGGCGCAGACCCACTCAACCAGCTGCGGGACCTGCTCGACATCGTGGCCGACCTTTCGGCGCTGCAAGCGGTGGGAGAGGGCTACCAGTCGGCCGCGCCGGCCGACTGGGTGCGGAGATTGCGGGAACTCGGCGAAAGGCTGTCGCCGGCCGAGGCGGCCCGCGCCTGGCAGGTCCTGTTGCAGGGGTATCGCGATACCCAGACCGCACCGGACCCGGCGGTGGCACTGAAGATGGTGATGCTGCGGCTGGTTGCGGCAGCGGGCCTGCCCTCGCCCGAGGACGCCGCCCGGATGATTGCGGAGTCCGCTGCTGCGGGAGCGGGTGGTGCAGGGCAAGGTGCCGGCGGATCAGCTGGCGCCGGACAGGGCGGGACTGAGTCTGGCGCCGCGCCAGACGACGCTGGCGGCATGGCCCGTTTCGACGATGCACTGGCCCGCATGGCCGAACGCAAGCAGGTTCGACTGCTCACCGACTGCGAGGCTTTCCTGCAGCCGGCCAGCTTTCAGCCGGGCCACCTGGCCTGCGCGCTCAAGCCCGACGCGCCGGCCGACCTGCTGCAGCGGCTGGGCAGTTTCCTCGAGGCCGAGACGGGCCGCGCCTGGAGGATCGAGCGGGTTGCCGAGGGCGAGGAGACTCTGAAGGACCGGGCCAGCCGGATCCGCTCCGAGAAGATCACCGAGGCCCATGCCCATCCCGACGTGCAGGCCTTTCTCGCCGCTATTCCCGGCGCCGAAGTGGTCGATGTCCGGCAGGAGGGACCGGTTGAAGCCGGGACCGGTCGCGACAATGTGGTCAATATGAACAACCGGTCGCGACGGTCGGGAGGCTGAACTGGCCTTTCGCCCCCGGGGCGCCTGCGAAGAAGGATGAGACGACATGAAAGACCTCGCCAACATCATGCGCCAGGCGCAGGAAATGCAGGCCAAGATGGCCGAGGCCCAGAAGCAGATGGAAGACATCGAGGTCGAGGGGGTAGCCGGCGCTGGTCTTGTCCGGGTGGGCCTTCGGGGCAAGGGCGAACTTGTCGCCTGTTCGATCGATCCCTCCCTGATGGGCGACGAGCCCGAGATCGTGGAGGATCTCATCAAGGCCGCCCATGCCGATGCGCGGCGGCGGCTGGATGAGGAAATGCAGTCGGCGATGCAGGCGATGACCAAGGACCTCGGCGGCGGGTTGCTGCCGGGGTTCAAGCTGCCCTTCTGATCCGCGCGGGACGTGCGCGCAACGGGGTCTTGCCAGTCCTGGCAAATCGCGGCGAGTAAATGCCATGAGTGAGCGTATTGCCGGGCCGGAAATTCTCAGACTGATCGACCTGATCGGCAAGCTGCCGGGGCTCGGCCCGCGCTCGGCGCGACGGGTTGCGCTGTTTCTTCTCAAGCGCCAGGACAGCCTGATGCTGCCGCTGGCCGATGCACTGGCCGAGGCCGGGGCGAAGATCGGTCCGTGCGGCATTTGCGGCAATTTCGATACCCAGGACCCTTGCGCGGTGTGCCGGGCACCGGGCCGCGATGACGGTCTGATCTGCGTGGTGGAGGATGTCCCCGACGTCTGGGCACTGGAGCGGGCCGGGGCGTTCCGCGGCCGCTACCACCTGCTGGGGGGCGTCATGTCGGCGCTTGACGGGATTGGTCCCGAGGACCTCCGGATCGGGGCGCTGGTCGAGCGGATCCGCGGATCGAATGGCGGGATCCGGGAAGTGATCCTCGCCCTGAACGCGACGGTCGATGGCCAGACCACGGCCCATTATGTTGCCGACACGCTTGAGCCGCTGGGCGTGACGGTGACCCGGCTGGCCCATGGCGTACCGGTCGGCGGGGAGCTCGACCATCTCGATGACGGTACGCTGGCAACGGCGATGCGCGCCCGCCGTTGAGGGTCAGTGCCCGAGAATGCGCTGGATGGCGCCCACGAGTCCGGTGAAGCGCAGCCCGCCATCCCGGACGGCAAGCGCGTAGCAGATGCCATCGAGGCTCGCGACCGGCTGGTGGGTGTGCTCGGGGCCCTTCACCGAGACGTCACCCGGGCCGAAGATCCCGGCCTCGTCGGCGAAACTGCCGGTGACAACGAGGGTGAGTTCCGCACCTTCATGGCTGTGGCGGGGCACCGAGGCGCCCGGTTCGAGCCGGTAGAGTTCGGTTTCGGCTTCGCCGTGGGTCCGGATCCGCAGCCGGCGAACGCCAGGCAGGGTAAGCTGCCACTCCGTCTGGTCGAGGGAGTCGGCGACCGCCCGGCGTAACGGTCGTGGGAGGCTGGCAACTTCGTTCATCGTCTCACCGGCGGGGTGATCGGGCCGTGCGGGCGGGTTCAGGCGCGGCGCAGAGGCGTCGATCATGGCGAGGGCGCGGGCGCAGGCGTCCGGGGCGAGCGGGGAGGGATGTTCAGCTTCCAGGAGGGCAGCGGCGAGGGTTTCGCCAGCCTGTACGGCGCGTGCGATCCCGGGCCGCAGCGCCGCCTGGGTTTCGACCAGCAAGGCGAAGCCGGGGTCCAGGGTGCCGGCGGCGTAGGCGCTGTAGAGTTCGCCAAAGGCAGTGGAAGACAGGGCAGTATCCAATACGCGCTCCGGGGTCAGATTGTCCAAGTTCGGTCCGGCAGGTGCATGTCTGGTCCGGTCAGGTCTGGAGGGGTCTAAACCTCGCAGGTTGGGATATTGTCGGCCGCTCGTCCGGGTCAAGAGCCGTCAGGTTCATCGACGCGAAGGCTGGCTAGGGGTCCTCTGCAAGCTGGCCGCGCAGCTTGTTGAAGGCCAGCCGGATGCGCGATTTCACCGTCCCGAGCGGCAGGCCGAACCGCTCGGCAATCTCGCTGTGGGAGAGGCCCTCATAAAAAGCGGCCTGCAGCAGGATGAGCTGGTCTTCGGGGAGCGTCGTGAGGGCGTCGCGCACGCTGGCCTCGACCTGGCCGCGTTGCAGCAGCTCGTCGGGCCGGTCCGGTTCGTCGGGGCGGAGCATGGGTTCGTCGGGTTCGAGGTCCGGCTTCGACTGGCGGCGATGCGCATCGATGCGGCGATTGCGCGCAATCCGGAAGATCCAGGTCGAGACCGAGGCCTTGGCCGGATCATACTGGTCGGCCTTGCGCCAGACCGTGACCATGACTTCCTGGCTGAGTTCCTCGGCCTGGCTCTCATCGGCGCCAATCCGCATCATGTAGCTCTTGAGGCGTGGCGCATAATACTCGAACAGCGCCGAAAACGCTTCCCGGCATTGGTTCCGGGCGATCTCCATGACGAGACCGGCGAGGCGCGCACGCTGGTCATCGACGGGCGGGGTATGATAGGCGGTACGCGTCAATTGACTGCTCATGCAACCTCTGGAGACCCACTGTAGCGATTTGCGCTGCGCATTCAACTATCACGGTGGTCCATTCTGCATTGCACTCGCCATGGCTGTTTACGATGCCGCCCCATTGCCGGTATCTGTGTGCCGGATGCAGCCCGTGCTGCACCTGCTTCAGCCGGGGTTGGAATCCGGTGAGGTATAAGGCAGGTCGTTCAGGCAGCCCGGAGACTGGCATGACGCAGGCAAGCAGAAGGTCTACTCCCCCGGCCGGGGCGCAAGCAGGAGGGGGGAGCGGGACCATGGCGATGGCCAGACCGTTGCGGCAATGCGGGCAGATGGTGTCCGCCCTGGCCATGGCCGGTCTCGCGGTGCTCACCGGGCCGGCCGCACTGGCCGAAGCGGCACCGCAGGCGGTCGCGCAGTTCCGAGACTGGAAGGTGTTCGTCCAGAGCCACCAGGGGGAAACCCTGTGCTTCGCCGCGACCGAGGCGACGGACAAGGCGCCCGCCTCGGCCGATCATGGCAATGTCTGGTTCTATGTCACCCAGTCGAAATCGGGCCGCGTCCGCAACCAGCCGAGCCTGCGTGTGGGCTACACCCTGCGCGAGGACCTGCCGTCGAAGGCCCGGGTCGGCCGCTCGGCCTGGACGCTGTACAATGTCGGAAACGAGGCGTTTGCCGAAGATGACGACGATCCGCGGCTGGTACGCGCGATCGAGCGGGGCACGGAGTTGCGTGTGGAAGGCGTGTCGGCGCGCGACACGGCAGTGGCCTATCATTTCTCCCTCAGCGGCTCGGCGGATGCGATCGACAAGGCGCGCGAGGCGTGCGGGTAGGCGGGCGCCCAGCGGTGAGGACGGGCGCCGTTGTCCGGGCGTGTCTGGCGCGGCGATGAGTGACCTGTTCTCCTCTGCCGGTCTCGACACCGGCGCACCGCGTCCGCTGGCCGACCGGCTGCGGCCGGCGACGCTTGCCGAGGTGGTCGGCCAGGCACACCTGCTCGGCCCGGATGGCAATCTGACGCGGCTGGTCGCCGGCGGCACGCTGCCCTCGGTGATCCTGTGGGGCCCGCCAGGGGTCGGCAAGACGACGATCGCTCAATTGCTGGCGGCCGAAACCGCGCTCGAATTCGAGGCGCTGAGCGCGGTGTTCTCCGGGGTGAAGGAACTGCGCGCTGCCTTTGAGCGGGCCGAGGGGCGGCGCGCGTCGGGGCAGGGCACGCTGCTGTTTGTCGACGAGATCCACCGCTTCAACCGGGCCCAGCAGGACAGCTTCCTGCCCTATGTGGAGCGCGGGACGGTGACCCTGGTCGGCGCCACCACGGAGAATCCGAGCTTCGAGATCAATGGTGCGCTGCTCTCGCGTTGCGTCGTGCTGCGGCTCGGGGCGCTGGATGCCGATGCGCTGGACACGCTGCTCGGCCGGGCCGAGGCCGAGATGGGCCAGACGCTGGCGCTGACGGGTGACGCGCGGGCCGGACTGGTGGCCATGGCGGGCGGGGACGGGCGCTACCTGCTCAACCTCGCCGAGCAGGTCTTTGCGCTCGCCCGGGCGGAGGCGCCGCTCGACCGGGCGGGGCTGGAAGCACTGTTGCAGAGGCGGGCTGCGGCCCATGACAAGGACCGGGACGGCCATTACGGTCTTATCTCGGCGCTGCATAAATCCGTGCGGGGATCGGACACCGACGCCGCGCTCTACTGGTTCGCCCGCATGCTGGAGGGCGGGGAGGACCCGCTCTTTCTGGCGCGACGGCTTGTGCGTATGGCGAGCGAGGATGTTGGCCTCGCCGATCCGACGGCGCTGATGGTAGCCGGCGAGGCGGCGCGGACCTATGAGCGGCTGGGCAGCCCCGAAGGCGAGCTGGCGCTCGCACAGGCGGTGATTCACCTCGCCACCGCGCCGAAATCGAACGCGGCCTATGTGGCCTACAAGGCCGCGCGGGCGGCCGCCGCCGGGACCGGCCATCTCGGCCCGCCGCGGCATATCCTGAATGCGCCGACTGAACTGATGCGGGCCGAAGGACATGGCGAGGGCTATGTCTATGACCATGACACGCCGGAGGGCTTTTCCGGTCAGGACTATTTTCCGGAGGGGATGGACCGGCAGGTCTTCTATGCCCCGAAGGCGGCGGGCCGGGAAAGCGCGATTGCCGAACGGCTGAGGCGCTGGGCGGCGCTCCGGGCCGGCACGGGCGCGCGGTCATGAGCGCGATCAGCCAGGACACCGTCGCCGTGTTGCTGGAAGACCAGTATCCGGACCTGGCGCACCTTCCGGTCGAACGCATCGAAGAGGAAGGCACCGACAATGCCATTTTCCGCCTGGGGAAATGGCTGTGCGCACGGTTTCCGCGCGTGCAATGGGCGAGGCTGTCGGCACGGCGTGAGCTCGCGATCCTTCGCAAGCTGGACGACCTTCCTCTGGAAACGCCTCGTCCGTTCGGCCTTGGCGCACCCGGCTGCGGGTATGACTGGAACTGGAGCATATTGGGCTGGGTTGAAGGCACCCCCCTTTCGGGCGGGGCACTGCCGATGCGGGACGCCGAACGGCTCGCGCAGTTCATACTCGCGCTGCGCGCGCGCCCTTTTGACACCGGCGACCTCAGCGGGCCGTCGAACAGTTTCAGGGGCGTGCCCCTGGGCCATCGCGACAGGGCCGTTGAACATGCCCTGGGCCAGCTCCACGACATCTGCGACACCCACGTCCTGGCGGGCATCTGGCAAGCGGCGCGGGAGGCAGCTGCCACCGATAGACCTGTCTGGCTGCATGGTGACCTTCACGGTGGAAACGTGATTGTCCGCGACGGAGCGCTTGCCGGCATCATCGACTGGGGGCTGGCCGGGGCCGGGGATGGGACCTGTGATCTGGCTGCCGCCTGGAACCTGTTCGAAGCCGATGGCCGTGCTGCCTTCAGGGCGGCCATGGCTGCCACGGAGGGCGAATGGCTGCGCGGGGCAGGGTGGGCGCTCTCGATCGCGGTCATCTTTTTCGCCCATTATCGCGACAAGGGGGTGCCCGTCGATGGATCGCAGCGCACGCTGGCAAGGCTCCTTCAGGACTTCGCATGACCCGCAACCGGCCTGTTCCAGAATTGTCCCCGGAGGACCGGGCATTCGTGCAAGGTCTGCTGGTGCACGAGGACCCCGTTGTCCTTGCCTTCAACAAGCCGGCGGGGCTTGCCTGCCAGACGCGCGGTCGGTGCGGTAACACGCTTGATCACCTGCTCTGGGCGTTCGCGAGGTCGAATGGCAAGCGGCCACACCTCGTCCACCGGCTGGACCGAGAGACGTCCGGCATCATCGTGGCGGCGCGGACCAAGCCGGCAGCGGCTGCACTGCATGCCGCCTTCGAGGGCAGGAGGGTCCGGAAAACATATCTTGCAATTGTCGAGGCCCGTGTGCCCCCGCCCGCGTCGGGCCGCATCGCGGCCCCGCTGGCGGACCGGCGGGATGGCGCGCTTGTCTACAGCGCCGTGGTGGCGGACGGGGCGAAAGGCGCGCGCACAGCCGAGACGGGCTGGCGGCGGCTGGCGGCCGCCGAAGGCGCGGCGCTGGTCGAGGTCACCCCGCGCACCGGGCGGATGCACCAGATCCGGGTTCATCTCGCGCATGTTGGTTTGCCCATCCTGGGCGATCGCCAATATGGAGGCGCCGCCGGCGCCGGGGCGAATCGGACATTGCTGCACGCGCTATCTCTGGATTTTCCAACGCCGGAGGGCGGTCGGCGCCAAGTCTGCGCGCGCCCGCCGGAAGACTTTTGCGCCGCTGCGGCAGCGCTTGGTCTCGCACACGGTCTGGAAGCGGCGTGGGAAGCGGGCTAGGACGTGGCGATGACCGGATTTTTCTATGTGGCCCTGGGCGGGGGGATTGGCGCGGCGCTGCGCTATGGCTGCGCGTTGGTGGCGGCGCGACATGTCGAGGCCCCCGGACTGTGGGCGACGATGTTCGTCAATGGGCTTGGCAGCCTGCTGATCGGGCTGTTCATGGGCTGGTGGACCTCGCGCGGCGAGGTCGGCGGCCAGCCGCTGCAGCTCTTCATCGCCGTGGGTATGATGGGTGGATTCACGACCTATTCTTCCTATGCGATGGAGACGGTGCGCCTGATCGAGGTTGGCCGGCTCGTCGAGGCCGCGGCCTATGCGGTCGGAACCATGCTCCTGTGCATTGCGGCCTTCATGCTCGGGTCGGCGCTTGGACTGAGGGGGGCGGCATGAGCGGGGCGGACGAGGAAAAAACCGTCACCGATGCCGAGGCCGGGGCCCGTCTCGACCGCTGGATCAAGCGGCGGGCGCAGGTGACCCAGGGCGAGATCGAGAAGCTGTTGCGCACCGGCCAGATCCGGGTCGATGGCGGCCGCGCGAAGGCCAGCGACAGGCTGGAGACGGGCCAGAGCGTGCGCCTGCCGCCGGCGCTGGCCAGGGCCGAGGCGCCGCAACCATCTGCGAAAGCGGCGGGGATCAGCCAGCGCGATGCCGAATTCATCCGCGGTCTCGTGATCCATGAGGACAGCGAGATGATCGCCCTGAACAAGCCGGCGGGGCTGGCCGTGCAGGGCGGAACCCGGCAGGGCCGGCATGTCGATGGCCTGCTCGACGCGCTCGCGAGCGGCGGCCACCGTCCGCGCCTCGTGCACCGGCTCGACAAGGATACGTCCGGCGTGCTGGTGCTGGCGCGCACGCCGGCTGCGGCCGCGCGGCTCGGCAACCTGTTCCGGGGACGCGAACTCCAGAAAGTGTACTGGGCTGTGACAATCTGCGTGCCCAATCCGCGCGCCGGCCAGTTGCGCAGCTGGATGGTCAAGGGCGAAGGTCCGGGCGAGAGCAGGGAGAAGATGCGTCCTGCCCGCCAGGGCGAGGCGGGCGCACGGCATGCGATCACCGATTATGCCGTGATCTCGCAGGCTGCCCAGCGCGCAGCCTGGGTCGCGCTGAAGCCGGAAACCGGACGCACGCACCAGCTGCGGTTTCACATGGCGGAACTGGGGACCGCAATTCTCGGTGATCGCAAGTATACGACGGCGCGGGAGGTGCCAAGCGGCTGCGCGCCGGGGCTGCACCTGCACGCCCGCGCGCTGATCCTGCCAGCCGGGGCCGCGACCGGACGCCGGCGCCCGCTGACCCTCACCGCGCCGCTGCCGCCGCACATGCGGGAGACCTTCGACACGCTGGGCTTCCTTGAATCGGAAGCCGGCAGCGATCCGCTGGCGCTGTTCTGAGACAGGCCGGGAGAGGAACCTGCCATGCTGAAACTGGCGATCTGGGACATGGACGGCACCATCGTCGACTCGCGTGAGGTCATCACCACGGCCATGGCGCGCGCCTTCGAGGCCTGTGGGCTTCACCCTCCGGGCTATGCCGAGACCCGGACCATCGTCGGGCTCGGCCTCGCCGAGGCCTGCGCCCGGCTGGCACCACCAGAGACCAGTGAGCGGACCCTGGACCGGCTGGTGGCGGCCTATCGCGACGCCTTCGTCGCGCGCCGCACCGACCCGGACTTTCGCGAGCCGCTCTACGAGGGGGCCATGGAAAGCCTTGCAGCCCTGGCCGCCGACGGCTGGCTGGTCGCCATGGCAACGGGCAAGTCCAGACGCGGGATCGAGGCGATCTTCGAAATGCATCCGCTGGCGCCCTATTTCGACACGATCCACTGCGCCGATGACGGGCCGGGCAAGCCGCACCCTGCCATGGTCGAGGCCGCGATGGACCGGCTGGGCGTGGCGCCGCAGCAGGCCGTGATGATCGGCGATGCGGTGTTCGATATGCAGATGGGGCGGGCCGCCGGCGTGCACTGCCTTGGCGTTAGCTGGGGCTTTGGCGAGCCCCATGAGCTGGAATCGGCGGGCGCCCATGCCGTTCACTACGCATTCGGGACGCTGGATGAGGATCTTGTCCGGTTCGGCGCAGGCCTCGGTGGCAGGGTGGCCGGGCGACAGATTCCGGAGAACAGGTCATGACGCCCGACCGGCCAGAGCGCCCGAAACGGTTTTACAGCGAGGCGGCAGCGGTGCCGCACGCGGCCGGCTGGTCGATCGCGCTTGATGGCCGGCCGGTCCGCACGCCGGCCGGTACGGCCCTCGTCCTGCCCTGCGCGGGCCTGGGCCGTGCAGTGGCAGCGGAATGGCAGGAACAGGGTACGCATGTCGATATCCAGGCCATGCACCTGACACGCCTTGCCAATGTCGCGATCGACCGCACACCGGCGGCGCGCGATGCCCTCGCCGATGAAGTGGTGCGCTATTGCGAGACGGATCTCACCTGTTTCCTGTCGCCCGATCCGGAGGTGCGTGACAGGCTGGAACTGGTCTGGAGACCCTGGCGTGACTGGGCCGGGCGGACCCATGGCATCGTGCTCGTTCCCGTCATCGGACTCATGGCGAGCCCGCAGCCGGCGGCCTCGCTGGCGGCTGCGCGCGCGCAGGCGGCCGGGCTCGATGATTTCGCACTGACAGGCCTGGTTTTCGGCTGCGGTCTCTATGGCTCGGCCGTGCTGGCCCTGGCGCTGGCGGGTGGCGCGCTCGCTGCAAATGCGGCGTTCGAGGCGTCCGTCATCGAGGAAACGATCCAGAACGAGCGCTGGGGCGAGGATGCCGAGGCCGCCGCCATGCGCACAGCGAAACGGGCCGAATCAGAGGCACTGGGCGCGTGGTTCTCTGCGCTTTCGGTGCCGGATTCGGGCACTGGGGCTGAGCGCGACTGAACGAAGCTGAATGGCGGGTTCAGCGTGCGTTCCTTCTGCTTGTGGCTTGCTGCGGTCATGGCAGATTTCATGACCAGAACCGGAGTGGTGGCCGCAGCATTGGCAGCGTCCATCCTCTTCGCGCCCGCAGGGCTCCAGGCAACCGCGCACGCCGATGGCGGCAAGGGAGACGCTGACCGCTACAGTTACGGATCCAGCCATCATGGCGACCGCCATCACCTTCGCCGATATGGCGAGCCGTGGCGGTATCGCAGCCGCCATCACGATCACGAACGCGATCTGGCCCGCGACCTGCGCAGCGCCTGCCGGGCTGCGATCCGGCGCGAGGCCAGCCATGCCGGTTTCCGGGATGTGGATTTCGACAGCCGGGGACGGATCGAGCAGAGCGGTCGGCATCGGTTCATGGTCTGGTTCGGCGAAGTCGAGTTTGAAGGGCCGCGGCGGGAGTTCGAGCGCAGGTCGGGATGTGAGATTGTCCGCGGGCGGGTCGTCTTCGTGGAGGGCGTGCCGCAGCCTGGCTGGCATCACGGCAGCAAGCGCCACCCTGGCTATTGAGTCCTGGCTGATGAGGTTGGGTGATTGAGCCCTGGGGGCGAATGAGGCTTGGCGATTGCGGGTGCCCTCCGGGCCTGCGCGTGTTCGCCCGGTCCCCCCTCGCGCTTGCACTCCGGCGCGGGGCGTTTAGAACGCACCGATACGGATCAAGAGCGAGGGCCCCGGGGTATGAAGGATGTGATTGAGGCGCTTGAGGCGCGACGGGAGCGGGCAAGGCTGGGCGGCGGGCAGGCCCGCATCGATCGCCAGCACGAGAAGGGCAAGCTGTCGGCGCGCGAGCGGATCATGGTCCTGCTCGATGAAGGCAGCTTCGAGGAGTATGACATGTTCGTCGAACATGGCTGCTCCGATTTCGGCATGGACGCGCAGAAAATCCCCGGTGACGGGGTGGTGACCGGGCAGGGCCTCATCAATGGCCGGTTGGTCTACGTCTTTTCCAAGGACTTTACCGTGTTCGGCGGCTCGCTGTCGCTGGCGCATGCGGCGAAGATCGTCAAGGTGCAGAAATTTGCCGCCCAGAACGGGGCGCCGGTGATCGGCATCTTCGATGCGGGCGGGGCGCGGATCCAGGAGGGCGTCGACAGCCTCGCCGGCTATGCCGACATCTTCATGGAGAATGTGCTCTATTCCGGTGTGATCCCGCAGATCTCGGTGATCATGGGCCCCTGTGCGGGTGGCGATGTCTACAGCCCGGCCATGACGGATTTCATCTTCATGGTGAAGGACACCTCGTACATGTACGTCACTGGCCCCGACGTGGTGAAGACGGTGACGAACGAGGAAGTGACGCACGAGTCACTGGGCGGGGCGTCGGTGCATGCGAAGAAGTCGGGCGTGGTGGATGGCGCCTTCGAGAACGATATCGAGGCGCTGGTGCAGATGCGCCGCCTGTTCGACTTCCTGCCGCTGTCGAACCGGGAGGCGCCGCCGGCCTGGCCGAGCTTCGATGCCACAGACCGGTTGGAGATGAGCCTCGACACGCTGATCCCGGCCAATCCGAACACGCCTTATGACATGAAGGAACTGATCGAGAAGGTCGCCGACGAGGGCGATTTCTTCGAGATCAGTCCAGATTTCGGAGCCAACATTCTGGTCGGCTTCGGCCGACTCGACGGCTCCACGGTAGGCTTCGTGGCCAACCAGCCGATGACGCTGGCCGGGGTGCTGGACATCGATGCCAGCCGCAAGGCGGCCCGCTTCGTGCGCTTCTGCGACTGTTTCAACATCCCGATCGTGACCTTTGTCGACGTGCCGGGCTTCATGCCGGGGACGAAGCAGGAATATGGCGGCCTGATCAAGCACGGCGCCAAGCTACTCTTTGCCTTTGCCGAGGCGACTGTGCCGAAGGTAACGGTGATCACGCGCAAGGCCTATGGCGGCGCCTATGACGTGATGAGCTCGAAACACCTGCGTGGGGATGTGAACTATGCCTGGCCGACCGCGGAGATCGCGGTGATGGGCGCAAAGGGCGCGGTGGAGATCATCTTCCGCTCCGAGCTGGACGATCCGGAGAAGATCGCACGGCGAACGAAGGAATATGAGGACAATTTCGCCAATCCCTACGTGGCCGCGCGCAAGGGCTATATCGACGACATCATCCGGCCCCACGCCACCCGCCGGCGGGTGATCCGGGCCCTGCGCTCCTTGCGGACCAAGAAGGTCGAGAACCCCTGGAAGAAGCACGATAACATCCCGCTTTAAGGGGAGCGGTTTTGGGGGGCGGAGGACGATGCCGAACTTGCTGCGCGCAAGAACCGGTGTCGGTTCTGCTTCTGCAGCGACGAACCGGATCAGCCGCCTCACGTTCATGTCGACCGGAGCGGCTGCAAAGCGAAGATCTGGCCTGCAGACCTTTCCATTGCAAAGATGATCGGGTTTCGAAAGGTTCGACTGCGCCCTATTATACAGATGTTCCGTCGGAAACGAGAGGTGTTCGAAAAGGGATGGCATGACTATTTCGGGACCCGGACCTGATATCTGCATCACCGATGTCCGCTTCGCCGATGACATGCTCGTTGTCGATCTGATGGACGGGTGGACGATTGCGGCGCCGTTGTCCTGGTATCCGGACCTGCAGGAGGCGTCGCCCGAACAACTCGCCAATCGGGACCTCGGTGGGGACGATTGCGGCATCCGCTGGCCGGACCTTGATGGGGATCTCTCCAGCGAGGGCATGCTGCGCGGCGCGAAGGGCGTGGCGCATCCGTCGAAACGGGTCCCGGCCGAATAGCGCTTGCCGGGAACAGGCAGGGGCTGGAAGATGGAGCGATGAGCCGGACCGCGATCATCGGGGATGTGCATGGAGCGCTGGGCCCGCTCGAGGCGCTGGTGGATCGGCTCGCGCCGGAGGCGGGGGACCATCTCGTTTTTGCCGGCGATTTGGTCGACAAGGGGCCCGATTCGGTCGGCGTGGTACGCTTTATCCGGGCGCTCGACGCGGGCGCGCCGTTCGATGTGACCCTCGTCGAGGGCAATCATGAGGAGCGCCACCGTCGCTATCATGCCAACAAGACCGCGCGCCCGGCGGTGGCCTATGCCATGGCGGCGGCGAGCTGGGACCTGCCCGCGCTCGACCTGGCCCTGAGCCCGGCCGACCGGGCCTTCCTCGCCCGTGCCGTGCCCTTCCTGCGACTGCCCGAGTGGAACGTGCTGGTGGTCCATGGCGGCATACCGGGAAACATGACGGACTTCCCCGAGAGCCCGGAGGCCGCCGACGCACTGACAGGCAAGGCGCGGAGCTTTTTCCGGCAGGTGCTGCGCACGCGCTATCTCGAAGCGGAAACGGGGCGGTTCCGCGCCTACGGCAATGAGCAGCCGGGCGATCCGTTCTGGGCCGAGCGCTATGATGGCCGCTTCGGCCATGTCGTGTTCGGTCACCAGCCGTTTCTAGGCGGCCCGGCCTGCTACCGGCATGCGACGGGCGTGGACACGGCGGCCGTGCATGGCGGCGCACTGACGGCGCTGGTCCTGCCGGGCGGCGGGCCGGATGCCGGACGGGAGGCTGGAGGGGCACACTTCGTCAGCGTGCCGGGGATTGCCCATCGCCGCTTCCGGGCCGGCGCGCAACCGACCCATCCCGGCAGCGCGCTGGCGCTCTGATCGCTGCCAGCACGAGGCTCCCCGCCGCGGTGGGCTCGACGTCGCCCGCCCGATGGCGCATCTCTCCGGCATGCGCGAGTTCGAGACCCTCCTGCCCATCCTCGCCGAGGCCGCCGGCCTGGACTGGAGCGATGATGTCGCGCAGCTGCGCGGCGGGTCGGGGCGGATCGTCACGGTCGATGCACTGGTGGAGGGGGTGCACTTCCTTGCCACGGACCCGATCGACACGGTGGCGCGGAAGCTGGTGCGGGTGAACGTCTCCGATATTCTCGCCAAGGGCGCGCGGCCAGCCGAGGCGCTGCTGACGCTCGGCTGGCCGGAGGCGCGCGGGGAGGGCGAATTGCGGGCGTTTGCCGGGGCGCTGGCCGGTGAACTCAGGGCATGGGATGCAGCGCTGGTCGGGGGGGACACGGTGCGCAGCCCCGGTGGTCTTTTCCTGTCGCTGACGCTGACGGGCGACTGTCTCGGGCCCGGGCCGGTGCGCCGCGATGGTGGGCAGGCCGGTGACGGACTGTGGGTCACCGGGACGATCGGCGCGGGCGGGCTTGGCCTTGCCGCCGCGCTGGCCGGCGATACCGGTTCGCCCTTCCTGGCGCGGTACTGGGAGCCCCGTTTGCCGCCGCTTGCCGTGGCCGGGCTGATCGGTGGGCACGCGCGCGCGGCCATGGACATTTCGGACGGCCTGCTGGGGGCTTGCGCGAAACTGGCGGCGGCGAGCGGCTGCGGGGCCGGGATCGACCTCTCGGCCGTGCCCTGGGCCGGACCTGCCGATAGCCTCGCCGCGCGGCTCGACCTGGCGACCGCCGGGGATGACTACCAGTGCCTGTTCGCACTCGACCCGGCGCGCGTCGCCGATGCGCGGGCGGCTGCAGAGGCGGCGGGGGTGCGAATCACCCGGGTCGGAAAGCTGGCCGAAACACCCGGTCTCACGCTCGTGGAGGGCGGCAAGCCTGTGCCCCTGCCATCGGTGCTGTCCTTCCAGCATGGCGCCGGAAAGGCCCGTGGCAACGCGGTCGGCACCGATGACAGGCCGGAGGGCGGCCGCACCTGAGACCGAACAGAGCTTGCCAGCGCCCGGCCGGTTTGGCAGACCTGCGGCCAACACGCCGGGGCCAGCGCGGTCACGGACATATCAAGGGGAGGGCACGTGATGCCGGTCTGGTTCTACGTCGCCGTGGCGGCGGGTCTGATTTCTGTTGCCTACGGGTTCTGGCAGCGAAGTTCCATCATGGCGGCGTCGCCGGGCGATGCGCGCATGCAGGAAATCGCGCAGGCCATCCGGGAGGGCGCGGACGCCTATCTCAGCCGCCAGTACCGGACCATTGCCTATGTCGGCGTCGTGGTGCTGGCCGCACTCTTCCTCGCCTTTCGCAGCTGGGAAGTGCCCCTGGGTTTCTTCGTCGGCGCGTTCCTGTCGGGCATGGCTGGCTTCATCGGGATGAAGGTCTCGGTGCAGGCGAACGTGCGCACCACCGAAGCCTCGCGCAACAGCCTGCAGGCGGGGCTGGAGATTGCCTTCAAGTCGGGTGCCGTGACGGGACTGCTCGTCGTCGGCCTCGCCCTGCTCGGCATCGTGCTCTATTATGGCTTGCTGACCGGGGTGGTCGGCTATGCGCCCGATGAGCGGCACGTGGTTGACGGGCTCGTGGCGCTGGGCTTCGGGGCTTCGCTGATCTCGATCTTCGCCCGGCTGGGCGGCGGGATCTTCACCAAGGGCGCCGATGTCGGCGGCGACATGGTGGGCAAGGTCGAGGCCGGGATCCCCGAGGACGATCCGCGCAATGCGGCAACGATTGCAGACAATGTGGGCGACAATGTCGGTGATTGTGCCGGCATGGCGGCGGACCTGTTCGAGACCTATGCGGTGACGATCGTGGCGACCATGGTGCTTGGTGCGATCTACTTTGCCGATCTTGGTTATCTCGATGCGATCATGATGCTGCCGCTGGCGATCTGCGCGGTGTGCATCATCACCTCGATCATCGGGACCTTCTTCGTGCGCCTCGCACCGGGGTCGACCAATGTCATGGGCGCGCTCTACAAGGGCGTGATCGCAACGGGGCTGCTGTCGCTGGTGGCGCTGGCGGCCGTGGTCCAGAACGTTCTGCCGAATGGCTGGGGTGAGCTGGCCGGAGCCGGCGAGGCGCTCGGCCTGCGGGAGTTCGGGACCGAAACGGCGAAGGTCGTGACCGGCGCGGACCTGTTCTTCTGCGGCGCGACGGGACTGGCTGTCACCGGGCTCATCATATGGATCACCGAATACTACACCGGCACCAATTACCGACCGGTCCGCTCGGTTGCCCTGGCATCGGAGTCCGGGCACGGCACGAACGTGATCCAGGGCCTGGCGGTCTCGCTGGAATCGACCGCCCTGCCGGCGCTCACGATCATTGGCGGCATCCTGCTGACCTACAACCTTGCCGGCCTTTTCGGCATCGCGATTGCCACCACGACCATGCTGGCGCTGGCCGGGATGATCGTCGCCCTCGATGCCTTCGGCCCGGTGACTGACAATGCCGGCGGCATCGCCGAGATGGCGGAGCTGCCGAGCGAGGTGCGCGAGACGACCGACACGCTGGATGCGGTCGGTAACACGACCAAGGCGGTGACCAAGGGCTATGCCATCGGCTCGGCCGGTCTCGGTGCACTGGTCCTGTTTGCGGCCTACACCGAGGATCTGAAGTTCTTCGCCGCCGAGAGCGAAGGCTTCCTGTCCGGGGTCGTGGTCGATTTCTCGCTGTCCAACCCCTACGTGGTGGTCGGGCTGCTGTTCGGCGGCCTCCTGCCCAACCTGTTCGGCGGCATGTCGATGATGGCGGTCGGCCGGGCGGCGCAGGCGGTGGTCGAAGAGGTCCGCCGGCAGTTCCGCGAGATTCCCGGCATCATGGAGGGTGAGAACAAGCCCGATTACGGCCGTGCCGTGGACATCCTCACCCAGGCGGCGATCCGGGAAATGATCGTGCCCTCGCTGCTGCCGGTGCTGTCGCCGATCGTGCTGTTCCTGGTGATCCTGTTTATCGGTGGCAAGGCGGCTGCGCTGGCGTCCGTCGGGGCGATGCTGCTCGGGGTGATCGTCACCGGCCTGTTCGTCGCGATCTCGATGACGTCGGGCGGCGGAGCCTGGGACAACGCCAAGAAGTATATCGAGGATGGCCATCATGGCGGCAAGGGATCTGAAGCCCACAAGGCCGCGGTCACCGGCGACACGGTGGGCGATCCCTACAAGGACACGTCCGGGCCGGCGGTGAACCCGATGATCAAGATCACAAACATCGTGGCCTTGCTGATGCTGGCCGTCCTGGCCGGGATGTAGGGTGCGCTGGCCCGTCGGGCCGGACCCTGTCCGAGACACCGCCCCGGCCCATTGTCTGGCCGGGGCGCTTCATTTTCGCCCCGTTGGTGTGTAACACTCGTGCGCGAGGAGACTGCCGCATGATCACACCCCGCCATGTCCAGGTGATGGCGTCCTACAATGCCTGGCAGAACCGCTCCCTGTTCACGGCGGCGAGCGAGATGGACGCGGACATGCTGGCTCTGGATGTCGGTGCCTTCTTCGGCTCGATCCTCGGTACGCTGAACCACCTGCTCTGGGCCGACCGGATGTGGATGAGCCGGTTCGCCGATCTCGCCCGGCCCGAGGGGGGTATCGCCGGGTCGACCAGCCTCTATGCGGACCTCGAACCGCTGGCCGAGGCGCGGGCAAGTTTCGACCAGGTGATCGTCGACTGGTCGAACCTGGTGTCGGAAGACTGGCTCGGCGGGCCATTGAACTGGTTCTCCGGCGCAGCGGGGCGGGACGTGACCCTGCCGGCCTGGGTGTGCGTGACCCATTTCTTCAACCACCAGACCCATCATCGTGGCCAGGTTCACGCCATGCTCACGGCCGCGGGGACGACGCCCGACGATACGGACCTGTTCCTGATGCCGGGCATCCCCGCACTCGGCTGAGCCGGTACGGGGCAGTCTGCAGAGCGCCTTGGCCGGGAGCCCTCAACGGACCCTGCGCCAAGGTCACGCACGCGCTAGCGGCGGCCGGTCGGGTTGTTCGGCGTGGCCTCATCGGTTGGCGGGAGGGCCACCGTCCCGACGCTGCCGAGGAGTTGTTCCAGCAGGGTCATCTGGCGGCCGAGGGTCGGGGTTTCGGCGGCGGCATACTCGACCACCTCCCCGTCATCCACATCATACAGCAGCACTTCCTCGACCTCGTCCGCCTCGTTGAAGCGGATTGCCGTGATGCTGCGTCCCGACACCTTCGGGATGTAATAGGCAAACCGCTCGCGTTGGGCCGAGACGTAGAACCAGGTCCGATCGTCGAAAATGCTTTCGGTCGACGGCGTGCCGAGCTTTGCCAGCACGGTCGAACGGGTGTCGACGCCCACCTCCATCTCTGCCGGCCGGGCCTCGTCGGGCAGGTAGCCATGATAGTCGGTGGTGGGGGTGATGCAGCCGGCCTGGGCGCCGGCCAGGGCCAGGGCGGCGAGGATCCGCTTGTGGACCATGGGGTGGACTCCGGTTTGTTCTGTCCCAAGTAGCGGGTGCCGGGACATCTTGGCAAGCGGTGGAGTTCAGCGATGGCTGGCATTCTGGACTGGTTGAAGCGCAAGCCCGATCCGGGGGCCCTGGCAGGGCGCAGGCTGTGCGATGCGGTGATTGCGCAGGCGCGGCAGCCGGCGTTCTATCGCAACGGGCTGGCCGCGGACACGTTCGAGGGCCGGTTCGAGCTCACCGCCCTGCATGGCGCCCTGCTGATGCGGCGCCTGCGCACGGCTGGTCCCGACGGCAGCCAGCTTGCCGAGCGGCTCGTCGAAGCGCTGTTCGACCGGTTCGACTACGCCCTGCGCGAAGAGGGGGTCGGCGATGCCAGCATTGCCCGCCGTGCCCGCAAGCTGGGTGAGGAATTCTACGGCCTGGCGCGGGCGCTGGACGGCGTGCTCGGCGGCGCTGCTGTCTCGGTAGCCGGGCTAAGCGATGTGCTGGCGCGCAATGGGCTTGGCGGTAGAGATCCCGCCGCGCTGGCCCGGCATGTGCTCGACGAGAGCGCCGCGCTGGAGCAATGCAGCGATGCGGAGCTGTTATGCGGCGATGTGACGTGGGCATCCTGAGCGTTGCAATGGCCGGGGGCGCTGACTACTGTCCGAACGCATACCGATGACCGGTCGATGAGGAGTCAAACATGGCAGCTGGCACAGTCCTTTCTGTGGATGCCATGGGCGGCGACGCGGCACCAGCGGTCGTGATCGAGGGGCTGGCCCGGTTCGCGCGCAGCCATCCCGATACGGGCTTCATCCTGCATGGCGATGCCGCTGCGATTGCCGCGGCGGCGCCGGCTGCGCTGGCGGCGATCGGCGACCGGTGCGAGGTGCGGCATGCCGACGAGACGGTCAGCATGGATGACAAGCCCTCGCAGGCGGTGCGCAGGCGCCGCTCCAGCATGTGGCAGGCAATCAACTGCGTGAAGACCGGGGAAGCGGCAGCGTCCGTCTCGGCGGGCAATACCGGCGCCTTGCTGGCGATCTCCATGATGGCCCTGCGCCGGATCGACGGCGTGCACCGGCCGGCCATGACCGCGCTGTGGCCGACCCCCGCCGGGCGGACCGTCGTGCTTGATGTCGGTGCCAATCTCGAGGCCGATGGCGACCAGCTCCTGACCTTTGCGATCATGGGCGAGGCGTATGCGCGGGCGGTAACGGGCAAGGCGCGCCCGAGCGTCGGTATCCTGAATGTCGGCTCGGAGGAAATGAAGGGCCATGAGGAAGTCCGCCGGGCCCACGACCTGATCAAGTCCAGCGGGCTCGATCTCGACTATCGCGGCTTTGTCGAGGGCAATGACATATCGGCCGGCACGGTGGACGTGGTGGTGACCGACGGGTTTTCAGGCAATATCGCGCTCAAGACGGCGGAGGGAACGGCGCGGCTGGTCTCGGCCTTCGTGCGCGAGGCGCTGACGGCGTCGGTGCGGACAAGGCTCGGCGCCCTCCTGGCCCGGCCGGGGCTGCAGGGGCTGAGGGAGCGCATGGACCCGAGCAATGTGAATGGCGGTGTCCTGCTCGGGCTCAATGGCATATCGGTCAAGAGCCATGGCGGCACCGATGCGAAGGGCTTTGCCACGGCCCTCGCGCTGGCGGCCAACCTGACCCGCAGCGATTATCGCGACGAGGTGGCGGCTTCGCTGCTGAGGGTCCGTGGCCTGCGCGAAGCGGCCTCGGGGGCAGCGGCATGACGGTGCGCCAGTTGCAGGGGCCGCGCAGCGTGATCCGCGGGACCGGCACCTACCTGCCGGCGCACGTGCTGACCAATGCCGACCTCGCTCGGATGGTGGACACGTCCGATGAGTGGATCCGCGATCGCACGGGCATTTCCGAGCGGCACATCGCGGCCGATGATGAAGTGACCTCGGACATTGCCACTGCTGCTGCACGGGCTGCACTTGCGCAGGCGGGACTGGCGGCCAGTGCGGTCGACCTGGTGGTCCTGGCGACCACGACGCCAGACAAGACCTTTCCGGCGACCGCGACCGCGGTGCAGGCCAAGATCGGGATGGGAGAGGGCGCGGCATTCGACGTGCAGGCGGTCTGTTCAGGCTTCCTGTTTGCGCTCGCCACCGCCGATTCCATGCTGCGCACCGGATTGTTCTCGACGGCGCTGGTGATCGGGGCGGAGACGTTTTCGCGGATCCTCGACTGGTCCGACCGCGGCACATGCGTCCTGTTCGGCGACGGCGGCGGGGCGGTGGTCATGACCCGGGAGACCGATGCCGGGGAGGCCGGGTTGATCGGCCATCACCTGCGCACCGATGGGCGACAGAGTGACCTGCTGCATGTCGATGGCGGGGTCTCCTCGACGGGCACGATCGGCCATGTCCGGATGCAGGGCAATCGGGTCTTCAAGCATGCGGTCACCAACATTTCCGATGCGATCGCCACGATACTCGAGGAGACCGGGCACACGTCCGAGGATATTGACTGGTTCGTCCCCCACCAGGCCAATCAGCGCATCCTGGACGGGGTGGCCCGGAAGATGGCGATCACCGAGGACAAGGTGATCTCCACGGTGGCCCGGCATGGCAACACGTCGGCGGCCTCGATCCCGCTGGCGCTCGGCACGGCGATCGAGGATGGCCGGATCCGGCCTGGCGACCTTGTCCTGTCCGAGGCGATGGGGGGCGGGTTCTCCTGGGGGGCCAGCCTCTTCAGGCTGTGAATGACGGCCGACCTTACCCAAGCTTAACCTGTCGCGCCCTGAAATCAGGTGCTTTTTCCTGAGAATTCGGTACACTTGAGGTCCAGACACGGTTTCGCGACAAGGAGTCCTCTGCATGCCGAACAAGACGATGACCCGGGCAGAGGTTACCGAGGCGCTGGTCAACGAGATCGGTCTCACGCGGCAGGAATCGGCGAGCCTGCTTGACGATGCCCTGGAAATGATCTGCACCGCGCTGGAGGAGACGGGCGAGGTGAAACTGTCGCGGTTCGGCAATTTCGTCGTCCGCGAGAAGACCGCGCGCGAGGGACGCAATCCCAAGACCGGCGCGGAAGCGGTCATCTCGGCTCGCCGCGTGGTGACCTTTCGGCCCTCGCCGCTCTTGAAGTCGCGGGTGAATCCGGGTGGGAAAGACTGAGATCGGGAGAGGACTGCCCATGGCATTGGCGAAACAACGACCTGCAAAGTCGGAGGATGCCTATCGCTCGATCGGCGAGGCCGCCCGCGAACTCGGTCTGCCGACGCATGTCCTGCGCTACTGGGAAACCAAGTTTCCCCGCTATGTCCGGCCCCTGAAACGACCTGACGGGCGCAGGCTGTATCGCCGTCGCGACCTCGACGGGTTGCGGGCCATCAAGACCCTGGTGCACAGGCGTGGCATGACCCTGAAAGGCGCAAGCGCGCTGCTCAGGGAAAAGGGCATCGAGATCGTCCTGAGCGGCGATCGCGAACTCGGCGACGTGCTGGCAGGCTCGCCCGTGCACGGGCTGCAACGCTCCATCCGTGATGCCTTCGACAAGGAAACCGTCCGGCCCGGCGCTCCGGATGTGCAGGGTCTTGCCCTTCCGGAGGGCGAGAGTGGGGCATCGGGACGACTGCAGGCGGTCCTGGAGGGGCTCGATGCGCTCAAGCTGCGCCTCGATCGGGCCCGGGCGACGCGCGCGGCCTGATATCGGCGGCGCCACGGCGCGGGTCCGTCACCTGAAGCGCCGGAACTGTTGGCCTGGCGCGGCTTGGCGGGGTCTAACGCACACTGTCATCTGTCGGGAAACCACTCGCCACGGGACGTGGACTGGACGGGAATGGTCGGAACGGCAGGATTCGAACCTGCGACCCCCGGTCCCCCAGACCGGTGCGCTACCGGGCTGCGCCACGTTCCGCCAACACCCCGAGATGCGGGGTATAGGATGGCTTCGACCCTGAAGGCAATCATGAATGTTGCAAGTGCGGCCGCGCGGCACCGGTCGCCGGCCCCTTGTCTTGCTCCGTGACTTGCTCTTTCACTGGCCACGTGCCTGGGGAAGTCGCTGGCGACACGCCGGGGCGGGGATGCGCCCCGCGACTGCACTTTCCCGTCCGGGACCTGCAGTTGCGTGATTTACTGGTGGGCGATACTGGGATTGAACCAGTGACCCCTGCCGTGTGAAGGCAGTGCTCTCCCGCTGAGCTAATCGCCCACTCATGGGATAGGGCGGGATAAGGCGGTGAGGGGCGGGCGTCAAGGCTGTGGATCGGGTGCGAGGTCATATGTGCTGACGCAAGGCTCGCGCGCAAAAACGCATTCCTGCTTCGGTGGCCCGTGGCAATATAGCCGGAAATGTGGCGGGCCTGTGTCGCCAATCCGGGGCATATGACGGTTTCTGGATAACTTCCCTGAAATTCGCCTTCTGGGCGAGTGAAGCCGGGACCGGCTCAAGGATGATCAGCCGTTCATGATGAATGGTCATTCATCGAAAATCCCTTCGACCAAAGATTCCCCACCGGCTACTTGTGCTTTCGAAGTCACACTGTCATCTCACTTACATAAACACGGCGCGAAAGTACGCACGTGACAAGAAGAAGGACAGGCCCGCAACGAAGCTCCGGCTTCTGCATAAATCCAAATACGGACCTGGAGAGTGTACATGAAAGACTGGTGTGACCCCGAAGGCGCAAAACGCCTTGCCGAGAAGATACGCGAATACTGGAACGAGCGCGGATATGAGGTCGATCTCGATTTCGTCGATGCCGGTTTCGTTGCGGCCATGCGCAGCGCGCGCACGGATGTGCGCAGCAACATGGTCAACGGCATGCCGCGCCGTCGTGCCGCTGGCGATGCCACCGACCGGCGGACGGACTACCGTCCAGATCCGGAGGCCCAGCTAGGCGCCTGAGATGATATCCCTGATGGCCGGGAAGAGCTCGGAATAGGTGTTGATCGCCGCCGCTGCTGCAATCCGGGCCGGGTCTTCCGGCTCATAACCAAACGTGACGAACAGGAAGGGCAGCCCCGCATCAAGGGCTGCCCTTTCGTCTGTCCGGCTGTCGCCGATCATGATGGCGCGGTCCGGTTCGCCTCCGGCGGCGAGGATAGCGTGCCGGATATGGTCGCCATCGGGCTTCTTGCGGGGGACGCTGTCGGCACCGGCAAGGGCATCGAAATGCCGGGTGAGATCGAGTGTGCCGAGCAGGCGTTCGGACAGGGCCTGGGTCTTGTTGGTGCAGACCGCCAGCCGGGCGCCGGCGGCGCGCAGGCGTGGCAACAGCTCGGGTACGCCGTCGAAGGGCGCGCTGTTGTCGGCGATGTGGTCGCGATAATGGGCGAGAAACACCTGCCAGAGCGCATCGATCCGTCCGTCGTCGGCCGTGACGCCGTTGGCCGCCAGCCCCTTGCGGATCATGGCCTTCGCGCCCTGGCCGATCATGGTCCGGATGTCCGCCAGTGACACCGGGGCCAGACCCTCGCCTTCGAGAACGTGATTGAGAGCCGCCAGCAGGTCCGGCGCCGTCTCCACCAGGGTCCCGTCAAGGTCGAAGACGAGTGTCCATCCGGAAAGGATTTGACCGTCATGGGGATTGTCCGGCATGTCGAACCTCGTCTGTCATGGCCTTTTGCGGTGCACCGTCCGGGGCTGTCAGGTTCCGGGATGACCGGAACCGGCGAAACCGGCAAGACCGGCGCCGCGGTCCGCACGAGGGTTCGGGCTTGGGTATCGGGCCTAAGTATCGGGACTGGGGAGCAGGACTGGGACTGGGAAGTTGGACGGGGGATTGGGCCGACGACAGGGGCTTGATGGGCCGAAGGGCGGCGGCAGGGTATGAAGTTGCGGCATTGGCAAACGTCCGGCAAGCCGCAGGACAGGACGGCAGGGAGTGACGGGATGACGAGGCGCGCGGCAGTGATCCTTGCGGCAGGGCAGGGGACCCGGATGAAGTCCAACCTGCCGAAGGTGATGCATGCGGTCGGCGGCCGGGCGATGATCGACTGGTCGATCGCCCTGGCGCAGGGGCTGGCCTGCGATCGGATCATCGTGGTGTGCTCGCCAATGCAGGACGCGCTGCAGGCCCATGTCCGGGACCGGCTGGGTGAGAACGCCTTGGCGATCCAGGAGACCGCGCTCGGCACCGGCCATGCGGTACAGGCGGCTGAATCGGCGCTGGCTGGGTTCGAGGGGATCGTGGCGGTGCTGTTCGGCGATACGCCGCTGATTCCGCCAGCGCGCGTGCAGGCCCTGTTCGAGGCCGTGGACGAGGGGGCGGCTGTTGGCGTGCTCGGCTTCGAGGCGGCCGATCCCGGCGCCTATGGCCGGCTGGTCACCGATGCCGGCGGGGCGCTCACCGCGATTGTCGAGGCCAGGGACGCCACGCCGGAGGAGCTGGCCATCACCACCTGCAATTCGGGGGTGACCGCGGCCCGGGCGGCGGATCTGTTCCGGTATCTCGGCAAGGTCTCGAACGACAATGCCAAGGGCGAGTATTACCTCACCGACGTGGTCAGGCTGGCGGTGGCCGAAGGACGGACCTGCCGAGCCGTGGCCTGTTCGGAAGCCGACACACTGGGGGTGAACACGCGCGCGCAACTCGCTGCGGCCGAGACCGCGTTCCAGACGCGCATGCGGGCGGCAATGATGGCGGAAGGGGTGACGCTGGTCGCGCCGGAGACGGTGTTCTTCAGCCATGACACGCGCATCGGACAGGATGTCATCGTCGAGCCGCACGTGGTCTTCGGCCCCGGTGTGACGGTCGAGGCCGGAGCGGTGATCCGGGCCTTCAGCCATCTTGAGGGAGCGCAGGTCGCCGGCGGCTGCAAGGTCGGACCGTATGCGCGGCTGAGGCCCGGCGCGGTGCTCGAGACGGGCGCGGTTGCCGGCAATTTCGTGGAAGTGAAGAATGTCCGTCTGGGTGCCGGTGCAAAGGCCAATCACCTGGCCTATCTGGGTGATGGCAGTGTCGGTGCCGGCGCGAATATCGGCGCAGGCACGATCTTCTGCAATTATGACGGGATCATGAAACACCGGACCGAGGTCGGCGAGGCCGCGTTCATCGGTTCGAATTCGGCACTGGTCGCGCCGGTGCGGATCGGCAATGGCGCCATGGTGGGCTCGGGCAGCGTGATCACCGATGACGTTCCAGCCGATGCCCTGGCGTTCGGTCGGGCGCACCAGGTGGTCAAGCCCGGCCGGGCAGAGGCATTCAGGGCCCGCCAAAAGGCGCGGAAGACGGAAGGGAGCTGACCCATGGCCTGGGAAGGCGAGAAGATGAATGCGGCCCGGGCGGCCATGGAGTTCGTCGAGGACGGCATGACGGTCGGGCTCGGCACCGGCTCGACGGCAAAATTCTTCGTCGAACTGCTGGCCGATGAGGTCGCTGACGGGTTGATCGTCCGCTGCGTTCCGACCAGCGAGGAGACCCGCCGGCTGGCCGGGGCGCATGGTGTCCCGCTGGTCGATATCGACAAGGTCGCGCAGATCCATCTTACCGTGGATGGTGCCGACGAGGTGGACGGCGCGGGCAATCTCATCAAGGGCGGGGGCGCGGCGCTGCTGCGCGAGAAGATCATTGCAGACGCCAGCGACCATATGGTGGTGATTGCCGACCCGTCGAAACAGGTCGACCGGCTCGGCGCCTTTCCACTGCCGGTGGAGGTGACCCCGTTCGGGGTGACGATCACCGCGAAGAAGGTGTTCGATGCGCTGTGTGCCTCGGGCATCGACAAGCCGAAGGTCAGCCTGCGCATGCAGGGGAGTTCCAACACCCCGATCGTGACCGATGGCGGCAATCATGTGCTCGACTGCCATTGCGGCCGCATTCCCGATTCCGAAGCTCTGGCGGCAAGGCTGTCGGCGGTGCCGGGCGTGGTCGAGCACGGGCTGTTTCTTGGCCTGGCGCGCACAGTCATCATCGGCAACGAGGGCGGCGCGACGGTTTTCGAGTATTGATTTGCGTGTCCGGTCGGCCGGTTCCATATGCGGCAGTGTCTGAACTGCACGCGAGGAGCCGGGAATGGCAGAAACACATGATTTCGACCTGTTTGTCATAGGTGGCGGCAGTGGGGGCGTCCGGGCGGCTCGGATTGCCGCGCTGTCGGGGGCCAAGGTCGGGCTCGCCGAGGAATACCGGATGGGCGGGACGTGCGTGATCCGGGGCTGCGTGCCGAAGAAGTTCATGGTCTATGCCAGCCAGTACGGGAAGGGCTTCAAGTCGGCGGAGGGCTATGGCTGGCAGGCCGAGGCGGTGCGGTTCGACTGGCCGACCTTTGCCGATGCGATGCATGCCGAGGTTGACCGGCTGTCGGGCATCTACATGCGCAACCTCATCAATGCCGGCGCGACGGTGTTCGAGGAGCGGGCCGAGATCGAGGGGCCGCATGCATTGCGCCTGACATCGAGCGGCGAGCGGGTGACGGCGCAGCGCATCCTGGTCGCCACCGGCGGGACGCCCTGGCGCCCGGGTCCCGAGGAGCTGCCCGGCGTCGAGCACACCATCACCTCGAACGAGGTGTTCAACCTCGAAACGCTGCCGAAACACATCGTCATCGGTGGCGGGGGCTATATCGCGGTGGAGTTTGCGCATGTCTTTGCCGGGCTCGGTGTCGACACCTGCCTGGTTTATCGCGGCGAGACCGTTCTGCGCGGTTTCGACATGGATGTGCGGACCGCCGTGCACGAGGGGCTGAAAGAGGCCGGCGTGCGGGTGATCACGCATGCAGTGTTCCAGTCCATCGAGAAGCGGGAGGGGGCCGAGCTGCCGCTGCATCTCACCCTCGACAATGGCATGAAGCTCGATGCCGACGTGATCTGCATGGCGGTCGGCCGGCGTCCGAACACTGCCGGGCTCGGGTGCGAGACGGCCGGGGTGGCTCTCAGGCCGAACGGTGCCATCGAGGTCGATGACTGGTCGCGATCCAGCGTCGACAGCATCTGGGCGGTCGGCGACGTCACCGACCGCATGGCGCTGACCCCGGTGGCGATCCGTGAAGGCCATGCCTTTGCCGATACCGAGTTCAACGACAATCCGCGCCGGTTCGACCATGACACGGTGGCAACCGCCGTCTTCTCGCAGCCGGAGGTCGGCACGGTGGGCCTCAGCGAGGCCGATGCGCGGGCGCGCTTCGGCAAGGTGGACATCTACAAGTCGCACTTCCGGCCGATGAAGAACATGCTGTCGGGCGACACCTCCCGCATGCTGATGAAACTGGTCGTACGGGCCGAGGACCAGCGGGTTCTGGGTGCGCATATTGTCGGACCGGATGCCGCCGAGATGATCCAGATGCTGGGGATCGCCATCCGCATGGGCGCAACCAAGCATGATCTCGACGCCACCTGCGCGGTGCACCCCACCGCGGCGGAGGAACTGGTGACGATGCGCACGAAGTGGGAGCCGGAAGCGGGCTGACCCCGGTCCTTCCCGCGTCCGGCGTGGCGCGCTGGCCGCCACGCGTGGTCCAGAACGCTTGAGCAGGTCCATGCGCCAGCGGTGCGTCGAGGGGTTGTCCCGGGGCCGTTTTTGCCCGAAGAGCGCTGGCTTGCACAATCACTTGAGCGCACGTGGACCTTGTGGTTCCATCAGGACGAGAATGGAGTGAGAGATGAGCTGGACCCCGTCCGACTGGCGCGCCTTGCCCGCACGGCATATCCCGGAGGATTACCCCGACCCCGCTGCCCTTGCAGATGTGGAAGCGCGGCTAAAGGGCTATCCGCCGCTGGTCTTTGCCGGTGAGGCGCGGCGCCTGAAAGAACGGCTGGGCGAGGTGGCAGCGGGGCGCGCCTTCCTGCTGCAGGGCGGAGACTGCGCCGAGAGCTTCAAGGAATTCCATCCCGACAATATCCGCGACACGTTCCGGGTGATCCTGCAGATGGCCGTGGCGCTGACCTTTGCGGCGGCCAAGCCGGTGGTGAAGGTCGGCCGGATCGCCGGCCAGTTCGGCAAGCCGCGATCCTCGCCGGTCGAGACCATAGACGGGGTGACGCTGCCTTCCTATCGCGGCGACAATATCAACGGCATGGAGTTCACTCCCGAGAGCCGCACACCCGATCCCGAGCGGCTGATCCAGGCCTATTCGCAATCGGCGGCGACGCTGAACCTGCTCCGCGCCTTCAGCCAGGGCGGCTATGCCGATCTCACCAATGCGCATCGCTGGATGCTGGGTTTCGTGGACCGCAGCCCGCAGGGCGCGCGCTACCAGGCGCTGGCCGACCGGATCACCCAGGCGATGGACTTCATGGCAGCCTGCGGGGTCAATCCGGCTTCGGTGCCGCAGCTCAGCCAGGTGGAGTTCTACACCAGCCACGAGGCCCTGCTGCTCGGCTATGAGGAAGCGATGACGCGCATCGATTCCACGTCCGGCGACTGGTACGACACCTCGGCCCATTTTCTCTGGATCGGCCACCGGACCCGCCAGCTCGACCATGCCCATGTCAATTTCCTCAGGGGGGTCAGGAACCCGATCGGGGTGAAGTGCGGGCCGGGCATGGATGCAGAGACGCTGAACCGGCTCATGGAGACGCTCAATCCCGATGATGAGCCGGGGCGGCTCACACTGATTGCGCGTTTCGGCGCGGACGGTGTCGGCGAGCACCTGCCGTCGCTTGTGCGGGCGGTGAAGGCGAGCGGCCGGACCGTGGTCTGGTCATGCGACCCGATGCACGGCAACACGCTGAAGACCAGCAACGGCTTCAAGACCCGGCCCGTGGACCTCGTCCTTTCCGAGGTCAGCCAGTTCATCGATATCGTGTCGGGCGAAGGCGCCTATCCGGGCGGTGTGCATTTCGAGATGACTGGCCAGGACGTGACCGAGTGCCTTGGCGGGGCGCAGGCGATTTCCGAAGGCGACCTGTCATCGCGATACCACACCCATTGTGATCCGCGCCTGAACGGCGAACAGGCCCTTGAACTGGCCTTCCTGATCGCTGAGAAGCTGCAGGCTGTCTCGGCCGGCGGCGGAAGCTCCCAGCGCGCGGCGGAATGACGGCGGAATAAAGGACAGGGTCATGGCTCGGCGGGGCTTGCCCGCCTGGGCGCGGGCATCCGACATTATCGATCTGTTGCGGCTGTCGGTGCCGATCGCGATCACGCGCATGTCGATGATGCTGATGAGTGTCACCGATGCCATCGTGCTGGGCCAGTATGCGCCTGGCCAGTTGCCCTTCGTGCTGAATTCCTGGCTGCCGATCGGGGTGGCACTGGGGGCGGGCCTGGGCCTCCTGCTCGGCGTGCAGGTGCTGACCTCGGAGCTTGTGGGCGTCGGACGACGGGCGGAGACCGGGCGCATCTTCCGGCGCGGTCTGGCCTGGTCGGTCTGGCTCGGCTTCGGCCTGGGCGGGCTGATCTGGCTGCTCGCCGGGCCGCTCTTTCACTGGATGTTCGTCACGCTTGCCCCGGGCGGCGAGATGAGCGCGACGCTGGCGCCGGCCGAGGTGGCCGCGCGGACGTCGGGGGTGACCGAGATCCTGGCCCTGTCGCTGCCGGCCTTCATGCTGTCCTCGGTGGCCAGCTATTATCTCGAGGCCCTGCGCCGGCCGCTGATCGTGACGGTCGTCTCGTATGGCGGGGCGGCGCTGAACCTGGTGCTGGACCTCGCCTTTGTCGGCGGTTGGTGGGGCATGCCGGAACTGGGGGCCGAAGGCGTTGCCATTGCCACGGCCGGTACGCGGACGGCCATAGCGGTGATCCTGCTGGCAGCCATCTGGCGACTGACGCCGGGCTTCGATCCGGCGCCGGAAGGCCAGGAGGGCGAGGCACACCGGCAGCTCTCGGTCGGAACCGGCACGGCGATCAGCAACATTGCCGAATGGGGCGGGTTCAACTTCACCTTCATCATCGCGACCTGGGTGAGCCTCGTGGTCAACACCGCCTATGGCTATTCCATCCAGGTCATGGGTCTTGTGTTCATGCTGTATCTCGGCATCGGCAGCGCGACGAGCGTGCGCGTCGCCGAAGCCTTCGGCCGCGGGAACCGGGACGCGATCCGGGACGCCGGCCGGCTGGGCGTGGCAGCGACGGTGCTGGTCGGGCTTGTCTTCGGCGTGCTGATCTACGTCTTTGCCGGGCCGATCTCGCGCGTCTTCGTGACCGCCGATGCGGTGATGGATGGCGTATTGCTGGCACCGCTGATTGCGTCGCTGCTGATCTATGTCGCGCTCGTGAGCCTGTTCGACGGGCTGCAGGCGGTCGCGTCCATGGCCCTGCGCGCGCAGGAGATCGTCTGGTTGCCGACCGCCTTCCATCTGGGCAGCTTCTTCGTCGTGATGATCCCGGCCTGCTACGTCTTCGCACTGGTGATGGGGCGGGGCGCGACGGGGATGATGGAAGGCGCCGCGCTGGGCGTCGGGGTGGCGGCGCTGTTGCAGACAGTGCTGCTGGAATACAAAACGGCGCGCCACGAAGGTGGCACGCCGTTTCAGATCTCAACAGGTGGGTGACCTGCTTCAGATATCCTTCAGGGCCGTTGCGGGCTTGAAGGCGGCCGAGGTCTTCTCGGCGATCTTGATGGCTTCGCCGGTTGCCGGGTTGCGGCCTTCGCGCGCATTGCGGGTCTTGGCGTGGAAGGTACCGAAACCAGCGATCGAGACCTGGTCACGGCTCTTCACGGCACCGGTGATCCCTTCGAAAACGGCATCCACAGCTTCGCGGGCCTTTTCCTGGGACAGTCCGGCAGCTTCCGCCACGAATTTGGTCAATTCACCCTTGTTCATGGGATTCTCCTCTAAAGGCTAGGGCGTTTTGGGCGCCACTGGCAGCGTAAGGACACGATTCGTCCGCCTCGCCTACGCTGATCCCCTTTAAACACAGGCTATACGCCGAGAATCCAGCCCTCTTCGCGCTCAATCATTACAATTTGTGTGGAATCCAGTCCCGCGCCCCCTGCGAAGGCCGGTCCAAGGTGTCCCTTCGCATCGAGATCGGCACAATGGCGCGCCATGGCCTCGACTTGGGCAGCGTCGAGGACCTGTCCGGGGCCGGCCCGGACATCGAGCAGTGAGGGATAAACCTCGCAGATCAGCACATCGGTGCCGGCAAGCGTTTCGGCGTCAAGCTCGCCGAGCCCGGTCTCGAATGGCCAGATCCGGGTCGCCGGAAGCGTCTCGCGCAGTGCGGCGACGTGCGGGATGCCAAGGATCATCTGGCTGCCGACGCTGCCGGCATAGGCCAGCTGCCAGGCCGATTTCGGCTGGCCGAGCCCATCTGCCCGCAGGCGCTGCTCGGCGAGGCGGTATTCTGCCACCGCAGCGTCTTGCGGGAAGTGGGGCTTCTTTCCCGGCAGGGTGCTGGCCTGGTCGCGAGCCGGCGCGCCCCAGAACGGGAACGGCCCCCTGGAGATCGCATAATTCATCGATGCGGCGATGGCGAAACGGGCGTTGGAATTGTCCGGCTTCTCGCGCACCTTGGCGAAGAGGTGATCATGGATCGCCTTCCATGGCGGCACGCGGTCGGTGTCGAGGCCGAGTGCGGCGGCGGTACCGGCGGGATAGCCGAAGCTGAAATCGAAGCCGAGCAGGACCTTGTCGCCGCGGGCGGTCAGCTTGCCGACCATCTCCGCGATGAAGCTGCGGGCCTTGAGACGCGTGTCCGGATTGACCGCACGGAACTGCAGCTTGAGACGGGCGTCCTTGGCAAGGATCCCGATCCAGACAGAATTGGCCCCGGTCACGGGTTTGGCCGCCGCGCTCCAGTCGACCATGATATAGGCATCGAAGAGGGTAGACATGGATCAGTTGGCAAGGCTGGGGGCTGTGGGACGACGATCGGGCGCGCAGGAATCGAGGGCAGTCGTGGCGGGAAGGCAGACCAGGTCAGGGCAGGGCACGAAGGCGGGTACGGCAGGTGTCGCGGGCGGAGTGACAGGCGGCCGGCAGCACTCGCAGCTGCCGGCCGTGTCGGGCGGGGTCAGCTGAGCTTGACGAGCATCTTGCCGGTATTGGCGCCGGTGAACAGGCCCATGAAGGCTTCCGGCGCCTTCTCGATCCCCTCCATCACGGTCTCGTCATATTTCAGTTTTCCCGACGAGATCCAGTCGGCCATGTCGCGCAGGAAGTCCGGGCGCATGTCGGCATGGCTCGAGACGATGAAGCCGCGCAGGGTGAGCTGCTTGCCGACCGCCTGGATGATATTGTGCGGACCCGGCGCCGGCTCGGTATTGTTGTACTGCTCGATGGCCCCGCAGAGGGCCATTCGGGCGAACGGTCTCGCGGCCTCGATTGCGGCGGTGAGGTGATCGCCGCCGACATTGTCGAAATAGACATCAATGCCCTGCGGGGCAGCGCCATAGATCGCCTCGCTGAGCGCCTGCCAGCCGCGGTGTTCGCGATAGTCGATGGCATGGTCGGCGCCGATGGATTTCACGTAGGCACACTTTTCCGGCCCGCCGGCCGAGCCAATCACCGTGCAGCCCTTGATCTTCGCGATCTGGACCACGGCCGAGCCGACTGCACCAGCCGCCCCGGAAACGAACACCGTGTCGCCGGCTTTCAGTTCAGCGACGCGCAGGATCCCGGCATAGGCGGTCAGGCCCGGCATGCCGGCAATGCCGAGAAAGGCGCTTTCGGGCAGCGGCGATGGCGGGACCTTGCCGGCAAGCACCGTGTCCGGCGCGCCGGTCCAGGCTTCGCGCCAGCCGGCCATGGAGAGCACGAGGTCGCCTTCGGCATAATCGGGATGGTTGGAGGCAAGGACGCGGCCGACGGCGCCGCCCTGCAGCGTTTCGCCGATCTGGAAGGGCGGGACATAACTCTTCCGGTCAACCATCCGGCCGCGCATGTAGGGATCAACGGACATGAAGCTGTTGCGGACCTGTATCTCACCGGGGGCCGGTTCACCGGCTTCCGCCTCGATCATGGCAAAGTCGCTCGGCTTGGGGTCGCCGACGGGCCGGGCGGCCAGGGTCCAGTTGCGCGAAGTCACGGCTGGCATGGTGGGGTCCTCCTGCTTGTTTCTTTCCGAGCACACTCGTGGGCAATTTCAGGCGGGAAGGGAAGGGGGGTGGACGAAAATCTCCTCGGCTGGCGCCGGCCATTGCTTTGACGGTACCAGCCCGTCTAAACGGGGCAGGCCCGCTGCGGAGGATGTCGGATGGATGGATTGAAGGTGGGCGTGGCCGGTGCCGGGGTCTTCGGCAACTATCATGCACAGAAGGTCGCCGCCTCGCCCCGGGCCGAACTGGTCGGCGTGTTCGACCTCGACGCGACCCGTGCGTCCGCAGTGGCCGGTGAATATGGTGCACAGGGCTTTGCCGATCATGAAACGCTGCTCCGGCATTGCGACGCGGTGATCGTCGCCGTGCCGGCCAGCGGCCACGAAACGCTGGTGAGCGAGGCGCTGCTTGCCGGCTGCCACGTCCTGGTCGAAAAGCCGCTGGCGCTGAATGCCGAGGCCGCGCGCCGGCTGGCCGGACTGGCGGTCACCAAGGGGCTGGTCCTGCAGGTCGGCCACCAGGAGCGGTTCGTGGCCAAGGCCATGGGGATCTTCGCCATCGAGGAAACGCCGGTGAGAATGGAATCGGTGCGGGCGGGGCCGCCACCGGCCGAGGGCCGGGCCGGCGACGTGTCCGTGATCTGGGACCTGATGATCCATGATCTCGACCTCGCCGCCTGCCTGATCGGACGCGCCTTCTCGGACGTGCAGACCGACGGCCGGATCGGCGCCTCGGGCCGGATCGACGAAGCCCGCTGCGAATTCCAGTTCGTGGCCGGGGGCAGCGCGTGGCTGCATGCAAGCCGGGCCGCGGATGGCCGCGAGCGGACGATGAAGCTGGTCTATCCCTCCGGCGAGATCGCGGTGGATTTCCTGACGCGGAAGGTGGTGAACACGACGCCGCACAGGATCAAGGTGGATATTGCAGCCGACCTGCCCGATCCGCTGCGTGCAGCCGATGAGAGCTTCTTCAAGGCCTGCCGCGGCGAGGCGATCAGCTTCGTGCCCGGTCATGGGGCAGTCGCGGCGGTGGCCATGGCGGAAGCGGCCGAAGCGGCCGCCTGAGCGGGCGCGCTGCCGGCCTCGCCCCTGTACGCCGGGACCGGGCTGGCCTATCTCGCTGGATCATGACACGAACGCTCTCGATTCTCGTTGCCCAGCTCAACCCGGTCGTCGGGGATATCGCCGGCAATCTCGAACAGGCGCGCCGCGCCCATGGGGCTGCACGGGAGGCGGGGGTCGATCTCGTGGTCTTCCCCGAACTCTTCATCATCGGCTATCCGCCCGAAGATCTCATCCTGAAGCCCAGTGCCATTGCAGATTGCATGGCCGCTGTTACGACGCTGCAGGGCGAAACGGCAGGCGGCGCACCGGCGATCCTGATCGGAACGCCGTGGCTGGAGGACGCGCGGCGATACAATTCCGCAGTGCTTCTGTCGGAAGGGGATATCCTCGCCCGGCACGACAAGTACGAGCTGCCCAATTATGGCGTGTTCGACGAGAAGCGCGTCTTCCATCCGGGCGGCGGCCGGGGCGTTGTGGCCGAGCTGTGCGGCGTGCGGATCGGGCTCGCCATCTGCGAGGACATCTGGTTCGACCGGGTGCCGCTGGCACTGAAGGAAAGGGGGGCCGAGGTCCTGATCGTGCCCAATGGCTCGCCGTGGCGGCGGACGATCCAGACCGAGCGGCACACCACCTTTTCGAGCTGGCAGAAGAACGGGCTGCCCTATCTTTTCGTCAACCAGGTCGGCGGGCAGGACGAACTGGTGTTCGACGGCGCGAGCTATGGTGTCGATGGCGATGGCCGCGAGCACCAGCTCCTGGGTGATTTCGAGACCGGCATGGCGGAGGTCCGCTTCGATGCCGCAACGGGACGCTTCCAGCCCGGGCAACCGGCTGCGGTGCTCAGTGCCGGCTGGGAGGCCGAGTACCGTGCGGCCACCCTTGCGCTAGGCGATTATGTGAACAAGAACCGGTTTCCCGGCGTCGTGCTGGGCCTGTCGGGCGGGATCGACAGCGCGCTGACGGCCGCGATCGCGGTCGACGCGCTGGGACCGGAGCGGGTCTGGTGCGTGATGATGCCATCCCGATTCACGGGGGGCGAAAGCCTTGAGGATGCCGAGGCCTGCGCCCGGGCGCTGGGGGTGCGCTATGACACCATCACCATCGGCCCGGGCGTTGCGGCGATGGACGAGATGCTGGCGGACCTCTTCGCCGGCACGGAACGGGGCGTGACCGAGGAGAACATCCAATCGCGCCTGCGGGGGCTCACCCTGATGGCGCTGTCGAACAAGTTCGGCCACATGGTCGTCACCACTGGCAACAAGAGCGAGATGGCGGTCGGTTATGCGACGCTGTATGGCGACATGTGCGGGGGCTACAACGCGCTCAAGGATTTCTACAAGACCGAGGTCTTTGCCCTGTCGCGCTGGCGGAACACTGCGGTGCCGCGCGGCGGGCTCGGTCCCGCCGGGGTGGTGATCCCGGACCGGATCATCACCAAGCCGCCCTCGGCGGAGCTGCGCGAGGACCAGAAGGACGAGGACAGCCTTCCGCCCTATGACTTGCTCGACGATATCCTGCGTGGCCTGGTCGATGGCGAGGAGGAAGTGGATGCAATCATCGCGCGCGGCCATGATGCCGCCACGGTGCGCCGCGAGCAACTTTTCCTTGAGTCCGCCAATCGGCAGCACTTCGCCGCGCAATGGCACGCGACCCGATAAAGCAAAGGCAATGCCGCCCAGCGTATCGACTTCGTGATCTTCCATAGCAAGGTCGAGGCCTGTCTCTTCAAGGAAATCATCCGTTTCCATGCGCGCATCCACTTCCCAAGCGGTCCGACCGCGGCGCACCAGCATGGC
>CAZDMQ010000024.1:0-41606 GCA_964506685.1 uncultured Hyphomonadaceae bacterium | reverse complement strand
TTCTGCATCATCCCCTATGGCCGCGGCAATTCGCGCTCGGTCCCCGCCGGCCTCGTGGTCGAGCAGGTGCGCACGCTCGCCGCCAGTGGCCACCATGAAGTCGTCCTCACCGGCGTCGATCTCACCAGCTGGGGCGCCGACCTGCCCGGCAGCCCGCGCCTTGGCAATCTTGTCCAGCGCATCCTGAAACTCGTCCCGGACCTGCCACAGCTGCGCATCTCCTCGATCGACGCCATCGAGATTGACGGCGCCCTGTTCGAGGCCCTTGCTGAACCGCGCCTCGCCCCCTTCATGCATCTCAGCCTGCAGCATGGCGACGATCTCATCCTGAAGCGCATGAAGCGCCGCCATTCGCGCGCCGAGGCCATCGCCCTGACGGAAAGGCTGCGCAGCGTCCGGCCCGACATCGCCCTCGGCGCCGACATCATTGCCGGCTTTCCGACCGAGACCGAGGCCGCTTTCGAGAATTCGCTCAGCCTCGTGGAGGCGTGCGGGCTCGCCTTCCTGCATGTTTTTCCCTACAGCCCGCGTCCCGGCACGCCGGCCGCGCGCATGCCCCAGCTCGACCGCGCCACCATCAAGGCCCGCGCCGCCCGGCTGCGCGCGGCAGGTCACGCTGCCCTCGACCGCCATCTCGAGACCTGGGTCGGACGCGAGGCCGACGCACTCATCGAGCGCGGCGCCGCTGCCCGGCTCGCCGATTTCACCCCCGTGCGCATCGAGACCGGGCCGCTCCCGGACGCTGGACGGCCCTGCCGCGTCCGCCTAGTCAGGCAGGATGGCGTTCGGCTGATCGGGATACCCGCATGATCCTCTGGTTCGGAAAGAAGAAGAAAAAGCAGGAGATGCTCGCCGAGGGCGCGGCGATGGAAGCGGCCGGCGGCGCCCTCGAACCGGCAGCCACGGACGATACCGGGACGCCTGTCGAGGCAGACGACACCTTACTGCCGCCCTCGCCCTCACCGGAACCGGCGCCGGCTCCATCCGTCGGCCCGACGCTTGAAACCGAGCCCCCGGCGGATCCCCTTCCAGGGCCCGAACCCGAGCCCGCACCTGAGCCCGAACCGGAAGCCGACCCCGAGCCGCTCCCGGACCCCATCGCCGAGACGAAGAAGCCCGGCTTCTTCTCCCGTCTCACCCAGGGCCTGTCGCGCTCCTCCTCGAGGCTCGCCGAGGGCCTCACTGGCGTCTTCACGAAGCGCAAGCTCGACGATGACACGCTGGAACAGCTGGAAGACCTGCTGATCGCCTCCGATCTGGGCACCGGTGTTGCCGCCCGCGTGACCACCGCCCTCGCCCGCGACCGGTTCGACAAGGAAGTCTCCGACACGGAGATCCGGACGGCGCTGGCAGAGGAAATCGCCGCTGTGCTTCGCCCCCGCGAACAACTCGTCGATTTCTCCGACGGCCCCAGCCCCCGCATTGTCCTCTTCGTCGGCGTGAATGGCTCGGGCAAGACGACAACGATCGGCAAGATCGCGGCCAGGCTCACCGAACAGGGTGCCCGGGCCCTGCTGGTCGCTGGTGACACCTTCCGCGCCGCCGCCATCGAGCAGCTGAGCGTCTGGGGCGGGCGCGCCGGCATACCCGTGCTGTCGAAGCCGACCGGCGCCGACGCGGCGGGGCTGGTCTACGAGGCGATCGAGACGGCGCGGGCTGACGGGCTCGACCTCGTTCTCATCGACACCGCCGGCCGGCTGCAGAACAAGGCCGAGCTCATGTCCGAGCTCGGCAAGATCGTCCGCGTCATCCGGAAACTCGATCCCGACGCGCCGCATGACGTGATCCTGGTCCTCGATGCCACGGTCGGCCAGAATGCGCTGAGCCAGGTTGAGGCCTTCCGGCACACTGCCGGGGTCACCGGCCTTGTCATGACCAAGCTCGACGGCACGGCCAAGGGCGGCGTGCTGGTCGCCATCGCGGACAAGCACGACCTGCCGATCCATTTCATCGGCGTCGGCGAAAAGGCCGAGGACCTGCAACCGTTCAGCGCCGAGGCCTTCGCCCGCGCCCTCGTCGGCCTGTAGCGCCAGGGCAGCCGTGAGCCCGATCCACCGCGAAGCGGGGATCAAGAAAAAAGCCCCGAGCCCGATCCACATGAGCGGCATAGCCCGCGATACGCGATCAAACCAAACAGCCCTAAGCCCGATCCATCGCGAAGCAGGGATCAATCCAAAAAAATCCCTGAGCCCGATCCATCACGCAGCGCAGCGAGCGGGGATCCAAAGGAAAAGGCCGGACGTTTCCGCCCGGCCCGTTCACATCGCGCGCCCGGAGACGTGTGCCTAGAGCGTGTCCAGCATCTGCGCGACCAGCGGGTGGCGAACCACGTCGACACCTTCCAGCCGGACCACCGCGACATCGTCCATGGCCTCGAGCTTGTCGGCAATCGGTGCGAGACCGGAGACCTCCGGCAGGAGGTCGGACTGGTTCGGATCGCCCGTGATTGCCATGGTCGAATGCCAGCCGAGCCGGGTGAGCAGCATCTTGAGCTGCGCATAGGTGCAGTTCTGGGCCTCGTCGATCACGATGAAGGCGTTGTTCAGGGTCCGGCCGCGCATGAAGCCGATCGGGGCGATCTCGATCAGGCCCTCATTCATCATGTGCTTGAGCTGGGCCGGCGAGAGACGATCCGAAAGCGCATCGTAGAGCGGGCGGAGATAGGGGGCGAGCTTGTCTTCCATGGCGCCGGGCAGGAAGCCGATCTGCTCGCCAGCCTCCACGGCCGGACGCGACAGCACGATCCGCCCTACCCGGCCAGCCTGCAGGGCCTCGACTGCCTTGGTCACGGCGAGATAGGTCTTGCCGGTCCCGGCCGGGCCGACCGCGGCCACCAGGGGCTTGGTGTCCAGCGCCTTCAGGAGGGCGGCCTGGTTTTCCGACCGCGGCCGGACCGTCTTCTGGTATTTCTGCTCGCGCGGTGTCTTCTGCTTTGGTCCCCTCTCGGAATCATCGGGATGCCAGCCGCCATCGATCGCATAAAGCTCGGCGCGATTGCGTTTCGCGCTATCCTCGAAGAAGACGCCGGTATCGAACTCTGCGGCGGTCTTGAGGCGCTTGGCGGCGTTGCGTTTACCCATGGATCACTCCCGTCTGAGGGCACAAAAAAGCCGCCGGGCGACAAGCCAGGCGGCGGGCGGTGGAGGCTGGGTGTGCAGAAGACGCTGCCGACAGGGCCGCACCGGGCGGAACCCCGTAAAAGCTGGCTGTCAACACGCGCAGGGGGTGCATCAAGCGCCGTCCCTTCCGTCTACTTCACACTCGATACAATAACGGCTGAACAGGTTAATGCTGGGTTACCCGAGAATTAAGGTTTCTTGACAATTGCCCCGGCGCCCGGTGCGCGCAAACATGTACCCAACCGGCCGGTACGGCAGACGGGACAACAAGGAGGACAGACATGGCGCTGTTTGAATTCAACGGGATCGCGCCCGAATGCCCGGCGGACGGGCGCTACTGGGTGGCGGAGAATGCAACGGTGCTCGGCCGGGTGATCCTCGGGTCCGGCGCGAGTATCTGGTACAATTGCGTGCTGCGCGGCGACAATGACCCGATCACGATCGGCGCGGGGAGCAATATCCAGGACGGCACCATCATCCACACCGATGTCGGCATTCCCTGCACGGTCGGCGCCGGTGTCACCGTCGGCCACCGCGCCATGCTGCATGGCTGCACCATCGGCGACGGCTCGCTGATCGGCATTGGTGCGACTGTTCTGAATCGGGCGGTGATCGGAAAGAACTGCATCATCGGCGCCCACGCCCTGATCCCCGAAGGCAAGGAGATACCCGACAATTCCCTCGTCATGGGCGCGCCCGGCAAGGTGGTGAAAGAGATTTCCGAACAGCAGGCGAAAATGCTTGAACTGAGCGCGCTGCATTATGTCGACAATGCCGAGCGTCACCGCACGCTGATCAAGCGGATCGCGGACTAGCGCCGGCTCCTCCTGGCTCAGTCGTCCGACAGGCTGGCCAGAAGGTGATGAAGTGCAGCCTCGGCAAAACGGCGCATATTCTCCGGACGATCCGACAGGCCGGTGCTCAGCGTCATCGTCCGGATCTGTCCATCCTGCCCGGCCACGGCGAGGCAGGCATGGCCGGCCGGGTCGCCATAGCCATTGCCGTCCGGGCCGGCCGCACCGGTTTCCGCCACGCCCCAGTCCGCGCCGAGCCGTTCGCGGATCGTCCTGGCGAGCAGCGCGGCATAGGGTTCGGTGGCCGAGCGCATGCCGGCGACATCCTCGCGGGTGAGCCCCATCAGGCCGCGAAAGGCGGCCGCCGTGTAGATCACGCCGCCGCCGCGATAATAGGCCGACGCGCCGGGGACTGCGAGCAAGGCGGCGGACACCAGGCCACCGGAACTCGATTCGGAGACCGCGACCGTCTCACCGCGCGCCCTGAGGCGCCCGGCAATCTCGTCCGCAAGGGGGATCAGCGCGTCCATGCAGCCGCGGCTTCAGGCCGGCTCGCCGACTGCGGCGACCTTTGCCGGGCTGTAGACGAATTCCTTGGCGTCGAGATCGACCAGCGGCAGCTCCTCCCGCTCCCGCCAGTAATCCTGGGTGTGTTCCCAGATCGGGTTCGAACCGCGCTTCGGCATGAGATGCAGGCTGCGCATGAGATAGCCGGGATTGAAATTGTCGCCATCGATCCAGGGCAGGATCTGCATGTCCTTGTCCTGTTCCCGCAATTCCGTGCGCACATCGCCCAGTCCCCCTGCATCCATATGCTGGAGCAGGCGGCAGACAAAATCGCCGAGCAGGTCGACACGCAGGGTCCAGCTCGCCCGGAAATAGCCGAACACCCAGACCATGTTCGGCACGCCGGTGAACATCATGCCGCGATAGGTCACCGTCTGGCTGAAATCGACCGGCTTGCCGTCCACCTCGAACGGAATGCCGCCCATGACGGAAAGGTCGAAGCCGGTGGCCGTGATGATGATGTCGGCGTCGAGTTCGCGGCCCGACTTCAGGCGGATGCCGGTTTCGGTGAATCGGTCGATCTCGTCGGTCACCACGCCCGCCTGGCCGCTGGCAATCCCCTTGAAGAGGTCACCATCGGGAATGAAGGCCAGCCGCTGCTGCCAGGGCCTGTACTTCGGTGTGAAATGAGTGTCGATGTCGAAGTCAGTGCCGAGATAGGCCCGCGCCGCGTCCAGCAGCTCCGCCTTCACGACCTCCGGCTCGTCGAGGCAGCGCTGGGTGACCTCGGCCTGGTCGAACAGGGCCTTCTTGCGCGCGATCTCGTGGACCAGCATGTCATCGACGCCGATCCGGCGCAGTTCGTCGGCCAGCTCATTGCGGTTCTCGGCCGGGAAGAAATACGTCGGCGATCGCTGCAGCAGGGTGACATGCTCACATTCGCCGGCAATCGCCGGCACCACGGTTGCCGCCGTCGCGCCCGAACCGATGCAGATCACCCGCTTGCCCCTGAGTTCGGTCTCCTCCGGCCAGGTCTGGGGATGGATGATCTCGCCCCGGAAATCCTCCATGCCCTCCCATTCCGGGGTGTAGCCCTCGGCATGATTGTAATAGCCTTGGCACATCCAGAGGAAGTTCGCCGTCACGGTGAGCTGCTCGCCCGTCTCCAGCCGCTCGACATCGACGCTCCAGACCTGGTCCGCGCTCGACCAGCGCGCCGCGACGATCCTGTGCCGGTAGTGGATGTGGGCATCAATGCCGTTCTCATCGATCACCTCGCCCATGTAGGAGAGGATTTCCTCGGCCGTGGCGATGGGCGGGCCCATCCAGGGCTTGAAGCGGTAGCCGAAGGTGTAGAGGTCACTGTCCGACCGGATGCCGGGATACTTGTGGGTGAGCCAGGTGCCGCCGAAGCTCTCCTGCATCTCGAAGATCGCGAAGCTCTTGCCCGGGCACTGGGTCTGCAGGTGATAGGCGGCGCCGATACCGGAAATCCCGGCGCCGGCGATCAGCACATCGACATGCTGGCCCGCCGCCCCTGCCGATGGGTGTCTCTCGGTATCCGCCATCTGTCTCGCTCCCATACTTCTGTCATTATCTCGTACGCTAGCCATTCATTCACAGTTTCCCATCCGGAACAATACGGACGGGCGAAGGGCTCAGCGTTCCTTCGGGTCAAGCGCGTCACGCAGTCCGTCGCCGAGGAAGTTGAGGGCCAGCAGGGTGACCATCATGGTGACCGCTGGCACCAGCAGCATCCAGGGCCGCTCGCGCATCTCGTTGGCGCCCTGCGAGATGAGCACACCGAGGCTGGTCAGCGGCTCGTTCACGCCGAGACCGAGGAAGGAGAGGAAGCTCTCGGCAAGGATCACGACGGGAATGGTCAGGGTGACATAAACCGCCACCGGGCCGATCACGTTCGGAATGACATGGCGCCGGATCATGGCGGCGCGCGAGACCCCTGCCGCCCGGGCCGCCTCGATGAACTCCTTCGACTTGATCGCGAGCGTCTGGCCGCGGGTGATCCGCGCCATGGTCAGCCATTCGATGGCCCCGATGGCGGCGAAGATCAGCAGGATGTTGCGGCCGAACACGGTGATCAGCAAGATCACGAAGAAGATGAAGGGCAGGGCGTAGAGCACGTCGACGATGCGCATCATCACATTGTCGACCCGTCCGCCGATGAAGCCGGCGGTCGCCCCCCAGGTCACCCCGATGACCAGGGAGACGAAGGTCGCCACCACGCCGACCAGCAGCGAGATCCGCAATGCGATCAGCAGCCGCGCAAAGGCATCCCGGCCGAGATAGTCGGTGCCGAGAATGTGCCAGTTCTCGAGCGTTGGCGGGATCTTGATCCGGTTCGACTGTTCGAGATGGTCATGCACCCACAGCATCGGCCCGAAGGCGGCGATGAGCACGAGCAGGCCAAGCACGATCATCGAGGCCACCGCGGCCTTGTTCCGGAACAGACGGGCCCGTGCATCGTCCCAGAGCGAGCGGCCGGCGAGAATCGCCTGCTCGACCGGCACCTCGACCCGTGCGGGATCGTTGAGATTGAAAGCGCCGCCGGCCATCAGCTGTACTTCACTTTCGGATCGAGCAAGGCATAGAGAATGTCCGCGATCAGGTTGAAGGCGATGATCAGCGCCGCATAAATGATGATCGCCCCCATCACCAGCGTGTAGTCGCGCTCAATGGCGCCGCGCACGAAATAGTCGCCCATGCCGGGCAGGGTGAAGATCCGCTCGACCACCACCGAGCCGGTCAGCACGCGGGCGCTGGCCGGACCGGCATAGGAGACCAGCGGCAGGATGGCCGCCGGCAGGGCGTGGCGGCGGATGACGGCCCATTCCGATAACCCCTTGCTGCGCGCGGTGCGGATATGGTTTGCGCGCATGGTCTCGATGGTGGAGGCCCGCATCAGCCGCGAGATGATCGCGATCTGCGGCAGGGCAAGCGTGATCACCGGCAAGGTGAGGGTGTAGGGGCCCATGCTTGGCGGGAAGCCGAGCCCGCCCGCCGAGAACAGGCCCGCACCGAGCGCAAGCAGGAGGATCAGGATCGGCCCGGTCACGAAGGTCGGGATCGAGATCCCCGCCATGGCGAAGCCCATCACCGAATAATCGCCTGAGGTATTCTGCCGGAGGCCGGCAAACAGCCCGAGAGCGGTTCCTGCGCCGAGGGCGAGCAGCATCGAGAGCGCACCTATGGTCAGGCTGATCGGCAGGCCGTCGGCAATGATCTCGATGACGTCCTTGTCCTTGGTCTTGAAGGAGGGACCAAAATCGCCCTGCAGGACATCGCCGAGATAGCCGAGATATTGCTCGTGCAGCGGCTTGTCGAGACCGTACTTTGCCGCGATCGCCCGCTCGGTCTCCACCGGCAGCTTGCGATCAGCCGAGAAGGGTCCGCCCGGCGCAGCGCGCATCATGAAGAAGGCCACGGTAATGATGGCCAGCAGAGTCGGGATCGCTATCAGCAGACGCCGAAACGTGAACCAGAGCGGCACGCGCGCCAGAATCCTGCGGAAACCGCTCACGGGTATCCCCTTCGTCTTCACTGATTTATGACCGGAAACCGGTTGGCAGGGCCCGCCATCGACCTTAACTTTTCGCGTGAAGCAGTCCCTTGTCAATGGCCTGCATGCGCTCCAGGGAGGCCGTCGTCATGGCCGATATAAGATCCGTCACGGCAGACTTCGCCGTGGCACCCCAGATCGGGCCCGACGATGTCGACGCGATCGCTGACGCCGGCTTCCAGACCATCGTGGCCAACCGGCCCGATGGCGAGGGTGGGGTAACCCAGCCGCGCATGGGCCCTATCCGGGCACGGGCTGAAGCGCTGGGGCTGACCTTCGTCGCGCTGCCGTTTTCCGGCGCACCCACGCCCGAGATCGTCGAGCGGACAGCGGCAATCCTCGCCGAGGCACCCAGTCCGATCCTCGCCTATTGCCGTACCGGCACCCGCTCCATCACCGCCTGGGCGCTTGTGCATGGCGGGCAGGGCACGGCCGACGATATCATCAACGCGGCCGCCGGAGCCGGATACGATCTCTCCAGCCTGCGTGAGCTCTTGTGAGCGAACGATCAATGACGGCGCAGTTTGGCCACAATGTCAAGATTGAGTCTGGCAAGTGGCTGTGTATAGGCCAGTCCAAATTGTTACCGCCCAGGAGTCAATGAGATGCCGAACCGATTCTGGACGTCCGATTTCAAGATCGTGGACGGCGGCTTCCTGGTCAAGAAGACCGGCCATACGGTCCCGGCGCGCTGGAGCCTCGCCCACGACTTCTTCGCCTGGTTCTCGTTCTACGTTCTGGCCCAGTCGTGGCGGACCTGGCGGCGGCTGTCGGGCCACAGGCGGCCGACCATTGCCTTCTATCCGGACAAGCCGCGGCCCTGGTATTTCATCTGGCCGGTCATGCATGCCGCCGGCGCCCGGCTGATCGATGATGTGAGCCGTGCCGATATCGTCTTCCAGTTCGAGGATGCAACCACCACGTCGAACCATATGCCGACGGTGAACGGCGAGGCGCGCCTGGTCAACTTCGCGTGCGACGATGTCTCCAAGAGCCGCGTGGCCGAGGTCTTTTCGCAGGTTGCCGGCTATGACCTGTCCGTGGATCCGGCGACCCATCGCGGCCCCATGGTCGAGAAGTCGGAGCTCAATGCCGCCCATGACGGCCGGATCATCGAGGGGCCAGTGCCTGCGCAACCTGGCAAGGCCTACCAGCGGCTGATCGACAACGAGATCGAGGGTGGCCTGGTGGAAGACCTGCGGTGCTGCATCGTTGGCGGCGAACCAACAGTGGTGTTCCGCAAGCGGCGGCCGCTGGAGCGCCGGTTCCTGAACGAGAACAGCGATGTCCGCCTCGACCGGCCGGCGGCGACCTACTCTCAAGATGAACTTTGCGTGATCCGGGACTTCGCGCACGCGATGGGGCTGGACTGGGGCGGGGTCGACGTCCTAAGGGACCGCTCGGATGGGCGAATTTATATCGTGGATGCCAACAAGACGGACATGGGTCCGCCCCTGGCGCTGAAGATCGGAGACAAGCTCAAGGCGACTCGACGCATGGCCAGGGCCTTCGCGGGCCGGCTGGCACCCGGAAAGGACGGGTGAGCCCGGGTAAGGATCGGCGACGGCGCGGTCCCCGACCCACGGCGGAAAGCGGCGATCGCGCATGAGTCCCAACAACAGGGCCTTGGCGGGCGGGCCGCAAGAGAGACACCAGGGCCGCGGCGATGCAAGATTGCTGCGGCAAGCCAATGAGACCTCGAGATGAGCATTCCCTTCGTTCGGCAGATCGATGTTGAGTATGGGCGCGTGGACCAGGTGTCGCCGCTCATCCGACGCGTCATCGCCAACAATCCCGGCGCTTTCACCTATACTGGTACAGGCGTCTACATCATTGGCCGGGATGAAGTCGCCGTGATCGACCCCGGCCCGCTTATTGACGCGCATTTCGAGGCGCTGAAGCGAGCTCTCGATGGCGAACGGGTCAGCCACGTCCTCGTCACCCATTCGCACCTGGATCATTCCCCGCTGGCCCACCCGCTGGCCGACTGGGCAGACTGCAAGGTGTTCGCGAAGGGGCCGGCCATACCGACGGAGTCGGAAGTGCGCATGGAGGCAGGCGACGATCTTTCCTTCCGGCCAGATGTCACGATCTCCGACGGCTGGACGGCAACCGGAAAGGGCTGGACGCTGGAAGCGATAGAAACGCCGGGCCACACCTCCAACCATGTCTGCTATGCCCTGCATGAGGAGAATGCCCTGTTCTCCGGCGACCATGTGATGGGCTGGTCCACCACGGTCATTTCCCCACCCGACGGCAACATGGCCGATTATCTTGCCAGCCTCGAAAAGGTCCGCGACCGGAATTTCTCGACCATCTGGCCGACCCATGGCCCGCCCGTCACCGAAAATCCCGCAGCTTTCGTGCAGGCCTATATCGACCATCGCAAGGCCCGCGAGGCGGCGATCATCACGCGGCTGGAAGCGGGCGACCGGACCATCCCGGACATGGTCGGGGTCATCTACGCCGCCATCGACAAGAGCCTCCACCCTGCGGCGTGCCACTCCGTGCTTGGCCACATGATCCAGCTTGTCCGGGATGGCCGGGTCAGCACACCTGACGCGCAGCCGGGCGTGAAAAGCGAGTATCAACTCATCGCCTGAGCCCGGCGACGGGCTGCGAATTCCTGTGCATCACGGGACTTGCGCTGCGCAAGCAACCGACGTGAACCTGTCCGCCTATTGTGCGAAATCCCGGCCCTCGGCTATCACATGTTGCAACAAGCCCGTATGAGGGCCGGTGGCGTTGCACAATCGGGTGGAGGGCACGGCATCCGTCCATCAACGCATGATGGGACCGATGGGAGGGAAAGATCACTGGTGTACGCGAGGCTGGTCCTAAGGAGCGTGATTGTCGCCATCGTCCTCGCGGCAGGCCTGCTCCTGATCGCGCGGATCCTCATGCCCGATAGACTGGTTGAGCATGCGCCGCGGCTCGCACCCGTGCGCTACCAGGTCGACAGCCTGCTGGCAGCGTTCGGCGAGGACCGGGAGGCCGGCGAGATCCGGGCGGAAACCCTGGACCGCGGACGCGCGCTTGCCCGCGCCCACCCGCTCGATCCGCTGCCCTACACGCTGGTCCAGCTGGTCGAGTCGGCCGAGGGCAACCCGGAAACGGCGAACCGCGCCGCCCTGACCGCACTGTCCTTCCAGCCGCGCAGCCGGGCGGCCCGGATGCACGTGGTCAACCAGCTCGTTGCGGTCGGCGCCTTCGACGAGGCGCTCGACCAGATCACACTGCTCTCGCGCATCGATCCGGGCGGACAGGAAACCTACCACACCGCCATTCTCAGGCTCGTCCAGGACCGCGCTGCCTGGCCGGCGATCCGGCGGGCGGTGACGACCGATCCGCCGTGGAAGGAACCTGTCCTCATCATTCTCGCCCGGTCGACCATCGATACCGGGTTCCTGCAGTCGCTGTTCGAGAGCTGGCCCGAGCGGATCGATATCCTGCTCGACCGCTACATACGCGATGGCGACATCGACACCGCCTATCTCACCTTCCTGTCGGCCCTGCCAACCGATGCCAACATTGCGGTGCCCTACGATGCCGGCTTCACGGGCCAGCCAGGCCACGAGCCCTTCAACTGGCGGGTCAATACGCGTTATGCGGAACTGGCTGAAGAGGGCGGTCTGGACGTGTCGTATTTCGGGCGCGGCCGCGTTGCCCTGGCCGAGCAGGTCTTCCCGCTTTCACCGGGCACCTATCGGCTCGAAGCCGGGTTCGAAGGGACCTTCAATCCCGAATCCGCCGGGTTTGGCTTCCGCATTCGGTGCGCGAGTGGCGCCGAACCCGGCCCACTCATCGCGGAATGGTCCCTGGAGCCGGACGCCATTCTCGAGGGCCGCGTGCAGCATGACTTCACCCACACCGGGGCCGGTTGCGACTATGCCCACCTCGAATTCCGGGCCGTGCCCGGCCTTTTACCGGCCACCTCGCGTCTGCAGTTGACGGGCCTGTCCCTGGCCTCGCTCGAGCCGGACGACACCTAGGAAAAAGATCCGCGCATGGCATCCCCCTCGCTCCCCGCAGAGATCATCAACCGGGTTGATGTCATACTCGTCGGACTGGTCCTTCTGGTCGCTGCAGCCTTCGGCGGGTCGAGCCTGGTCGGCATTGAGCGGCATGCCTTTATCCAGCTGGCGGCGATACCGCTGCTGCTGTGGCTGGCTGTCCGGGCACGCCCGGTCCCTTGGAGCATGGCTGCGATCGGCGCGCTCGCGGCGATGCTGGTGTTCGGCCTCTACAGCCTGTTGCAGCTTGTCAGCCTGCCCGGTCTCGACTGGCGCGAGGGCACACCGCATGCCCTGGTCACGGCCGCCCAGCCCATGCTGGGACTGGACCGGTCCGGCATGGGGATCAGCCTGGCACCGGCCGAAACGCTTGCAGCCGTTCTGGCCATGCTGCCGGCACTCGCCGTGTTCGCGGCCGTGACGACGGCCCGCTGGTCGCAGACCGTCGAGGCTGTCTGCTGGCTGGTCGTCACGCTCGCGGCCGCCAGTGCCGGGCTCGGCCTCGCCCAGCTCTTTGCCGGCTCCGACTCCCCCCTCTACCTCTATGGCCGGTCCGGGCAGCCGCTCGGCCTGTTCTCGAATCCCAACCACCAGGCCGGCTTTCTCGTCATGGTATTGCCGATTTCGCTCGCGCTGCTGCTGGACAAGCGGAGCGAGATCGGCAGCAGCGATGGCGAGATCGGCCTTTTCATCCTCTCGGCAGGCCTGTTCCTGCTGCTGGTCACCGGGATCATCGCAGCCGGTTCGCTGGCGGGCTACGCCTTGCTGGCGGGCGTCGTTCCCCTGTGCGTCCTGATGGCGCTTCCGGGCAAGGTCAGTCGGTCCCTCACCATCACTGTGCCGGTCCTGGTCGTGGCCCTGTTCGGGGGTCTTGCCGCGACGCTGTTTGTCGGCCTCAACCCCGAAATGGGCTGGATTGATGTCGACGCGCCGGCCTCGCGCCCGCAGGTCTGGCGCCAGAGTCTCGCCATCGCGGGCGACCACCTGCCATTCGGGACGGGCCTCGGCGCCTTCGAATACGTTTACCCGCTTTACGAGACCGAGGGGATGATCTCCAGCCGGTACATGAACGCGGCCCACAACGAGTTCATCCAGGTGTACGTCGAACTGGGGATTGTCGGCGTCCTGCTGGCCATCGCGGCCATTTCGCTCTGGGCCTACCTCGCGCTGGCGGCCTGGCGCACGAAAACCAATCATGAGGGACGGATCCGCCGGGCCGCAAGCATTGCCGGCCTGGTCGTCCTGCTGCACTGCATGGTCGACTATCCGCTGCACGCCCCCTTGTATGCCACCATTGCAGCGACATTTGCGGCAATCCTCTGCCTGCCTCCCCGGCACGAACGCCAGGCCAGCCGGAGACGCACGGCGCAGCCAGAACGGCGGATCGAGCTCTGACCGACCCACCGCTTGCCTGCCGCGCCGCCCCCCTTGCGACCCGTCAGGCTTGAACGCCTGCCCGCCGGCTGCTGTAAACCCGGTACCCGTCCTGCAGCCGAGAGCCCACCGACCCATGCCGATCCGCCCATCCCGCTGTCTTTCTGAAGCCGGCACGACATGAGGGCGGGACGCGAAACCGAGCTCACGACGATTGACTGGCCGTCCCTGGTCGGGCCGCGGACCCTGGTCGTGTGGGCCCAGGCAACGGCCGAACCCACTGGCCTTACCAGCGCGCTGGTCGCGGCCCGGCACGCCGTCGGTCCCTTCCGCGCCTTTGTCGGCATCAGCTATGGCGCCAGTGTCGATGCCGCCTTCACCGACACCATCACCTACCTCTCCTATTGCGGTACCGCGCGGAACCGCAGCCTTGGCAACGCGCTCGACATTCTCCCACTGCACTATTCCGCCCTCGCCGACAGGCTTGCGGCCGAGGATCTCGTGCTGCTCATATCGCTCGCGCCGGGGGCCGATGCCGACCATTTCAGCTTCGGTGCCGGAGCCGAATACCCCGCCGACCTGATGGCGCGGGCTCGCCTTGTGATCGCCGAGGTCAGCAGCCAGTTGCCGCAGACCGGGTCAGGCCGAGATGTCCGCCGCGAAGACCTCGACCTCATTGTGCGGACAGACCTGCCCTGCCCGTCCCTGCCCGAGACCGAACCCGGGCCGGTGGAGCGGGCGGTCGCCGCCCATGTCGCCGGTCTCATCGAGGACGGGTCGACCCTCCAGATCGGGATCGGCAGCCTGCCTGCGGCCATCCTGACCGCGCTCGGCAACCACCGCGATCTGGGCATCCATTCCGGACTGGTCACACGCGAGATCGCAGACCTCCACCGGGCGGGCGTGGTCACCAATGCGCGCAAGTCCATCGATCGCGGCGAGATCGTCACGGGGCTGTTGTCCGGCGGGCCGGACCTGATGGCGTGGGCCGACCGGAACGACGCGCTCAGCCTGCGGCCCACCAGCTATGTCCATGCCCATGACGTCCTGCGCCGGATCGACCGGTTCGTGGCGATCAATTCGGCGATCGAAGTCGACCTGACCGGCCAGGTGAATGCCGAATTGGCGGGCGGCCGCTATGTCGGGGCCATTGGCGGGTCGGGGAACTTCCTGCGCGGAGCGGCTGCCTCGAATGGCGGGCTGGGGATCATCGCCCTGCCATCGACCGCCCGCGGGCGGAGCCGCATTGTCCGCAGCCTCTCGGGACCGGTCACAACCCCCCGGGCCGATATCGGGCTGGTGGTGACCGAGCACGGCGTCGCCGACCTGCGCGGGGCCAGCCTTTCCGAGCGCGAGGATCGCCTGCTGGCCATCGCCGATCCCGCCCACCATGCCGCGCTTGCCGCAGGCTGAGCGCCTTGCAACAGCGGTCCTTTCGCTGCGATTGTCACGTTGCAGCCCGGCCGGCCCGAACACGGAGAGACCCAACGCCATGCAGACCAGCGCCCCCGACCAGCATGACGACCTGCGCGCCGCCCTGCGCGCCCTGTGTGCAGACTTCCCGGCCGAGTACCACCGCCAGCATGCGGCCAACGAGACCTATCCCGAAGACTTCATAGATGCGCTGACAGCGGCCGGCTGGCTCGCCGCCATGATCCCCGAAGCCTATGGCGGCTCGGGTCTGGGGCTCACCGAGGCGTCCATCGTGATGGAGGAGATCAACCGCGCGGGCGGCAATGCCGGCCACTGCCACGGCCAGATGTACAATATGGGAACGTTATTGCGCCACGGCTCGGAGGCGCAGAAGGCGCTGTACCTGCCAAAGATCGCCAGTGGCGAGCTGCGCCTGCAGTCCATGGCCGTGACCGAGCCGACCACGGGGACCGACACGACGAAGCTCCGCACCACGGCCGTTCGCAGGGGCGAGCGCTATGTCATCAACGGCCAGAAGGTCTGGATCAGCCGCATCCAGCATTCCGACCTGATGATCCTGCTTGCCCGCACAACCCCGCTATCGGAGGTCCGGCGCAAGTCCGAGGGGCTGTCGGTGTTCATCGTCGACCTGCAGGACGCCCTCGGCCACGGCATGGAGATCCGGCCAATCGCCAACATGGTCGGTCACGAGACCAATGAGGTCTTCTTCGATGAGCTGGAAGTTCCGGCGGAAAACCTGATCGGCGAGGAGGGACGCGGCTTTCGCTACATCCTCGACGGCCTCAATGCCGAACGCACCCTGATTGCGGCCGAGTGCATCGGCGATGGGTACTGGTTCATCGACCGGGCGGTGGCCTATGCCGGCGAGCGCATCGTGTTTGACCGGCCGATCGGACAGAACCAGGGCGTGCAGTTTCCGATTGCGCGGGCGTTCATCAATATCGAGGCGGCCAATCTCATGCGCTTTGAGGCTTGCCGTCGCTATGATGCCGAACTGGAGTGCGGCGCGCAGGCCAACATGGCCAAGTTGCTGGCAGCCGATGCGAGCTGGCAGGCGGCGAATGAATGTCTGCAGACACATGGCGGGTTCGGCTTCGCCCGGGACTATGACATCGAGCGCAAATTCCGCGAGACGCGGCTCTACCAGGTCGCGCCGGTGTCGACCAATCTCATCCTGTCCTATGTTGCCGAGCACGTGCTCGGCCTGCCGCGATCCTTCTGAGCCTGGGGCCAAAGGCACTGGTCTTTCGTTTCAAGCCAGATCATTGCCCTGGAACCTTGCTCGTGCGCACATATCCGTTCGCAAGCAGACCCCGTCCGCTCCGAAGCTGTTCTATCCGGTCGGCGCGGTCTCCTTCGCCGGCGCCTGGAGAAATACGCGCACCGACAGGCGTGCCCGCAGGCTGTCCCGGCAGCGAATGCCGATCTTGTGGATCCGGCGCGGGCGCGGGAAGACGAGGTCATAACGGCCGGGCCGTTCGAACCAGAGCAGGACCTCGCCCCCGCACTGCAGTTCCGCCTTGCCCTGAATCGCACTGATCTCGACGCGCAGGCCCTTCACCGGTTCCTCCAGCTCAGGCACGAGCACCGCGTGTTCCGCCGATGGGGCGCCATTGCGTTCGATGACAAAGCCGCTTCGGTTGTGGCCGGCTAGGAGCGCGCCGTTCCTGGCTTCGATCCTCAGCCAGCGGACAGGCTGGAACGCTTCTTCCGGTATGGTCTCCCGCTCTGTGGCGGGGCTGGCATCCGCCGTGTCGAGGTTCGCAGCGAATTGGCGGGCGCGGTCCCGGGCCGCCTTGCTGAAGGCTTTCGCCTCACCCTCCTTTGGCGCCAGCCATGGACGTTGCAGGCTGACGGGTCGATCCAGCGCCAGCGGCAGGCCGGCGGCAAGGCTTGCCTGGGCCGCCTGCCGGCCGGACAGGGGCGCGGACTGGGGGAGCCGCCTGCGGAACCCCACCAGCGGCTCCACGGTGCCGGAAAGGCCGGCAGTTTCGCGCGTTGGACGCGGCGGCACCGGGTCGCTACGGCCGTCATCGGCGTGCGCGTGCTCCCCGCGCACGCGGGGCGGCGTTTCGATCCGGCCGGCGCCGGCGGGCACCACCGTCGGCCGCGCGATTTCGGCGAGGTCGAACCCTGCGAGAGCCGCATCGAACCCGCGTGCCGCTCTCAGCGTGGCCGGTCCCGCGTCCTTGCCGAGCGGAGTGTGACCGGCAACCACCTGCTGCAGCGTGTCGAGAAAGCGGGCGCGAATGTCATGCAGGTTGAAATGCCGTGCTGCGACGTCGCATCCACGCCGGGCAACCGCCTGCAGCGCATGGCGTTTGACCACAAGGTCATGCAGGCACCGCTCGATCGCTTCGGGATGCGGATTGGACAGGTGGAAGCCGGCACCAAGGTCACGGATCCGGGCGATGGTGGGCAACTCGGCCGGCCCGATCCCGAGCAGCGGCGCCCCCACTCCGAGGAGTTCCGGCAGCTTGTTGGCCAGCGAAAAGCGGACATACCGTTTCGAACTGTCGGAAAAATTGTAGCAGATGAGGTTGCAGTCAGCCTCCGACAGCCAGGTGAGATAGGGGTACCGCGCCATGGCCGTTGCGCTTGCCTGCACCCCTTCGAGCCCGGCGAAGCGGGCGCCCTGCTGTTCCAGCCAGTAGGGCCGGCTCTTGATCTCGAGACAGATATCGACGCCGTCGCGGCGCAGCTTGCAGACCGTGCGGGCCACCGATTCGAGCGTATCGACGCCCATATTGTGGGCCAGCGCGCCGGCATAGCGGAGCACGAACGGCGTATCCGGATCGCTGACACGCGGGGAGAAGCGGGCGAACTCGCCGTCCGGGTCAATCCCGTTGGCAATGGCCGTGAAGGGGATGCCGAACCGCGCGCCGAACGCCTCGGACATCTCGTCACAAATGCTCAGACCGTGTCCTGTCTGCGCGAACACCTCGGCGAGCGAGTCCTCGAAGGCCTTACGCCGGGCGGGCTCACCGATCATCGACAGCCAGTCGTCCATGAGCCAGACAAGCACGGGGATATCGTAGCGCGCCCGCAGCGCCAGGGCGAGCAGCCAGAGCGGTTCGGCCTCGATCGTCGGACGCGCGAGGATCACGGTCGGAGCAAACCAGTCGAGTTGAATCAGCAGGTCCGCAGGACCGGCAGGCTGTTTCAGGCCGGGCTGGTCGTTGGGAAACGCATACTGGAAGGCTTCCCCTGACTGGCTGACCTGCATGATCGGCACGTCGCCGAGTCCGTAAAAGATTGCGGCCTTGAGTTCGCCTGTCGCGGTCCCGTCACCGGCGGGAGTGAAATCGAGCACAAGCAGCCGGATCGGGCTGCCGGAACGTTGCGTCTGGCTCATGGAAGACGTCCTTTCAGGCGCGGTCGGGTCCATCGGGCGAGGTCGGGTGCATCGCGGGGTCTGGCTTGTCAGGCCGGGTCGGGCGGACCGTGCGGCGCAGCGTCGGCCTGTCCGTTCAGTACGAGGTCGGCGCGGTCGATCCCCTGAGCATCGAAATAAGCCGCACACTTGTCGTAAAAGCGGCGCTTGAGGAAGGCCTCCTCGATGTGGGCCACAATCGGGGCGGTGAGATAATTCACCCGGTCGCCAACAATGCCCTTTCGCATGTGGACCGATTGCGTCTCCGTCTTCGAGACGTTGAAATCCATGTATTCATTGAATGCATCCGCGGACCGGTCATCTTCCAGCCCCACATGCTCACGGAAGCGGGCAAACGCCTCGTAGGGCCCGCGCTTCAGCTCCTCATAGGAAAACAGGAAGGGTGGGCTGTCGGTGTGCGCCCAGGACATGTGGTGGTTCATGTACTGGTGGACGAAGCCCGCACCGACATCCCAGAACCAGGGTTCGAACTCGCGCGTTTCACCCTCGCGCTTGCGGTGGTGGTACCAGGAGACGACGGAGTCGCCGACATTGCGGATCGAATTGATCACGACCACGCCGGGCACCTTCAGCAGCGCCTGGGCGAGCCGTCCCCCTTCGATCGGCTCGTTCGCCTTCCAGTGCGATTTCGAATAGTAATCCACTGCCTGGATATCGACCCGGGAGGTGAATGTCAGGATCTGCTGGGGCTCGATCGAGGCATTCGCAAGCCGGGGATTCTGGTAGGCCTTGTCGAAGGGGCGGAAGGCAAAATAATAGCGCAGGCCGCGCTGGATCCACGTTGTCCCGGATTTTCCATACCCATTATTGACGATCAGCATAGCGACACCGACTGGTTCTGTTGTACGCCGTTCCGTGCGGACCGGCAGGGGCGGGCGACCTTGTGCTTGTGCAGGATGCACAGCAAATGAGGGATCCGGCGCATGCACAGGACGCATCTGTGGCATGACGGTTTCATCCCTGCCACTCTCCTCTTAGAAGGGTCACGCCGGTACGCAAGTCCCGGTCACAGACGGAGCCCCCCGCATGATCCCACCGCGCGATCGCAAACTCCTTGTCTTCGGCAACGGGCCGAGCCTCAGGGGGTTCGACTTTACCCGCACCGGCAGTGTCGACACGCTCGGCATGAATGCGGCCTATCGCTACTGGGACCGGATCGGATGGTATCCGACCCATTATTGCTGCGTCGATGACCAGTTGATCGAAACCCACCACGCCGAAATCCTCCGACTTATAACGTCCGGACAGGTGCAGAGCGTGTTCACGCTGGCCAGGATCCTCGAGTTCCAGCCGGACCTTGCGAACATGGACAATGTCTATTTTCGCGAGCAGTTCCACGGCACGCTCGCAGCCAAGCTGGCGCCGCTCGGCTCGGACAAGCCGCACATCCGGCATCCGGCCTTCATGGCGTCCAACCCGAGGAAACTGACCACCGGCGCCTTTGCCGTGCGCTATGGCCTGTTCCAGGGCTACACCGACATCGGGCTGCTGGGCATCGACCTCGAATATGTCGAGGTCCTGCCCGAGGCGAAGGCCGGCGAAGGGCTGAAGCTGGAGATCGCCGAGCCGGTCCGGCACAATCCGAACTACTTCTTTGACGATTACCAGCAGCCAGGCGACCGCTACAACATCCCCAACCCGGCCGAGCACGAAGGCAACCTGCACGTCCAGGCCTTCGAGGTCCTGCGCGACGATCTTGCCATCCAGGGCCTCGATGCATCGGTCGTGAACCTCAATACCAGGTCCCGACTGCATGATCTCGGCATCCTGCCCTACCAGCGGCCGGCCGCCTTTCTCGGCGAGGCCGGCATTGGCGCCATTGCCGTGCCGACCACCACCTTCGAGGTCGACGATATCTGCCGCAATCTCCGGCTGTGGGACCTGCCGGCCTATCATCCGGTGCTGCAGCGCAGCGCCTATGGCCGCACCGATCTCGTGTTCATCTTCTCGCAGGCGCCGGACCCGGCCGCCCGCCAGCAGATCCTCGAGACGTTCCAGTCGACCACCTATCTCAAGACGATGTTCCGCGGCGGCGAACCGGTCTTCCTGTCGGCCGATCTCGATGACGAGGCCGACGTCTACAAGCGCGATTATGTCACCGCCCCGGGCGAGGCCGGATTCAAGTCCGGGCCCAACCTGCAATTCTTTGCTTCCATGCAGGCACTCGGCGCGCGCTATCCCGATTTCATCTTCTTCATGGAGACCGACTGCGCGCCGGTCCGGGCCGGCTGGCTCACCGCGCTCGATGCCCTGGCACGGTGGGACGCGGAAAGCTGGGTGATCGGCAGCCCCTATCTTGGGCAGGCGCAACTCGACCGGCGCTTCGCCCGGCATCTCAACGGCAATGCTCTTTACCGCGTCGGTGACGACGGATTCCAGGCCTTCCTGCGATCAGAGTGGGAGCCGCTCCTGATGGAAGTGATCGAGGCCGAGGATCCGCGCATCGCCTATGATTGCGTGCTGGCACGTCACTGGGCGCAGGCCGACAGTCATGCACGAAATCTCCCCTGGCGGCACTACCAGGCCCATGGCCGGCGCTTCCGAGCCAGCGAGGCGATCGTGAACCTGTCCGGTGCCGAGGACCTGGCCGGGTGCGAGGGCGTGCGGGTGCAGGACACGCTGGCAGCCCATCCCGATGCCGTGATCATTCACGGTCGCCAGTATGCCAGAACGCTTCAGGCCTGCATCGGCGAGGAGTGGGTCTCACCCGGCACCCTGCGCCTCAGAGCCATTGCCAGGCGGGGCGAAACGCCTGCGCCGGTCTTCGACCCCGAAGTGGCCACGGCCTTCATCCTGATGCCCGAGGGCGGCGCCCGCAAGCTGGACGAGCGCACATTCAGCCTGGCGGGCGCCGGGTCGGAGAGCCGGCTGCTGGTGATCTTCGATGCCCGCATAGAGATCGAGGACGCGTTTACCGCCGACCTGCTCGTGCACGCCTCCTCGCCCTGTCAGGCGACGATCAGCCTGTCCCGGCACGGCATTGGCGAGTACGAGGGTGCCCAGACCCGCGTCTCCCTCCAGGCTGGCGAGAACCGGCTCGCCATGACCCACACCTTCCGTCGTTCGCACCCCCGGCTGCGGGCGCAGCTGTCGGTCGCAGACGCGCAGAGCGTCACGCTGGAACTCCGCGATGTCACGCTGTCGCGCACCCTGTCCTGGTGGCCGGAAGGAATGGATGCAGGCCTGGAGGTCGAGCCTATCGAAACAGTGCCGGCATGATCGCGTCGCGCCGCGGTCAAAGCCGGTCGGTGCGTCCGGCGGCCCGGAGTGCGGTGACGACCGCCTTTACCTCCTGCACCCGGTCCTTCGGTGCAACCAGCACGCTGCCGCCGCAGGCGATGACCACAAGTCCCGACACGCCCACCGCCGCAAGCAGCGTTCCGTCCTCGCTGCGCAGGTAGCAATCTTCCGTACCGACCGCGATGACATCGCCCCGCTGCTGTTCGGGATCGAGACCGGCGAGCGCGGACCAGGAGCCGATATCGCTCCAGCCGCACCGCAGGGGCCCGTAAACCGCTGCATGGCGGGTCTTCTCCATGACAGCGTAGTCGATCGACAGGTCGGGGCAGGTCCGGAAGAGATCGGGATCGAGCAGGGTGACCGCATGGTCCGCAGCGCCAGCCGCGAAACCGGCCTCCAGCGCCGCACGTGTCGCATCGAGGATGGCCGGCGCATGGGCGGCGAGTTCACGGGCCATGACATCTGGCGGAAACAGGAAGATCCCGCCATTCCACGCATAGCGTCCGTCGGCGAGATAGGCGAGGGCCGTCTCCCGGTCCGGCTTCTCCACGAACGCGTCGCAGGCTGACAGGGCGCCGTCGATCCCTGCCCCCCGCCGGATATAGCCATAGCCCGTCTCGGGATGGGTCGGCTCGATGCCGAACGTCGTCACGAGGCCGCCATCAATCGTGGCCCGCGCAGCCGCCGCAACAGCCTGTCGGAATGCCTCGGCATCTCCCATGAAATGATCCGACGGCAGCAGCAGCACCAGCCTGTCGTTCCCCGCAGACCCTTCATCGGCAGGCCCCTCACCAGCAGGCCCGTCTCCGGCAATCGCCGAGGCCACCGCCGCCACCGGCGCGGTGTTGCGCCCGAACGGCTCCAGCACGATCCGGTGGGCCGGAACACCAACCTCGGCGAGTTGCATCTCGATCAGTTCGCGATAGTTCGCCCCGCCGATCACGCTGGGGGCAGCGAAGGCCACGTCCCCGGTGATCGCACCGCGCACCCGAAGCACCGTTTCCTGGAACAGGGTATGCTCACCGAGCAGGCGCTGGAACTGTTTCGGGTTCGACTGGGTGGACATCGGCCACAGGCGCGTGCCGGCGCCACCCGCCATGATCACGGGAAAGATTGTCACCGCCATGGGCTCTCCTCGAATGCGATCGCGCAGGGCCCCGACTTCGGATCACCCTTTCCCGCTACACCTCTCCCAATGAGGAGATTCAGGAGCGCGGCGCAAGATCATCAAGAGTGCGGATCGCCTTCCACGCCATCACCTTGGCCGCCATCTTGCCGGTCTCGAGGATCCAGCGCGCCTCGACATAGCCCGTCGTCTTCGACCGGTTCACCACATCGGCCTCGATCCGTACCACCTCCCCGCCGACCGGTCGGAACAGCTTGATCTGCAGATCCTGCGTCGTGAAATGCTCGCCCTCGTCGAGGGCCGAGAACATGCAGATCGACACGACATGATCGGACAGGGCGCCGACCCAGCCGCCGAAGGCCCGGCCCGGCTGGATGTCCCGGGAGCCGTCATTCGGCCATTCATAGACCACCCGGCCACGTCCCACCTCCCGGAGCCAGAGCTCCGGCATGATGCCGAGGGTCTTCAGGGCTTGGGGCTTGCCCGCCCATTCGCCGGCTGCGAGGCCATCGAGAAAACCCCGGAAAAAGGCATTGTACGGGCCGGGCTCGATCACCCGGCCTTGAGCGTCGCGCGCCATCAGGTGATCGTCTGGCCGCCATCGACCACGAACATCTGGCCGGTGGTGAAACTGCCGGCCGGTGCGGCGAGATAGACCGCGATACCGGCAAGTTCCTCGGGTTCACCAATCCGCTTGAGGGGCGTGCCGGCGGTGGCCCGTTTCAGGGTCTCGGGGTTTTCCCAGAGTGCGCGGGCGAAATCGGTGCGGATCAGGCCTGGCGCAATGGCGTTGACACGCACATTCTCCGGTCCGTATTCGGCTGCCAGGTTGCGCACGAGCTGGAAGTCGGCGGCCTTCGAGATGTTGTAGGCCCCGATCACCGGCGAAGCCCGCAGCCCCCCGATCGAGGAGACCACGATGACCGACCCGTCCTTGCGGGCGCGCATCTCCGGCGCACACATCTGGATCAGCCAGTGGTTCGAAATGATGTTGTTGGACAGGATCTTCTCGAAGGCGTCATCGGAAATGCCTTCCATCGGCCCATAATAGGGGTTCGAGGCGGCATTGCAGACCACGATATCGATCTGGCCGAACTTGTCTTTCGTCGCGTCCACCATGGCCTGCAGTTCTTCCTTGGAGGAAATATTGGCAGGCACGGCAATGGCGCAGTCGCGGCCCTGCTTGTCATTGATCGCTGCGGCAACCTCCTGGCAGGGGCCGGGTTTGCGCGAAGAGATCGTGACGTTGGCCCCGTGATCGGCAAAGGTCTCGGCGATTGCCTTGCCGATCCCGCGCGAGGACCCCGTGATGATGGCTGTCTTGCCGCTGAGATCGAAGAGTCCCATGCTTTTCCTCCCTTGTGCCGTTTCGTCATTGCCGTGCTGGATGTCGCCTGTTCGGTAGCCACGAAGTACAGGTCTGTCCACCGGTCACCATACGGGAGGGGGCGTCCGGGACACGCGCGCCTTGCGGTGCCGGTGGAGGGATCCGAGGCGCTGGCTGGTGTGCTGCGATGGCCCGGATCCGTGGCAGATCGTCGGCCCGAGGCGGACGAATTAGAAAAACTGTTTTGTTTTGTACCCTTGTCGAAGCCGATTTTGGAAATAAACACTCAATTGGTCCGACTCGATACCCATTCCACCGTCAACAGGTCAAACCCATGAAGCTTGCGGTACTGAAAGAAACGGCCAGTGGAGAGACGCGTGTCGCAGCGACACCGGATTCGGTGAAGCGCCTGATTGGCGACGGACACAGTGTGACAGTCGAATCCGGCGCGGGCGTGGCCGCCGGCTTCATCGACACCGCCTATACGGAGGCCGGGGCGAGCGTGGCCGACGGCCCCGCGCAGGCCGCCACCGGTGCCGACATGGTGCTGAAGGTCCGCGCCCCTTCAACAGGCGAGATCGGGGCTCTACCCGAGGGCATGACCGTGATCGGCCTGTTCGACCCGTTCAGCCTCGGCGACGGAACGAAGGCGCTGAATGACCGCTCGATCACAGCCCTCGCCATGGAGTTCACCCCGCGCATCACGCGCGCGCAGGCCATGGATGCCCTCTCCTCGCAATCCAACCTCTCCGGCTACCGGGCGGTGATCGAAGGTGCGCAGATCTATGGCCGCGCCATGCCGATGATGATGACGGCGGCAGGGACGGTCGCACCGGCAAAGGTGTTCGTCATGGGCGCCGGGGTTGCCGGGCTGCAGGCAATCGCCACCGCCCGCCGGCTCGGCGCGGTCGTCACCGCCACAGATGTCCGCCCCGCCGCAAAGGAGCAGGTGGCCTCGCTGGGCGCGAAGTTCATCGCGGTCGAGGATGAGGAATTCAAGGCCGCCGAGACCGCCGGCGGCTACGCCAAGCAGATGTCCGAGGACTACCAGAAGAAGCAGGCCGAGCTGGTCGCCGGCCATATCGCCAAGCAGGACATCGTGGTCACCACCGCGCTCATCCCCGGCCGTCCGGCGCCGGTGCTGGTCACCGAAGACATGGTCAGATCGATGCGGCCAGGCTCGGTGATCGTCGACATGGCCGTCGCCCAGGGCGGCAATTGCCCCCTCTCCAGACCCGACGAGATCATTGACGAGGGCGGGGTCCGGATTGCCGGCTTCACGAACCTGCCAGCCCGGCTGCCGGCCGATGCCAGTTCGCTGTATGCGCGCAACCTCGTTGCCTTCCTGCCGCTGGTCACCGGAGAGGATGGCGGGCTCGATCTCGATACCGATGATGAAATCGTGACGGCCATGCTGCTCACGCGTGGCGGCAAGACCGTGAATGAAAGGCTGAAAGCATGAGACCCTTGCTCGCCGCGCTTGCGGCCTTCCTGTTCGCCTCGCCGGCACTGGCGGCCTCGTCCGGCGCGGCGGCCAGCCCCACCGTCTTCCTGCTGGTGATCTTCGTGCTGGCCGTCTTCGTGGGCTATTATGTCGTCTGGTCGGTGACCCCGGCCCTGCACACGCCCCTGATGTCGGTGACCAATGCGATCTCCGCCATCGTCGTTGTCGCCGGCGTGATTGCCGCCGCCGCCACCGCGCTGGATGGCGAGGTGACCCGCGAGACCTGGACCGCCCGGGGGCTCGGTGCCGCCGCCGTCTTCTTCGCTGCCATCAACATCTTCGGCGGCTTCCTCGTCACCCGCCGCATGCTGGCCATGTACAGGAAGAAATCATGACCGCTGATCTCGCCGCGCTTCTTTACGCCGCCTCGGCGGTGCTGTTCATTCTCTCCATCCGGGGGCTGTCCAAGCCGGAAACCGCGGCAGCGGGTAACGGCCTTGGCATTTTCGGCATGGTTGTCGCGCTCGGGACGACCTTCGCCATTGTCGCGCCCAATCTGGAACCCGTCACCTTCCTGATGATTGTCGGCGCCCTTGCGGCCGGTGGGATCATCGGCGCCTGGCTGGCCGACCGCGCGCCCATGACCGACATGCCGCAGCTCGTCGGTGCCTTCAACGCGCTCGGTGGCGGGGCCTCGCTGCTGGTCGCCGCCGCCGCATTCTATTCGCCGGAAAGCTTCCAGCTCGCCCTGACCGAGGTCGCGGGCCGCATTTCGTCGCGCTCGGTCGTCGAGATCTGCGTCTCGGCCCTGCTCGGCGCGGTCACGGTCTCAGGATCGGCCATCGCGTTTGCGAAGCTCAATGGCAACATGTCGGGCGCGCCGATCCTGTTGCCGGCCCGGCACCTCCTGAACGTCGCACTGGCCGTGGGGATTGTTGCGCTCATCGTCGTGCTGGCCTCGAGCAATGGCACCGCCGAGTGGGCCTTCTGGGGCGTCGTCGCACTCGCGCTTGTTCTCGGGATCACGCTGATCATCCCAATTGGCGGGGCCGACATGCCGGTGGTGATTGCGGTCCTCAACTCCTATTCCGGCTGGGCCGCGGCTGCGCTCGGTTTCACCCTGTCCAATCTCGGCCTGATCATCACCGGCACGCTCGTCGGCTCGTCCGGCGCAATTCTCTCCTACATCATGTGCAAGGGGATGAACCGCTCGTTCGCCAATGTCCTGCTCGGCGGGTTCGGCGCCGATGACAGCGCCAGCGCAGCGGGCGGTCCCCAGGTGGACCGCCCCTACAAGCGCGGCAGTGCAGAGGATGCCGCCTTCATCATGAAGAACGCCTCCAAGGTGATCATCGTTCCGGGCTATGGCATGGCCGTCGCCCAGGCCCAGCATGCGCTCAAGGAAATGGCCGACAAGCTCAAGGCCGAAGGGGTGGAGGTGAAGTACGCCATCCACCCCGTGGCCGGCCGGATGCCGGGGCACATGAACGTCCTCCTCGCCGAGGCGCAGGTGCCGTATGAGGAGGTGTTCGAGCTCGAGGACATCAACAATGATTTCCGCAGCGCGGATGTCGCCTTCGTGATCGGTGCCAATGACGTTACCAATCCGGCGGCCAAGGACGACCCCTCATCGCCGATCTTCGGCATGCCGGTGCTTGATGTCGAGACCGCGGGAACGGTGCTGTTCATCAAGCGCTCCATGGGATCGGGCTATGCCGGCATCCAGAACGAGTTGTTCTTTCGCGACAATACCATGATGCTGCTGGCCGATGCCAAGAAGATGGTCGAGGACGTCGTCAAGTCGCTCTGAGCCCCTCACCCACACCTGTCGCGCGGCCATGGTCTCCCGATTGGCACCTCACACCGACGCATCAGTCGCCGCCGACCGGCGCCCCGGCAAGGATCGCGGCAAGCCCCTCGCGATAGCTGGGATAGACGGGCTGCCAGTCGAGCCGGGCCCGGGTTCCCGCGTTGGAAAGCCGTTTGCACTCGGCATAGAAGCTCCGGGCCATGGGCGACAGTTCGGCCGTCTCGAAAGGCTCGTCAGGCGGCACGGGAAGGCCGAGCAGCCCGGCGGCATGGGCGATCACATCCTGCGGCGGCGCCGGCGTGTTATCGCAAAAATGGCAGACCCCGCCCGGGACGCCACGCCCAAGCAGGGCCACAAGGCCGCCGGCGATATCGTCGACATGCACCCGGGAGAACACCTGTTCGGGCTTGATGATGCGCTGGGCCGTGCCTTGCCGCAGCCGATCAAAGGCCGACCGGCCCGGCCCGTAGATGCCCGGCAGGCGCACAATTGCAAGATCGGGGCGCACACTGCGCCACTGGTCTTCGGCCAGCACCCGGGCCCGGGCCCGCGCCGAGCCGGGATTGACTGGCGTGTCCTCGAACGCCCACCCGCCGCCGAGGTCTCCATAGACGCCGCTGGTCGAAAGATAGGTGACCGAGGCGGCGGCAGGGGCCTGGTCGGCAACGGCGCGGAAGGCGGGACAGCCGGCTGCGTCCGGGGGAACCGAAACCAGCCAGTGTGTCCCTTCGGCCGGACGGGGCGCCGCGTCGGGGTCGCCCGCCCAGGGGATGGCGGCGATGCCCCGATGGTTGAGACGATCGGCCTTGCCTGTGCCACGAACCGTGCCGCCAACCTGCCAGCCCGCCTCCAGCAAGCGATCTGCGAGGCGAAGGGCGGAGTAGCCGAGGCCGAAGGCGAAGAGGCTGCGTTGCGCATCTGTCATTTGGCGACCCTCTCTGGCAAGGCTACGGCTGTGGCAAGCGCATGGAGCATGGGTGATGCAGTCATTACTGGGCATATTGGTGTCGGCGCTGCTGCTGCAAGGCGCCCCGATGACCGAAGCCGGCAAGGCCATCGCGGCGGAAGAGGCGGCGCGGCTGGAACGCTGCATCGGAATGCTCGAGACCGATCCCGAGGCCGCCTATGAGGACGGGCTGGCCTGGCTCGGCAATGGCAACCGGCCAAAGGCGCGCCACTGCGTCGCCCTGGCCCTGATCGAGATTGGCCACCACGCCGAGGGCGCCGCGCGGCTCGAAGACCTGGCCGCAGCCCCCGATGCGGGTTCGCTAGAGGATCGTGCGCTGTATCATGCCCAGGCCGGCAGCGCCTGGCTGCTCGGCGGGCTTGCCGAACCGGCTGTCACCGCATTCGACAATGCGCTGAAGCTCGCGCCGGGCGATACCAGCCTGATGCTCGACCGGGCGAGCGCGCACGTGCTGGCGGAGAACTGGGGCGAAGCGATTGCCGATCTCGATGCCGTGCTGGCCGATCGGCCCGGCCATGGCGATGCCCTGATCCTGCGGGCCAGGGCCTATTTCGGTGCGGAGCGCTTTGACGCGGCGCTGGCCGATGTCGAGGCTGCGCGCCAGGCTGCGCCCGAAGCCATCGACGTTCTGGTCCTGCGCGGGGATATTCGCGAGGCCCAACGGCTGGCCGGAGCGGGCTGAGCCCTGCAGGCTTTACCGGCAATTCCCGAGCCTGTAGGCGATGGGCTGAGGGAGCGCCGAGGCGCGTCCCGGACAGGGAGCTTGGTCCATGAAATTCTTCATCGATACGGCCGACACGGCTGAAATCCGCGAATTGCAGGCCACCGGCCTGATCGACGGGGTCACGACGAATCCCTCCCTGGTCGCGAAATCGGGTCGCGACTTCAAGGATGTGATCGTGGAGATCTGCGAGATCGTCCCGGGGCCGGTGAGCGCGGAAGTGGTCGCGACGAGTTATGACGCCATGGTCGCCGAGGGCCGGGTGCTCGCCGCACTGGCGCCGAACGTGGCGGTCAAGCTGCCGCTGACCTGGGACGGCCTGCGCGCCTGCCGGACGCTCGCCGATGACGGCACAGCGGTAAATGTGACGCTGTGCTTCTCGGCCAACCAGGCCCTGCTCGCGGCCAAGGCCGGCGCCGCCTTCATCTCGCCCTTCATCGGCCGGCTGGACGATATCAATATCGACGGCATGGCGCTGATCGAGGAGATCCGCACGATCTATGACAATTACCTGTTCGAGACCGAAATTCTCGCCGCCTCCATCCGGACCGCGAACCATGTGAAGCTTTCGGCCCTGGCCGGGGCGGACGTGGCGACCCTGCCGCCCGCCGTGCTGAAGGGTCTGGCGGCACATCCGCTGACCGACAAGGGGCTGGCCGCCTTCCTCGCAGACGCGGAAAAGGCCGGCATTTCCGTCTGAACGGAGGGCGCTGTCCACCGCGCCCGGCCCGTGCGCCACGCCCTCGCCGGGAAAGGTTTCGACACCGCCCGCCGTCGCCCTATGTCCCATCCAAAGACGCGTGGCCGGAACGGCCCGGGAGGAAGACAAGGTGGCGGACGGACAGTGGGACGACTGGGTCGGACGGACGCAGACCATCGAGGATCACCTCGACCTGCGCACGGCGAAGGCGATGTCTGCGACTCTCGGGCTCGCGACATGTCCAGCCGGGGCGGCCGGCGACCCGATTCCCCATCCCTGGAACTGGGCCTGGTTCCTTGAGCCGGCCGCGCGCAAGGAAATCGGTCCGGACGGCCACCCGAAGCGCGGCGGCTTCCTGCCGCCGATTCCCAATCCGCGTCGGATGTGGGCTGGCAGCCGCTGCACCTTCCACGCACCGCTGCCAGCCGGGCACCCGGCCACGAAGACCTCTACCCTCGTGGCCGTCTCGGAAAAGACCGGCCGGGCCGGGCCCATGGTGTTCGTGACGGTCGCCCACGAGATCCACACCGGCGACCGCCTTTCGATGCGCGAGGAGCAGGACATTGTCTACATGGACATTCCCGACCGCTTCACCCCGCCCACGCCCCAGCCCCTTCCCGATTGCACCCAGTCCGAGCCCTTCGCCATCGACCCGGTCCTGTTGTTCCGTTTCTCAGCGCTGACTTTCAATGCCCATCGCATCCATTATGACCGGGACTATGCGGTGGCCGTCGAACACTATCCCGGCCTGGTAGTCCATGGTCCGCTGCAGGCGATCGCGCTCCATGACCTCGGCGTGCGGCTCTATCCTGACAGGGTACCGGCGGCGTTCCGGTTTCGCGGCCTGCATCCCCTGTTCGACCATGATGAGGCCAGCCTGAATGCGCGCGAGGCCGGGCAGGACAGTGTCGAACTCTACGCCGCAAATGGCGAAGGGACGGTGACCATGAAGGCGACACTGGAGTTCCGGCCATGACCGAGGCCCCGCCAATCCGCATCGAGCGGTCAACCCTTGTCGTGCCGGGCGCGAACCCGAAGATGATCGCGAAAGCGGCGGCGGCGGCGTCCGACGCGGTGTGTCTCGACTGCGAGGACGCGGTGGCGCCGGACAACAAGGCAGAGGCAAGGCAGCACGTCATCGAGGCGCTGCAGACCCTCGATTTCGGCCACAGGCTGCGCCAGGTCCGGATCAACGCCCTCGATACGCCCTTCGCCTATCGCGACCTCGTGGACATTGTCGAAGGCGCGGGCGCGGCACTGGATCTCATCGTGCTTCCGAAGGCTGGGCGCGCGGACGACATCCGCTTCGTCGCCACGTGTCTCGACCAGATCGAAGCGGCAATGGCGATCCCCCGGCGCATTGGTATTGCTGCCATGATCGAGACGGCTGAGGGCCTCGCCAATATCCAGCAGATCGCCGCATCGAGCCCGCGGCTGGAATCGCTGATCTTCGGCTCGGGGGATTTCGCTGCCTCCATGCAGATGCCGCTGGAGACCATCGGCGGCGAGGACGAAAACGACCGGCTCTATCCGGGACACCGCTGGCACTTCGTCCTGCAGTCCATTGCCGTCGCGGCGCGGGCGAACGGCCTGCGGGCCATCGACGGACCCTATGCCGACTTCAGGGACGCCGAAGGGCTGGAACGCTATGCGAAATTCGGACGTGTCCTCGGCTTTGACGGCAAATGGTGCATCCACCCGGGCCAGCCCGAAACCGTCAACGCCATCTATTCGCCGACGCAGCGCGAACTCGACCACGCCCGCCGGGTGATGGCGGCCTATGCCGAGGCGCAGGCGGCGGGAACGGGCGCGATTTCCGTGGATGGCAAGATGGTCGACGCGGCCAATCTCAGAATGTGCCGGCAGGTGCTGGCAAGGGCCGAAGGGGCGCGGCGAACAGACTAGGACCGCCCCGACAGGGAGAGAACATGGTCAAGATCCTCGAAGGCATGCGCATTGTCGAAGGGTCTGCCTTCGTGGCCGCCCCGCTGGCAGGCATGACACTTGCCCAGATGGGCGCAGACGTCATCCGCTTCGACCGCATTCAGGGCGGGCTCGATTATGACCGCTGGCCGGTGACCAAGAATGGCCGCAGCCTGTTCTGGGCCGGACTGAACAAGGGCAAGCGGTCCATCGCCGTCGACATGTCCACGCCCGAGGGACAAGAAGTGCTGACCCGCCTCATCTGCGCGCCCGGAGACGAGAACGGCATCTTCCTCACCAATCTGCGGGTGCGCGGCTGGATGGCCTATGACGCCCTGAGACAGCATCGCGAAGACCTGATCATGATGTCGATCAAGGGCGACAGGCATGGCGGGCCGCAGGTGGATTACACGGTCAACCCGGCAGTCGGGTTTCCCATGGCAACCGGCCCTGAGGGCTCCGACGAGCCGGTCGGCCACGTCCTGCCCGCGTGGGACTGCGTGACCGGCCAGCAGGCCGCCCTCGGCATACTGGCCGCCGAACGCCATCGGCGCCTGACCGGCAAGGGCCAGCTGGTTGAACTGGCACTCAAGGACATGGCCCTCGCCATGCTCGGCAATCTCGGCATCATCGGCGAGGTCATGGTCAACGGCCAGGACAGGCCAAAAATGGGAAATGCGCTCTATGGGGCCTATGCGCAGGATTTCACCTGCAGCGATGGCGAAAGGGTCATGGTGGTGGCACTCACCTCGCGCCAGTGGCGCAACCTGAAGACGGCCACCGGAACCGGGGAAGAGATCGCAAGACTGGCCAGCGAGGTCGGAAACGACCTCGAACATGAAGGCGCCAGGTTCGAGCATCGCCATGCGATCACGCGGATACTGGAGCCCTATTTCACGGCCCGCCCGGTCTCCGTGGTCGAAGAGGCACTCGACCGGGAAGGGGTCACCTGGAGCCGGTACCGCACCTTCGCCGGCGCCGTGCAGCACGACCCGGACCTCTCCCTTGATAATCCCATGTTCTCCCTGCTCGACCATCCCGGTATCGGCTCGTTCCTGACGCCAGGCAATCCGATCGCCTTCTCCGAAACCGAACGACTTGCGCCGAAACGGGCACCGAGCCTCGGGGAGAATACCGAGGAGATCCTCTGCGAGCTGGGCTACACCGACACCGATATCGCCCGGCTGCACGACACCCGCATCGTGGCCGGACCCGCAGACTGAGACCGCCCGGCCTTGGCGCGGCCCATCAGGCTGGGAGGACTGCCGCGCCTCCCTGGCGCAAAGGGCCAGTGCTCAGGCGGTTCAAATTCCGATGAGTGCGCGCTAGGGCCTCAGGGAGCGCGCCGCGATCCGCGCCTCCCGGGCGCGCGCAGTGATGGCATCCCAGTCACCGCGTTCGATGAGGTCCGGCCTCGCGATCCAGGTGCCGCCCACGCAGAAGACGTTGGGCAGGGTGAGGAAGCTGGAAATGTTCGCAAGTGTGACCCCGCCGCTGGGCATGAACGCCATTTCGGGGAACGGCGCGGCCAGCGCCTTGATCAACTCCGCGCCGCCGATCGCCGAGGCGGGAAACAGTTTCACATGCCGGAAGCCGGCCTTGTGGGCGACCATCGCCTCGCTGGCGGTCGCCACCCCGGGCAGGACCGGGACAGGGCATTTGGCAAAGGCCGCCACGAGTTCGTCATCGAGCCCCGGCGAGACAATGAAGTTCGCCCCCGCGTCCAGGACGGTCTGCAAGGCGCCTGTATCAAGCACGCTGCCGCCGCCGGTGATGAGGTCCGGCTCGGCTGTCCTGAACGCCTCGATGGCCGCGAGCCCGGCTTCGGTTCGCAGCGTGACTTCACAAACCGTGATGCCCCCCGCCACAAGGGCGCTGGCGAGCCGGCTGGCCTGTCCCGCACTCGGCACATTCAGCACCGGCACAAGGGGGCACGCGCGCAGGGCCGACTCCAGACGTGACCATTCCATGATTTCCTCCCGCTTTTCCATGACCATAGCAGACGCGCGCGGGGACCACTAAGATTATCCGCCTCCTGCGGCCGCATTCGCGCATCGACGCGCCGCGCGCGCCCCATCGAGTGCAGGAGCAGGCAAGACCAGCCGGCCTGTAAGCCGGGTTCTGTTCACCGGGTTGCCCCGGATCGGCAGCCATTCCTCTGGGAGGACCCTTGCGGGCCCCCTCGCGCGACACACCCGGGGCGCGGGGGCTGAAGACCACCCACGATTGCGCCCCCTATTCGGTCTTGCTCCAGGCGGGGTTTACCATGCCGGGACCGTTGCCGGACCCGCGGTGGGCTCTTACCCCACCCTTTCACCCTTGCCGCCGGGCCGAAACCCGGAGGCGGTCTGCTCTCTGTGGCACTTTCCCTCGGCTCGCGCCGGGCGGGCGTTACCCGCCGCCTTGTCTCCATGGAGCCCGGACTTTCCTCCAGCAGCCGGTGACCCGACCACCAGCGGCTGCCCGGCCGACTGGTCTAGGCTGCCGTTATAGGATTAGAAGCAGCGACAGGATAGGGTCATGTCATGCGCCTCGATGCCGGAGCACTCCACCATTTCATGGCCTCGCCATGGTACCGGGTCGGTATCCTGCCGGTCTGGCGGGCGATCGGGCGCCTCATGCGGCCCGAAGTGCGCATCGTGACCGGCGGCATTGCCTTCTACGCCCTGTTCTCCATCTTTCCGATCATCTACCTGACATTGACTCTGCTGATCGCCGTCCTGCCGGAGGATATCTCGACACGGATTGCCGGCTCGATCACCGAGATCCTTGCGCAGAATGTACAGCCCCTGGAAGAGGATGAGATCGGCGTGATCAGCGCCCTCACGCCGCAGGGCCTGACCTTTCGTGCACTTGCCGCGCTGACCCTTGTCGGCTGGACGGCGAGTTCCGGCGCCAAGGCGGCGATTACGGGCATCCGCATGCTGGCCGGCAGTGTCACCCAGTCCCGCATGCTGCGTTTCCAGGGAATCTCCCTGCTGATGACCGCGCTGCTGGTTCTGCTGGTCTGGCTGCTCGGGGCCGCGCAACTGGCGATTACCATCTTCCAGCAGGGCCAGGCGGGCGAGGCCGGCAGGTTCGCCGGTCAGATCGCCGCCATCGCCTCGACCCTGTGGATCACCAAGTGGTTTGCCAGCTTCCTGGTCTTTTACCTGGTGATCGCCCTGTCATTGCGGGGGCATGTGGAGAGCGGCCGGGCGCTCCTGCTTGGCGCAATGGCCGGCTCCGCGGCCTGGCTCAGCGTGACCTGGCTGTTCCAGCTCTACCTGCGCTTTTCCGTGCTCGACACGGTGTATGGCGCGCTGGCGTCGGTCATCCTCGGCTTTGTCTGGCTGATCGCGTCGGTCACCTCGCTCCTGCTCGGCGCTGCGCTCGCGGCGGAATGGTCCAAGGTGATCAAGTCGCGTTAGGACCCTCGACCCTGCGGATATCGCCAGCGGGCTCGCACGGATCACGAATCGTCGACTGCGCTCTCGATCGTGTTGAAGGTCGAGCCAACGCCGTCCGTCATGCGGACGAAAGAGCCCAGGAACAGGATCACGATCAATCCGGAAACAAGGGCGTACTCGATCGCATCGCCCCCCCTTTGATCCCGGAGCAGGCTGCGGAAATGATCGCTCAGTCGGCGCATATGCGTCAGCCCTTCAGTCGTTCAGCCCCAAGACCTTCCCGACTCAGGATAGTTTGAGCGCTCTTACGGAACCGCTAAGGCAAAACCGGAATTTTCTCCGGGCATGCGTTTTTTTCCCACCGACAAGGTCTTCCATTGAGCATCTGCTCGCGCCGCGTTCCAGCGCGCCCTTGCCCGTTCAGCCTGGCGACATCCCTCGCGGCCCTACTTGACCGTGGCGGCGACCCGCGGACCGGCAGCGCGGACAGCGGCATCGACATGGGCCTCGTAGATCGCGAAATTCGCGGCGAACATGTCGGCCAGCCTGGCGGCCTGGACATCATAGGCGCCCGGATCGGCCCAGGTGTTGCGCGGATCGAGAATGAGCGGATCGACGCCGGGCACGCTGGTGGGAACCATGAAGCCGAAGGTCTCGTCGCGGCGGAACGGGACCTTGTTCAGGGACCCGTCCAGCGCCGCGTTCAACAGCGTGCGGGTAGCCCGGATCGGCATCCGCGAGCCTTCGCCGTGGGGCCCACCGGTCCAGCCCGTCGAGACCAGCCAGCAATCGACGGCGTAGCGATCGATGAGCTGGCGCAGGAGGTTGCCGTATTCCGAGGGATGGCGCGGCATGAACGGCCCGCCGAAACAGGTCGAGAAGGTCGCGGTCGGTTCGGTGACCCCTTTTTCGGTGCCGGCCACCTTGGCGGTGTACCCCGAAAGGAAGTGGTACATCGCCTGTTCCGGGGTCAGCCTCGCAATCGGCGGCATCACGCCGAACGCATCGCAGGTCAGCATGATGAGGTTCTTCGGCTGGCCGCAGCGTCCGCTCGGCGACGCATTGGCAATGGCGGAGATCGGATATGCGCCGCGGGAGTTCTCCGCAAGCGACGGATCATCGAGATCCAGCACGCGCGAGACAGGATCCATCACCACGTTCTCGAGCACGGTGCCCCAGCGCCGGGTCGTCGCGAAAATCTCCGGTTCGGCCTCCTCCGACAGCCGGATCATCTTGGCATAGCAGCCGCCCTCGAAGTTGAAGAGCCCGTTTTCCGACCAGCCATGCTCGTCATCGCCGACAAGGATGCGGCTGGCATCGGCCGACAGCGTCGTCTTGCCCGTGCCCGAAAGGCCGAAGAAGATCGCCGCATTGTCAGCCTCGTCGGTGTTCACCGAGCAGTGCATCGGCATCACACCCTTTTCGGGCAGCAGGTAGTTGAGGATGGTGAACACCGACTTCTTCGTCTCGCCGGCATAGGAGGTGCCGCCGATCAGGACGAGCCGACGGGAGACGTTCACAGCGATCACGGTTTCCGAACGCGTGCCGTGGCGGGCCGGATCGGCACGGAAGCTCGGCAGATTGATGATCGTGAAGGCCGGCGAGAAGCTGTCATATTCGCTTCCCTTGGGCACCCGCAGGAGGTGGCGGATGAACAGGGCATGCCAGGCATATTCTGTGACCACGCGAACCGGCAGGCGGTGATCGGGATCGGCGCCACCGAAAAGCTCCTGCACATGCACATCGCAGCTGCCGAGATGGGCGCTGAAGTCCTCCCACAGCGCATCGAACTGCGCGGGCGTCATCGACTTGTTGTTGTCCCACCAGACGGTCTTTTCGGTGGTGTCATCCCGGACGGTGAACTTGTCATTGGCCGAGCGACCGGTATGCGTGCCGGTCTCGACAACGAGCGGCCCACCCTTCGCAACGCGGGCTTCCCCGGTTGCGATGGCGGCCTCATACAGTCGCGCCTCGTTCCAGTTCTTCCTGATCGATCCAGCCTTGGCGCCAAGATCGGCCAGCTCTTCGGTTTCCAAACGCGACATCTTTTTCCCCAGATACTCTGTTTGTCTTGTTAAAAGCTCGATTTCTGTCGAAAGGGCGTGCCGTGAAGCCCACCCCGATGGGACGACCGATGCAAACTTTGCACCGCGGGGCAACCGCCCTCAAGCCATCGGCCGGGATTTAATGGTCGCGCCCTTCCACGGGCTTCGGGCCATTGTCCGCCGAGACCGGCGGCGTGCTGCTGAAGTGACAACGGTTCGTTGACCAGCCGGCGCGGCGGGCCTACGTCGCCCGGTCATGAGCGACTTTCTCGAAATCGACGGCCTCGGCGCCATTGCCAGCCGCTACGACGCGATCCTCTGCGATGTCTGGGGCGTGATCCACAATGGCCGCAGCGCCTTCATGCCGGCCTGCGAGGCACTTGTCCGGTTTCGGGACGCCGGCGGCCATGTCATGCTGGTCACCAACGCACCGGTTCCGAAGGCGCGGGTATTGCGCTATTTCGAGCCCCTCGGCGTGCCGGCCGGCGCATTCGACGACTGCGTCTCGTCGGGCGACGCGACCCGGGCCGAGCTGTCCCGCCGCAAGGACCAGACGGTCTGGGTCTATGGCGCCGATGCGGGCGAGGAGCACGACCGCTTCCTCTATGAGGGGCTGGACCTTGCCTTCGAACCGTCCGCCGATGCCGACCTGCTCTTATGCATCGGCCTGCGCGACCAGTTCCACGATCACCCCGAGGACTACCGCGCCGAACTTGCAGCCATTGCCGCCCGAAGGCTGCCGATGATCTGCGCCAATCCCGACATCCAGGTCCGCGTCGGCGACCGGCTGGCCTGGTGCGCCGGCGCGCTGGCGGCAATCTATCTCGAGGAAGGCGGCGAGGTGATCTATCCCGGCAAGCCGCACCCGGCGATCTATGCACTCGCCCGGCAACGCCTCGCCGCTGCGGCCGGGCAGCCGGTCGCCAATGACCGGCTGCTGGTGATCGGCGACGGCCCCGTGACCGACATTCGCGGCGCCAACCGCGAGGGCCTCGACAGCCTCTATGTCGGCTCCGGCCTCGCCGCCGGCATGGCAGGCGATTTCCGCGCAGGTACCGCCGACCGGCTCGGGCAGGCCGGCGTCACCGCAACCTATGCCATGCCGGCCCTTGCCTGGTAGGCACCGCCGCGGCGAGGGTAAAACCCGCCTCCCCGGACGGTCCGGCGTTCCCATCCCGCCCACAACCGCTTATGACGCTGGCAAACAGACCACCAGAAAGGCAATCGCTTCATGGCGCACAAGAAAGGCTACACCTACGAAGAGCTGGAAGTGGGCATGGCCCATGAGACCGTGCACATCGTTACCGATGCCGACATCCAGGCCTTCGCGGCCGTCTCCGGCGACCACAACCCACTGCACCTGGACGAGGAGTTCGCGAAAACCACGCTGTTCGGACAGCGCATTGCCCATGGCGCGCTGACGGCCAGCTATATCTCCGCCATTCTCGGCAACGACCTGCCCGGGCCGGGCGCCATCTTCACCCATCTCAACATGCGGTTTCGCCGGCCCGTCTATGTCGGCACCGAGGTGACGGTCCGGGTCGAGGTGGCCGAGAAGCTCGATCGCGGCAATCGCGTGACGATGAAGGTCGCCTGCCTGGTCGACGACAAGCCGGTGATTTCCGGTGAGGCCGGCGTGGTCGCGCCATCGGCCGCATCGCCGGACAGCGGTCGGGAAGACTAGTCCGGGAGCGCCTGCACGCCATGACCGTCTATGCCGATTACCGACAACTGCCGCAGGCGGCGAAGGGCCATGCCATCGCCCTGGGCAATTTCGATGGCCTGCATACCGGCCACCGCGCCGTGATTGATGCCGCGCGTGCCGCTGCACCGGACACACCGCTCGGCGTGGCCACGTTCGAGCCGCCGCCGCGGGCCTTCTTCCGCCCCCAGGACCCGCCCTTCCGGATCCTGACACCAGAGGCGCGCAACCGGAAACTGCTCGGGACAGGGGGGATCGAAACCGTTTTCGAACTGCCTTTCAATGCCGACATGGCCGGGATGACCGATGAGGACTTCGCCCGGACCGTCATCACCGGGGGACTGGGTGCGGCGCATGTCGCGGTCGGGTTCGATTTCCGTTTCGGTCGCGGGCGCATGGGCGATGCCCACCGGCTGGCGAGCCTCGGCCGGGCGCTCGGTTTCGGGGTCACCATTGTCGAGGAAGTGCTGCAGGCCGGCGAGAAAGCCTCCTCCACCGCGATCCGCCAGGCCCTGCGCGCCGGCGAACCCGAGCGCGCGGCGGAGATGCTCGGTCATCCCTGGTCGGTGTCGGGCACCGTCGAGCCGGGGGAAAAGCGTGGTCGGACGATCGGTTTCCCCACGGCCAATATCCACCTCGGCGATCTCATCCATCCCCGCCATGGCGTCTATGCAGTCAGGGTCCGGATTGCCGGCGAGCGCGACTGGCGCGACGGGGTCGCGAATTTCGGCCGCACACCGACCACCGGCCTGCGTGACCCGCTGCTGGAAACCGTGATCTTCGATTTCGAGGGCGACCTTTATGGCCGCACGCTGGAGGTCGCCCTGATCGGGTTCCTGCGCCCCGAGGAGACCTTTCCAAGCCTCGACGCCATGGTCGCGCAGATGCTCCGGGACGTCGAGAACGCCCGCGACGTCCTGTCGGCCCGCCCCGCGCGATGATCGCAACAGGGAGACCTCGCATGCCGCTACGCTCCATTGCGCTGGGTGCGCTCACCGTCCTCGCCGCAGTCACGGCCTCGGGGCCGCTGCCAGCCAGCGCCCGGCAGGGCGACATCGTTTTCGTCAACAGTGTCGATCTCGGCTACCTCGAAGCCATGGTCGAGCGGCGGGGCCACCGCGTGGAACAGGCCGTCAACCGGCTCAACGAGGCGGTCATCATCGCCAGCGCGCCGTCCGGATTGCGCTATGGCCTGATCGGCATGAATTGCGAGGCGCCGGATGCGGTGAACTGTACCGGCCTGCAGATGATGATGATCCTGGCGCCCATGGCCGGGCCGGACCTCGAGGAGCTGAATGTGCTCAACTACAATCGCGCGGCCGTCAGCGTCTGGCGCTCGCCGGTCGATCCCGAAGCCACGTCTCCGACCCCGCCGGAATATGGCGTCAACCGCTACATGATCCTCGACCATGGCGTCTCGCCGGACAATCTCGAGGTCAATCTCGGCGTCTTTCTGCAGGCCGCCCAGGGCGTGAAGGATGCCATCGAGCGCTAGGTGTTCCGCCCCCCGGCCCTCGGCGTCGAGAGCCTGCCGCAGGTTCCCGCTGCGGCCGGACGGGATGGACGCGCCGGTCGGGCTCGGCTAAGGGCTGCGGCCATGGTTCTGCCTGCGCGCATACGAATTACCGGCCCGGTTCGCGGCTGACGTGCCTGCCCCCTCGTGAGGCCAAGGCGGCGTCGCCCCGGCCGGGTTTTCGCTGTTCGCCTTCCCCAACCGTTGTCCCGAAACGATCCCCATGCCCGCTGACACCGACAAGACCGCCCCCACTGATGCGCCCCGCGACTATCGCGACACGCTGTTCCTGCCGAAGACCGATTTTCCCATGCGCGGCGGCCTGCCCAAACGCGAGCCGGACTGGATCGCCCGCTGGGACGGGATGGAGCTCTACAAGCGCATGCGGACCGAAGCCGCCGCGCGCGGTGCCGAGCCCTTCGTCTACCATGACGGCCCGCCCTATGCGAACGGGCACATCCACCTTGGCACGGCGATGAACAAGATCCTCAAGGACACCGTCGTCCGCTCGCGCCAGATGCTCGGCTATGATGCCACCTTCATCCCCGGCTGGGACTGTCATGGCCTGCCGATCGAATGGAAGGTGGAGGAGGCCTTCCGCGCAAAGGGCAAGACCAAGGACGATGTCGACCCGGCCGAGTTCCGCAAGGCCTGCCGCGACTATGCCGCCGAATGGGTCGGGATCCAGGCCGGGGAGTTTCGCACGCTCGGCGTCGAGGCCGAATGGGACGCGCCCTATCTCACCATGGATTTCGATTCCGAGGCGGCGATTGTCGAGGAGTTCCTCCGCGTCGCCATGGGCGGCCGCCTCGTCCGCGGCGCCCGCCCGATCATGTGGAGCCCGGTCGAACGCACGGCGCTGGCCGAAGCCGAAGTCGAATATCACGACCGCAAGGTGCCGGTGGTCTGGGTGAAGTTTCCGGTTGATGTGAACAAGGATACGTATCGCAGAGGCGACAAGGCGATTGCAGAGTATCGGGCCTTCGCCACGAAGTACGCCACTGCCCGACTGGTCATTTGGACGACTACTCCTTGGACGATCCCGGCCAACCAGGCCGTCAGCTTTAGTCCCGACATTCAATACGGCCTCTACGAAGTGCAGGCTGTTATGAGTGAGAAAGACCTGGGGTTTGCTCCCTACGCTGTGGCCGGCGAGAAACTTGTAATTGCTGATACTCTTGCATGGAGTGTCATGGACGCAGCGAAAGTCACCGCCTTCAAAAGATTGGAAGATGCCAATCCTCGAGGCTGGATTCTTAAACACCCCCTCCACGCCCTCTCCCCCTTCTTCCAGCACGACATCCCCCTCCTCGGGGGCGACCATGTCACCGATGATGCCGGCACCGGCTTTGTCCACACCGCCCCCGCCCATGGCGAGGACGACTTCAATGTCTGGGTCGGCAGCGGCTACAAGACCGCCGACATCCGTCAGATCGTCGATGCCGATGGCTGCTACACCGCCGATGTCCCCGCCCCGCTTGCCGGGC
>CAZDMQ010000023.1:0-42870 GCA_964506685.1 uncultured Hyphomonadaceae bacterium | reverse complement strand
TATTATGATTTAGATATTCTCAGTTTTACCGATGATAGTTATGCCCTCTTAATAGCTTTACAAAGAATTGACCCCCGCCAGCGCCAGGAGAGCCTGCCATGTCCGACCTCACCCCCCGCGCCATTGTCGCCGAACTCGACCGCCACATTGTCGGTCAGGCCGACGCCAAGCGCGCGGTTGCCATCGCCCTGCGCAACCGGTGGCGCCGCAAGCAGGCGCCCGACGGACTGCGCGAGGAGATCACGCCCAAGAACATTCTCATGATCGGCCCCACCGGGGTCGGCAAGACCGAGATTTCCCGTCGCCTTGCACGCCTGGCCGATGCGCCGTTCCTCAAGGTGGAGGCCACGAAATTCACGGAAGTCGGCTATGTTGGCCGCGACGTCGAGCAGATCATCCGAGACCTCGTGGAAGCGGCCATCGCCATCGTGCGCGAACGCAAGCGGCGGGAGGTCGAACCCAAGGCGGCCGACCGGGCCGAGGAACGCCTGCTCGACGCGCTGGTCGGTGCCGACTCCCAGTCTTCCACCCGTGAGGTCTTCCGGAAAAAGCTGCGGGCCGGCGAGCTGGATGACCGCACGGTCGAACTGGAACTGTCGGACACGTCCAACCCCATGCAGATGATGGACATTCCCGGTGCGGGCGGGTCCATGGGCATGGTGAACCTGGGCGACCTGCTGGGCAAGGCCATGGGCGGGCGGTCGCGGCGGGTCTCGACGACCGTGAAGGAGGCTTACAAGCCACTCACCGACGAAGAAGCCGACCGGCTGCTCGACGAGGACACGATCGTGCGGGAAGCCGTCGAGGCGGTCGAGCAGGACGGCATCGTGTTCCTCGACGAAATCGACAAGGTGGCCGCGCGCAAGGACCGGGGCGGGGCCGATGTCTCCCGCGAAGGGGTGCAGCGTGACTTGCTGCCGCTGATCGAGGGAACCAGCGTGACGACCAAGCGCGGCATCGTGAAGACCGACCATATCCTCTTCATCGCCTCGGGTGCGTTCCACATTTCCAAGCCGTCGGACCTGCTGCCCGAGCTGCAGGGCCGCCTGCCGATCCGGGTCGAGCTGAACGCGCTCAGCCGCGACGACATGCGCCGCATCCTGGTCGAGCCGGAAGCCAGCCTGATCCGCCAGCACGTGGCATTGCTCGCCGCCGAGACCGTCACACTCGAATTCACGGAGGAAGCCATCGACGCGCTGGCCGACATCGCCGTGAAGCTCAACGATACGGTGGAGAATATCGGAGCGCGGCGCCTGCAGACCGTACTTGAACGCCTGCTCGATGACATCAGTTTCGAGGCCCCCGACAGGGCCGGCGAGACGATCAGGATCGATGCGGACCATGTCAGCGCCCGCCTGGCGAGCCTGGCTGACAATACCGACCTCTCGAAATACATACTCTGAGCGGCCTGGTCCCTGGGGATCAGGCGCGGGACTCCCCGGCCGGCCGGCGGATCGGCATGTGCGCCTTGCCGAAGTCACGCATCGCCGACAGGGCCGGGCTGAGCGCTTCGCCCTTTTCGGTGAGCCGGTAGTCGTAGCGCGTCGGCCTGTCCTGGTACGCCGTGCGTTCGAGAATGCCGGCCTCGACCAGCCGGCCGAGGCGGTCGGAGAGAATGTGCCTTGTGATGCCGAGACTGCCTGCAAACTGCTCGAACCGGGTCAGGCCGAGAAAGCAGTCCCGCAGGATGAGCAGTGTCCAGCGGTCGCCGATCAGCGACAGGGTTCTGGCCACCGGGCACCAATTCGATTCAAGTTCAGACCACTTCATGGGTTCCCTTATCGAACCTGTTCGTTAAGTCTGGATGGACGCAAGGCCGTGAACACACAAAAAAAAGGAAACGCCATCGACCATGAAGGAGCAAGCCCGGTGACGAAACAATTCGAGTTCCTTTATGATATTGTCAGCCCGACAGCCTACCTCGCCTGGTACGCGGCTCCCGCAACGGCTGAGGCCATCGGGGCTCACATTCAGTACACACCCATTTTCCTCGGCGGCGTCATGCAGGGCGCAGGCAACAGGCCTCCCGGGACGGTCCCGGCCAAGGCACGCTATCTCGGCATCGATCTTCCGCGCTGCGCCGACCATCTCGGCATTCCGTTCCATTTCAATACCGCTTTCCCCATGAATACCCTCACGGTCCAGCGGGCGACGCTCGGCATGGCAGACCCCGGCGAGCGCCGGCGCTTTGCGAAAGCCTGCTTCGACCATAGCTGGGGCCGGCCGGATCCGCTCGATCTCGGAACCGACGAGGGGCTGCAGCGCCTCTGTGCCGAAGAGGGTTTCGATATTGAACGCATCCGCGCCATGGCGAGCGATCCTGACAACAAGGCCAGGCTCAAGGCCAATACCGATCACGCGGTTGAGCGGGGTGTGTTCGGGGCGCCAACCTTCTTCGTCGGCGACGAGATCTTCTTCGGCCATGACCGTCTCGATTATGTCGCGCGGGCCGTTCGGGCCGCGGCGGACTGATCGCCGCGCGGCCGCGCCTCGCATCCGGCCTTTCCAGACCGGCGCGGGCCGCTTATGACGGCGGCCATGGCACGCATCGCCCTCATCGACTACGGCTCCGGCAACGTGCACTCGGCGGCCCGGGCCCTTGCGCTCGCGGCCGATGCGGCAGGCGGGCGGCACGAGGTGGTGCTGACCGCCGATCCCGACCTTGTCATCCGGGCTGACCGGATCGTTCTGCCCGGGGTTGGCCATTTCGGCGACTGCCGTGCAGCGATCGAGGCGAGAAGCGGCTTGCTCGATGCCATGGATGAGGCAGTGAACGGTGACAGCACACCGTTTCTGGGCATCTGCGTCGGGATGCAGCTGATGGCCGATTTCGGGCTCGAGGATGGCGAACATCGCGGTTTTGGCTGGATTCACGGCCGGGTCGAACCGCTCCCGCAAATCGCTGACGCCCGCATTCCGCACATGGGCTGGAACGAGATCGAACCGCGAGGGGGCCATCCCGTCCTTGCCGGACTGTCACCGGACGCCCATGCCTATTTTGTCCACTCCTACCGCTATGTGCCCGAAGACGAGGGGGCCATTGTCGCGGTGAGCCATCATGGTGTCCCCTTCGCCGCCGCCATCGCGTCCGAAACCAAGATCGGGACCCAGTTCCACCCGGAGAAAAGCCAGGCCGTCGGCCTCGCCATTCTCACCAATTTCCTGCGCTGGGCCCCCTGACATGAGCGATTTCGCACTCTATCCGGCCATTGATCTCAAGAACGGCGCCTGCGTCCGCCTGATCCGGGGCGACATGGCGGCTGCGACCACCTTCAATGAAGAGCCGGCAGACCAGGCGCGGCAATTCCGGGCCATGGGGTTCGAGCGGCTGCACGTCGTCGATCTGGATGGCGCCTTTGACGGCGCCTCGGCGAATGGCGACGCCGTGCGGGCGATCCTTGCGGCGACCGACGTGCCGGTCCAGCTCGGCGGGGGCATCCGCACCCGCGCGGGCATTGATGCCTGGCTGGAGGCCGGGGTCGCGCGGGTGATCCTCGGCACTGCGGCCGTGCGTGACCCGCAGCTCGTGCGCGATGCCGCGCGGGCGTGTCCCGGACGGATCGTTGTCGGCATCGATGCGCGCGCCGGCCGGGTCGCAGTGGAAGGCTGGGCGGAAACCTCCGACATGCCGGCAACCGAGCTGGCGAGGGCGTTCGAGGGCTGCGGGGTGGCGGCCATCGTGGCCACCGATATCGGGCGCGACGGAACGAAGACCGGGGTCAACGTCGATTTCACTGCCGAACTCGCCGCCGCTGTTACGATCCCCGTGATTGCCAGTGGCGGCGTCGGCTCGGTCGCCGACATCACCGCCCTGCGCACTGCCGGCGGCCCGCGCCCCATCGCCGGCGCCATCCTCGGCCGCGCCCTTTATGATGGCGACATCGGCCCGGCCGAAGCGATCACCCTTGCCGGGCAGCGAGCGGACACATGCTGAAGACCCGCATCATCCCCTGCCTCGACGTCAAGGACGGGCGCACCGTGAAAGGCGTGAATTTTGTCGACCTGCGCGATGCCGGCGATCCGGTCGAGCTGGCCGAAGCCTATTCCGCGGCCGGTGCCGACGAGCTCTGCTTCCTCGATATCACCGCTTCACACGAGGATCGCGGCACCATGCTCGATCTCGTCACGCGCACGGCAGAACGCTGCCTGATGCCGCTGACTGTGGGCGGGGGGGTGCGCAGCCCCGATGACATGGTCGCCCTGTTGCGGGCCGGGGCCGACAAGGTGGCGATCAACTCCGCCGCCGTCGCCGACCATGATGTCATCACCCAATGCGCCCGGCGCTGCGGCCGCCAGTGCGTCGTGGTTGCCATTGATGCCCGCGCAACCGACGCTCCGGGGCGCTGGTCGGTCTACACCCATGGCGGCCGCCGCGACGCCGGTCTGGACGCGGTCGCATATGCCCGCGAGGCCGAAGCCCGTGGTGCCGGGGAGATCCTGCTGACCAGCATGGACCGCGACGGCACCAAGGCCGGCTTCGACCTGCCACTGCTGCAGGCCGTCACCGCTGCGGTCTCCGTTCCGGTGATCGCCTCCGGCGGGGCCGGTACCGCCGATCATTTTCCGCCGGCGGTGATCGAGGGCGGCGCAAGCGCCGTGCTGGCGGCCTCCATCTTTCATTTCGGCGAGGTTTCGATCGCCGATTGCCGGACCGCCCTTGCCGAGGCGGGCGCGCCTGTGCGTCCCTTCCCGTAGAGCCGAGCCCCCAGCCGAGAGGACCCTGCGCCATGTCCCTGCCCCACCCCCTCGGAACCGGACCCCGCCTCGCAGAGGCCCTTGCCCGGCTGGCCCGGACGATCGATGCCCGCGCGGGCAGCGAGCCGGAGATTTCCTATACCGCCAGGCTGCTGGGGCGCGGACCGCTGCAATGCGGCAAGAAGCTGGGCGAGGAGGCGGTCGAGCTTGCCCTCGCCCTTGCCGTCCAGGGCGACGAGGAGGTGGTCAACGAAGCCGCTGACCTGCTCTATCATATGCTTGTGGCACTCCGGTCTCGCGGCATCTCCCTCGACGCCGTCGGCGACGCCCTTGCCGCGCGCGAGGGCCGGTCGGGCATCGAGGAGAAGGCTCGCCGGTCATCCGAGTAGCGGGCTCGATAAAACCTCTTTCAATCAGGCAGGTTGTAGCCGGTTCCTGATCCGGCCGCCAGAGCCCGAACCTTGGCGTGAACACCGCCGCGAACGCTGTCAGCCGGGCGGGTCCGCACGGCGCAGCCAGACATAGAATGCACCGCTGCCGCCATGCCGGGCATGCGCCATGGCAATGCCCGACACGAGCGCGCGTCCCTCGCGGCCATCCACCCAGCTGAGAAAGTTCCTTTTCAGAATGGCCTCGCCATTCCGCCCCTTTCCGGTGATGACGAGGACGCAGCGCGTCCCCGAGCGGCGCTGGTGCGAGATGAACTGGCGCAGGGTGGCATCCGCGCTGGCCTGAGTGTGGCCGTGCAGGTCAAGCCGCGCGGCGAAGGGGACCTGGCCCCGGCGGACCCGGCGTTCCGCACCGCGATCGGCTACCGCGCTGGAAGGTGACCGCTGTCCCGAAGGACCGGGCGCGCGTGGCGCATGCGGGTCGCTGCGGCGACCCTGACGGGCGTCCTGCTCGCCGGATGTGCCAGTGACCGACCCATGTGCATTCGACTCTTCGGCTTGCGTTGTCGGGCGAAAGGCCTCGGCGCCTGCGACGCGTTTCACCGTGCGGGTGACCGCCGCCCAGGCGCGTTCTTCGGATGGGGAGAGCCGTCGGCCGGTCATCTCGCCATGATAAGCCGGTTCCAGCCTGCGCGAAACCGCCGGCCCGGAAACATTGGCTGGCGTCATGTCCCGGCCGCGCTGTGCTGTGCGATGTCCGGCTGACGCGGGAACGGTCTTGCCCTTCACCGCCCGATCGCCGAACAGTGGAGGGGTGATGTTCCAGGGTCCCTACAATACGCCGCGCGCGCTCGCGCACACGCCGATGGCCGCGATCTTCTGGCCGCTGCTGGCGCCGCTCCTGTTCGTCAATGCCGGCCTGATCCTCGCCGAACTGGTGACGTTCGGCTGGGCCTCGCAGCAGTTTTCGCAAGAGGGATCGCCGGCGGCACAATGGACGATCCTCATCGTCATCCAGGCGCTCCTGTTCGCGGCAATGAGTGTCTGGAGCGAACGTGCCGGCGCGGGTCCGTTTGCCGGATCGCTGAAGATCGACGGGGACTGGGCAGCCATATCCGCGCTGACCGGGCCGGTGGTCCTGCTCGGCTCGAGCCTGCTTACCGGGCTGCTGGTCGGCGGCGAGGATCCCAACTGGATGTTCCGCGACAATGAAGCCCGTGCCCTGTTGAGCCGGGAGGCTATCGGCCTGTCCATGATTGCAGCGGCCGCCGTGCTGATGCCCATCACAGAGGAAATGGCGTTCCGGGGGATTGCCCTGGGCTGTCTGTTGTCGCGCGGGGTCTCTCCCCTGTTCGCCAGCCTGGTCACGGCCGCCGTCTTTGCCGGCATCCACCAGCAATACACGCTCCTGGGCATGCTGCCGGTCTTCATCATGGGGCTCTATCTCGGCTGGTTGCGCGTTGCGACCGGCAGCATCGCCGCCCCGATCCTGGCGCACATGACCGCGAACACCGCCTCCCTCGGCCTCTTCATTGCCGCGACTCCCTGATGAGGAATTCGGCTGACAGGCAGCGTCCGCTCAGGCAGTATGTGCAAGGGACGAGACAAGGGTGACGCGCCATGGCCGACATCTTCATCAGCTACAAGCGTGAGGATCAGGAGGAGCACGGCCGGGTGAAACCCATCGCGGATGCGCTGCGGGCGGAAGGCTACGAGGTCTTCTACGACGTGCACGTGCCGCCCGGATCCAAATGGGAGGATGTGCTCGAGGCCAAGATCGCCATGGCCCGCGCCGTTCTGGTCCTCTGGTCGTCAGCCTCGGTGGAGTCCGACTGGGTGAAGGAGGAGGCCGAGATGGCCAAGGCGGCCGGCAAGCTGATCCCGGTCCTGCTCGACCCGGTGACCCCGCCCTTCGGCTTTGCCCGCATCGAAAGTGCCAACCTTGCCGGCTGGACCGGCGATCTCGCCCATATCGAATGGAAGAACCTTGTCGCCGCCGTGAAGGCCCGCATCGGGGACGGCCAGAGCCGCGTCCAGCCCGGCGTGACATCGGTCGGCTATCCGCGATCGCCAGCCGGCGCCGGCGCAGCCGCGAAGGGGCGCGGCAAGGCGCGCGGCGGCCTTGTCGGCCTCGCCGCCGGCTTCGTGGTGCTGGCAGTTGCGGCGATCGGTCTCCTCGCCGTCCAGCTCATGGACACCGGCCGCACCGGGCCGACGGAGACTGTGGTCGAGGCGGCGGTCGAGCAGGCCCCGCCTGCGGCAGACGCAGAGAAAGAGGCCGAACAATCCTTCGCCAATGCGCGGCGGGTCAACACCGCAGCCGCTTATGAGGCGTTCGCCAGGCAGTATCCGGACAGTCGCCTGGCGGACGCTGCGCTTCAACGGGCAGAGACACTTCGCAAGCGCGCAGCCGAAAGGGAAGCGGCCGAACGCGCGCGGGAGGCCGCTGCAGCCGGAAGCTATGACGACATTTCCGAGCGCAGTTATCGCATTGCCGGCGTGACCCTGTCGGACATCCAGCTCTCACCGGCCCCGCCGGCCCGGATCGTGCCCGGCGAAAACATCTCCATCAGCTTCAGCTATCGCCTCGACGCGGCGCAGACAGCGCATGTCTGGGCCCGGCCGGTACATTCGGGCACTGGCGCCTGCAGCTATGGCGCGTCGGGCTCGCCGGAACTGACCGGCGCCGGCCGCGGCAGCCAGCGTTTCGCAATGAATGGCAATGGCTGCCAGAACCACGAGATCACCGGTATCCGCTTCTCGGTGCAGCCGGATGACGACAGGGACCGGGCCGACCAGGTCATCGTCCCCGTGAAATACACGTTCCGCTGAGTCCGCCGGAAGTCTCCTGCGCGCCGATCCGGCCGCTTGACCGAAGCGGACTTCGGCGACACGGGTAACGCCATGGCCGACGATCTCAACGACACCCAGACCAGCACCGTCCCGGCGGGCTATGCACCGCTGCCCTGGCATCGCGGCTTCGGCCGCATGGTCGGGCCGCTCTACGAAGGCACCGCGCCCGATGGCGCATACCGGCGCGCCTTCCGCGTCGAGGAACACCACGCCAATGGCATGGGCAATGCGCATGGCGGCATGCTCATGACCTTTGCCGACGTGGCCTGGGGCCATGCCGTGAGTTCCGGTCATGACCAGTGGTGGGTCACGGTGCGGCTGACCTGCGATTTCCTCTCCTCCCCGGCGCTCGGCGAGTGGGTCGAGGGCACGGGCACGATCATCGGCCAGGCCGGCAGTCTTTATACCGTGCGCGGGCGGGTCTGGACCGGGGAGCGGACGCTGCTGACCGGAACCGGGACCTTCAAGGTCATTCCCCGGCGGGACTGAGCGGGGGCCTTTTCCCCGGCTCCGACCGGGATAGATCCGGCGCATGGATCGACATGCACCCCTGCAGATCGTCTGGTTCAAGCGGGACCTCCGGATCGAGGATCATCGCGCGCTGAAGCGTGCGGCCCTGGCGGGTCCCGTCCTGCCACTCTACGTCGCCGAACCGGACCTCTGGCAGCAGCCGGACATGTCGACCCGCCACTGGGCCTTCATCGCTGAATGCCTGCAGCAGCTCCGGTCCGCGCTTGCCGGGCTCGGCCAGCCGCTCGTGATCCGCACCGGGCCAGTCCTCGACGTGCTGGACGCGCTCTGCAGCGCGTACCGTGTCGGTAAGCTCTGGTCGCACGAGGAAACCGGCAATGGCTGGACCTATCACCGCGACCGGGCCGTGGCGCGCTGGTGCCGTGCGCGCGGGCTCGAATGGGAAGAGGTGCCGATGCACGGCGTGGTCCGGCGGCTCGCCTCGCGCGATGGCTGGGCCCGGCGCTGGGATGCGTTCATGGCCGAGCCGGTCTGCGAGCCGCCCCGCGCCCTGGCGCCGCTATCGGACATCGAGCCCGGTGCCATCCCGTCGGCCGCGGACCTCGGCCTGGGCCCCTCTGCCGGCACCGGCCCGGAGCGCCAACCCGGCGGTCGGGATGCCGGCGAGGCCTGTCTCGAGAGCTTCCTCTACCGGCGCGGGGCGCACTACCGGACCGACATGTCGTCCCCGGTCACCGGTTTTTCCGGCTGTTCCCGCCTCTCTCCGCACCTGGCATGGGGCACCCTGTCCATGCGCGAGGTCGCCCAGGCGACTTATGCGCGCCAGCGTGACCTGAAGCACGCGCCAGAAGGGACGACGGGGAGCTGGCGGCCATCGCTCCGGAGCTTTTCCGGCAGGCTGCACTGGCATTGCCACTTCATGCAGAAGCTGGAGGACGAGCCTGCAATGGAATTCGAGGCGCTGCACCCTGCCTATCGTGGCCTGCGACCGGACGAGCCGGATGCGGACCGACTGCATGCCTGGACAGTGGGCGAGACCGGCTTGCCCTTCGTCGATGCCTGCATGCGCGCGCTGAATGCCACCGGCTGGATGAATTTCCGCATGCGGGCGATGTTGATGGCGGTGGCGAGCTATCATCTCTGGTTGCCGTGGCGGGCGACCGGGCTTCACCTGGCGCGCGTCTTCACCGATTACGAGCCGGGCATCCACTGGCCGCAGGTGCAGATGCAATCGGGCACCACCGGCATCAACACGGTGCGCATCTACAATCCGGTGAAGCAGGGCCATGACCAGGACCCCGATGGCCGCTTCGTCCGGCGCTGGGTACCGGAACTCCGCGAGGTGCCGGATGCGTTTGTCCACGAGCCATGGCGCTGGGACGGGGCCGGCCGCATCCTGGGCAGGACCTATCCCGCGCCGATCATCGACCCGGTCGGGGCCGCTCGCGAGGCGCGGCAAAGGATCTACGCCGTCCGCAGCGGCAGCGCCTATCGCCACGCTGCCGACGAAATCCAGTCGAAGCACGGCAGCCGGAAATCGGGAATCCCCAACCGGGGCGGGAAGCCGCAGTCCAGACGCCGCCCGTCCGGCAAGGCGGGCAACGACCAGCTTTCATTCGGCTTCGAGTGACACCCCTCTTTCCTCCCACCCCCCTGCCCCTGTCGCCGGCAGGCTGATAAGGAGATATGCATGAGCGAACTGGACGAGCTTGCCGCGCTGATACGCGATGCGGATCGGATCATCGTCTTCACCGGCGCGGGCATCTCCACGGAAAGCGGGATCCCCGACTTCCGAAGCCCTGGCGGGGTCTGGAGCAAGATGCAGCCGATCTATTTCGAAGACTTCGTCGCCAGCCGCGATGCGCGCCGGGAATCCTGGTCGCGCGTCTTCAACCGGACGGCGGGATGGGTCGGCGCCGACCCCAATGAGGGCCACCGCGTCGTTGCGAAGCTTGTCCGGTCCGGCAAGTGTACCTCGGTGATCACGCAGAATGTCGACAATCTCCACCAGGATGGCGGGGTGCCCGATGACAAGGTGATCGAGGTGCACGGCAATGCGAGCTACGCCAAATGCCTCAACTGCAGCAAGCGCTACGCGTTCGATGACCTGCAGCCGCGCTTCGACGCGGGCGAGGACCTGACCTGCCTGTTCTGCCGGGGCCTGATCAAGTCCGCGACCATTTCCTTCGGCCAGCCCATGCCCGAAGCCGAGATGACCCGCGCGGTAAACGAGGCCATCGCAGCCGATCTCTGTCTCGTGCTCGGTTCCTCGCTGGTCGTGTATCCGGCAGCCGAGATCCCGCTCATCGCCCGCAAGACCGGCGGCGCGCTTGCCATCGTCAACCGCGAGCCGACCGAGCAGGACAGTCTCGCAGACGCCGTCATCCATGCCGAAATCGGCCCGACCCTGACCGCGCTTGCCGAACGACTGGGCCTCTGACGGTCGTATCGTGACCGGCCGGGCACACCGGTCCGCGCGGACCGGGGAGTTTGCTGCACAAGCGCTGGACGCTGCCTGGCTCCTTGGCTAGTCAGTCGGCAGTGTTGTGCCCGGTGCGGGCGCGCGGGTACCGGGATGACCAATGCCGCCGCCGAGATACGCTCCTGTCTTTGCCGGCCTGTTCCTGCTCTGGCCAGTCCTCGCCATCCTGGGCGGGCAGGGCTATTCGCCGCTGCTGGCGCTCATGGCTATCGGAGGCCTTGCCTTCCTGCGCTGGCCGCAATGGACGGCCCCTGGCCTGTGGTGGCTCGTGGTTGCGTGGGCTGTCACTTCGTCGGCCTGGGCCCTGTCACGACCGCCGGCCGAACTCGTCACCGGCACCCTCGTGGACGGGGATTTCTCCATTGATTCAACGGCCATGCGCCTGGTGCTGACCGGGCTGGGTGTAAACATCGTCCTCCTCGCCCTGCGCTCGGTCAAGCAGGCCCATGGCCCCCGCTCCGCACGGCTGATCCTGCTGGCCGGCTTCGCCCATCTCGCCCTGGTCGCCCTGCTCCCGCTGCTCTACCCTGTCATCACCGCGATGGTCTATGAGACACCGGCCGAGATCGAGCGCGAAGGCCTGCAGAACGCGTTGCGTGCCATCAATGCCCTTGTCCTTGTCCTGCCCCTGCTCCTGGCCTGGGCCTGGCACAGCCCGCCCACGCTCTCCCGCCGCCTTGCCGCGCTCGGCTGTATCGCCCTGGCCGCGATCAGTGCCGTCGCCATGGGCGACCAGGCGGCCCTGCTGGCCCTGGCTGCGGCCCTCATCGCCATCGGCATCGTCTGGCTGTTCCCGCGGTCTGGCTACCGGCTCCTGTTCAGCCTGTCTGCCATGTACCTGCTGGCCGCGCCGTTCCTGTTGGGGCGCGTTGCCGGGCTCGCCGAACGTTTCGGCATCGCCCTTCCGGGCTCGTTCCAGTCCCGCGCCTGGAGCTGGCAGCTTGTGGCCGAACGGATCGAGCTGCAGCCGCTGCTGGGCTATGGCCTCGAAGCGACCGGCAACTGGCGCGACACCTATGCCGATCATCCGCGCTGGCTTGAAACCATCGTCGCCCGCGGGGGCGATGAAGCGGCGTGGAGCATCTACCGCGTGGTCCCTGGCCATCCGCACAACATGGCGCTCGAAATCTGGGCAGAGACCGGCATGGTTGGTGCGGGCCTGGTGGCGATTGCGCTCCTTGCGACCGGCTTTACCGCGCCGCGGCCCGCCCGCCTGCCCCTTGTCACCCGCTATGCCCTCGCCGGCCTGTTCGGCGCGGTGGTCGTCTATTTCAGCCTGGCCTACAGCGTCTGGAACGAAGCGTTCTGGGCGTCCGTCATGATTGCTGCGGTGGCGTGCGTGATCGTCGGGCGCACCAAGGGGACGACATGATGCCGGTTGCATCAGCGTCCGCTGCGCAGAGGGCCCTCTGTGCAGCGCCGGCCGGGCTCGCTGCAGGTGCTTCTCCGCCGGTATCGGCGATCATGGTCAGCTATCACACCGGCTCACGCCTGCGCGACGCCCTCTACGCCCTGCTCTTCGATCCGGCGATCAGCGAGGTCGTGCTCATCGACAACGGCAATCCGCCACCGACCGAGGCCTTCCTTGATGACCTTGCCGCACGCCATGGCCCGCGCCTCCGGCTCATTCGAACGGGCGACAATCTCGGCTTTGCCCGCGCCTGCAACCTTGGGGCGCGGGAGGCCACGGGCCGGTTCCTGCTGTTCATCAATCCCGATGCGGTGCTGAAGAGGGGCGCCGTCGCGGCCCTGCTGGCAGCGGCGTCGGGCCGGCCGGACCCCTGGCTCGTTGGCGGCCGCATCTTCGGCTTCGACGGCCGTGAGCAGCGCGGCAGCCGGCGGCGTGAACTGACCCTGCTGCGGGCGGCAGGCCTGTCGCGCTGGACGCTTGAGCACACCCCGCCGCCGGCGGGGCCGGTGCCGATGGACGTCGTTTCCGGCGCTTTCTTCATGATGGCACGGGACCAGTTCCTGCGGCTCGATGGCGGCTTCGACGACGCCTACTTCCTGCACGTCGAGGATATCGACCTGTGCCGGCGCGTGCGTGAAGCCGGCGGAGTGGTGATCTACCAGCCCGAGGCCGGCGCGCTGCATGATGGCGCGACCTCGGATGTGCCGGGCGCGACCGTCGCCGCGCACAAGGCCGACAGTCTTGTTCACTACTTCCGCAAGTTCGCGCGCGGCCCGCTTGCGCCTGCGGTCAACGCAATGGTCTTGCCCGTCATGGCCTGGGCCGTCGCCCGCCGGCACCGCTAGCGCAAGTGTCCAGACGATCCCGGAGGGCTGGCAGCGTCAGCTCTCCGAACCACCCTGTGCAGCCTTTTCCACGAGCGCCCGGGCGCCCTCGGCGGTGTCGGGATTATCGAGGGCATGGGCCAGCACGGCCTCGAAATAGCCGAGCTTCGAGCCGCAATCATAATCGGTGCCCTCATACTCATAGGCATGGAAGCTCTGCGAGCGCATCAGTGTCGCCATGGAATCGGTGAGCTGGATCTCGCCGCCCGCGCCGGCTTCCTGCGTCGCCAGCAGATCGAAGATTTCCGGCTGCAGGATATAGCGTCCCGTGATCTTGAGATTGGACGGCGCCTCCTCCCGTGGCGGCTTCTCGACCATGCCGGACATCTCGATCAGCCGTCCGGATCGCGAGACCGGCGCGATCACGCCATATTTCGAGACTTCCTCCTCGGGCACGGCATCGACGGCAATGATATTGCCACCGACGTCATTGTAGGCCTCGACCATCTGCGCGGTGCAGCTCTTGCCCTCGGACTTGATGATCACGTCCGGAAGCAGGATGGCGAAGGGCTCGTGGCCGATCACGTCCCGCGCGCACCAGATCGCGTGGCCGAGCCCGCGCGCGCCCTGCTGGCGGATGAAGCTGGTCGTACCCTCGCGCATGTGCATCGCTTCGAGCTGGGCGAGGATCGCGGTCTTGTTCTTTTTCCGCAGCGCATCCTCGAGCTCGTAAGCCACGTCGAAATAGTCCTCGATGGCGCCCTTGTTGCGGCCCGTGATGAAGACGATGTGTTCGATGCCGGCATCGCGGGCCTCGTCGACGACGTATTGCAGCGCAGGACGATCGACGATCGGCAGCAACTCCTTCGGAATGGTCTTCGTCGCCGGCAGGACCCGGGTTCCGAACCCGGCCACGGGCAGCACTGCTTTTCTGATCGTCATGATCCTTCAATCCCTCTGAAACCATGGCGGCACGCGTGTACCACCTTCGGAACCTTGATGCTCCGGGCCGAGCCTATGCCCCATATCTGATGAGACAAGGGTTAAGACCCTGCCAAAACCGGGATGTCTCCGGGCACCGGTGAGCCTCTTGGCAGTCCGCCGCACCCTGCAGCATGGCATCGGCGACAATGGCATGCTTAAAGCCCGGAATGTTGACACGTTTGTGATGGTGCATCGCAGAAGAGAACAGGGTCGGAGCGTCCGGCCACAGTGTGAGGGTTCAATCATGAAGATAGCTGTGCTCGGCGGGGATGGGTTTGTTGGCTGGCCCACCAGCCTCCACCTTTCCGAACTTGGTCACGAGGTCCATATCATCGACAATCTCAGCCGACGCTGGATTGACGCCGAGCTCGGGGTCCAGTCGCTGACGCCAATGGAATCGATCCAGGAACGCCTGCGCACGTGGAAGGAAGTGACCGGTGAGACCATCGGCTTCCACCTGATCGATGCGGCACAGCACTATGAGTTGCTGAAGAAGTGGCTGGCCGATCACCGTCCCGATGCGGTGATCCACTTTGCCGAGCAGCGCGCCGCGCCCTATTCGATGATCTCCGACCGGCACAAGAACTACACCGTCGACAACAACGTGAATGCCACGCACAACCTGCTCAACGCGCTCGTGGAGACCGAATGCGATGCGCATATCGTCCACCTCGGGACCATGGGGGTTTATGGCTACTCGACGGTCGGGGCGGCGATCCCGGAAGGCTACCTGCCGGTCGGCATCCGGACCATGGACGACGAGGTGGTGGACCAGGAAATCCTGTATCCAGCCAATCCCGGTTCGATCTATCACATGACCAAGTGCCTGGATCAGCTCCTGTTCCAGTTCTACGCAAGGAATGACGGGCTCCGCATCACGGACCTTCACCAGGGCATCGTCTGGGGTACCCATACCGATCTCACCCTGCGCCACGAGAAGCTCATCAACCGTTTCGATTATGATGGCGACTATGGCACGGTGCTCAATCGCTTCCTGATCCAGGCCGCGATCGGCCATCCCCTGACCGTGCACGGCACCGGCGGCCAGACGCGCGCCTTCATCCACATCCGGGATTCGGTGCGCTGTATCGAGATCGCGCTGGGCAATCCGCCGAAGCGGACCGACCGGGTCAAGATCTTCAACCAGATGACCGAAACCCACCGTGTGCGGGACCTCGCCGAACTGATCTCAGGCATGACTGGCGTCGAAATCGCCTACCAGGCCAATCCCCGCAAGGAAGCGCCCGAGAACGACCTGGTTGTGCGCAACGACCAGTTCCTCGCCCTCGGGCTGGATCCGACCACGCTGGAGCAGGGACTGCTCGCCGAGATTGTCGATGTGTCGAAGAAGTATGCCTTCCGCATCGACCGCTCCCGGGTGGTCGCGAAATCGGCCTGGACAAAGGAAATCGCGCGCGCCATCGGCACCACGGGATAGGGCGCGGCCAGCCCCCATCTCCACGGGCGGGGCCGGCGACGTGCTCAGACGAGCCTGAACGTGTTCACCTCGTCCTGTGACGCGGCCGTGACGGCCCGCCCGATCTGGTTCTCCTCGCCGCTCAGTGCGGCCAGGGCGGCGGTATCGCCGACCGCCACGAACCGCTTGCCCGCATCGGTGCGGCAGAAGGCGATCGCCCGCTCCGGTCCTTCGCGGCCGTGCACCACGGTGTAGGTCTCCAGTGTGCCAGCGGTCGGCGCCTCCTCGAGCGGGACGCTCTCGCTGGCCTTCGCGGCCGGTTCGGCCGGAGTGAAGCTGTCCGGCCGGTGGGTGGAGTAGATCGCTGCCGCCTCCTTCGTCATCCAGCCGCCATTGGCGAGTACCAGTCCGCGCCGGCCCGGTGCGCTGCGCAGCCTTTCGACCATGCTGGCAATCGCGTGCATCGAATAGACATTGCCCGGCCCGCCAAAGAAGGGCAGCCCGCCGGTCACCGTCAGCGGCCGCGTCTCCGTGGTGTAGTCGATCCCCATCACATCGCAGGCGCTCATCACCGCGCAGGGGAAACAGGAGTAAAGATCGAAGAGATCGATGTCCGAAGGGACCAGCCCGGCCTGATGCAGGGCCCGGTTCAGCGCCTCGCCCATGGCCCAGGATCCATCGATCTTCGGCCGTTCCGAGATCTGCAGGTCGCCGGCCTCGCCCGCGCCGTGGATGTAGGTCCGCTTGCCGGCTGCGATACCCAGAGCATCAGCCCTTGCCTCGGACATCATCACCACTGCGGCACCAAGGTTCACCGCATCCTGCGCCACGTGCCATTTCAGGAAGGGGTCGGCGATCGGCCGGTTCTCGTCCGACGGCGTGGCCAGCCATTCGGCATCGCGGCGAACCGGGAACTGGGCGTAGGGATTGGCAGCGGCGACCTCGCTGAACCGGGCGAACAGGTTCGACATGACGCGGCGGTGCGCGGACCTTGTTTCACCACGCGCCTTCGCCATGGCCGTCTGGAACAGCGCATAGAAATAGGCCGGCACGACAAGGCCGTGCTTCGCCTCGGTCCGGTTGAGCATGCGCGGCCCGTAGCCGCGATCATCGAGCGGCCGCGCATCGTCATCGGTCCAGTCGAGCGACACCCCGCTGCGGCGGGCCGCCTTGGTTGCGCCCATTGCCTCGGCGCCGACCACCAGCGCGCACTCGACCTCGCCGGCATGGATTGCTGCGGCCATCTCGTTGACGAGGGCCTGCGGGCTCTGGCCACCCGCGATCTCGTAGATCAGCCGCGCCGGGTTGGCGCCCAGCTCCCGCGCCAGCGTCCCGGGCAGGTTGGCGTTCAGTCCGTTGGGCTGAACAGCGCCCGCATAACTGGTCTCATTGGTCCGGCCCATGGCAATCGTGTCGATCACCCCGGCCAGACCCTGCGCGCCGGTATCGGCCATGGCGCGCTGGCTGGCCCCGACCGCAAGTGACAGGGGCGAGGGCGCATGCGCTGCGCCATCTTCGGCCCGCCAGTGGTCCACGATCTGGCCGACACCAACCAGAACAGGCATCGATCCTGCCGCCATTCCTACCTCCCTTTACGTGATCATCTCTGCAGAGGGTGTAGCAAACCGGTTCAGGATGGCGAGGCGGTACGTCGGGGAAAGGCTGGATCGGCTGGCTTGACAGCGAGACGCAAAGCCGGTCCACCAGCGCCAATGCGCCCCCTTCCAGCGCCTTCACAGCGCCAGAATGGCGGTTTATGGGTCGCGCTTGTCCAGCGCGACATGCGGAGTCCCGGCCGATGAAGATCCTGCTTACGGGCATTGCCGGTTTCATCGGTTTCCACACCGCCCGCGCGCTCGTCCGCAATGGCCACAGCGTGGTCGGCGTCGACTGCCTCACCCCCTATTACGGGCTCGGTCTCAAGCGGGCGCGCCTCGACGTGCTCGGCGACAGTGCCCGGATCTTCGAAATGAGCGTAGCCGACCGGGAGGCCTTTGCCGCGCTCGTCCGCGACGAGGCGCCAGACGCAATGGTCCACCTGGCCGCGCAACCCGGCGTGCGCCATTCTTTCGACCACCCCTTCGACTATGCCGAGGCGAACCTGCTCGGCCATCTCTCGGTGTTGGAGGCCTGCCGCCACTCCGCCTCGATCAGCCACCTGGTCTATGCCTCCTCGAGCTCGGTCTATGGCGATACCTCCACCGCCCCGTTCTCCGAGGACCAGACAGCCGTCGAACCGGTGTCGCTCTATGCCGCCACCAAGCGCGCCGACGAGCTGATGAGTTCGTCCTATGCCCACCTCTACGGCCTGAAACAGGTCGGCCTCCGGTTCTTCACAGTGTATGGCGCCTGGGGCCGGCCCGACATGGCCTACTGGATGTTTACCCAGCGCATCTTCGACGGCGAACCCATCCGCGTCTTCAATGGCGGCCGCATGCGACGGGACATGACCTATGTCGACGACGTGGTCGCCGGCGTGTGCGCAGCGATCGAGCGGGTGCCGGTCTTTGCCGAGGGCGAGCGCCCGCACAGGATATACAATGTCGGCAATTCGCGACCCGAACAGCTGCTCGACATGATCGAATGTCTCGAACGGCTTGTCGGCCGGCCGGCGGAACGGATCCTCGAACCGATGCAGCCCGGCGATGTCACCGAGACCTATGCCGACATCACCCGGTTCAACCGCGATTACGGGTTCGTGCCGAAGACCGCCATGGCCGACGGCCTCGCCGTCTTCGTCGACTGGTATCGCACCTGGCGGGAACGAACCTGATGGAGATCGAGCCGCTCGACCTTGCCGGGGTCTTGCTCATCCGTCCCCCGCGCTTTGCCGACGCCCGCGGGTACTTCTCCGAGACCTGGCAGCGCGACCGCTACCATGCGGCGGGTATCACCGCTGGCTTCGTGCAGGACAACCTGTCGGTCTCGGTGGCGGCGGGAACGCTGCGCGGGCTGCATTTCCAGGCCCCGCCCTTCGCCCAGGCCAAGCTGGTCCAGTGCGTGGCCGGACGGGTCTTCGACGTCGCCGTCGACCTGCGGGCTGGCTCGCCCGGCTTCGGCCGCTGGACGGCCGCCGAACTGTCTGCGGATGCGGGCACCCAGATCTTCGTTCCCGAGGGCTTTGCCCACGGCTTCCTGACCCTCGAGCCGGGCACCATCGTCACCTACAAGGCCGGCGCACCCTATCATCCCGAAGCGGAGGGCGGCCTCGCCTGGGATGATCCGGGACTGGCCATCGCCTGGCCCGATACCGGCCAGCCGGTGACCCTGTCCGAGCGCGACCGCGGCTGGCCGACCCTTGCCGGTCTCGCGACGCCCTTCGCGCTGGACGGCGCCTGATGGCAGGCGAGGCGCGTCCCATACTCGTTATCGGCCGGACCGGACAGGTCGCAGGCGCGCTGGTGGCGCTGGCCGCAGAGACGGGACGCCCCCTCATTGCCCTCGGCCGGCCCGATGCCGATCTCGGCGATCCGGCTGCGCTGGCAAGCGCCCTCGAGCGCACTGATCCGGCCTGTGTCATCAATGCCGGCGCCTACACCGCAGTCGACCGCGCCCAGACCGAGATCGACGCCGCATTTGCCGTCAATGCCGAAGGTCCCGCCGTGCTGGCAAAGCTCTGCGCCGGCGCCGGCCGGCTGCTTGTCCACATGTCGACCGATTGCGTCTTCGATGGCCGCAACCCTGCGCCCTACACCGAGGCGGATGCCCCCAACCCGCTCAGCGTCTATGGCGCATCCAAGCTCGCCGGGGAACGGGCCGTCGCCGCAACTGGCGGACCGCATTTCATCGTCCGGGTCTGCTGGGTGTTCAGTCCCTTTGCCGGGTCCTTTGTCCGGACAATGCTCGACCTCGCCCGCACCCGCGATACCCTGCGCGTTGTCTATGACCAGGTCGGCTATCCGACCCATGCCAGCGACCTTGCCCGCGCGCTCTTCGCCATGGTCGATGCCGCCGGCCATCCCGGCTTCTCGGACTGGGGCCTCTACCACCTTGCGGGAAACGCCGCCACGGATCGTGCCAGCCAGGCCAGCCATATCCTTGCGGCCAGCGCAGCGCTGGGCGGCCCGACAGCACGGGTCGAACCGGTCGCCACGGCAGACTTTGGGGCCGCGGCAGCCCGTCCGGCCAATGCCCGCCTCGATGCCAGCCGGGCCGTCGCCCGCTTCGGACTGGATTTCGGGGACTGGCGCGCCCAGACCCGAGAGACGGTTGCAACGCTTCTGCAGGCTGGTCGCTAGCGCATTCTCATCTCATTCAACGTCGACTCAGATGCGGTCGCACAGGCTCGCGCTAGCCGATGTCGGTCCAGTCATCCGGGCTTGCGAGCTCCGGCGCACTCACTTCGACCACCAGCGTGTTCAGCACATCGGCCAGATTGGCATCCTCGAATGTGACTTGCAGCTCGTCTGCGCTGAACACCACATCCTCGCCTCGCTGCGTAAAGGCACCGGCCGCGTCGGCCAGCCCGGAGAAGTCGAAATTCTCGAGCCGGACCGTCTCCCCGGCGGCGAAGTCGCCGACGCTGTGCTCGCCGGCACCGGTGCCATCGAGAATGAAGGTGTCGGTTCCCGACTGTCCACGCACGGCGTCCTGGCCATCGGCGATGCGGATGGTGTCGCGACCGGCCCCGGCAAGGACCTCGTCGACCCCGGCGCCCCCTTCGAGAACATCATCGCCGCCGCCGCCGAACACGGCGTCATTGCCGACGCCGCCCGATACCACATCGGCGCCGCCCTGGCCGCGCACCGTATCGGCTCCGTTCGCCCCTTCGAGCACATCATCTCCGGCGCCGCCATTCAGGAGGTCGTTGCCGAACCCGCCATCGAGCGTGTCGTCGCCCAGCGCACCGTTGAGCTGGTCGTCGCCGCCATCACCGGAGCTGGTATCATTGCCGCTCGCGCCAGCGAGGAAGTCATTGCCGAAGCCGCCAATCAGCGTGTCGTCCGCGGCGCCGGCGAGCAGGGTGTCATTGCCATCGCCGCCGTCCAGCGTGTCGATGCCGCGACCGCCCTGGATGCGATCCGCATCATCGCCGCCGCTGAGATTGTCATCGCCGCCGCCGCCCAGCAGCAGGTCGATCCCGGCCAGGCCGTCGAGCGTATCGGCGTCCCGGCCACCATTCAGCTCGTCGTCGCCGGAGGCGCCGATCAATGTATCGGTCCCGAAGCCGCCCGCGAGGAAGTCGTCACCGGCCTGGCCGTTCACCGTGTCATTGCCCCGCCCGCCCCGCAGGTCGTCATTGCCGCCCCGCCCGAGCAGCGTGTCATCGCTGCCAGATCCCTGCAGCGTGTCATCGCCTTCACTGCCCTCGATGCGCAGGCCCTGATCATCATCCGGAGGCGGATCGACCGGCCCAGGATCGACCGGCCCAGGATCGACCGGGCCCGGATCGACGGGCGCCGGCGTGGTAACCGATGTCACTTCGAGCGACAGGCCTTCGACATCCTCGATCAGGACACGGAGGGCGACTTGCCCGTCAAGCAGCCGGACGGTGTCGTCGGCCTGGCCGTCGCCATCGCGATCGAGGGCGATCAGGCTGGCCTTGCCGTCATCGGAGAGGCGGACTTCGCCGGCCCGGCCGGAAAATGCGCTGCTGCCAATGAAATCCAGGGCCGACCCGCCCGACAGGTCCGGATCGAGAATGTCGATCACGTCGCCAGACTTCAGGCCCGTGACCTCGTCGCCGTTCATTTCGAGGCCCGCGCCCGCAAAGACGATCCGGTTCAGGCCCGTACCGCCGATGATCGTGTCGAGGCCCACCCCCCCGCGCAGCACGTTTTCCCCGGCGCCGCCCCGCAGTGTATCGTCACCGCCGCCGCCGTCGAGGCTGACGGCAATCGCCGCCCCGCTCGCATCGAGCGTGTCCGCGCCGTCGGCCGATACCAGTTCGACCGTCTCGATCCCCGTCAGGCCAGTCCGGGCGCCAGTCCCGGCTACGCGCATTTCGGTATCGGTGACCACGAGATCAAGCCCGGTGCCGGGCGCCGGGGTGCCGAAGGCGAGGAACTGCGCCCGATCATTGCCCGCGCCGCCATCGACTGAACCCGTTCCGCCCAGGGCCTCGATGAACTGGTCGTCGCCGGCCCCGCCCACCAGCGTGTCGTTCCCCTCCGCGCCCTGGATCCTGTCGGCAAAGCGCGAGCCTGTGAGGGTGTCATTCCCGGCCCGCCCGACAATCGACACGCCGAGGGACTCGCCGGAGGCATTGATCGTGTTTCCGGTCTCGTCACCGAACAGCACCACCTGGCGCAGGCTCGTGCCGTCATTGGGATCTATCCGTTCGAACCGCTCAATGCCGGTGAAGTTCACCTCCACGGCGCCGGACGCGCCGGGAACCGAAACGCTCCCGTCGCCTGCAACCGGGGCTTCGAGATCGAAGAGCACGCTCCGTGCGCTGACATATTGCAGCGTATCGGCGTCGGCCCCGCCATCGACGGTGTCGCGACCGGCTTCAGGCGGCTGACGGGCCTCGATGACAAACAGGTCATCACCAGACCCTCCGTTCATCACATTGGTCCCCGGCCCGCCGCGCAGCGTGTCGTCGCCGCCCCCGCCGAGGAGGGTATCGTCTCCGATCTCGCCCGACAGGAAGTCGCCGTCAGCGCCGCCGAACAGCGTGTCGTCGCCCGCATCGCCGGCGATATCGTCCCGCCCGCCAAGCCCGTCGATCGTGTCGTTGCCGACCGTCCCGGGCAGGCCGTCCGCGCCTTCGGTGCCGACGATCGTCGGTGCCCCCTGGGCGACAAGTGCAAGGCCGGTGAAGGGCAATCCGCCGCTGCCGGCTTCGGCCAGGGTCACATCCTGTCCGATGATCGTCAGGCTGCGGTCGCTCGCCCCGTCGCCATCGGTATCGAACTCGAGAACCGTATTGCCCGCCTCGAGCCGGAACCGGACCTCGCCAGCGGTGCCGGAGAACGGGTCCTCACCGATCCAGCCCATCTCCACGTCGCCGGCCTGGCCATCGGGCTCGACCTGCACGAATTCCAGCCGGTCGGACGGCTTGACATTGGTCAGGCGGTCGCCGGCCACCTCATCGCTCACGCTGGCGAAGACGAAACTGGTCTGGCCGCTGCCGGCAATCAGGGTATCGCGCCCGGCGCCGCCGATCAGGCTGGTCAGGGCGCCGCCGCCGGTGAGCGTATCATCGCCCGCACCGCCGCCGAGGCTGACGGCAAGCTGGGACGTCGTCGCGCTGGCATCCACCGTGTCATTGCCGCTTGACGGTCCGCCGATGGCAATCAGCTCGGTCGTCACGAAACCTACGCTCCCCGACCCGGAGCTGACCGAGGTGTCGGTCACGGTGACCGACAGTGCGCCCGACCGGCCGATCAGGTCGTCGACCAGGAGGATATCGTCCCCGGTGCCCCCGGCGACTGTCTGGCTCCCCGCGAAATCGACGAGGATCACGTCATCGCCAACTGCGCCATTGAGACTGTTGCTCCCGGTCCCACCGACCAGCGTATCGCCGAAGTCCGAGCCGACCAGCGTGTCGTCGCCGCCGCCGGCGAGGAGGGTCGTGGCGACGCTTTCCCCTCCGGCGTCGAAGCTGTCATTTCCAGCCGTGCCGATCAGGACCACCTCGCTCAACGTGGTCGATATGGGGTTGAAGCGTTCGATCCGCTCGATTCCGGTAAAGGTCGAATCGAAGGCGCCGAACTCGAACGGCACCGTGATCGAGGCGCCGGGATCGTCAACGGTAAACGCGCCGGCGAGGTCGAGCGCTTCGACATCAAGCACCTCCACAACGTCAAAGCCGGTGCCACCATTCAGCGTGTCCCCTTCGCCGACGGAAAAGAAGAGGTCGTCGCCTGGCCCGCCATTCAGCGTGTTGCGTCCGGCGCCGCCATCGATCCGGTCGGCACCATTGCCCCCCGACAGCACGTCGTCGCCCTGGCCGCCGAACAGGATGTCATCGCCGCCCGACCCGTTGACGATGTCATTGCCATCGAGCCCGTCCAGCGTGTCGCCGTCCGTCGTCCCGTCGAGTGCATCATTACCCGGAGTCCCGGTGACGTCCGCCATGTCTGTCCCCATTCCTGCGCCTCCGCCCGAATGGCGGAAGGATCAAAGCTGTCCTGCAAGCAAGAGCGCGGCCGCCGTGCCCCCACCGGCCGGCACACGCTTGCAAGCCACTGGAAGCTAGGACAGCGAGCGCAGTTGGTCCACCATGTCCGTGCGCTCCCAGCTGAATGATCCGTCCTCGCGCGGGTCACGACCGAAATGGCCATAGGCGGCGGTGGGGGTATAGATCGGACGGTTGAGCCCGAGATGGGTACGGATGCCCTTCGGCGACAGATTGAACAGCTCGCGCAGCGCGCTGGCGATCTTCGCCTCCTCCACGGTACTGGTCCCGAACGTGTCCACGAAGATCGACAGCGGTTCAGCGACGCCGATGGCATAGGACACCTGGATCACACAGCGCTCGGCAAGGCCCGCAGCCACCACGTTCTTGGCAAGGTAGCGCGTGGCATAGGCCGCCGACCGGTCGACCTTGGAGGGGTCCTTGCCGGAGAAGGCGCCCCCGCCGTGCGGGGCTGCGCCGCCATAGGTGTCGACGATGATCTTGCGGCCCGTCAGGCCGGCATCGCCATCCGGACCTCCGGTTACGAAGCTGCCGGTCGGGTTCACGAAGAACTTGTCCTCCGGCGGGAACCAGCCCTCGGGCAGCACGGCCTGCACGAAGGGACGCACGAGCTCGCGCAGGTCCTCGAGTTTCACCCCGGCCCGGTGCTGGGTCGAGACCACGACCGCATTCACCCCGACCGGCTTGCCGGCCTCGTAACGCAGCGTGACCTGGCTCTTGGCGTCCGGCTCGAATTCCGGGCGCGCGCCGGAGCGGCGGGCCTCGGCCATCGACTGCAGGATCTGGTGGGAATAGACCAGCGTCGCCGGCATCAGCTCCGGGGTTTCCTTCGTCGCGAAGCCGAACATGATGCCCTGGTCGCCGGCGCCCTCATCGGCAAAGAGACCCTGGCCGGCCTCGACGCCCTGGGCGATCTCGGCAGACTGGCCGTGGACGTGGTTTTCCACGGCCATCATGCCCCAGTGGAACCCGTCCTGCTCGTAGCCGATGCGCCGGACCACGTCGCGCGCGGCCTGGTTCATCTCCTCATGGGTCACCACCGCACCATTATTGGTGCGCACCTCGCCGGCCAGCACCACGCGGTTGGTCGTGGTCAGCGTCTCGACGGCGACCTTTGCAGTCGGATCGCGCGACAGGAACAGGTCGACGATGGCGTCGGAAATCTGGTCCGACACCTTGTCCGGATGGCCTTCCGACACGCTCTCGGAGGTGAAATCGTAGCTGGTCTTCATGGGGCGGGATCCTTTCTTGTGTCAGCCCGCGCGCGCCCGTCCCGGCGCGCATCGGGGTTACTGGAAAACAACTGTCTTGCGTCCGTTCAGGAACACGCGGTGCTCGGCATGCGCCTTGACCGCGCGCAGCAGGGCCGTCGCCTCTAGATGCCGGCCGATACGGATCAGCTCGGCGGGCGCGTCGGCATGGTCCACAGCTTCGGTGACCTGGCTGATGATCGGGCCCTCGTCGAGATCAGCGGTCACGTAATGCGCCGTGGCGCCGATCATCTTCACGCCGCGGGCATGCGCCTGGTGATAGGGGCGCGCGCCCTTGAAGCTCGGCAGGAAGGAGTGGTGGATGTTGATGCAGCGGCCCGTGAGCCGCTGGCAGGCCGCATCGCTGAGCACCTGCATGTACCGCGCGAGCACGACCAGCCCGGCGCCGGTTTCATCGATCAGGGCGAATAGGCGGTCCTCGGCCTGCTCCCGCGTTTCCGGCGTCACCGGTACCTGGTGATAGGGCAGGGCGAAATGCGAGAAGGCCGGGCCCAGGTCGGGATGGTTCGAGACCAGGGCGACCGGTTCGATCGGAATCTCACCCCGGCGCGCGGCATTCAGAAGCATGCTCGCGCAGTGGTCCGATTTCGACACCAGGATCAGCGTCCGCACCGGTTCGGCCTGCGGGTGCAGCGACCAGCTGGTCGCTGCCAGGTCCGCTGCCAGCTGGCCCACCGTCGCATCGAGCCGGTCCAGCCCGCCGTCGCCCCGCAGCACCAGTCGGGCGAAGAACTGCCCCGTCTCCTCGTCGCCGAAGGTGCGGGACGATGCGATGAACCAGTTCTCCTCGGCCATGGTCCGGGCAAGCTCGGCCACCAGCCCGACCCGGTCGGGACAGGCGAAGCGGAGAATGCAGGACAGCTCGCGCGCAACCATGGACCGGTCCCGGGCCTAGTAGCGGTAGTGCTCGGGCTTGTAGGGTCCGTCGCTGTCCACGCCGATATAGCTCGCCTGCTCGCCGGTCAGCTCGGTCAGTTTCGCGCCGAGCTTGGCGAGGTGCAGGCGCGCCACCTTCTCGTCGAGATGCTTGGGCAGCGTGTAGACCTTGTTCTCGTACTGGTCGCCGCGCTGATGCAGCTCGATCTGGGCGAGGGTCTGGTTGGTGAATGAGGCCGACATGACAAAGGAGGGGTGGCCGGTCGCATTGCCGAGATTCACCAGCCGGCCTTCGGACAGCAGGATGATCCGCTTGCCATCGGGGAAGGTGATCATGTCGACCTGCGGCTTGATGTTGGTCCACTCGAAGTTCTTCAGCGCCTCGACCTGTATCTCGTTGTCGAAGTGGCCGATGTTGCACACGATCGCCATGTCCTTCATCGCCCGCATGTGGTCGACCGTGATGATGTCCTTGTTTCCGGTCGCGGTCACGAAGATGTCGAATTCCGGCGCGGCGTCATCGAGCGTGGTCACGTCGTGGCCATCCATCGCCGCCTGCAGGGCGCAGATCGGATCGACCTCCGAGACCGCCACCCGCGCGCCCGCACCGGCGAGTGATGCCGCCGAGCCCTTGCCGACATCGCCATAGCCGGCGACGAATGCGCGCTTGCCGGCCATCATCACGTCGGTACCGCGGCGGATGGCATCGACCAGGCTTTCGCGGCAGCCATACTTGTTGTCGAATTTCGACTTGGTGACACTGTCATTGACGTTGATCGCCGGGAAGGCGAGCTCGCCCCGTTCGGCCATCTGGTAGAGCCGCATCACGCCCGTCGTGGTCTCTTCCGACACACCCCGGATGCCGGCCTTCGTTTTCGCGAACCAGCCGGGGCTTTCGGCCATGCGCCGGCGGATCTGGTCGAACAGGGCGACTTCCTCTTCGGATTTCGGGTCATCGAGGACCGAGGGATCGGATTCCGCCTTCTCGCCGAGCACAAGATAGAGCGTCGCATCGCCACCATCATCGAGGATCAGGTTCGGGGCCCAGCCATCGGGGCCGTGGAAGATCCGGTCGGCAAAGTCCCAGTACTCGACCAGCGTTTCGCCCTTGTGGGCAAAAACCGGCGTGCCGTTCGCCGCGATTGCGGCCGCGGCATGGTCCTGGGTCGAATAGATATTGCAGCTCGCCCAGCGCACTTCCGCGCCGAGATGCTCCAGCGTCTGAATCAGGACGGCGGTCTGGATCGTCATGTGAAGCGAGCCGGCGATCCGCGCGCCCTTGAGCGGTTGCGACGGGCCAAACTCTTCGCGCGCCGCCACCAGGCCCGGCATCTCCGTCTCGGCAATCGCGATTTCTTTGCGACCAAAATCTGCGAGCGAGATGTCCGCCACGGCATAGTCCTGAGACATATCAAAAGTCCTTTATATGATTTCCAGCCGCGGCCTTAGCAGAGCCAGGCGGGACCGACAACCGCCAAGTCCAGCCCATGTATGGCGTGAGCACCTTGCCGGCCGCCCTTGGTGACGCTACCGCCTCGCACACCTTGCGGACCGCCACCGGCACCCGCCCGCGTCAGCAGAAGGACCTGAATGTGCCGGCTGTCTCGGTCATCATCGTCGCCTATGGGCTTGAAAATCCGAAGACGCGCCGCCTTTTGCAGGATGCCGTGGACTCGCTAAGGGACCAGGCCTTCGGCGATTTCGAACTGCTGCTCGTCGACAATTCCGACAGGCCGGGCGGGCTCGATGCGATCGACACCTCGGGCCTCGGCGCCGTCATCCGGCTACCCTGGGACGGCAATCTCGGCTTTGCCCGGGGCAATAACCTCGCTGCCGCAAGGGCGGGCGGCGAATGGCTCGCCCTGCTCAACCCCGATGCCATCGCCGCGCCGGACTGGCTGGCCGAAGTGCTGGCCGCCACCGGCCGGCACCCGGGCACCGCCATGTTCGCCTCGCTCCAGGTGAGTCTCGACGACCCCACCCGTCTCGACGGCGTCGGTGACGCCTATTTCGGCCTTGGCTTCGCCTGGCGCGGCGGGTTTGGCCGCCCGGTCAGCGAGATCCCGCCCGAGGGCACCTGTTTCAGCCCCTGCGGTGCGGGGGCGATCTATCGCCGCGACGTGTTCCTCGACGCCGGCGGGTTCGATGAGGATTTCTTCTGTTTCGGCGAGGATACCGACATCGCCTACCGCCTGCGCCTCCGCGGCCATCGCTGCATCTTCCTGCCGAGCGCCCGCATCCGCCATGCGGGCGGCGCCGTATCGGGCCGCGCCAGCGCCTTTTCAGTCCGCCATGGCGCGCGCAACCGGGTCTGGGGCTACGTCAAGGCGACCCCGCCCCTGCTGTTCTGGCTCACCTTGCCGGGCCATGTCCTGTTCACCCTGCTCATCCTCGCCCGCGGCCTGATGACCGGACGCTTTGCAGCCACGCTGGCGGGCATCGCCGAAGCCCTTCGCGGCCTTGGACCAGTGCTGGCCCGGCGCCGGAGCGTGCAGGCGAGCCGCGTCGCAGGCAGTGCCGAACTGGCCCGCGCCATGGCCTGGAATCCCCTGAAACTGCTGCTGCGCAAGGGCGATGTTCGCCGCCTGGGGGAATGATCTCACAATTGCCTACAATGTGAGTCTCTACTTTGACTTGGCGCAGCGGGTAGAAATGCTTAGCACCCAGGTGTGCTGCGGTGCAGCGTGTGCCGGGCTGGGCAGGCTGCAGGGGCCGACCACGAAAGGAATGCACCAATGTGTGGAATCGTCGCCATTACCGGTACCCGCGACGTGCGCAGCCGCCTGCTGCGCGGGCTGCGGCGGCTCGAATATCGCGGCTATGATTCTGCCGGCCTCGCCATCCATACGCCGGCCGGCCTGAAGCGCTGCCGCGCCGCCGGCAAGATCGCCAATCTCGAGGCCGCGCTCGGCGAGGCCGGCTTCGATGGCCAGACCGGCATCGCCCACACCCGCTGGGCGACCCATGGCGCGCCGACCGAGGCCAATGCACACCCGCACACCCATGGCCCGGTGACCATCGTCCACAATGGCATCATCGAGAATTTCCAGGCCCTGCGTGACGCGCTTTCGGCAAGGGGCCATGTCTTCGAATCCGAGACCGACAGCGAGACCATCGCCCACCTGCTTGCCGCGGAGTTTCGAGCAGGGGCAAGCCCGCAACAGGCCATGGCGACCGTGCTGCCGCAGCTGCAGGGCGCCTTCGCGCTGGCCGCCCTGTTCGAGAACCATGACGGGCTGATCCTTGCCGCGCGCAAGGGTGCGCCCCTCGTCATCGGCTATGGCCGCGGCGAGATGGTCCTCGGGTCCGACGCTATTGCGCTGGCCTCGCTGGCGCCGGAAATCGCCTATCTCGAGGAAGGCGACTGGGTCGAACTCACTCCGGACACGGCGATCATCCATGCGGCCGACGGGTCGCTGGCCGAGCGGGCACGGGTGCGAAATGCCGTTGATCCGGCCATGGCGGAGAAGGGCAATTATCCGCATTTCATGATCAAGGAGATCCATGAGCAGCCGGAAACGATCTCCCGCTCCCTGCTCCCCTTTGTCGACACAGCGACCGCCCAGCCGGAACTTCCCGATGCGGTCGCCAGCCTGTTCACCAACGCCGACCGTGCCGTCGCGGTGGCCTGCGGCACAGCCCATTATGCCGGCCTTGTCGCCGCCTACTGGTTCGAGGCGCTCGCCCGGCTGCAACTCACCACCGACATCGCGTCGGAGTACCGCTACCGTCAGCCCGTCATGCCCGCCACCGGCCCGGCGCTGTTCATCAGCCAGTCCGGCGAGACGGCCGACACGCTGGCCGCGCTGCGCCACTGCAGGGAGGCCGGTGCACCCACCCTGGCCGTGGTCAACGTGCCGACCAGTTCCATCGCCCGCGAGGCCGATACCATCATGACCACCGCCGCCGGTCCCGAAATCGGCGTCGCCTCGACCAAGGCCTTCACCGCCCAGCTTGCCGTGCTCGCCGCCCTCGCCCTTGGCGCCGCCCGCGTTCGGGGCACGCTCGATGCGGCGGCGACAAAGACCGAGATCGACGCCCTGCTGGCCCTGCCCCGCCAGGTCTCGGCTGTCCTGCAGGATACCGCCCACATCGAAGCCATCGCGGCCGAAATGGCTAGCGCCCGGGACGTCCTCTTCCTCGGCCGCGGCACCTATTATCCCGTAGCCCTCGAAGGGGCCCTCAAGCTCAAGGAAATCACCTACATCCACGCCGAAGGCTATGCCGCCGGTGAGCTCAAGCACGGCCCGATCGCGCTCATCGAAGAGGGAGTGCCCGTGGTGATTGTCGCGCCCATGGACCCCTTGTTCGAGAAGACCGTCTCGAACATGGAAGAGGTCAGGGCGCGCGGCGCCACGGTGATCCTCGTCTCCGACCGCGCCGGCCTCGAGGCTGCCGGCAAGGCTGCCGACCGGACCATCGAACTGCCCTCCGGCAGCCAGATGTCGGGCCCCATCCTCGCCTCGCTGGTGATGCAGCTGCTGGCGTATCATTGCGCCGTCGTCAAGGGGACCGATGTCGACCAGCCCCGCAACCTTGCCAAGAGCGTGACGGTGGAGTGAAACCGCGGCATTGACCGGCGCGAAGGCCCGCGCCATGCCGCGCCATGGCCCGTGCCCTCACCTTCGCCCTCGCCATGCCCATCGGGCCCGCGCCCTGTACTGGCGGCACGGGTGGAACTGGCGACAACGGCCATCCCTTGCTGGAGCAGGCCTTGCGCTCGGTCGCTGCACAGACCCGGCCGGTCCGCCTTGCCGTGCTCGACGCGTCCGGCAGCCCCGCCGTGGCTGCCGCGCTCGACCGGCATGCCGGCCTGATCGCCCATCGCCGCACCGGTCCCGATGCCGGACAGGCCGCCGCGATCCAGGAAGGCTGGGACGCGCTCGATGCCGATATTCATGGCTGGCTGAATGCCGACGACCTGCTCTATCCCGACGCGCTGGCGCTGGCTGCGCGCCACTTTGCGGCGAGGCCCGATGCCGGCGTGGTGACGGGCCAGAGCCTGTTCTTCGATCATGATGCCGCGACGGGCGCCTTCACCTTCACCGGGCTCCACCCCGAAGTGCGCCCGCCCGGTGACAGCCTGTTCCGCACCAATACCGTGTCCCAGCCCTCGACCTTCATCCGCCGCACCGCGCTCGAACGGGTCGGCGGACTCGATACCGCGCTGCACTACACCATGGACTGGGATCTCTGGGCCCGGCTCCACGCCGCCGGCATCGACTTTGCCTTCGAGCCGGCCCCGCTCTCGGCCGTGCTGATGGCCCCCGGCACCAAGACCTCGGCTTTCAATGCGGCACGCCGGCGCGAGATTGCCGCCATCGTCGCCCGCCATGCCGGTATGTTCGCCGCCTGGAAATCGCTGTTCGGCTTCTGGCTCACCCACCGCGCCGATGCCGAACCGGGTCGCGGCGTCTTCACCCGGCTACGCGACGCGCTACGCAGCACGCGCGGCCCGGTGGCCGCGTCCCGCAATGGCGAAACCTGGCCGCTCCTGCACTATGCCGACACCCCGCTCACCCAGCTCACCGCCCGTGCGCCGGGACCGGTCACCCTCACCCTGCCAGAGACGGACAGCCCCTTCAACGCCGCGCCGGGACAGCCCCTCCCTGTCGCCGTCCCGCCAGCGACCCGCTACGAGATCAGCTTCCCGTCAAGTGATGCTCCGGACGCTCTGGTGCTCGCGCCCTGACCGGCAGGCTCACCCGGATGGCCGCACAGAACGTCTGTCCTTGCGGCTACGCCGCCGCGCTTGGCCGCGCCGCCATGCGCTCGTACCAGGCGTGCACGTTCACGAGCCCCGTATCGTGAGGCTGGCCGACCTCCTTGCCGAAGGCGAGGAAGACGAACAGCGTCACATCAGCCATGCTCAGCCGGTCGCCGGCGACAAAATTCCGGCCCGCCATCTGCGCATCCAGAAAGGCGAGCTTCTCCCGCGCGCAGGCCTTGAGATCGTCGGCCGCGTGCGGGATGCAGCGCATCCGGCTCTCGAACAGCGGCAGGCCCTCGGCGAAGCGGAAACCGTTCGTCAGGGGCTCGACGATGTTGAGATCGACCCAGCGGGTCCAGCGCCGGGTCTGTGCCCGCTCTTCGGGGCTGTCGCCGATCAGGCTCTCACCACCGGTCGCCGTTTCGTCGAGATATTCGCAGATCGCCGTGATCTCTGTGATGATCTCGCCGCTATCGGTCTCCAGTGCCGGCATCTGCCCGGCCGGATTGGTCGCCGTATAGGGCGGCTTGCGATTGTCGCCGGCCAGGAGGTCGACCTCCTCGAAGGCGAGCGCGACCCCACGCTCGGCGGCGAACATGCGCACCATGTGCGGATTGGGTCCGACGGATGTGTAGAGCTTCATGGTAATGGACTCCTCCTGATCCCTGTATCTTATGCGGCAAGCCTTGCCCGATCGGTCTTGTCAGGGAAAGCCTGCCGCAGCGGCAGTGTGAGGAAGCGGGCGAGGTGTCCGAAGGCAGGTTTCGCCCGACCGGGCTTGCCTGAACCGCCGCACTGTCGTTCAACATGACCGGAGCAGAACAGACTGGAGGAAGGGGCGCCATGGCCATGCCGACCGAGCAGGAGATTTCCGACTATATCGCAGAGGCCGGACGCCGCGCCTGGGACGTGCCCGACGTGCCGGAAAGCACCCCGCGCCGGACCATCGCGCGGGTCGGCGTGATTGGCGCCGGCACCATGGGTGGCGGCATTTCCATGAACTTTGCCACCGCCGAACTGCCCGTCACCCTCCTCGAGACCCGCCAGGACGCGCTGGACCGCGGTCTCGCCGTGGTCCGGGGCAACTACCAGCGCTCGGCCGACAAGGGCCGGTTCCCGCACGATGAGGTGGAGGCCCGCATGGCCCGGCTCACCGGCACGCTAGACATGGCCGAACTCGCCGGGTGTGACCTGGTGATCGAGGCGGTTTTCGAGGACATGGACCTCAAGAAGCGGATCTTTGCCGATCTCGACCGGATCATGAAGCCCGGCGCCATCCTCGCCACCAATACCTCCGCCCTCGACATCAACGAGATCGGCAGCGTCACTGGCCGGCCGCAGGACGTGATCGGACTGCATTTCTTCTCACCCGCCAATGTCATGAAGCTGCTCGAGATCGTGCGGGCCGATCATACGGCCGATGATGTCATCGCCACCTGCATGGATCTCGCGCGGACAATCAACAAGGTCGCCGTGCTGGTTGGGGTCTGCCCGGGCTTCGTCGGCAACCGGATCCTGTTTGCCCGCCAGGCGCAGGCCCAGAAGCTCGTCTATCACGGCGCCATGCCCTGGGATGTGGACCGGGCGCTGAATGCCTTCGGTTTCCGCATGGGACCCTACCAGATGTCCGACCTTGCTGGGCTCGACATCGGCTGGAAGCCCGGGGCGAAGACAGCCAATCCGATCCGCGATGCGCTGTGCGAAGCGGGCCGTCGCGGCCAGAAGACCGGTGCCGGCTATTATGACTACGACGAGAGCCGCAAGCCCGTCCCGTCCGAGGTGACGGCAACGATCATCCGTGAGATTGCGGGCACGGCCTCGGGCGAGGCGCTGTCCGATGAGGAAATAATCGCGCGCTGTATCCACCCCATGATCAACGAGGGCCTGAAGATCCTCGAGGAGAAGAAGGCCCAGCGCGCCAGCGATATCGACGTGGTCTGGCTGAATGGCTATGGCTGGCCGGCTGACAAGGGCGGGCCGATGTTCTACGGTGACATGATCGGCGCCGGCGCCGTGCTCGACACGGTGGAGCGCCTTGGCAGCGAGGATGACCGGTTTACCCCCGCTGCAACCCTTCGCCGCCTGGCGGCAGAGGGCGGACGCTTCGTGGATGTTCCCCCGGGCGGCTGACGATCCCGGCGTCCCGGCCGGCCTGCCATGGCGCGGGCTGGAGTACGGCCGAAGCACTGGCCGGGCGCCCGCACCCGCGCTATGTTTTTACCATGCAGACCGCCCGCAAGACCGTGAAGATCCTCCACAGCGTCGCCGCTGCCGGCCTCATCGGCGGGCTGGCCGCCTACATGGTGCTCCTTGTCGCCGCGCCGCAGGGGACCGCCGAGGCCTATGCCGCCCTGCGCGAGTCCATCGACGTGGTCAGCGATTACGTCCTGATGCCCTCGCTCGGGCTGGCGCTCGTGTCCGGCCTGTTGTCCATGGTGGTGCACCCCCCGTTTCTCGATCGGGGCTGGGTCTGGATCAAGGCGCTGCTCGGGATCCTGATGTTCAAGGGCGTGCTCACCATCGTCAGCGCCAAGGCTGATTATGCCGCGCGCAAGGCGGCCGAGATCGCGGCGGGCACTGCGCCGCCGGACGCGCTCGACCAGCTCCTCGCCCTGGAATGGGGCACGCTCTGGGGCGTGATGGCGATCTCTGTGGCCAATGTCGTGCTTGGCGTCTGGCGGCCCCGCTTCATGACATCGGCGCCCGCCCGGTCAGCCGACCGAACCGCCAACACGGCGGCGGATCGGCCGCCAGCCGGCGATCCTCCCGTCCCCCTCGCCGCCGAATAATCCCCTATCCCAGGCTATTTGCGGAAGAAGCGGAACGCGCCGAAAGCCCCGCCCACAATCGACCCGATGCCGCCAAGCAGCATCATGATCGGATTCAGCTCATTCGCGGTCTTCACGATCCGTCCCACGGTCGTCACCTGCACCGTAACCGTATCGCGGTAGCTCCGCACGGGCAGCGCCACCGACCCATCCATCGCAAAGATTTCCAGCACCAGGTCGTGGCGTCCCTCCGCCAGGGCCCGCACCCGCCAGCGCCAGGTATTGGCAGCCAGCCCGGACAGGGTCTGGACCTCGGGCGACAGGTCCTCGATCTCGAAATTCGCCCCCGTCAGCAGGGCGCGCGCCGCACTGCCCACCATGGCCTCGCCGGTCACGATATTACCCTGTCCGGGCAGGACCCGCGCGGCCGAGTCCGCACCGGTCGCGTCTATGGCGAGGGTCACCTCGAAGCGCTGGCCCAGTGTCACCGCATCAGGAGTCTCATGCGCAATCGGCACCTCGCGCAGCCTGTCCGCCGGGCCATTGCGCATGCTGGCGGTACCGATGCTGCGGCTTCCGGCGATGGCCGGTGCGGGTGGTGGCGGAGCGCGGCGAGCCTCTGCAGCGGGGAGTTCGGCGCTCTCGGCCGGCGGGGTGGCCATTTCGCCGCGGGACTCCTGCCGCGACGTTTCGCCCGACAGCATCCCCATTCCGCCCAGCGCCACGGCGACGAACCCCACCAGCACCAGCAGCACTGAAATCACACGCAGCATCACGTCCCCCTTGTCCGAAGTGGCCGGGACTGCCGGCCTGGTCCCGCGGCGCCTGAAACGGCCCGGCCGGTTGTCTTGCTCAGACGCACATACCACCGGATCAATCAGGCGAAAATGGGCCGACCGGGCTCAATCGGCCGACTGCAGCCGCGCGAGCTCGTAAAAGGCAATGGCCGCGGCATTGGAGACGTTCAGGCTCTCCATGTCCGGCGCGATCGGGATCCTTGCCAGCCGGTCGCACGCCTTCGCCACCGCCGGCCGCAGCCCGGCCCCCTCGGCGCCCAGCACGATCGCGGCCCGCTCCAGCCCCGTCACCGCCGCGGCCAGCGTCGCGGGCCCCTCGCCGGCGAGACCCACCACCTGGTAGCCCGCCGCCTGCATCGCCTCGAGACTGCGGGCGATGTTCACCACCCGCACCACGTCCACCCGCTCGGCCGCACCGGCCGCGCTCTTGGCCACCGTGCCCGTCACCTGCGGCGCGTGCCGTGTCTGCAGCACCAGCGCGGCGACACCGAACGCTGCTGCCGAGCGCAGGATGGCGCCGAGATTGTGCGGGTCGGACACCTGGTCGAGCACGGCGATGGCCGCCGGTGCGCGTGCCAGCACATCCTCCAGCGCCGGCGCGTCGAGCGGCTGGACCCGGGCAGCGATGCCCTGGTGCACGGCCCCGGCGGGAAGCGCTGCATCGATTGTGCCCGCACTTACCTGTTCGAGCTCCGGCCGGTCCGCCGCGAGGCCCAGCCGCCGGATGGCATTCTCCGTGGCGATCAGCCGGTCCACCTGCCGGCGCGGATTGTCCAGCGCGGCGGCCACGGCATGGCTGCCCCACAGCCAGAGCGGCCCGTCCTCGTCCGCGCCGGCGTGCCGGGCAGCCGGGCCGGGCCGTGCGCCCGGACTGTTCCGGCGCCGATCTTGGCGGTTGCGCGGGGGTTGCTTCATCCCTATAAGACCGGTTCCTTTTCGCGAGGGGTGTCGCTGCACCCCTTGGCGGGATGGAGCGGCGTCGTCAATTCGGCAATGCGGCAGCGGCAACCCGGAAGCCGGTCCACCAGCTTTCGGCAGATCATGGAGGGATGGGAGAGCGGTTAATTCCACCAGACTGTAAATCTGGCGCCTTTGGCTACGCTGGTTCGAATCCAGCTCCCTCCACCACCCCTGCTCCTGTCTCCGATGCGTCGCCAATGCGGGTATAGCACAATGGTAGTGCAGCAGCCTTCCAAGCTGAGGATGTCGGTTCGATTCCGTCTACCCGCTCCAGTTCGCCGCTCGAATAAAACCATAAAAAACAGATAGTTAAATTGATTCTCGACGGCTCCGAGTTGGCGGTGGCGCGCACTTTGCGTAACATTCTGTGTCACAATTGCGAGACGCAAAAGAGGCACCATCAGGAATGCGCAGCGAGGATCGTTACCTTCAGAAGCGTGGCAAGCGCTGGCACTATGTTCGTCGCGTGCCCGGGAGCTGCCAGGCGCTTGACGGGCGCAAGATCGTGCGGGTCACGCTGAAGACCGGTTCGCTTGAGATTGCGCGCGAACGCCGCGACGCAATCGAGGCGGCCGACGACGCATTGTGGGGAATTCTTGGCGGGGTCGGAGATGATGGCGAACCCGCGCAACGCGCTGCGAAAGCCGTGGCCGGGCGGTCCTATCGATCAGCGGTCGCGCGGGCGGTCTCGCGCGGCTTTTCCTACGCGCCGGCAGACGAGCTTCCCCTGCTTTTGTCCATCGAGGAGATGATAAGCCGCATCAGCGCGGTTGGGCGGATCGATACCGGTGATAAACGCCCTGCCGTCAAGGCTGAAGCCGAGGCTCTTCTTGGCGGGGTGAAACGGCCGGGCGTGCGACTGAGCGAGGCCTTCGAGACCTATTGCGAACACATCGCCATTGGCGAGATTCTGAACAAGTCGCCCAATCAAGCGCGGCTCTGGAGAAAGACCAAGCAGCGCGCGGTCAGCTATTTTATCGATGTTGTCGGTGACCTTCCGATCGAGGAGATCACCCGCAAGGAGGCGCTGGAATTCTACAATTGGTGGGCGGAGCGGCTGAAACCGAAGAAGGGCGCGCCTGGAAAGGATGCCAATACCGCCAATCGCGACCTCGGCAATCTCCGCAAACTGTACCGCGAGTATTTCCGTCATATCGGCGAGGAGGATCGGCTGAACCCGTTTCGCAGCCTGTCCTTCAAGGAGACGGTGTTCTCCGGGACGCCGCCCTTCCCGGATGACTGGGTGCGCGAGAAAATTCTTGCAGCAGACGCGCTGAAGGGCATCAACGAACAGGCCCGTCTCATCGTCTATGCCCTAATCGAAACCGGCTGCAGGCCCAGCGAGATCGCCAATCTGGCACCGGAGGACATCGGCCTTGATGCCGAAATCCCCCATATCCGGATCCGCCCCGCAAAGGGCCGCGAGATCAAGACTGCCTCATCCATCCGCGAGATCCCTCTTGTGGGCGTCTCGCTCGAGGCGATGCGGCGCGCTCCGCACGGCTTTCCCCATTACCGCGACAGGAACGACCTCCTGTCTCAGTCTCTCGTCAAGGCCTTCCGCAATCGCGGCCTCTTCCCGACAGAGAACCACGTCATCTATTCGTTCCGCCATTCTTTCGAGAAGCGCATGCTGGAAGCCGGCCTCGACTATGGCCTGCGCTGCCTCCTTATGGGCCACGCCACAAGCCGCCCGGCCTATGGCGACGGCGGCTCGATGACCTATCGCCGCAATGAACTCCTCAAGATCGCCCATCCCGTGCCGGAGGGGTTGTTCTAATGCATTGGCAAGGCAGCCATGGGCGCAAATCCAGACATGAGGATTTCGTGCTTGCCAGGGAATTCATGGTCAGAAAGGTCCGCCGGGAAATATTCATCGAACATTTTTAAAAACCTCACAACATACCACCGCTCTGTCGCCTGGAATGAAAATGATCGTTGATTAAGACCGGGAACAAAACCCGGCAGCGCGTTTCCTCGCGAATTGACCCCGGTCAAGTCGCCTGCGGCTGACGCGGCTAACTGGGAACGCTCAGAAAGAGACAAGGAAGGGCGATCCGATGGTCAGGGATTTAACGAGCAGACGTGCGAGACTGCTGGCCTTGATGCTTGGCGCGGTGATGGTAGCCTGCGCGTCACAGCCCCCGCACCCCACACCCTACCAACAGGCTGAGGAAACTTACGGCTTCTCGAGCGAGGACCTTGATACCGATCTTGTCGCCGTTCGCTTCAGGGGGAATCCGAGCACAAGCGAACACCAGGTCGAAGCTGGGCTTTTCCGGCGTATCGTCGAGATCGCCGAAGAGCGCAATGCCAAGAGCTTTTCCATCCTGCGCAGCGACAGCGAATGTGTCACCAGCCTCAGGACATCGCCGATTACCACCTGCATCTATCGCCAGTCGGCGGATGCGATGTTTCCCTACCATTTCGGGGTTCGCGAGGTTCCCAGCATCTGGGGCTCTGTCCCTGTACGCGAATACGAAGCCTCTGCCACGGTTATGCTGCTCGACCGCGAAGACTGCGCTGAGATCGTAAATTGCTACCTCACGGCTGCGTCGCGCAGCAGCCTGCCGCCAATGTCTGATGATGCAGGGAGCGAATGAATGCGCCTGGAAAGCGAAACTTATGTCCTGTTGAGCGACGCTTCCAAAGCGCTGCTGCTGGTCAACAAGGGCGACATTGACATCCTGGACCTCAGGGTGGTCAATGTCTTTCAGCACGACAATCCGCCGAGCCGGGAACTGGGCAGCGACCGGCCGGGGCGTTTTCCGACGCCGGATGGCGGGAGAACCTCCACGGAGGAAGCAGACTGGCATGACAAGGCCGAGGCGCGCTTCCTCGCCGATGTCGCGCGGGAGACCCTGAAAGTGCTCGCCGATGCCACGCCGGCCAGCCTTGTCCTTGCGGCAGACCCTCGCTCGCTTGGCGAGCTGCGCACACTGTTCGCTGATTCCGGCTCGATCCGGCTTGTTGCGGAGATCCACCGTGACCTTGTTCATCAGACGACCCCCGACATCGAAGCGGCGATCTTGTCGGCCTGAAACCAGAAGGGCAAACCCTTGCCTGCCGCTACGGGATTATGCGCCAGGATTTCAATACAGCGCGCCTGGTCTCGCCAATGCTGCTGAGCGCGTTGGGTGCTGGTGCGATCAAGGTGTGGCTGTTCTGACCGGGTCAGCGCGTGCGTTCTGAACCGCAAGGACCACGACCAGACTGGCGATTGCCGCGAAGAAGCACCAGACCGAGACGAGCGCTTGCCGATAGAGCAGCATCGAAACGACAAGGCCAACGGCCCCAACCAGCCCAAACGTGCGGACATGCACCCGACTTGAAACCAGAAGGGCACCGAGCGTGGTCAGCGCGTAGGGCAGCACCATCCAATCAAGACCGGAAATCCGCCAGCCATCTCCGGGCGCGAAGGGATAATACCCCCCTTCGAGGGGCGACGTGAGCCGGCCAGTATAGCAGATGCAGCTATTCTGGATTTCTGGCATGTAGCGTGCGGACAGGATGACAAGCGTGAACACGGCAAACATCACCGCGCCGATAGCTAAGGCGAAGATAATCAAGCGCCTGCGGGCGGCGTCAGGCTCGATCAGGAGAACGGCGAGCGGAATCCAGAGCGGCCACACCGCTTCGCCAATGATCAGGAAAGAACGGCTCAACCGGTTCAGGACGGCTTCGGACGCGCTATTTTCCAGCCCGACCCAGATGTACCCTTCGAGGCTTTGTTGAACGGCAAACAGAAGGGGTATGGCCGCGAAGGGCAGAAAGGCCCGGTCCGGCGCCCTTGAAACAGCATAGATGCCCGCGCACGCCGTGATTGCTGCCGCTGCGAAACTTGCCTGCGCCGAGAAGCACATCAGGCGGGTTCGGCATTGACTGGCGCTGCGCCATGGGAGTTGCGGCGCAGTCGATACTCCCTCGCTCCTTCGATTTGACAACGAGGAGCAGGGCCCGGCGTCATCAGGGTCGACGCGCGCGCGCACTCCAATACCCAGTCGAGCACTTCTCCCGGCCCGCCAAGACAGGTGATTCCGCCTCGGCGAACGATCGGCAAGACATGTGCTGAATTCAGCCCCTGCGTCTCGCGGAGCCGTTCGGCCTGCGTTTCACACCAGTCCCAGCGGTCCGGCGGGGTCAGCAGCCGCTCGCGTCCCAAACGTAGCGGACGGCGCAGGATAAAGCGTCGCTCAGGGACGAATACGATGTGGGAAATCGCCGTTTCGGCATAACCGGTTGGTTTCCCGCCATGGGTTGCCGGATCGAGGAGGAGCATCAACGGCGCGACCTGTTCTGCCGCGACGGGCCAGGCTGCTCTGGTCAGGCGTTCGCGGATCGCTGCCGGGTTCATATTGTCCTCCTTGGCTCTTGTCTTGATGAGGACGGTCCTTCTGGACGGTCATCCCATGTTGCTTTGCAAAACACGCCACCAAGGCCGGGCCCCGATCCGATCGAAGCCGCCGGCAGAGAATTTTTTGCACGTCGCCCGCGTCATCCCTTTGGTTGGCGGCAAATCTGCCCCTAGCTCGCTTTCACGGCGATTTTCTTGACGCGCTTGCGTGCATCGTCGGACTTGGGGACGGTGATGGTCAGCACGCCGTCCTTCAGTTGGGCCTCGATCTTGTCGCCATTCACGTCCGCCGGCAGGGCAAAGCTTGAGGAAAACGCGCCGAATGACCGCTCGGTGCGACGAAAGGCTTTTTTCTCTTCTGTTGCTTCGTGCTGGCGTTCGCCGGAAACCGTGAGTCGGCCCTGCTCGAAAGCGATATCGATATCGTCGCGGTTCACGCCCGGAACGTCGAGCTTGAACTCATAGGCCTTGTCGGTTTCGGCAACATCGAACGCCACGAGCATGTCGCCATTTGTGCCGCTCGAGAGCGCCGGGGCAGGATGGAAATAGCGCCCGATCAGCCCGTCCATTTCATCTCGCAGGCGCGTGAATGGATCGAAGGCTGTTGGCAATCCGCTGCGTGGCGTGATGCTGCTTGAGTGCTTTTCAGGTGTGGTTGTCATAATCTGCCTCCGACTGAAACTGGTTGCTGTAGCCAGAATGACGGGTTTTCGGGCGTTCGTTTTGACGCTGATCAAATGCCCGAGCTGTTTGCCCGGCATAAGAGGCTGAACAAGGGAACTGGTACGAAATGGCGGACGATCAGGGCAATGCGCATCCCGGCAATGCCAATTGGCTCATGCTGTGGATGCAATCGGGCAAGCGTGCATGGATGGGGCCATCAATTGCGCCGCTGCTGGAGACGAGCCGCGACAGCTATGCTGCAACCGCGCTTGGCGACGTTATTGACCGCTCATTTCATGCAAGCGCGGCCCAGTTCACCGGTGGACTCTCGCCGCTCGGCCTATGGCTCGCATTTGCTGATTGGGCGACGCATCTCGCCGTGGCGCCCGGCAAGCAGGCCCAATTGAGAACCAAGGCTGTGCGCAAGGCGCTGCGCTACCAGTCATGGCTGGATCGTGCGGCGCGCTATGGCACCGATAGCGACGCCTGCATTGAGCCATTGCCCCAGGATCGGCGGTTTCAGTCCGAGGCTTGGCGGGCCTGGCCGTTCAATGCAATCGCCCAGGCTTTCCTTCTGCAGCAGCAATGGTGGCACAATGCCACAACAGGCGTGCGCGGCGTCGCGGCCCAGAGCGAAGCGGTCACGACCTTTGCGACGCGTCAGATATTGGACGTGTTTTCGCCCTCCAACGTGCCGTGGCTCAATCCGGACGTGTTGCAGGCAACGCTCTCAAGCGGCGGCGCCAACCTTTCGCGCGGGTTCCAGAACTTTCTGGAGGACTGGGAGCGGCTTGCGGGCGGCCATCCGCCGGTGGGCGTTGAGGCGTATCCCGTCGGCGAGCGCGTTGCGACAACGCCGGGACAGGTGGTTTATCGCAACCGGCTCATGGAGCTGATCCAGTTTGCCCCGACAACAGACAAGGTACACCCGGAGCCTGTGCTGATCACACCGGCCTGGATCATGAAATACTACATCCTCGATCTCAGCCCCGAGAACTCGCTGGTCCGCTTTCTCACCGGGCAGGGCTTCACGGTTTTCATGATCTCCTGGAAAAACCCCACGCCGGACGACCGCGATCTCGGACTGGCCGATTATCTCGAACTAGGTTTTCGCACCGCTCTGGGTGCGGCGCGGGAAATCTGCAGCGGGAACAAGGTCCACGCGGTTGGCTATTGCCTCGGTGGAACGCTTCTTTCGATCGCTGTGGCGGCGATGCGCGGACAGGCGGCAGGCGATCTGGCAAGCGTGTCGCTGTTTGCCGCGCAGGCTGATTTCAAGGAAGCGGGCGAGCTGACCCTCTTCATCAATGAAAGCCAGCTTGCACTGCTTGAAGACATGATGTGGGAGCAGGGCTTCCTGAGTACGGCCCAGATGTCGGGCGCGTTTCAGATCCTCAGGTCAAACGATCTCGTCTTTTCGCGCAACATGCGCACCTATCTCATGGGTGAGCGGGACCCGATGACCGACATGATGGCCTGGAATGCGGATGGAACGCGCCTGCCCTACAAGATGCATTCGGAATATCTGCGCCGACTGTTTCTGGGAAATGATCTTGCCGAGGGCCGTCTGGATGTTGATGGACGTCCGGTCTTTCTGAGCGACATCCGCACCCCGATCTTTGCGCTGGGAACGGAGTTCGACCATATCGCCCCGTGGCGTTCGGCTTTCAAACTGCATCGCCTGACCGACGCGGAAGTCACGTTTGCCCTGGCGAGTGGGGGTCATAATGGCGGTGTCGTGTCGGAACCAGGCCGCGACAATCGTCATTTCCGTTTGCTGACCAGCCCACATGATGCCCCACATCTCGACCCGGAGAGCTGGCTTGAGGCCGCCGCCTATCATGAAGGGTCCTGGTGGCCGG
>CAZDMQ010000022.1:0-42876 GCA_964506685.1 uncultured Hyphomonadaceae bacterium | reverse complement strand
GCATGATCAATGGCGTGATGACCCTGTCGGGCGCCTGGGACCGGCTGCGCACCGATCCGGTCGTGCGCATGATGGTCGTCTCGCTCGCCTTCTACGGCATGTCGACCTTCGAGGGCCCGCTGATGTCGGTGCGGGCGGTGAACGCGCTCAGCCACTACACCGAATGGGGCATCGGCCATGTCCATTCCGGTGCGCTCGGCTGGGTCGGCTTCATCTCGTTCGGCTCGCTGTACTGCCTCACCCAGTGGCTCTGGAAGCGGCGCTCGCTGCATTCGCTGGCCCTGGTCGAATGGCACTTCTGGCTCGCGACCATCGGTATCGTCTTCTACATGGTGTCGATGTGGTTCGCCGGGATCCTCGAAGGCCTGATGTGGCGTGCCTACAATGAGTACGGCTTCCTCGAATACGCCTTCATCGAGACGGTCGAGGCCAAGCACATCAGCTACATCATCCGCGCGGTCGGCGGCATGCTCTACCTGAGCGGCGCCCTGATCATGGTCTACAACCTCATCCGGACAGCGACGGGCGGCGAACGGGCCGAAGTCACCGCGGCCCAGCGTCCGGTCCTGCAACCGGCCGAATAGGAGGCTTCCATGGGACTGATGAACAATCACGGGCTGCTGGAACGCCATTCCCTGCTGCTCACCGTCGCCATCCTCGTGGCGGTGTCGGTCGGCGGCATGGTCCAGATGATCCCCCTCTTCTTCATGGACAACACCATCGAGGAAGTGGAGGGGATGCGGCCCTACACGCCGCTGGAACTGGCCGGCCGGGACATCTATGTCCGCGAGGGCTGCTATGTCTGCCATTCGCAGATGGTCCGCCCACTGCGCGACGAGGTCGAGCGGTATGGCCACTATTCGCTGGCGGCCGAGAGCATGTACGACCACCCCTTCCAGTGGGGATCGAAACGGACGGGGCCGGACCTGGCGCGCGTCGGCGGAAAGTACTCTGTCGAATGGCAGGTTGACCACCTCACCGATCCGCGGTCGGTCGTGCCGGAATCGATCATGCCGCCCTATGCCTTCCTGCTCGACAACGCGCTCGACACCGGCAGCATCGCCGACAAGCTGCGGGCCCATCGCACCGTCGGCGTGCCGTATTCCGACGAGATGATCGAGAATGCCGAGGCGCACATGGTCGCCCAGGCCAGTCCCGATGCCGATTACGACGCCACCGATGGCCTCGTTGCTGCCTATGACGGTGCGGCGGGCCGGGACGGCAGCGTCACGGCCCGCGATTTCGACGGCAATCCGGATGCGCTGACCGAGATGGACGCCCTTGTCGCCTATCTCGACATGGTCGGCACCCTGGTCGATTTCTCGGTCTACGAGGCCGATGATCTCGAGAACCGGCGCTAGGGGAGGACAGCATGTACGAGACCCTTTCCAGCTTCGCCCAGACCGGCGGCCTGCTCTACTTCGTCCTGCTGTTTGCCGGCGTGCTCGCCTATGCGCTCTGGCCCCGCAACCAGGACACATTCGACGCCGCGGCACGGATGCCGCTTAATGACGAGGAGCCCGGCCATGGCCGATGACAACAAGCAGGTCGACACCTTCAGCGGCGTCGAGGACACCGGCCATGAATGGGACGGGATCCGCGAGCTCAACAATCCGCTGCCGCGCTGGTGGCTGTGGATCTTCTACGCGTCGGTGGCCTGGGCGGTCGTCTACATGATCGCCATGCCGGCCATCCCCTTTGCCAGTGGTGGCCTCAACACGCCGGGCCTGCGCGGCCATTCCGACCGGGCCAATGTCGAGGCCGACATGGCCGATCTGCAGGCCGCCCGCTCCACGGATGCGGCCCGGTTGCTGACCGCAAGTCTCGAGGAGATCGAGACCGATCGCGACCTGCAGCAATTCGCCCTCGCCATGGGCGAGAGTGCCTTTGGCGACAATTGCGCCACCTGCCATGGCGCCAGCGGTGTCGGCTTCATCGGCTATCCTGCGCTGGCTGACGATGTCTGGCTGTGGGATGGCACCCTCGAGGGCATCGAATACACGATCCGCAATGGCATACGCCATGATGGCAATGACAAGACTCGCCTGTCCGCCATGCCCGCCTATGGCCGCTTCGACATGCTGAGCGAGGCGCAGATCGACGATCTCGTCGAGAAGGTGCTCATGCTCTCGGGCCAGGACGGCGATCCGGCAGCGGCGGCGCGAGCCGAACAGACCTTCGCCACCCAGTGTGCCGCCTGTCACGGTCCGGACGGACGCGGCAATCGCGATCTCGGTGCGCCGAACCTCACGGACGCCGACTGGCTCTATGGCGGCGACCGGGAGGCCATCTACACCACCATCTACAATGCTCGCAATTCGCACATGCCGGCCTGGGAAGACCGGCTCGACGACGCCACCATCCGGGCGCTGTCGGTCTATGTGCACGCCCTTGGCGGCGGCGAGTAGAGCTTCCGGAAAGGAGCCAAGCGCATGGGCAGGGTCACCCTCGATCTGGAGAACCGGCCGAAACGGCCGGTGCCACCCCCGCCGCAGGATCTCTACGCCAAGCGGCGCCAGATCTATCCCAAGCTCGCCCATGGCAAGTTCAGGTCCGTGAAATGGGCCCTTATGGTCATTGCGCTGGCCGTCTACTACACGCTGCCCTGGGTGCGCTGGGACAGGGGGGAGGGCGTCCCGAACCAGGCCGTGCTGGCCGACTTTTCGAGTGAGAAATTCTACTTCTTCAGCATCGAGATCTGGCCCCAGGACATCCACTTCCTTGCCGGTCTCATGATCCTTGCCGCGCTCGGACTGTTCCTCGTCACGGCGCTGCTCGGCCGGGTCTGGTGCGGCTATGCCTGCCCGCAAACGGTCTGGACCGATCTCTACATCGCGGTCGAGCGCGCCTTCGAGGGCGACCGCGCGGCGCGGATGCGGCTCGACAAGGCGCCCTGGAGCGTCAACAAGCTCTGGCGCAAGCTCGGCAAGCACATCGTCTGGCTGGTCATCGCCTTCTGGACCGGGGCCTTTTTTGTCCTCTACTGGCACGACGCGCCGACCGTCGCGCGCGGCTGGTTCACCGGCGAGGCGCCACTGTCGGCCTACTGGTTTGCCGCGTTGCTGACCTTCACCACCTACACGCTTGCCGGCACCATGCGCGAGCAGGTCTGCACCTATCTCTGCCCGTGGCCGCGCATCCAGGGCGCGCTGACCGATGAGCATGCGCTGAATGTCACCTATCGCTATGAGCGCGGCGAGCCGCGCGCGCCCCTGCGCAAGGATGTCGACTGGTCGACCCGCGGCGACTGCATCGACTGCGACCAGTGCGTCCAGGTCTGCCCCGTGGGCATCGACATTCGCGACGGCGCCCAGCTCGAATGCATCCATTGCGCACTCTGCATCGATGCCTGCGACCAGATGATGCGGAAGATCGGGCGTCCGACCGGCCTCATCGCCTATGTCACCGATGCGGCGATCGAGGCGCATGAACAGGGCAAGCCCTACAGGTACCGCCTGTTCCGGGCGCGGACCCTGCTCTACGGCACGCTGATCGCGGCCATTGCCGGGCTCATGGTCTATGGCTACCTCGCCCGCGCTACGTTCGAGGTGAACCTGCTCAAGGACCGTGGGCCTGCCTTCGTCCGCATGAGCGACGGGACCGTTCAGAACGGCTACACGCTGAAGCTCGTGAACAAGGAGAGCGAGCCGCGCACGCTGACGCTCGAAATCGCTGGTGTGCCGGAGGCGACCTTCTCGATCATCGGCCACGCCGACGAGGCGGTGACCGCCATGGACCTGCCGGTCGCCGCCTATGGCGTGGACCGCTACAGGCTGCTGGTCCGCACGCCGTCCGATGCGCTGAAGGACACCCAGCCCCTCAGCATCACCCTCACGGACCCGGCCAATGGCGAGACCCATACCGACCGGATCCCGTTCCGCGGCCCGGAACGCTAGACCCTGGAACGAAGATGGACCGGAGACCGACGATGCATGCAGACACCCCGTCCACCCGTGACCCGCGCGAACTCCGCGGCTGGCATGTGTTGCTCATGTTCCTCGCCTTCTTCGCCGTGATGTTCGCGGTCAACGGGGTCTTTCTCTATTCCGCCGTCACCAGCTTTCCCGGCGAGGATGTCCGGAAGTCCTACCTGCAGGGCCTCTCCTATGGCGACACCTTGGCGCAACGGGCGGCCCAGGCCGAGCTTGGCTGGACAGCCGCGATCGGCCTCGCCGACGGTGCGGTCGTCCTGCGCATTGATGACCATGCCGGGCGCCGCGCGGCCGGTAGCCTCGTCGTCACCGGTGAGGTGCGCCGGGCGGTGACCGCTGCTGGCGATGCCGACCTCGCCTTCACGGCAATTGGCGGCGGCGAATATCGCGCGCCCGTCCGGGCTCTTGAAACCGGCGAATGGATCGTGCGGGTGAGCGCCTGGGAGGACCGGCACGCTGCGGCCGATCCGGAGGCACAGCCGCTGTTCGAGGCCCGCAAGACGCTCTACATCCGCTAGGGGACCGCGATGACCGACCTGGCCGCCTCCCACCAAAGCGACACCGCACCGGGCTGCCCGTCGGGGCAGGCGGTGCCCGAAGCGCCGCCGCCCGGCGCCTTCGACCCCGGCGCGTTCGTACGCTGCGACGGCGGATTGAACCGGCTCGACCTGCTGGTCCGCGGAGCGAGGTGCGCCGGGTGCCTCGGCAAGATCGAATCCGGTCTCAGGGATATGCCGGGCGTCGAGGAAGCGCGGCTGAACCTCACCACTGGCCAGCTTCGCCTGGCCTGGCGCGGCGCCCTGCCGGCCTCGGCCCTGTCGGCGAAACTTCTCGATCTCGGCTATGGTGTCGGCGTCTGGTCGGCCGGGGAAGCCGGTGAGGAACGCGCCCGCGAGGAGCGCAGCCTGCTGACTGCCATGGGTGTCGCAGGCTTTGCCATGGCCAATATCATGCTGCTGTCGGTCTCGGTCTGGGCCGGGCATGGCGAGATGGGCGAGGCGACGCGCAAGGCGATGCACGCGATCTCCGGTGCCATTGCCCTTCCGGTCGTCCTCTATGCCGGCCGGCATTTCTTCCGCTCGGCGTGGTCAGTGCTGAAGCGCGGCCGTGCCAACATGGATGTGCCGATCTCGCTGGCGATCATGCTGGCCTTCACGGTCAGCGTTGTCGAGACGGTGCGCGGTGGCCCGCACGCCTATTTCGACGCCGTCGTGATGCTGCTCTTCTTCCTGCTGATCGGCCGGTTCCTCGACGCCCGCCTGCGTCGTCGCGCCCATGCCGCCGCCGAGCAGCTGGCTGCCATGCGCAGCCGTTCGGTCACAAGGATCGAGGCGGACGGCACTGCCCGTGCGGTCCGGGTGGACGAGATCGTGGCCGGCGACCGGGTCCAGCTTGCACCGGGCGAACGCGCGGTCATCGATGTCACGGTCGAGGCCGGCGAGAGCGATGTCGACGAGAGCCTCGTGACCGGCGAGAGCCTGCCCCAGCCCGCAGCGCCCGGACGCGCGCTGAAGGCGGGCACGATCAACCTCGCCAATGCCCTCATTGCCCGCGCCGACCGGCCGGCCTCGGACTCTCTCCTCTCCGACATGGCCGACATGCTGGAAGCGGGCGAGCAGCGCCGCTCGGCCTTCCGCCGCATTGCCGACCGCGCTGTAGCCATCTACGTGCCTTTCGTCCACACCACGGCCGCGCTCGCCTTCATCGGCTGGCTCGCCCTCGGCGCCGGCCTTGCCGAGGCCGCCATGGTCGCCGTCTCGACCCTGATCATCACCTGTCCCTGCGCGCTGGCGCTGGCCGCACCGGTGGCCCAGGTGGTCGCCGCCGGGCGCCTGTTCCGGGCCGGGGTCTTCCTCAAGTCCGGCGATGCGCTCGAACGCCTCGCGGCCGTCGACCATGTCGTCTTCGACAAGACCGGCACGCTCACCCTCGGCGCGCCAAGGCTCATCCGGACCGAGGGCGATGCCGCGCGCATGCAGGCGGCGGCCCAGCTCGCGCGCGCCAGCCACCATCCGCTGTCGCGGGCCATCGTGGCCGCGATCAGGGCCGGCCCGGTCGCCACCGGTGCGCGCGAGCAGGCCGGGCGCGGCGTCGAGGGCGAGGTCGATGGCCGCACGGCCCGCCTCGGCTCGGCGGAATGGGTCGGGATCACCGCTGCGGAGGCCACCCAACCACCGGGGGACGGGCCGACGCTCTGGTTCGACGACGGCACCGGCGCACCGCCGCGTCCCATCCGCTTCGAGGACAGCCTCCGCACCGATGCGCGCGCGACCCTGGCCGACCTTGAAGCCCTGGGCCTCGGCGTCGAGATCCTGTCCGGCGACCGGGAGGCGGCGGTGGCAGGCGTTGCCGGCACGCTCGGGATCTCGCGCTGGCAGGCCGGGGTCCGTCCCGCCGACAAGGTCGCCCGCCTGGAGCAGCTGCGGGCCGGGGGCAAGCGGCCGCTGATGATCGGGGATGGCCTCAATGATGTCGGCGCGCTGGCGCTCGCCCATGCCTCGATGGCGCCCGGCGGGGCCATGGATGTCACCCAGTCGGCCAGCGATGCGGTCTATTCCGGCGGCCTCACCGGTATCGTTCAGACCATCGAGACGGCACGCCGGACACGCCGGGTCATGCTGCAGAATTTCTCGCTTGCGGCGGCCTACAACCTCATCGCCGTGCCCATCGCAGTCACCGGCCACGTCACGCCGCTGATCGCCGCCATCGCCATGTCGGCCTCCTCGCTGATCGTCACGCTCAATGCCTTGCGCCTGCAGGCCGGGCATGGGAGCAAGGCGACATGAGCATCATTGCCTACCTCATTCCCGTCGCCCTCCTGCTCGGCCTGACCGGGCTTGCTGCATTCATCTGGTCGATCCGCACCGGCCAGTTCGATGATCCCGAGGGCGCCGCCAATCGCATCCTGCTGGACGAGGACCACCCGCTCTGACGAATGCCCGGGCCGGCCGGTCGCTGCTCTGCGCTCGTCGGCCAACGCCCAATACCGGGGCCAACCCGGCCTCAGGGCAGGACCGGATAGCGCAGGCTCCAGCCGAGACGGTCGCTTTCCCCGCCGCGATGTTCGGCGATCCCGATCGTCATGCCGGTCTGCCCGCCCTGCGGCGCCTTGGTATAGGTGCCGAACAGCCGGTCCCAGACCGACAGGCAGAAGCCGTAATTGGTGTCGTGTTCGTGGCGGTGGATCGAGTGGTGGATGCGGTGCATGTCGGGGGTCACCACCAGGCTGCGCAGCACCCGGTCGAGCCATGCGGGCAGGGCGAGATTGGCATGGTTGAACATCGCCGATGCGTTCAGCACGATCTCGAACAGCACGACCGCAAGTGCGGCCGGCCCGAGCAGCAGGATCACCCCCAGCTTGTAGACCGCAGACAGCACGATCTCGGCGGGATGGAAGCGCAGGGCGCTGGAGGCATCGAGGTCGCGGTCGGCATGGTGCACCCGGTGCAGGCGCCAGAGCAGCGGCACCTTGTGGGTCACCAGGTGCTGGAACCAGATCGCAAGGTCGAAGAGGACCATGGCCAGGCCGATCTCGGCCCAGGCCGGCAGCGCAAGCTGGTGGAACAGGCCAAGGCCGAGGCTGGCGGCCAGCCCGGCAGCGGCGACCCCCGCGACCAGCGGCGCCACCAGCGACAGGGCGCGCACCGCGAGCGTTGCCAGCACCAGCATGCCAGTATTGGTCGTCCAGCGCGTCCACCGGCTGGCAAGGCGTGGCCGCCGCGGCAACAGCGCCTCGAGCGCCGAGAACACGATGAATGCCGTTGCGAAGGCGGCCAGCCGTGCTGCCGGCTCGCTCAGCCCGAACAGCGTGAGGGGCTCCGGCGCTGTCATTGCGCGGTCTCTGCTGGCGGGTCGGAGCGGAGAAGCTGCCCCCAGAAGCGGTTGAAACGGTGGACCTGCCGGGTCGGTCCCGCCGCATTGACCAGCGGCCGACCGTCATTGTGCCAGCCGAAGATCCCGCCTTCGAGATTGGTAACGCTGCGCGCGCCCGCCGCCAGCAGCACCTCGCCGGTCCGGTCGGCCAGTCGCGAACTGCGCACACCCACCGAACAATAGACCACAATGTCCGCACCCTCTGCCCGATCCCCGATACGCTCGAGGATGTCGCTCGCCGACGCCCGCGGCGGGACATGGATCGCGCCGGGAATGTGACTCATCTCGAATTCGCCGGTCCGCCGCGTATCCAGCAGCAGGATGTCCTGGTCGCTCTGCTGCAGCCGTTTCGCGAGATCCGCGGCGCTGACATGGCCAAGGCCCGGATACTGGCGCCGCAGCTTGGCATCCACCTCGGCCAGCCGGTCCGGACCGGCATGCGCGCCGGGAACGGCTGCCGCGAAGATGAGGACGAGGGTGAAAAGGAGCCAGCGGGACATGGTAGGGTTCTACCCTATGTCTGCACGCCAGTGCGATTCCGGAAGACCTGCAACACGGAAAGTTGTTCGGCCGAGGGCGGGCCGTCGGCTTCGCTGACCGCGACCAGCATGCCATCGAGATCGACAATCTCCTTTGGACCAATCCCCGGCGCATCAAGGACAAAGCGCGCCATACGGTCGACCACGGCGTGCGGCACCGGTGCATTTCGCAACAGGAACTGCGCGTGACTGATCAGCGCATCGGCATCGGCCGCTTCGATCTCGAACTCTTCCTGCATGATCTGCAGCATCACCGCCCTGGCGTCAGCCGACATCTCGCCATCGGCCCGGGCGATCTCCAGCATCAGGACGGCGGCCGCTTCGCGCGGATCGTCGATCAGCTTGAGCCCGCTCTGTCCGGTCTTGCGCTTGAAGGCGAGCCGGCGCGGCAGGTTGGCTGCCGTCTGGGCGATGTTGCCAAGCTCGCGCGCCGCCTGTGCCGCTGCCCGGATCCGCCATTGCCAGACGGCAATGGCGGCAACGATCGCCAGGATGAGGCCGATAATGTGCATCTGTGCTTGCGCTCCGCTGGCCGGGACAGGCCGCTGCACCAGCGTTCAGGACTGGCTGCGACCGCCTCCGAACATACGGCGCCGGGCGCCGCCGGCAACAGCAAAAAACGGGATAGGCAAGCATGGCGACAGTCCGGGGGCGCGCTGTCCCCGCGCCAGGCCGTCCCGTCCTGCAGGACCTGCCCGGCGCAGGTCACAGCCTATCGATCAGGGCTGGCCGCCAGCGCCGTCTGCCGCCAGCGCGAGATGAGCCTGCTTGACGACATAGGCGCGAATGGCCTCTGCATCCTCGGCCGAGAGCGCGTCGGCGAACGACACCATGCCGGCATCGCGCAGGGAGCCGTCGATCACCACCGACTTCCAGCTCGCTGCATCGCCGCCGATGGGCGACCAGCGCAGGTCCGGCAGGACGCCGGAGCTGATCGCGAACTCGCCATGGCACACCGCGCAGTTGCGCTGGTACTTCTCAAGGCCGAGCCCGAGCATGGCCTCGTCGCCGAACGCATCGGTCGCGGCCACGCGCTCGATCATCGGGGCGTCGGCCTCGGCGATCAGGGCGTTGCCGCCGAGCTTGAAGGTCACCACCTTGCCGACCACGGGCGGCACCGGTTCGTCATAGGCGAGGCCGGCGGCCAGGCCATAGGCCGAGCCCCAGCCGGTCGTGATCGTGACATACTGCTCGCCGCCGATCTCGAAGGTGCCCGGTCCCGAAGCCCCGCCAGATTTGAGATCATGCGACCAGAGCTTCTCGCCAGTTGCCGCGTCATAGGCCGCAAATTCCCCGGTCAGCTTGCCCTGGAAAACCAGCCCGCCCGCCGTCGACAGCACGCCGCCATTCCACGCATTCTCGTGTTCGACGGTCCAGCGCGCGTCCTGCGCCACAGGGTCCCAGGCGATCAGGCGGCCTTTCAGCGAGGCGCGCGCGGCCTTCAGGAGCGCCGCCGGGACCTCTACTGCCGTGCCGGCAGCAAAGTCGAAGCCCGTGTTCCAGGTGGTGTCCGCCATCTCGCCATCGCTGCCGACATAGGCCCGGGGGATCTCCTGTGCCGGAATGTAGGCAAGGTTCAGCTCGGGATTGAACGCCATGGGGTGCCAGTTGTGCGCGCCAAGGGGCCCCGGCGTCTGGATGAAGGTCGGGTCATTGGCGCGCGCGCCTTCGGTCTCGATCGGGCGGCCGTTTTCGTCGAGCCCCGCCGCCCAGTTGACCGGTACGAAATTCTCGCCGGAAATGAACTCCCCGGTCGCCGCGTCGACGACATAGAAGAAGCCGTTCTTCGGCGCCTGCATGGCAACCCTGCGCGGTGCCCCGTTCTCGCCAAGCGGCAGGTCGGCCAGGATGATCGTCTGCGTCGCGGTATAGTCCCAGTTGTCACCCGGCGTGGTCTGGAAGTGCCAGTTGTAGGCGCCGGTCTTCGCATCGACGGCCACGATGGAGGACAGGAACAGGTTGTCCCCGCCCGACGGGTCGCGGATCTCGTGGTTCCAGGGCGAGCCATTGCCGACGCCGAAGATGATCTGGTCATTGACCTCGTCATAGACGATCGAATCCCAGACCGTGCCGCCGCCGCCATCGCGGGTCCAGGCGCCGTCCTCGCCCCAGCTCGCGTTCGCGGTCTCGGCAAAGACCGGGTCCGAGGCGGCGCCATCGGCCTGCTTGGCCGGATTGGGCGTCGTGTAGAACCGCCAGACCAGCTTGCCCGTGCCGGCATCATAGGCCGACAGGTAGCCGCGCACGCCCAGTTCGGCCCCGCCATTGCCGATATAGATGAGCCCGTTCACCGCCCGCGGCGCGCCGGTGATCGTGTAGGGCTTGCTCTGGTCAACGGTCACCGTCGACCAGACCCGCTCGCCGGTCTCGGCATTGAGCGCTTCCAGCCGGCCATCGATCACCCCGACGAACACCTTGCCGCCATAGACCGCCACGCCCCGGTTGACGACATCGCAGCAGGCCTTCACGCCCACCGCCCTGTCAACGCCGGGATCATACACCCAGAGCTCCTCGCCGGTATCGGCGTCGAGCGCATGGACGACCGACCATGCGGAGGTGACATACATTACGCCATCGACGACGATCGGGGTGCTCTCGACCCCGCGGGCGGTCTTGAGGTCATAGGTCCAGGCCACGCCGAGCTGGCCGATCGTGTCGGTGTTTATCTTCCTGAGGCCCGAGTGGCGCTGCTCGTCATAGGTGCCGCCATAGGTGAGCCATTCCGCCCCGGCGCTCGCGGTCGAGATGCGCGCGGTGTCAACGGCGGCGAAGATGTCCCCTGCGTCAGGCGAGGCAGACTCCGCGCCCGTGTCCGGCGCGGACGTGTTCTGCTCCGGCGCAGAAGCCGTAGGACCGCCGCAGCCGGCAAGGGCGAGGGCGGCGATCGACGCGAACAACGCCGGTTTGTGCATGACCATGATGTCTTCCTCCCGTCAGCAGATTTCAACTGCTCTACGCCTCGACATTATAAGCCTTCCCGCGAAAGTCGAGCCTTCCCGCGGCGTCACCGCGTCACGGTGCGCCGGCTGCGGCATTGAGCTCGGCTCTTGCCGCCGCAATGGCGTTGGCAATCGCGTCAGCCCAGGCCGCCTGCGTCCTGGCGCCGGCCGCTGCCGCCGGGAAGGTGACCGCCCGCGAGGCATTCACCAGGCCGCCGCCCAGTCGACCGTCCAGTCGACCGCCCAGTCCACTGCCCAGTCCGCCGGGCCCGGGGACGAACCCGGCCAGCGCGTCGCCCGCGCTCGCGCCCTGCGCCCCGTAGCCCGGGACCAGGAACGGCACATCCGGCAGCGCCGCGCGCAGCGCCCGGGCTTCGGCCGGCGCCGTGGCCCCGGCCACGATCATCAGGCTCGACCAGTCGGCATCGCCCCGCAGGCGCGCTGCCGCCGGCGCGAGGGCGCGGGCGATGTGCAGGTAAAGCGGGACCCCGCCGCTTTCGAGCGCCTGGAAATCGGCGGCCCCCGGATTGGAGGTGCGCGTCAGGACGGCCACCCCGCTGGCGGTCGCCTCGGCCCGGCGAATGAAGGGCTCCAGCGTGTCGAGCCCCATATAGGGATTGACCGTGACGCAATGGGCCGGGAACGGCGCATCCGGACCGAGACAGGCGCGCGCATAGCCCTCGGCCGTGGAGCCGATATCGCCGCGCTTGGCATCCAGGATAACGAACAGGCCGGCTGCCCGCGCCACGCGCGTGACCGCCTGCAGCGCCGCCATGCCGGCTGGCCCGTGGCGTTCGAACAGCCCGGCCTGTGGCTTGACCGCCGCGACCCTGCCGGCGGCCTGTTCGACGATCGCCCGTCCCCAGGCTTCCAGCCCGGCCGGCGTGTCGCCGCCGAACAGCTCCGGCACCCGGCCGGGATGGGGGTCGATGCCGATGCAGAGCGGGCCCAGCTCGGCGGTGGCCGCCATCAGCTCGCATCCGAAACTCATGAGCCGACCTCGCAGGCCACCTTCACCACCTGCAGGGCCTTGCGCAGGTCATCGGCGCGGCGGCCGTAATTGTTGATGGTGACCGGCTCTGGCCCGGACCGGCCGGGCGCGGGCGCCAGCTCCCGCGCTGCGAGGAAGGCCTCGATCGAGCGTGGCGCAGCGGTGTAGATCCGGCCCCGGCGCGGACTTTCGGCAACGACCACGCCCCGGGCGCGTCCCGTCGCATCGAAGACCGGACCGCCGCTGAGCCCGCCCAGCGTCCCCGACAGGCCGCGCGTGCGCCCGACCTCGGCCCATGCCAGGACCGGTTCCTGCGTCCGGCGCTGGCCCTGGGTGACGAGCCGCGAGCGGGCTATCAGCCGGGTCGCGACCTCGCCCGGCCGGCCCTGGGGATAGCCGACATGATAGCCGGGCTCGCCGACCCGCAGGTCAGGTTCGAGGTTCAGCTCGACCGCGCGCAGGCTGCGCCCGGTCTGCAGCAGGGCCAGGTCGCTGCCGGTGGCGGTCAGGACCCTCGCCACGGTGACATAACGGTTCGGCGCCACCAGCAGGCTCACCCGCCGGCACCCCTCGACCACATGCCGCGCGGTCAGCCAGTTGCCCTGGCGGTCGATGGCGAACGCGGTGCCCACGCCATCCTGCGGCGAGGTCACCTGCACCAGTACGGTCTCGTCGAACACCGAGGGTTCGGGCAGCGAGGGGCCTTCCCCGCGCAGCGTTTCGGGCAGTGGCTCGGGGGCATCGAGCCGGTCATTGTCGACAAGGAAGACGAACCAGACGAAGACCGTCAGGACAAGGGCGTAGAGGAACCAGTCGGGAAGACGCAACGCTCGGGCCTGTTCGCTACAGAAGGTGGATGTAGGGGTCCCACAGGCCGGCCGCCAGCAGCATCGCCGAGGCGAGCTTCGCACCGATCAGGACTATGGCCGGGCCGGCCTGGTCTTCCTCGATCCGCCGCGGCAGGTCGCGCAGCAGGAGATCGGTGATGCGGTAGGCCAGCAATTGCAGGAGCAACGCCACGACACCCCAGATCACCAGGCCGATCAGCGACACCGACGTGGCCAGGCAGGCCGAGATCGGGATTGCCAGCCCAACCACGGCGCCGGCCAGCGCAAGGCCGGCCGCTCCGTTCTGGTCCTTGACCAGCGCCAGTTCTCGCCAGGGCGTCAATTTTATATAAGTCGCCACGGCAACCACCAGCATCAGGGCCGCGACGCTCGTGTAGAGCATAAAATCTGGGAACCCTTCGACGAAGGTCTGGATTTCGGCCCGCATGGTGGTTCCCGCAATTGTCTTGGACACGGAGGACAGCTAGCCTCGGGTGAGACTCGGGCTCATAGAGCTTCAATGGGGCAGCCTCAAGGAGATCATCCCATGCTTGATGGAAAAACCGCGCTCGTCACCGGCTCCACCAGTGGCATCGGCAAGGCCATGGCGGGGCGGCTGGCGCGTGAGGGGGCGAATGTCGTCCTCAACGGGTTCGGCGACCGGGATGAGATCGAAGCGGCCCGCGAGGCCCTGGCACAGGAAACCGGTGTGAAGGTCGGCTATTCCGATGCCGACCTGAAAAGGCCCGACGCGATCGAGGGCCTGATGGGCTATGTCGCCCGCGATTTCGGCGGGGCCGATATCCTCGTGAACAATGCCGGCATCCAGCACGTTGCGCCGATTGACGAGTTCCCCGTCGAGCGCTGGGACCTGATCATCGCGCTCAATCTCAGTTCGGCCTTCCACACCATCCGCATGGCCCTGCCGGGCATGAAACAGAAGGGCTGGGGCCGGATCCTCAACACCGCCAGCGCCCATGCGCTGGTCGCCTCGCCCTTCAAGTCGGCCTATGTCGCCGCCAAGCACGGCATTGCCGGGCTGACCAAGGTCGTGGCGCTGGAGGGGGCGACCCATGGCGTGCGCTGCAACGCCATCGCGCCGGGCTATGTCTACACCCCGCTGGTCGAGGGGCAGATCGCCGACACGGCGGCCTCGCGCGGAATATCCGAGGAAGCGGTGAAGACCGACGTGCTGCTCGCCGCCCAGCCGACCAAGGAATTCGTCACCCCCGAACAGGTCGCCGGCTTTGCCGCCTTCCTGTGCTCGCCCGATGCCGACCAGATCAATGGCGCCGTGCTGTCGATGGATGGCGGCTGGGTCGCGCAATAGGCGTCGTTGCGCATGGGGAGGCAATGCGCCTCGTCCTGCTGAAGGGACAATTGGCCCTTGAAGTCTGCGCCCGGGTCCCGTATCAGCCCAGTTCCGAAATTTCCTGCGGCGCCGGCCTGCTGCCACCGGTCCGCCCGTGCCGCATGCAGAGGATCCGAACGATGAAAGCCGAAGGCCACCCCGACTATCACTTCATCACCGTCGTGATGAATGACGGTACCGAGTACCAGACCCGCACCACATGGGGCAAGGAAGGGGATCGGATGACCCTCGACATCGACCCCACAACTCATCCGGCCTGGACCGGCGGATCGGCCCGGATCTCCGACCGTGGTCGCGTCTCGAAGTTCAAGGACAAGTTCAAGGGCTTCATCTAGAGCCCTTTCATCCGGATTTGAACCGCCTGAGCATCGGCCTTTTGTGCCAGGGAGGCGTCGCATCCTCCCGGCATGCCAGCCCGACGTCCTCGACGCCATGCCCTTCCTGGACGACGGTCGGCAAGGACGGGGACCCAGCAGGGCGCTAGACCAGGAAACCGTCCTGACCGTGATCGGCGCCCAGGTCGAACGGGTCCCACGCGTCGAAGCCGCCAGCATGCCCCTCGCCTGCCAGCCCGCCCGGCACCGCATCCGCGGGCCCTGCAGCGGGCTCCGCCAGCGGCGCGCCAGCGGCATCTGCGATCACCGCAACGGATTGCACACCAGATTGCACACCGGCATCTCCCTCCAGCCCGGAAAAATCGAACGCTTCGGGCGAGAGCTGCGGCGGTTCGGAAAGACTCAGGGCGCCGCGCACAGTATCGAGATCGGTATTCTGGAACGTGATCGTCACCCCCGCCTCACTGAACACGACGTTACCGCCCGACAGCGCTAGGCTCGCACGCGCCTCGTTCACATTCGCGAAGCCAAAGCCGAGCAGGTGCACGGTCTCGCCGGCCGCAACGAAGACCACGGTGTCACTGCCCGGCTCGTCGGCGTAGAACACGAAGCGGTCCGTCCCGCCCTGGCCGTGCAGCCTGTCATCGCCGACCCCGCCGAACAGCGTGTCATTGCCGTCCCCGCCATTCAGCGTGTCATTGTCGCCATCACCGAACAGCAGGTCCTTGCCGGCGGCCCCGTTCAGCGTGTCATCACCGCTGCCGCCAATGATCCGGTCGTCGCCGCCCTGGCCGTTGAGCTGGTCCGTTCCGGTGCTGCCGATCAGCACATCTCCCCCGGTGCCGCCATTCAGGGTGTCATTTCCGGCCCCGCCATTCAGCTCATCAACCCCGGCCGCACCGTTCAAAAGGTCATCGCCGGCCCCGCCCTTGAGCAGGTCGTCATCGGCCTGGCCGAGCAGGTCGTCATTGCCGTCACTGCCGCCGAGATCGTCATTGCCGACCCCGCCGCGGACAATATCGTCGCCGGCGCCGCCTTGGGCATTGTCGTTGCCGCCGGCGCCATTGATCGTATCATTGCCGGCCCCGCCATTCAGCACGTCGTCGCCGCCCTGGCCGTTGATCTGGTCATTGCCGTCGCCGCCGCCGGCCTCGTCCGCCCCGGCGCCGGTATTGATGAGGTCATTGCCGGTGCCGCCGCTGAAACTGTCCGTGCCGCCGCCGCCATTCATGGTGTCGTTGCCGCCGCCGCCGTTGAGCGTGTCATTGCCAACGCCGCCCAGCAGCACGTCATCGCCATCACTGCCGGACAGCACGTCGTCACCATCATTGCCGCGGATTTCATTGTCGGCACTGTCGCCGCCCAGCGTGTCGGCGAAGCCCGTGCCGATGACCTTCTCGATGCCGGTATAGCTGTCGCCGGCCGCCTCGCCGCCCGTCCCGCCAGCGGCGAGGTCGGCACTGACACCCGCAGCCGCGGCGGCAAAACTCAGCGTGTCGGTCCCGCTGCCGCCGATGATCGTGTCGGCGCCGGCACCGCCCCGCAGCAGATCGTCACCGGACCCGCCATCCAGTATGTCATTGCCCCAGCCGCCTTCGAGGACATCATCGCCGGCCTGCCCGAGCAGGCGGTCATTGTCGGGTGTCACCGACGGCGGGGCATCGGCGGTGTTGTTGACGGTCGGCCCGCCGACCAGCGCGAGGTCGCGGTCGCCTGCAACATCGGTCAGTGCGCCACCGGCGAGGGAGTCCGCTGTCCAGTAATGGACAAGTCCCTGCTCATTACCGTTGAGCGCGCTGAAGGCATTGTTCGCGATTTCCGCATTCGTGCGCACGTCGTTGAACACCCGGATGTCGCCGACCGTCCCCTGCAGGATCTGGGAGGGCTGGAAGTTCCCGCCGACCGTGTCCTGGTCCTGGCCGATGACCAGGGTGCCGCCGGACTGGAGGGCCTCGCCGGCGCGGTGGAAGCCCTGCTGTGCCTGCACCCCGTCAATGAACAGCTTGATGATCCCGCTCGTCTCCCAGGTCACCGACAGCCGGTGCGGCTCGCCATCGACCAGGCGGGATGTGGGAATGTTGCTGACGAATTCGAAGCCGACAATGTGAACCGTGAGATTGCCGCCGACCTCGCCCTGGACGAGAAACTCGTTCGCCGTTCCCGGCACGGCATAGGACGCGAACACGATGTTGTCCTGCGGCGTACGGTCGATCTTCACCAGCATCTCGAAGGTCACCGCGCCACCGGCAATGCCGCTGACCGCACTGGCAGCGAGGTGCTGGTCGAATTCCAGAGGATCGGCATTCAGCAGCACGCCGGTGAAATCGCGCGGATCGTTTTCGGCGACCGGGGCGCTGTCGGCGCCGCCGACCAGCGTGTCATTACCGTTTCCGCCCCGCAGCACATTGCCGACATCATTGCCGCGCAGCAGGTCGTCGCCGCCACCGGCCGTGCCGTTCTCGATCGTGACGCCATAGGCGATCGACACATTGCCGACATTGCCGTTCACCGAGCTGAACGCGCCCTCGCGCAGGTCCAGCTCGGCATCGAGCGCCGAGCCGGAAAAGTCGAGCGTGTCGGTGCCGCCGGCGTCCCAGATCGAGAAGCCCCGCCCGTCATTCGGGGCCAGGTCATAGGAGGCCAGCCCGCTCGTGTTGTTGTAGCCATAGACCGTGTTGCCGGTGCGGGCCGACAGGTTGGCCCCATACTCCATCTGCACCGCCAGGATGTCGTGCAGGCCAAGCGTGGTCAGGTAGCCGAAACCGGCGCCGGTATTGCCTTCGCTGAAATAAGACAGGTTGGTGAACTGGGCGCTGTCGGAGAAGAACTCGGCATCATTGGCATAGGTCACCCCGGCGCCATTGTAATTGCCCGGATGGGCGAGGCCGATGGCATGGCCGGTCTCGTGCAGCAGCAGGTTGAACAGGTAGGTGCCGGGATTGGCGACGGGCTCGAAGGAGACATTGCCGACCACCACGAACTGGCCGTCGAAATAGCCGCCGCCATTGGCCGTGTCGCTTTCGACCTTGTAGATCACGTCCGCTGGCTGGCCAGCCGCCACCTCGGTGAAGCTCAGCCCCGAGACATCGGCATAGAGCGCGAGAACATCGCGCGTGCGCGCCTGGTTTTCGGCCGTGAAGGGCTCGAAGCCGATACCGGCGGTAGCATTGTTGGCAAAGGAGAAGGTGACATCCAGGTCGCCATCGACGGCCCAGGTGAGTCCGCTGCGGGCGATCAGGCCGGCCGCTTCGAACGCGGAGATGACCGGCTTGCCATTGTCGGCATCGGTCCCGACAAGGCCGGACTCGTCACCAGCAGGATCGGGGAAGAACAGCGGCGCCGTCGCCAGGCCATGGTCGTGGCCATCCTCGAGGCAGGCACTGCACCCGCATACGCCCGCATGGGCGAGGTCGATCTCCTGATCGTCCCCGGTTTCCGTCCGGACCGGCCCGGTCCCCACCGCCAAGTCTGTCATGCTGTTCCCCGTGTTCTTCGGTGATCCGCCAGCCTGCCTTGTCATACGCTATTCACAGCCATGATGGCCACTGCTTAAAATGTGCCAAACGCAGGCGCAGCGATCGGATTTTCACAGGTGTGGTCGACTGCATCGTCCGGCGGGCGTGGACCGGCGCGGGATTGCCGGTCCGGTCCATGCCCCCCACGGAGCCATCGCGGCGGTCGCGGGCAGCGGACGATGCGCGGCCGGAGCGCGGGCGGCCGGGGGTGGACAGCCTGAGACGGGCAGCCTTGGGAGGCAGCCGTGCGCCGGGCTACTTGTCCGGCTGCGGGGTCAGCCGGAGATACGGACGGACGGTGGTGTGACCCTTGGGAAACAGCCGCGCAATCTCATCGGGATCGGTGAGCGAAGGCACAATGATCACGTCATCGCCATCGGTCCAGTTGACCGGGGTGGCCACCTTGTGGCCGTCGGTCAGCTGCAGGCTGTCCAGCAGGCGCAGGATCTCGTCGAAGTTCCGGCCGGTGGAGGGCGGATAGACGATGATGGCGCGGATCGTCCGGCTGGGGTCGATGACATAGACCGCCCGCACCGTCAGCTTCGCATCGGCGCCAGGATGGATCATGTTGTAGAGATTGGCGACGATCCGGTCCGGGTCCCCGATGATCGGGAAGTTCGGCGCAATCCCCTGGGTCTCCTCGATGTCGCGGCTCCAGGCCTTGTGGCTGTCCACACTGTCCACAGAGATCGCGATGGCCCGGGCATGGCGGCGCGCCAGTTCGTCTTTCAGCTTCGCCGTATAGCCCAGTTCCGTGGTGCAGACCGGGGTGAAGTCGGCCGGGTGCGAAAAGAACACCACCCAGTCATCGCCCGCCCATTCATGAAAGCGGATCGGACCTTCCGTCGTGTCGGCCGTGAAATCGGGCGCTGTATCGCCAATCAGAAGGCTCATCCATTTGTCTCCCAGGGATTGCTCAGGCATGATGTCATGGCGCAGCCCCCCATGAACAATGCGACCCGCCTGAACCAAAGCTTGAGTTTTTCTAAGGCCATGCGCACACAGGACTGACAGGAGGCCGGCGACCGGCCTGATCGGAACCATCGATGGACCGTCTTATCCTCATGCGCCACGCCAAGACCGAGCCCTGGTTCGAGGGCGTCGATGACCATGGCCGGGCGCTGACCACGCGCGGCAGCGCCGATGCGCTGCTCGTTGCCCGTGCCCTTGCAGAGGCGGGCGCTGTCCCTGCCCGCACCATCGTCTCCACGGCCCGGCGCACGCGCGAGACCTGGGGCGCCCTGTCGGGTGTGTTCCGCAAGACCGATGTGGCCTATTCCGACGATCTCTATCTCGCCACGCCCGACCAGATCGAGGACGTGCTCGGCACCGAACAGACCGAGGGCACGGTGCTTGTCCTGGGGCACAATCCCGGCCTCTATGATTTCGCCTGCATGCTGGCCCGGCGCGGCGGCGCGGTGTCCGATCTCCTCACCAGCCGGCTGTGGGAGAAATTCCCGACGAGTTGTTGCGCGCTGTTCGAGGCGGACGCGGAAGGCCCCTTCGCCCCCGACCGTTTCCGGCTCGTCGATGTCATCCGCGCCAGGGACCTGCGCGCCGGGGAGTAGCGCCGGTGGCCGAACGGCAAGACGCCCCGCTGCCCGGGAAGGGAGCGGGGCGCGGGCGGGGCGCTGACAGGGCCGGTCGCCAGACCGGTCGCGAGTTCAGTCCCGATTGCGGGCCTCCGCGTGGACGGCATCCATGGCCGGGGTGTCGATCTGCTCCACGGCCGCGTTGAGCGTCCGTTCGACGCAGCGCCGCGTGCTGATCTCGTTGAGGAAGCGGGCCGGATGGTCGCTGACCGTGCAATGGCGGGTCACCTCTTCCGTCAGTCGCGCGTGGAGCGCTTCGGCGCCGCCGGGCGTTTCCGCCGCCGCGGCGTCATAGGTGACGTCGAAGCGGAAGGTGTCGGCCGCCAGGGCCGGCATGGCCATCGCGCCGGACAGGAGCGCAGCGGCAGCGATGCGGAGGGTGTGGGATTTCATGACAGGTTTCCTTTCCTGATGTGTGTGCAGCCCTGGGGGGCCTGGGGTGTGGCGGGGCGGATCGACCGGCCCGCAGGTCGGGTTGAAGCCGGATGCCGCATGGGGCGGGGGGCATGTGAGGCGCCCCATGCGGCCGGACCCGCGCGTCCTAGCTCCGGTTGGTCCGGCGCAGCTGGCGGCGGCGACGCGCCTCCAGCCGGGCCGGCCGTGCGGAGCGGGCTGTGACCGGTGACTGTGGGGCCACCGGGGGGATCACGGCATTCGGTGCGAGGTCCGTTGCGCCACCGACCGGGCCTTTTGCGATTGCGGCAATCGCGAGCGGCGCAGTCGTGATCGGCGTGTGGCTCTCACGGGCAGCGGGGGTCATGACAGGGGTCCTTTCGGGTCGTCGGGTTTGGCTTCGTTGTGTCGGCCGGGACGGTGTTCTGTTCGCCTCGCCGATGAAACCGATGTAGCAGCAGAATTATTGTTTTGCAATATGAACATATCGAAAAACAACGAAGAATTTCCGAAATTCGTTCAATATCAAGCTCATCGACCGGACCGCTCGACCCCGCTGCCCATCCCCTCAGCCGTGTGGGCCGGCGCTGTTGCGTCCCCGCCGGCAGCGTTCCGAGCAGTAGACCACCCGGTCCCAGTCCCGGGCCCACTTCTTCCGCCAGGCAAACGGCCGCCCGCAGACCGGACAGGTCTTCTCCGGCCGGCCGGCGCCGGCGGGGCGGTGCCCTCTGGATCGGTTGGTCATATGCTGCATCCCGGCTGGCCGCTCGACGGGCCCTGTTTCCGGGATATGTTGACGGTCTTGCGAGCCGGGGAGTGCGACATGAAGATTGCGATGATCGGTGCGGGCATGGCCGGGCTGAGTTGCGCGCGCGCGCTCACCGCCGCCGGACATGCGGTCTGCCTGTTCGACAAGGGCCGGGGCCCGGGCGGGCGCATGTCGACCCGCCGCGTCCAGACCCCGCTCGGGGAGTTTCGCTTCGACCATGGCGCCCAGCGCATCCTGCCGCGGTCCGGTGCCTTCGCCGCCGAAGTCGCCGGCTGGGTCGGGGCGGGCGCGGCAGCCGCATGGACGGCCGAAGTCGTCACGCTCGACCCGGGCGGCGACCTGCGGCCCGAGGATGACCGGCCGTGCCATGTCGGGGTGCCGGGGATGAACGGCATCATCCGCCACCTCGCCCGGGACCAGGCCGTGGCGTGGGGACGGCGCGTCGAACGCATTGATGGCCCGGCCGGCGAGCGGCTGCTGGCGTTCGGGGATGGCGGCACGGAGGGCCCGTTCGACGCCGTGCTCGTGGCCGTCCCGGCCGAACAGGCCGCACCCTTGCTGGCCGGCTGCGCTCCCGATGCCGCCGCGGCGGCCAGGGCCGTGCGCTCCGATCCGTGCTGGACGGCCATGCTCGCCTTCGATGCCAGCCTCGAAGCGCCCTTCGACGCCGCCGGCTACAGTGATGGACCGATCGCCTGGGCCGCCCGCAACAGCTCGAAACCGGGGCGCGGACCCGGGGAAACCTGGGTCCTGCAGGCCAGCGCCGACTGGTCGTGCAACCATCTGGAGGACGCGCCGGAGGCAGTCGCGGCCGCCCTCGTCGCAGCCTTTGCCCCACCCGATGAGCCGGTCTTCGCAGCGGCCCATCGCTGGCGATACAGCCAGGTCAGCGAACCGGCCGGCCAGCCGGCCTTCTGGGACCCCGGCAGCGGCATCGGCGCCTGTGGCGACTGGTGCTGCGGTCGCGAGATCGAGGATGCGTGGCGCAGCGGGTTGGCCCTTGCCGGGAAAATCCCTGCCGCCTGAGCTTTTTCAATTCCAGGTTGCTGGCGCGCCCTGAACGCCTGTTCTCAATTCAGGCGATGCATGGGGGTGCGAAGACAACCGGTCCGCGAGGGCGGACGCGCCGGGCTGATCCGCGGGGGGGCGGGCTCGAAAAGCTGTTTGCCGACCGGGCGAGTCTCGATCTGGCGCGCCGTTTTCCCGATTTCTCGTCCATGCGTACGCTGCCGCCGGCACAGGGACGGGTGTTCCGCCAGGCCGGTGCCGCGCTTGGTGTCGCAGGGCTTGCGGCGCCCCTGCTTGTGCTGATCGGCCTGACCAGCCTGCTCTTCCTCGGCTTCGCCATGCTCACGCTCTCGCGGATCGCGATCATCGCTGCCTCCTTCCTCCTGCCGGCGCGCGAAACCGTCCTCACGCCGCAGCGGGGCTACCTGCCGATCTATACGGTGATGATCGCTCTCTACCGCGAATCCGCTGCGGTCCCCGGTCTGGCCGCCGCGATCTCGGCGCTCGACTGGCCGGCAACGCGGCTCGACCTGCTGATCCTGATGGAAGCGCACGACGACGAAACCCGCGAAGCCGTCGCCCGGGCGACCTGGCCGGCCGGCACCCGGCCGCTCGTGGTCCCGCCCGGCCGGCCGCAGACCAAGCCGCGGGCGCTGAATTTCGGGTTGCAGCATGCGCGGGGGCGCTATGTCTGCATCTACGATGCCGAGGACCGCCCGCATCCGCAACAGCTCAGGACCGCGTTTGCAGCCTTCGAGCAGGGCCCCGACAGGATCGCCTGTGTGCAGGCGCCGCTGGTGGCCTTCAATCGCGGGCAGAGCTGGCTCGCGGCGCAGTGGAACCTCGAATATGCCGTGCAGTTCACCCGCCTGCTGCCGACCCAGGCCCGGCTGGGCCTGCCGCTCCTGCTCGGGGGCACCAGCAATCATTTCGATACCCGGATCCTGCGGGCACTCGGCGCCTGGGACGCGTGGAACGTGACCGAGGATGCCGATCTCGGCGTCCGGCTCGCCCGGCTCGGACATGCCAGCGCGACGATCGACGTCCCCACCCTCGAGGAAGCGCCCGAGACGCTCGGGGTCTGGATGGCGCAGCGCTCGCGCTGGCTGAAGGGCTTCATCGTGACCTGGCTGGTCCTGATGCGGTCCCCCCGTCGCTCGCTGGAGCGGCTCGGCTGGGGCGGGTTGCTGAGCGTCCAGGCCGGCCTCATCGGAACCGTGCTGACCTCGCTGGCGCACGCCCCGCTGCTCGGCTGGTGCGCCGCGAGCCTTGCCATGGGCGAGACCGGCTGGGTGCTTGCCGGCCTCCTCGTGCTGTTCGCCGGATATGGCGCGACATTCCTTGCCGGGGTTGCCGTGCCGCGCTGGGCCGGGCGTCCGGGCCTGTTCACCCTGCTGACGCTGCCGCTCTACTGGCCGCTGCATAGCCTGGCCGCGATCCGGGCCGTCTATGGCCTCTTCCATGCGCCCGCCTTCTGGGCCAAGACACCGCATGGCCTGACCCGCGCCGTGCCCGGCTGACACCTGCAGCGGGGCCGGGACGGGCTGCCGCGCCACTGGCAACGCCTGACGGGGGGAAAGCGATGTCCGACTGGATCGTGCCATTGCTGGTCCTTGCCGGCCTGCTTGGCCTGGCGGTCTATGCCAACTGGAAGGCCGGCCAGCCCTGGGACGATCTCCGGCCCCGGCTGGTACCCTGGCGCCTCGTGCTGATCCTCAGCGGCTTCGCGATCATTCTCGTGCTTGTCCACCTGGCCAATCTTGCCGGGCTGGAGACCGGGCCCGACAAGAGCCCCCTCGGCCGCTGGCGCTGATGCACCGGCCCTCGCGGACGCGCGGTGCCGTTTTCCGGCGCGGGGGACCCATTGCCCTCTTGGTTTCCGGTGCGATTGCGGCCTAATCTGCTGGCACAGACACGAAGACACACGGGAGACACGCCATGGCGTTCGATGAAACCGAAGCCCTTGAAGGCTTTCGCAAGGAGGTGCGGGACTGGCTTGAGGCAAACTGCCCGGCCTCCATGCGCACGCCCATGCAGGATGACGAGGTCGTCTGGGGCGGTCGCCGCGAGACCTTCCGCAATCCCGACAGCAAGGTCTGGCTCGAGGCGATGGCGTCGAAGGGCTGGACGGCGCCGACCTGGCCGGCCGAATATGGCGGCGGCGGACTGAGCACGGCCGAGGCCCGCGTGCTCGAACAGGAAATGCGCCGCATCAGGGCGCGACAGCCCCTGTTCTCCTTCGGCCTGTGGATGTTCGGCCCGGCCCTCCTGGAATTTGGCAACGAGGCGCAGAAGAAACGCTTCATCCCCGATATCGTGCACGGCCGGACGCGCTGGTGCCAGGGCTATTCCGAACCGGGCGCAGGCTCCGATCTTGCCGGCCTGCAGACGCGCTGCGAGGACAAGGGCGACCACTGGCTGGTAAACGGCCAGAAGGTCTGGACCTCCTATGCCGACCAGGCCGACTGGATTTTCTGTCTCGTCCGCACCGACCGGTCGAAGAAGCATGACGGCATCTCCTTCCTCGTCTTCGACATGGCGAGCGAAGGCGTGGAGGCCCGCCCGATCAGGCTGATTTCCGGGTCCTCACCCTTCTGCGAGACCTTCTTCACCGATGTGAAGGTGCCCAAGGACCAGCTCGTCGGCGATCTCAACAAGGGCTGGACCATCGCCAAGCGCCTGTTGCAGTTTGAGCGCTCGTCGATCTCCGCAGGTGGCTTCGGCGGCACCGGCGGGTCGGGCATTCTCGGCCCCGAGGCCTATGCCAAGCAGCATGTCGGCCTCGATGCCGAGGGCCGGATCGCCGATGGCGACCTGCGCGGGCGCATCACCGACCACAAGATGTACGCAAAGGCCTTTGCCCTGACCGTCCAGCGCAGCCAGGAGCAGGCCAAGGCCGGCCAGGAAGTCGGCCACACCGCCTCGATCCTGAAATATGCCGCCGCGAAGATGAACCAGGACCGCCACGAGCTCCTGATCGAGGCGCTCGGCACCGAGGGACTCGGCTGGGACGGCGAGGGCTTTGACGAGACGGCGATGAAAGCCACGCGCGGCTGGCTGCGCTCCAAGGGCAACTCCATCGAGGGCGGTACCAGCGAGATCAATCTCAATGTCATCGCCAAGCGCGTCCTCGGCCTCAGGGAGCACCAGTAGCCATGAGTTTCCTTCTCACCGAAGACCAGCAGATGCTCCGCGACACCGCGATGAGCTTTGCGTCCGAAACCCTGCCCGTCAGCCACCTGCGCGCGTTGCGCGATGCCGGCGCCAATGGCGTTGATCCGGCGGCGCGGGAAAAGCTCGCCGAGCTCGGCTTTTTCGGCGTGCTGGTGCCTGAAGCCCATGGCGGGTCTGATTTCGGCATGGTCGGGATGGGCCAGATCCTCGAGGCCCTCGGCCGCACCCTGGCCGCCACGCCATTGCTGCAGACCGGAGTGATCGGCGCCAGCGCCCTCGCCCTCGGCGGGACGCAGGCCCAGCAGGCCGAGTGGTTGCCGAAGATCGCTGCCGGCGAGGCGCTCACCGCCCTCGCCCTCGATGAAGGCAGCCATCACAATCCCGCCGGCGTTGCCACCGAGGCCGAGCGCGACGGCCAGGGCTATACGCTGACCGGCGCCAAGCGCTACGTGCCCGACGGCCACCAGGCCGATCTCTTCATCGTCGCCGCCCGCACCCATGGCGAACCGGGCGACGCGCACGGGATCAGCCTCTTCCTCGTGCCGAAGGGCGCGGCCGGGCTCTCGGTCCAGCCGCTGAACACGGTCGACAGCCACGGCGCGGCCCACCTCACCCTCGATGGCGTGCATGTCGACGAGAGCCAGCTGCTCGGCGATGCCGACAAGGGGCTCGACCTGCTCGGTCCCGTCCTCGACCGTGCCGCCATCGCGCAGGCCGCCGAAGGGCTCGGCAGCGCCCAGGCCGCCTTCGACATGACGCTCGACTATCTCAACACGCGCAAGCAGTTCGGCCAGCTGATCGGCAGCTTCCAGTCGCTGCAGCACCGCGCCGCGAAAATGTTCACCGAGCTGGAAATGACCCGCTCCTGCGTGGCCGGGGCCCTGTCGGCGGTGGACGAGGACGCCGGCAATCTCGGCGAACTCGCGAGCCTCGCCAAGGCGCGGGCCTGCGAGACCGTCCATCTCGTCTCCAATGAGGCCGTACAGATGCATGGCGGGATCGGCATGACCGATGCCCATGAATCCGGGCTCTACCTGAAGCGGGCGCGCGTCCAGGAGGCCCTCTACGGCGGGGCGAGTTTCCACAGGAATCGCTTCGCAAAAATCAATGAATATTAGAATTGTTCCCGTAAATCGCGTATTTTAACCCCATCTTAAGCTGTGTGGCGGCATCCTCCGGGTGTCGCACAAGATGGAGGTGAAAGAGCTGAGATGGGCGCACGTCAACCGAGCAGTGTCGATATCCTTGTCGGTCAACGCCTCAGGGAGTTGCGGCAGGTCCGGCGCATGACGCTGGCCGAGCTCGCGCAGGGAACCGGTGTGAGCTGGCAGCAGCTCCAGAAATATGAGAGCGGGCTGCATCGCATGTCCGCCGGCATCCTCTGGACCCTGTCGCGGAAACTGAACGTGCCCGTGCACGCCTTCTTCGAGGATGCGCACCTGCTCGGCGGTCCGGCCCTGCCGGGCGAGACAGCGCCCTGGCGGGCTGATATCGCGATCTGATCCGTTCGCAGGCGGCGCAGTCTCTGGCGCCGTCCCGATCCCCAGACGAAGCGCCCCCGGCGACGATTTCCTTTCTCCACCCATATCGCCTAGAGACTGGCGGTATGGATGTCTTCCCCGTCTTCTTCCGCATGGACGATGCCCGCGTGGCGGTTTTCGGCGGTGGCGAGGAGGCGCGGCGCAAGGTCCGCCTGCTCGCCCGGACACCGGCCGAGATCCTTGTCTTCTCCACGGCCCCCGCACCGGACCTGACCGCCGAATTCGCCGGCCGTGTCCGCTGGCTGGCACCCGGCGAGGCCGCCCGGCACCTGCCCGGCTGTCGGTTCGCCATCATTGCCGAGCCCTGCGAGACCGCTGCCCTCGCGGCCTTTGCCGCTGCGCGCGCCGCCCGGGTGCCGGTCAACCGGGTCGATCACAAGGGGTGGTGCGACTTCACCGTCCCCTCGATCCTTGACCGGGGCCGGGTGGTGGCCGCTATTGCCACGGGCGGCGCCGCTCCGGTGTTCGCGCGCAAACTCCGCGCCGCGCTGGAGGTGCAGATGCCGCCCGGCCTCGCCGGTCTCGCTGAACTCGCGAGCGGCCTGCGCGCAGCGGTACGGATCGCCTTTTCCGAGGATCGCGACCGGCGGCGGTTCTGGGAAGACGTGTTCACCGGCCCCGTCGCCGATCACATGCTGGCCGGCGACCGCGAGCAGGCGCTGTCTGCGCTCGACGCCGCCTTTGCCGCAGCGCTGCGTTCCGGCGAGGCTGCGGGTCAGCCGCTGCCGGTGGGTATGCTGGCTCCGCCAGACGGGCCGGCCGACCTCATCACGCTGCGCGCCTTCGGCGCCCTGCAGGGGGCCGAATGGCTAGGCCATGCCGCCGGGACCGATGCGGGCCTGCTCGACCTCGCGCGGCGCGATGCCGACCGTTGCGAACTCGACCTTGCCAATGAAACGGCCAGCGAGGCGGCCCGGTCCAGCCTCGTGGCCGCGGCCCGCGCGGGCCGGCGCTGCGTCGTGATTGCACCGCTTGCGCTGCAGCCCGTCATCCGTTCGGCACTCGATGCGGCTGGACTGGAGCTGGCCGCGCTCGACTGATTGCCGCTGGAGGGCCGGAGCCGGCGCGCGCGCCCAATAGCCGACAACCCAGAGGGCCCGGAACCCAGGGGGCAGCATCAAGGGCCCAGCGCCAGTGATTCAGGAGCCGGCCGTCGAAGCGGCCATCAGAGCGTCAGCCCGCCCGGCGCCAGTTGGGCGAGCTCGTCCATCAGCGCCTTCGGCGTGGGGATGATCTTGCGGGCGTCGATGTCGAATGTGACAGCCACCGCTTCGGCCGTCGCCCATGGCAGTCCGCTCACCGGGTCGAGCACCCAGTGGACAAGGGAATGCACCTTCTTTTCCACGCGCGCGAGCGAGGTGCGCACCTCGAACAGGTCACCGGCCGCAGGCCAGCGATGATACAGCAGCCGGTACTCCAGAACCGCGCCGCCCATCCGCGTGCCCCCTTGCGTTTCGGCAACCTTGCGCCGCCAGTCGAAGAGGAGGTTGGGGACCGAGTCCGACAGCCGGCCCATGATCCATTGTGGCGCCATGCGGCCATGTGCATCGAGCTGGGCCGGCAGCACCATGCCGCGACCGATCACCGGAACGCCGGCCGCCTCGGCAATGGCCACCGTGGCCTCGTCCGTCGCGCGCGCCGGCCCGTCGGGAACCACCGAGCGGGGCGCCGTCGCCTTCGGGGCGGTGCCGCGCAGGTCTTCAAGGGCCCGCCGGCTGCGGTCGGCCCAGGCGAACGCCCGCCCCGACCGGGCTTCGGCATGCCGGAAACGCGTGCGGAACGCGGCGGCGATCTCGCCATCGCCATGGCGCAATTCCTGGTAGATCAGCGCGTCGCACTCGCCGATGTCCAGCACGCAGGCCTGCATGGTCAGCGGCTGGCCGGGCATCACCTCGCGCATGAAGCGGATATGCTGGTCGGTCGGGATCAGGGTGGACAGCCCGTTCGCGCGAAACGCCCGGGGCAGGTGGAGCGCGTGGGCTATCGCCCCCAGCCCTTCCTGCGCCTTCTCGACGTAGACCCGCACATTCATGTGCCCCATCTCGTCGCAATCCCAGGTGTTCGCGCTGCCCTGCCAGATCGTGATCATGCCGTTCCTGCCTGCCTGGAAAACCATTGCACCGATGGGGTAGCCGGGCTTGCCGCACTTGTCGAACCTCTGCCGCGCCGAGGCCGTTCTGCCCGGCCCGCCCCCCCCCGCCCCCCCTCTCCCTGGCCCGGCTCGGCCCTCAGGCCTGCCCGGGGCAGGCCCCCTTGCGTCCTTCCCCGCTGGCGCGACAGGCCCGGCCTTGCCGCCTGCCAGTGGCTGAAACCGCTGGACAGGGGCGGGCTGCCGAAGAACGCTGGCAATACAACAGGTTCGGTTGCCAGAACAGCGACCGCACACCGTGCCGGCACCGGCCGACCCGGCCACTCCGGCACATTGGCCCCCTCCAACGACCCCCTGGAGGGGGCTCTTCCTTGTCTTGCGAAGCGCCCCTGGCGCGCGAACAAACGTTACCGCAGGTGCCCGCGACCGTGATGGGCGTCAGGCCACCAGCTTGTCGGACAGTTCGGCGCGGCGGGCCAGTTCCTGCTTCACCCGCTCGGCCAGCTTGGCGACCTGGAAGGGCTTGGCCAGGAAGGAGACTTCGCGGTTCTCGTCCAGCTGCCTGGCAATATCGCGTTCGGCATAGCCCGAGATGAAGACGATACGCGCATCGCCAAGATACTCGGCCGCTTCCCGAATCAGGGTCGGCCCGTCCATGCCGGGCATCACCACGTCGGAAATGATCAGGTCAAAGGCGCCCGGATCGGCCTTGAGAATATCGAGCGCTTCCTCGCCATCGCCGGCCTGCTCCACCTCGTAGCCGCGATTCTCCAGCAACTGGGCGGCAATCGAGCGGACCCCGGCCTCGTCCTCGACAAACAGGATGCGGCCGCGACCGGACATGTCGACGGGGCGGCCGCCGGTCGCCCCTTCGCGGACCTCCTCGGGCGGTTCGCTGGGGATCTGGTCGGCGGCGAGGGCCGGCAGGTAGATCTTGAAGGTCGTTCCCTCGCCGACCTGCGAGACCGGGCAGACATAGCCGCCCGACTGCTTGATGATGCCATAGACCGTCGACAGGCCGAGCCCGGTGCCGACGCCCACGCCCTTGGTGGTGAAGAAGGGCTGGAAGATCTTGTCCATGTCCTGGGGCGGGATGCCGTTGCCATTGTCGATGACCTCGATCAGCAGGTACTCGCCCGCCTCGACAAAGCCGAACCCGTCCTTGTGCGCATCCTCGGCCGTCGCCCGGGAGGTGCGGATCGTCAGCTTGCCGCCATTGGCCTTGGCCAGCATGGCATCGCGGGCATTGGTGGCAAGGTTGATGATCGCCGTCTCTAGCTGGTTCATGTCCGCCCGGATATGTGGCACGTCGCGGCCATGCTTGATGTCGACCTCGACCCGCTCGTCGATGATCTGGCGCAGCAGCATGGAAAATTCCGACAGGAAGTCCGTGATGTTCATCACGTCGGACTTGAATGTCTGCTGGCGCGCATAGGCCAGCAGCATGCGCACGAGGTCGCGCGCGCGGACGCTGAATTCGTGGATGTTCTTGAGGTTCCCATAGGACGGATCGCCGACCGGGTGGCGGGTCATCAGCGTGTCGTTGTTCAGCATGATCCCGGTCAGCACATTGTTGAAATCATGCGCAACGCCGCCGGCAAGCTGGCCGATCGCCTGCATCTTCTCGGCCTGGGCAAGGCGCATCTCCAGCGCCTTCTGCTCGGTCATGTCGATGATGTAGGCCACCGTCGGCCGGCCCTGGGCATCGAGCGAGACGAACAGGCTCACGCTGTGGGTCTCCTCGCCCGCCAGCTCCAGCCCGACCAGCTTGTCGATCGCATCGGTCAGCGCGTCAGCGAGCTCGGCATTGCCGCCATCGGCGACGAACAGGTCGGCAAACCGGGTGCCGGGCACGGCGCGACCGCCGGTCAGTTCCATCAGCGCGCGGTTGGCATCGACGATGATCGCGCTCTCGATGGACTCCCCGGTCAGGCGCACGGCGCCGAAGGGCGCATCGCCGAACATCGGATCGACCTCGCCCGCCGGCCGGCTCGCCGTCTCTGCTGCAAGCCCGGCCGCCTCGCCGCGCGTGGCCGGCTCCGGCGCGGGCAGGACGAGGATGCGGCCATGCGCCTGCACGCCCTTGCCGGCCCAGCTCGTGATCGCCTGCACCGGGATCTCGACCCCGTCCCGGCCGCGCAGCAGGATATGCGCCGTGCTGGCCGCACTCGACGTCCGCTCGCGGGACAGCCGCTTGACGAATTCCGGACGCATGATGTCGTCGAGGCGGACATGCTCCAGCGTTTCGGGCAGGCCGAGTCGCTCGCGCAGCCACAGGTTGGCATAGCTGATCGTCCCGTCCGGGCGCACCGCGAAGAAGCCGGTCGGCGCGTCCTCGATATAGAGCGAGCGCAGGTCGGTCGCACCGGTGGCGTCCTGGTTGCCGGCGATCCGCCGCAGCCGCCACAGCACCCGCCCGCGCGGCAGCGGCGATACGGCGACCTCGTACTGGGCCGGGATGGACTGCACCCCCAGCGCCACCGGCGGCAGGATCTCGCGCCGGGTCTCACCGGTGCGCGCCGCCCGCGACAGCCGGAAGACCGGGGCCGACACGCCGGGCGAAGCGCCGAACACCTGGTCGACCGAAAGCGGGCCGTCCTCGCCGAGCGTCTCGCCCGGCAGGGCCATGATCGTCAGGTCGCGATAGGCCGTATTCCCGGCGATCGGCGCACCGGCACGGTCCGACACCAGCACGGCTTCATCGAGGGCGTCGATCCAGGCATAGCGGGGACCGTTCGGCAGCACCGCCTGGGCCGCGGAGTCCCGCTCGGGAAACAGGCCGAGCCGGCGGCCCGCCCCGCGCAACACCCAGAGCAGGAACACCATGCCGGTGGCGCCCATGGCGATCAGCAGGACCGGGCCGGATGTGCCGACCGCCCGGGGCCAGGCAATGGCGACCGCCGCCGCTGCCGCCGACACGAGCAGGCAGCTCCAGAAAACGAGCTGCAGCAGGTCCACCGGCCTCGCGCCGGTCCCGTCATCGGTTTGCGGTGGCCCGACGGCGACCGGCTTGCCAGCGCCTGCGCCAGGTTGGATGTCGCCATTCTGGTTTACCATCGGTCTCTCCAGACAATTTACGCTACCTCACCCGAGTGTGGGCCGATTCGCAGCTTGCCTCCCCCTCTCGCCGCTACCATGGCCAGGCCGGCGCGGAGGTATCGTTACGCTCTTGCATCAATTGGTTAACCAATCTGAAAAGGACGTTAAACTCCATGCCCGGCACGCCCGCGCCGGAACGACAATGACCCCGCGAGGGAGGCGAGCCTGCCCGATACCCGTCCCAGCCTCTCGATCCGGATCGATCTCGCCAATGGCCGGCGCTTCGGTCCGGGCAAGGCCGACCTGCTCGAGGCAATCAGCCGGGAAGGCTCGCTGGCCGGGGCAGCGCGGGCGCTCGGCATGTCCTATCCCCGGGCGCTGCGCCTCCTCGGGGACATGAATTCGATGTTTGCCGAACCCCTGGTCGAGACCTTTCATGGCGGCCGTGCGCGGGGCGGGGCGCGGCTGACCGCGCGCGGCACTGCCGTGCTCAGCCAGTACCGGACCCTGCAGGACACACTCGCTCGCGAGGGCGCGCCCCTGCTCGACGCCCTGTCGTCGGGGCGCTGATCGCGGGCCGGTGCCGCGCCGGCCGGCGGCTTGCCCCGTCACCCATGTCCCTGCTTCCTGCCGCCGTCCCTCTTCCCCCGTTGTAAACGGACAGCTATAACGGCCGCCATGAGCAGCCCGACAGATCCGAACGACCCGCTGGCGATCCCGCAGCCGACACGGCCGGCCGAACATGCCGGCGACGTGCTCGGCTTTGCGGCGGCCTGCCTGGCCCATGGCCAGCCGGTCGCCCTTGCTGCGGTGACCGAGACGCTGGGCGGGGCGGTGCGGGCACCGGGCGCGCTGATGGCGGTGGATGCAGCCGGGCGCGTCTGCGGCTATCTTTCCGGCGGCTGCATCGATGCCGACCTCGCCCTGCGCGCCGGTGCCGCGCTGCAACGGGGCACGGCGGAAACGGTGCGCTATGGCGTCGGCTCGCCCTACCGCGATATCTCGCTGCCCTGCGGCGGCGCCATCACCGTGGCCATCGACGGGGCACCGGACGCGGCCGGGATCGAGGCCGCCCGCGCCGCGCTTGCCCGCCGCGAACCGGCATCGCTGCGGGTCAGCGGGGACAGGCTGGCCTTCGCCGCGGGTCCGGGCGGGGCCGGTCGCCTCGCGCGCTATGCCCCGAAGCTCCGGATCCGGATCGCCGGTCGCGCTGCCGACCCGGTCGCGCTCGCCAGCCTCGCCTGGGCCGCCGGTCATGACGTGGCGTTCTGGACCCCCGATGCAGACTGCGCCGCCGATGCCCGGGCGCTCGGCCTGTCCGACCCCGTCCGCCTCGGCTCGGTGCACGCCCTTCCGGAGGCCGGCGACGATGCCTGGACGGCCTTCATCCTGATGTTCCACGACCCGCACTGGGAGGATGTCCTGCTCACCCAGGCCCTGGCGGGGCCGGCTTTCTATATCGGCGCCGTCGGCAGTCCGCGCACCCATGCGATCCGCTGCCAGCGGCTGGCCGGGGGCGGGCTCGACGCGGGGGCCATTGGCCGCATCCGTGGCCCGGTCGGCCTGCTTCCCAGCATGCGCAACGCCTCGGCCCTCGCCATTTCCGCCCTGGCCGAGATTGTCGGCGCCTATGAGGCGCGGGTGGCACGAAGTGACCTCGAAACAGATCCCCGCGAGACAGACCGGGGCGAGACAGGTGAACAGGCGACAGGCGTACCGGAAACGGGCGTAATGGCAGCCCGGCCGCAGGACCCCGTATCGCCGCAACCGGCGCGCCCGGCAGGTGCGCCCGGCCCGGTGGAGATCGCGGGATGAGCCGGCTCGCTGTCGCCCTGCTCGCGGCCGGCGCATCGCGCCGCTTCGGGCCGGCGGACAAGCTGCTGGCACCATTGCAGGGCCGGCCGCTCTGCCTGCATGCAGCGGGGGCCGCTGGCGGGCTGGCAGCAGAGGCCCGATGGGCCGTGGTGCCGGACCGGGAGGGCCCCGTTGCCCGTCTGCTCACCGGCGCCGGCTACACCTGTCTCGACAATCCCGACGCCGGGGCCGGGCAGGGGACGTCAGTGGCCTGCGCGGCCCGGGCCGCAAAGGCGGCAGGAATGGACCGGCTGCTGGTCCTGCTCGCGGACATGCCGTTCGTCGCAGCGGCCCACCTCCAGGCCGTGGCCAGCGCTGGTCGGGACCATGACGGCGTGATGAGCCGCGCGGGACCGGTCCGGCTGCCACCGGCCTGCTTTTCCGCGTCCGTCCTTGCCCGGCTTGCCGCGCTGGATGGCGAGACCGGCGCTGGCGCCGTCTTCAAGGCCCTTGAGTGCCGCGCAGAAATCGCCATGCTGGAGTCAATGGCCCGCGATATCGACACAGTGGCCGACTGGGAGGCTGCCGGAGCGGCAGTGGAGATCGCCAATGGCTGAAGGGTTCGCACATCCCCGGAATGGCGCAGCGAGCGGCGCCGGCGCCGAAACGGAAGCGGCACCCACGCCGGCAGCAGCAACCGGCGGCGGCCGGCTGGTCGACCGGTTCGGACGGCAGGTAAGCTATCTCCGCCTGTCGGTCACCGATCGCTGTGACCTGCGCTGCACCTACTGCATGGCCGAGCAGATGGTCTTCCTGCCGAAGAAGGACCTGCTCACCCTCGAGGAACTGGAACGGCTCTGCGCCATCTTCATCAGCCGCGGCGTGCGAAAGATCCGGCTCACCGGCGGCGAGCCGCTGGTGCGGCGTGGCATCCTGGACCTGGTCGACGCCCTCGGCCGCCGGCTCGGCAACGGTCTCGAAGAGCTGACCCTCACCACCAATGCGACCCAGCTCGCTGGTGCGGCCGACCGGCTCGTGCGCGCCGGGGTGCGCCGGATCAATGTCTCGCTCGACAGCCTCGATCCCGACACCTTCGCGCGCGTCACGCGCCGGGCGGAGCTGGCCCGCGTGCTGGAGGGGATCGACGCCGCGCTGGCCGCCGGTCTCGAGGTCAAGATCAACACCGTTGCGCTGAAGCACGACAACGCCGCCGAGATCCCCGACATGATCGCATGGGCGCATGCACGCGGCATGGACCTCACGCTGATCGAGGTGATGCCGCTGGGTGAGACCGGCGAGGACCGGTTCGACCAGTACATCCCCCTGCCCATGATCCGCGACCGGCTGGAGACCCGGTTCCAGCTCGAGGACCTGCCCCAGGCCGATGCGCTGGGCGGGCCGGGCCGCTATGCCCGCGTCGCCGGCAGCGGCCGCCGGATCGGGTTCATCACCCCGCTCACCAACAACTTCTGCGCCGGCTGCAACCGCGTGCGCGTCACCTGCACCGGCCGCATCTACATGTGTCTCGGCCAGGACGATCATGTCGACCTGCGCATGGCCCTGCGCGATCATCCCGGCGACGACCGGGCCGTGCACGAGGCGCTCGACCGGGCGCTCGGGGCGAAGCCGGAGAAGCATGATTTCCGCATCGACCGGCCCGGCGCGCAGCCCGCCCTGCCGCGGCACATGTCGACCACCGGCGGCTAGGGGCCAGTCATGGCGATCACGGTGCAGTTCTTCGGCAAGCTGATGGACGCGGCCGGCTGCGCGGAGGCGCGGATCGAGCTTCCAGCCGCCATTGCCGACAGCGAGGCCCTGCGCCACTGGCTCGACAGCGAACGCGGGCTCGGCGGTGCCCTGCTGGCCCCCTCGGTGCGGATCGCGGTGAATGACACGATCCTCGCCGGCCCCGCGCCGCTCCGCGATGGCGACGAGGTCGCGTTCATGCCGCCCGTCGGGGGAGGCTGACCCATGACCCGGTTTCTCACCAACGAGCCGCTCGATCCCGCCGCGCGCCTCGCCGCCTTCACCGCAACCGCCACAGGCGCGGGCGGCATCGTCTCCTTCAGCGGCCATGTCCGCCCGCAGGCCGGGACCGGCGCGGGGGCCGCCGTCACCGGGCTCCACCTGCAGGCCCATCCGCGCCTTACGGAAACCGGGATCGCTGCCGCTGGCGCCGAGGCCGCCGCCCGCTGGCCGCTGATCGGCTGGACCGTCACCCACCGGATCGGCGACATCGCGCCGGGCGAGGCCATCGTCTTCGTCGCCGCCGCCTCGATCCATCGCCGGGCGGCCTTCGAGGCGGCCGACTTTCTCATGGACTATCTCAAGACCGACGCCATCTTCTGGAAGAAGGAACTGCGCGGGGACGCCGCCGTCTGGATCGAACCGCGCGCCGAGGACCATGCCGACCGCGCCCGCTGGGCCGCCTCGGGCACAGGGTGACAGGGAGCCGACGCCATGTCCGGACTTGACGAGACACTGCCCTTCCGGCCGGTCCGGATCGCCGTGCTGACGGTCAGCGACACCCGCACACCGGACACCGACACCTCGGGTGACACCCTCGCCTGCCGGCTCGAGGCCGATGGCCACGTCCTCGCCGACCGCGACCTGTTGCGCGATGACGCCGCGCAGATCCGGGCGCGGGTGGCCGGCTGGATCGCCGCACCCGATGTCGATGTGGTGATCAGCACCGGCGGCACCGGGCTGACCGGCCGGGACGTGACCTGCGAGGCCGTCGTGCCGCTCTTCGACAAGACCATCGACGGCTTCTCGGTCCTCTTCCACCAGCTCAGCTACACCACAGTCGGCCTGTCGACCCTGCAGTCGCGCGCCACCGCCGGGCTGGCGCAGGGGACGCTCGTCTTCTGCCTGCCCGGATCGACCGGCGCGGTGAAGGACGGCTGGGACGGGATCATCCGCTACCAGCTCGACAGCCGCTACCGCCCCTGCAACCTCGTCGAGCTGATGCCGCGCTTCAAGGAGAGCTGACATGGCCGACACCCCCGCGCTCACCCATATCGATGCCGATGGCCGCGCGCGGATGGTCGATGTCGGCGGCAAGCCCGTCAGTACCCGGACAGCTGTTGCCCGCGGGCAGGTGAGCATGGGGCCAGACGCCTTCGGGCTCGCCGTCTCCGGCGGCGGCAGGAAGGGCGATCCGCTGGCCGTGGCCGAACTCGCCGGAATCATGGCCGCCAAGCGGACCAGCGACCTGATCCCGCTCTGCCATCCGCTGCCGCTGGCCTCGGTCAGGGTGGCGATCACCCCCGATCCGGACACCTCGGCCCTCCGCGTCGAGGCACGGGTCCGCACCGATGGCCGCACCGGGGTCGAGATGGAGGCACTGACGGCGGTCTCGGTCGCCTGCCTCACCCTCTATGACATGCTCAAGGCCGTGGACAAGGCCATGGTGATCGGCCCGGTCATGCTGGTCGAGAAGGCGGGCGGCACCTCGGGCGACTATCGCCGGGAGGGCGCGTGAGCACGCTCATATCCGTCGCCGAGGCCCTGGCGCAGCTGCTGGCCCACCGGCCCGATGGCGGCGTCATCGACTGCCCGCTCGAGGCGGCGCAGGGCCGCACCCTCGCCGCGCCACTGGTCGCCCGGGTCAGCCAGCCCCCGCTCACCGTCTCGGCGATGGACGGCTATGCGGTCCGGCTGGCCGATGTCGCCGCCGGCAATGCCCGGCTCCGGCTGATCGGCGAGAGCCCGGCAGGGCGGCCCTTCGACCGTCCGGTCGGGGCGGGCGAGGCGGTCAGGATCTTCACCGGCGGGGCGCTTCCCGACGGCGCCGATCATGTCGTGATCCAGGAACATGCCACCCGCGAGGATGACCATGTCCGGGTCGGGGCGCCGGAAGCCGGCCCGCGCCATGTCCGCCCCGCCGGGCTCGATTTCGCGGCCGGCGACACGCTGCTTGCCGCCGGCACACGGCTGGGCCCGGCCGAACTGGCCGCTGCCGCAGCGGCCAATCATGTCAGCCTGCCGGTCCGCCGTCCGCTCAGTGTCGCCCTGCTCGCCAATGGCGACGAGCTGAAACCGCCCGGCGCGCAGCTCGGTCCCGGCGAGATCATTGCGTCCAGCCGCTATGGCCTTGCCGGTCTCGTCCATGACTGGGGCGGGGTGCCCATGGATCTCGGCATTGCGCCCGACGAGGTCGGCGCCATCGCGGCGCGCATCGAGGCGGGCCGGGCAGCCGACATCCTCGTCCCCGTCGGCGGAGCCTCGGTCGGCGATCATGACCACATGCGCCGCGCGCTCGACGGCATGGGGGCCGAGACAGTGTTCGCGAAGGTCGCGGTCAGGCCCGGCAAGCCGACCTGGTTTGCCAGGCTGGGCAGCCAGGTGGTGCTTGGTCTGCCCGGCAACCCGGCCTCGGCGCTGGTCTGTGCGCACCTCTTCCTGCGCCCCCTGCTCACCGGGGCACCGGCGCCCGTGATCACGGCTGCGCTCGCGGCGGCCCTGCCGGCCAATGGCGACCGCGAGACCTATCTCCGGGCGGCGCTCTCGGCCGGCGAGGATGGCCGGCTCAGCCTGTTGCCGGCCGGCAACCAGGACAGCGCGCTGATCCATCCCTTCCTCATGGCCAATGCCCTGATCCGGCAACCACCCGGCGCTGCAGCCCAGCCGGCCGGCACGCCGGTCGAGGCCGTCCTGATCGGACCGCTGCAGCCGCCTGCGCCCCGGCCGGTGGCGACCGGCACGCCCGCCTGACCTGCTGGCCTGGCCTGGTGGCCTGGCTGGCCCACCTCACTGGCCCACCTCACTGGCCCGAGACACCTTGCCCGAGATACTGGCCCGGCGCCCCCGCCACCACGGGACGACGCACCGCAGTTGCGCGATCCGGGGCGTATCCGGCAGAGTTTATCCGCCCCCCGCCGGGCCGTGGTAGAGTGTCTGCCATGTCGATGCCCGCTCACCCCTCCGATGCGCCCGGATCCGCCCCGGCATGGGCCGCCCTCGTGGCCCTCGTCCGGGCGATCACCGGCCTGGTGGCGCCACTGGGCAGCGGGTCGCAGCCTATCCCCATCGACCTGCGCCGGCGTATCCGGCTTGCCCTGCGTGCGGCCGAGGGCCGGCTCCGGCGCTTGCTCGAATCCGAGGCCGTGGCGCTGATCCCTCACCTGCCGGCGCGCCGTATGAGGGCCTGCCGTGCCTCCGGCCATGGCCTCGCCAATGCGCTGGCCAACGGCACCGCCGCCGCCTGCGACACGCTTTCGCCCGAGACCGGGCCCTTGCCTGCTCCCAGGCCCGATTTCAGGCCCGCGCCCGACGCCCGGCCCGAGCCAGATCCCTTTTCCGGCTTCCGCCTGCACGAAACCATCGGACCGGTCTCCCCGGTCCGGCGGTTCTCCGACAGATTCCGCCCAACCGAGCCCCTGGACCCCTACGGTCTCGATGGCGTCCCGGCCCGGGCCGAGTTCCTGCGCTATTGCCGGCTCGTCACCACGGTCGAGTTTCCCGGTCCGACCGTTCGCCGGCTGGCCCTGATCCTCCGCCGCCGCGCCGACCAGGCCGGAGAGGGCGTGGCCCCCGGGGAGGGCGGTCCGCCGGGGCACGGACCGGACAGCTTCGGCCCGGGCGACCGATTGGAGCCGGGCGAGGGCGTGCTGCCGGTCCCGTGGCGCCGCGACTGGGCGCCGCCCTCGGGCCTCGACCTCAGCCCGCCCGAACCCGCGATCGGGCCCTGCCGGAGCGGTCCGCCCGGCGGCCCATGAGCCGGCCCGCCCATTGTCTTCTCCCCCCGACCTTGCCGACCGGCTTGCGGCGGCGCGTATGCGCGGCGGGCATCGACCGAGGATTGCGACGCCTCCCTGACCCAAAATTTCAGCGCCCAGGCGGTTCAAATTCGGATGAAAGGGCTCTAGAGCCTTGGCATGGTTCAAGTGCCCTCCGATTCCGCTCCGGTCGCGCCCAGGTCGCCCGGTGCCCGCAGCCTCCGCCTCGGCACGCGCGGGTCGCCGCTGGCCCTCGCCCAGGCACACTGGGTTGCCGGCGAGATTGCCCGCCTGTCCGGCGGCGCGCTGGTCTGCGCGGTCGAGACCTTCTCCACCAAGGGCGACCAGCTGACCACCGAGCGGCTGATCAATTCCGGCGGCAAGGGCCTGTTCACCCGCGAGCTGGACGCAGCCCTCGTCGAAGGCCGGATCGACCTTGCCGTGCACAGCCTCAAGGATGTGCCGACCCAGCTCGAACCCGGCATGGCGATTGCCGCCTATCCGCCGCGCGAAGATCCCCGCGAGGCCTTCATCTGCCGTACAGCCAGCCATCCCCGCGACCTCGCTGCGGGCGCCGTCATCGGCACGGCCAGTCTTCGCCGGGAGGCCCAGACCCTGGCCATGCGCCCCGATCTCAGGGTGATCCCGTTCCGGGGCAGCGTGCAGACCCGGCTGGCCAAGCTCAAGGCAGGCGAGGCGGACGCGACCTGGCTGGCCATGGCCGGGCTGACCCGTCTCGGCATCCGGGCCGGGGAGATCCACGCCATCGACACGGCAGACATGCTGCCGGCGGCGGGCCAGGGCATCCTCGCCATCGCGGTCCCGTCCGGTCTCGACACGGCGGCGATGGAGGTCGTGAGCGCGCTGAATGATCCGGCAGCGGCAGCGGCGGCATTGGCCGAACGCGCCCTGCTGGCCCGGCTGGACGGCTCGTGCCGCACCGCCATCGCCGCGCACCTGTTCGACGAGGGCACCGGCTACAGGCTGGCTGCGGAAGTGCTCAGTCCCGGCGGTGAGCAGGCCTGGCGCCACGAGGCAAGGCTCGACAAGCCGGCCTCGACAGCCGCCCTCGAAGCGCTCGGCGAGGCCGTCGGCGACGCGATCCGCGAGGCGGCCGGTGGCGACCTTCCGGTCTTCGAGGACCTGTGAGCGACACCCCGGGCCGGCCTGCCGTCCTGGTGACCCGGGCCGAACCCGGCTGTGGCGAAACGGTGTCGAGGCTGGAGGCCATGGGCTACCGGGCGATAGCCAGCCCGGCGCTCGACCTGCAACCGGTTGACCCGCCCCCGCCGCTGCCCGTGGAAGACCTGGCCGGCGTCATCTTCACCAGCGCGAACGGGGTCCGCGCCTTCACCGGCCGATCGGCGGAGCGGGACCTGAAAGCCTGGTGCGTCGGCCCGGCAACGATCGAGGCCGCCGCAGCCGCCGGCTTCGCAGACCGGGTCAGCGCGGACGGCACGGGCGACGATCTCGCCGACCTGATCGCCCGCACCGCCGATCCCGGCAAAGGCCCTCTGCTGCACGTCGCCAACGCCGCCGCAGGCGGGCGGCTGGTCGAACGGCTCCGCCGCGAAGGCTTTACCGCACACTTCGCCGGCCTCTACAGCCCGCTCCCGGCCTCCACCCTCACCTGCGAAGCGAGCGCCGCACTCCGCTCAGGGGCTGTCGATGCCGTTCTCTTCCACTCCGCAAGGGGCGCAGCCGCCTTCGCCGCCCTCGCCGAAGGTCTCGACCTCTCCACCCTGGTCGCGATCGCCGTCTCCGAAAAGGCCCTCAGCCCCGTCGAAAGGCTCGGTTGGCGGACGACGGCCACGGCGGACCGGCCAAACGAGACAGCGCTGCTGGCCCGGCTCGTCCAGGCGCTGGCGTCTGTATGAGGGGGACAACTGCGTGTATGATTCTTGCCGAACGCGAATCCCGGCAAGAGGCCTTGCATGACTGACACCTCCTCCAACGGCCCGGCAAACGATCACGACACCGGCGAGACCTATGCCAGTGCCGCGCCGGACAGCGAGCCGATCGAGGCCGAGTTCAGGCCGGCGGAGCCAGAGGCCCATACCCGGCCGGCCGGCGGACCGGGCTGGACCGGCGCCATGGCCCTCGCCGTGCTGGCAACGCTCGGCGGAGCGGTCGGCGGCACCTTCGGTGCCCGCCTGCTCGCCGCGCCATCCCCATCGCTCGGCGAGAGCGACATCGTCACACCGGAAACCATCGACCGTCTGCGCGCAGAGCTCGACACGGAACTGAGCGAGCAATCGACTGAAACCGCATCCCTCGCAACACGGCTGGACGCAAGCACGACGCAACTCGCCGCCCTCCAGGCCAGCCTCTCGGCCCAGGGCGAGACGCTGGCCCGGCTTGAGGCCACTCCCAGGCCGGACGCGGACCGGCTTGCCACGCTCGACAACCGCCTCCGGGCCCTCGAGTCGGCAAGCAGCAGCACCGGCGCCGGCGCCGGTACGGCCCCCGCCGACATGGCTCTCGGGGCACTCGCAAGCCGGATCGAGGCCCTCGAGGGCGCAGCGACCCGCCGCGCCGACCGGCTCGACGCGCTCGCCGCCACGCTCGCCGATACCGACCTCGCCGGACTTGAAAGCCGGGTCGCCGAACTTGAAGCCGAACGCCGCGCCCGCCAGCAGGCAGCCGCAGCCGCGCCGGCCGATGCCCCCCTCCAGACCGATCTCGCCATTGCGCTGGCCGATATCGCCCTGGCAGCGACCGCCGGCGATGGGTTCGCCGGACCCCACGCGCGACTGGCCGCAGCACTGCCCGGCGATCCCCATGTCGAGGCGCTGGCTCCGCTGGCCGCCAGCGGCGTACCGACACCGGACCAGCTGGCGCGCGACTTCCAGGCCCTGGTGCCCGCGGCCCGCGCGGCCGATCCCACAGCTTCCGAAGGAGGGCTGGGACTTGCCGAACGGCTCTTCGGTGACCAGTTCGAAGTCCGCAGGGACGGCGAGGTCTCGGTCGACGACACGCTGGCCAGCGCGACGGTCGCGCTTGAGCGGGGTGACGTAACAACCGCTGTTGAAACGCTTGCCAACCTGCCCGAAGCGGTCCGGTCCGTGCTGGACCCCTGGGCCCGGCGCGCGCGCGAGCGACTGGCACTGGACCGTGCCCTTGACGGGCTGCGGTCACGCCTTGCCAGCCCGGCCGGCGAACAAGGTCCACCAGCGACCGGGGAGCCTCGCCCATGATCCGACTGACCACGCTTGTGGGCATTGCTCTCGCCGTTCTCATTCTCTCCCTCGGCACCTACTGGCTCTTCAGCCTCGAGGGCTCGATCGCGATCACCGTGCCGGGCACCACGGCGGAATTGTCCATCGGACTGGCCCTGTTGCTCCTGTTCGTCGCCGCCATGGTCCTCGCCGCCGCCTGGTGGCTGCTGACCAGCGTCTTTACCCTGCCCTGGGCGATGGGCCGGGCGCGGCGGA
>CAZDMQ010000021.1:9045-43042 GCA_964506685.1 uncultured Hyphomonadaceae bacterium | reverse complement strand
TCCGCCGCCGGTGCAGCTGCAGGAACAGGCCGTGGAAGCGTGCTCCTCGCTCAACCAGACCTTCGTGGTCTATTTCGAGTGGGACCAGGCCGACCTGACCAGCCAGGCTGCGGCTGTGATCGACCAGGCCGTGGCCAATATTCGTGATCGCGAAGATTGTGCGGCCAGCAGCGTGACGATTGTCGGCCACACCGATACGTCGGGCAACTCGGCCTACAACCAGCGCCTTTCCGCCGAACGGGCGTCGATCGTGTCGAATGCCCTGCAGTCACGCGGCGTTCCCGGCGGGATCATCGACACTGCCGGTCGCGGCGAGAACGAACTGGCGAAAGAGACCCGCGACGGTGTTCGCGAGCCGCTCAACCGCCGTTCGGAAGTCGCGATCATCGTGCGCTAGGCGCGCGGCAACGGAAACAGAACCAGACGAGGACGGCCCGGCCCAGCAGCCGGGCCGTTTTCATGTCGGGATGGGCTTCCCGCAGAGGCCGGCACCCGCAGCAGGCGGGGCGGCAGTCATGGCGGGGACATGTTTCGGGTGGCGCTGGCCGTCGCGCCGCAGTAGGTGCGGTGACATGAGCCCTGATCTCCGCCTCGGTTTTCTCTCCGCGCTCGCAGCCTATGGCCTGTGGGGCGTTCTGCCGGTCTATTTCAAGCTGCTCGGCCATATCGCGCCGGCTGACATGCTCGCGCACCGGATCGTCTGGAGCGTGCCGACGGGTCTGGTCTTTCTCGCCCTCGCCAGCCGCTGGACCGATCTTGCCGAAGCGCTGCGACCGCGGCGGCTGAAATGGCTCCTGCTCTCGGGCCTGCTGATCGGCGGCAACTGGTTCCTCTATATCTGGGCGGTCGGTGAGGCGCGCGTCATGGAGGCCAGTCTCGGCTATTACATCAACCCGCTGGTCAGCATCCTGCTCGGCTACCTGTTCCTGTCCGAGCGGCTGCGTCCGGCGCAGTGGTTCGCGGTCGGTCTGGCCGGCATCGGTGTGCTGGTGATGACCGTGGCCTTCGGGCGCATTCCCTGGGTGGCGCTGGTCCTGTGCATGAGCTTTGCGCTTTACGGTCTGATCCGCAAGCAGGTGCCGGTGGACGGGCGCGCGGGCTTCGTGGTCGAGGCGGCATTGCTGTTTCCACTCGCCGCGCTGTGGCTGGGGTTGCAGCTTGCCACGCCCGGTGCGGCGCCGTTCGGTTCACGCCCGACCGATCTGGCCGCCCTGATCGCGGCCGGTCCGGTGACGGCCGTGCCGCTGATCCTGTTTGCGGTCGCGGCGAGGCGCTTGATGCTCGCCACGATCGGCATGATGCAGTATCTTGCGCCAACGCTGCAATTCCTGGTTGCCCTGCTTTATGGCGAGCCGTTCACGCTGGTCCATGCGCTGGCCTTCAGTTTCATCTGGTCTGCCCTTATTGTGTTCACGACAGACAGCGTACTGGGCACCCGGCGTGCGCAGCGCCTCGCCCGGGCGGGCTCGCTTCCCTGAGCCGGCGAAGGCTGCGCAAAAAAAGCCCGGTCGCTGGGCGACCGGGCTGAGGCGTAGATGATGGAGTTCCCGAACTCGTGATGGACCCTGCAACCGCCATGCCAGAAACCGGTCCGGAAGATGGAAGCGTGGCCGAGGAGGGGCCGGAAATGGCCCGCGTCTATTATGCCATAGGCGATATTCACGGCGAGCTTGACCGCCTCACCGCCCTGCACGAGCGCATCTTCGAGCATCATCTCGCGTTCCATGCCGAGCTCTGCGCCTGCCTTGTGCACCTCGGCGACTATGTTGATCGCGGGCCGGACAGCCGGGGGGTGATCGAACGGCTGCGGACGCTCGAGCGGGCCGCCACCGGGACGCCGGCGCTGGAGATTGTCTGCCTGCGCGGCAATCACGAGCAGATGATGATCGAGGCGCTCGATGGCGGTGCGCTCGCCGAGGCGCAATGGGCACGCAATGGCGGGATGGCCACGCTGCATAGCTATGAGACCGACCCCGTTCCCGGCCTGCTCTACCAGCACCATAGCTGGCTGAAGGCGCGTCCATACCTTTGCTGGCGACCGGAAGACGGGCTGGTGTTCGTCCATGCCGGCCTCGACGGGACCCGCTTTCCCGATGAAAAACCGGACGTCTATCTCTGGACCCGCTCCGAGACATTCTTCGACACGCGCAAGTGGACCGCGCCGGCGCTCGAGGGGCACCGGGTGGTCCATGGCCATACCCCGACCGAGGATTACCGCCCCGACGTGTCGGGCGATGGCCGGCGGATCAATATCGACACCGGCGCCTGTTTCGGCGGGTCACTGACCGCAGCAATCCTCGCGCCGGGCGAGGCGATCCGGTTCCTGTCGGTCTGATCGCGACCCCGGCGCCGGGCCCCGGGCACACCTCCCATCTCCTGCGGCTGCACGCCAGGGGGGCCGGCCTGCACCTGCCGGCTCGCGTTTTGCCGGTGACAAGGCGTGGATGGGCGATAGACTGCCGGGAGAAAACAAGAGACAGGCAGGGAGATCATCATGGGCCAGCTTGAGGGCAGGGTCGCACTCGTGACGGGTGCGGCAAGCGGCATCGGTCGTGCCACCGCGGAGGCGCTGGCCCGGGAAGGGGCAGCGGTCATGGCCACCGATCTCGACGGCGAGGGGGCGGCGCGCTGCGCGGCGGCAATCACCGAGGCGGGCGGCCGGGCGGTCGGGGCGGCGCAGGATGTCACCGATGAAGCCCGCTGGGACACGGTCATGGCGGACACTGCCGCCGAACTGGGCCCGCCCTCGGTGCTGGTCAACAATGCCGGCGTCGCGATCGCCGGGGCGCTATGCACCTTCTCTCTCGATGACTGGCGCCGGCAGATGACCATCAATGTCGACAGCGTCTTCCTCGGCACCCGCGCCGGGGTGCGGGCGATGCGCGAGACCGGGGGCGGTTCCATCATCAACCTCTCCTCGGTGGCCGGCCTCAGGGGATCGGCTGGCATGGGCGCCTATTGCGCCTCGAAGGGGGCCGTGCGGCTGTTCACCAAGTCTGCCGCCGTCGAGTGTGGCCAGCTCGGCTACAATATCCGCGTGAACTCGGTCCATCCCGGCATCATCGAGACCCCGCTCTGGGGCAAGGAAATCGCCCGCGTCACCGAGGCGTCACCGGACCCCGGCGCAATGCAGGCGGCGCTGTTCACTGAAGGCGGGAACGCGATCAACACCGCGGCCCTGGGCGCGACGGCAAGTGTTCTCGCCCGTCCGGGCAGCGCCGGCGAAATTGCCGAAATGATCGTGTTCCTCGCCAGCGATGCGTCGAGCTACTGCACGGGCCAGGAGTTCATCGTCGATGGCGGCATGACCGCAAGGACCTGAGAACAGGACGTGCCGGTGACAAGGCCTGGCGGCCACGACGTCGCGCGATCCTGCCGGAGCTAACGTCATGCTTCCGGGCGCAGAACATAGGTCGGAGAAGGATTGATTAACCGACTCGCAAAAGGTTGGAATAACGAGTATCGACGTCCGATCGATTACCCGTGGTGACCAGCTTTATACAGGATGCACCTTATGAAAACGACACAAACTTTGAAATCGCGTCAACTCGTCGAGTTTCTCAGAATCGAGTTCACAGAGCATGACACGCCGCTTGAGCGCGATCTTCTGTACTACATGCTAGGAGCGCTACATGGCGCGCATGGAGAAAGCGACGAGATTTCACCCAAAGATGTTGAGCAGACTCTCTGCAAGCTGGAAGGCGTCGGGCAGGCAGAGCGTCAATCCATGATGCAACTTGTTACAGGAACCTATCAGGCGCTCGCTTCAGCAGTCTGAACTGTTCGGTCGCGCCTTACTAATCGTCTTCCGGTATCTTGAACAGATAAACGTCAAATTCGCGACGTCCGCTGGAAAATTCGCGAGACCGGACAATCACCGGTTGGCGATTTCCCTTTGCGCCGTCTCGAATTCTTCGCATTGGAAATTTAGGTGGTTTGGACCGGTGTCCCTCGGTTGCCCTGGAGAAGTCCTCAAGCAGGCTGGTCTGCCAGTCGAATTCTGTAGGAGGTACTGTTTCTGTGTTGTAATCGTCCTGCAATATCGGCAACGCCTCGCGTCTCCAGGAGTTAAATAAGTCTTGAAGCGACAAGCCCGTCCCGGCGCCTTCTATGTTGAACTCCTCGAGCGCGCCTTCCTGACTTTTCGCCGTGACTTTCAGCCCATCGCGCAGGAGATCTTTTGCATCTTCACGAAACTTGCGATACGCCTCTGAGTTTCTGCCTTGGGTGTCCGCCGTCTGGCGCAGCTCGATGATAGTCTGGGCGATCTTTCCGTCGAGTTCGAACTGCAGGAATTGAAGACGGTGGTTCTCGGCCCTTGGATCGTCGCGAGAGATCGTGTCAGCCGCCAGGTTAATTGCTTCGTAGAGGGCTTTTGCCTTTGCCTCGAGGCCGGCATCATTTAGGGCATCCCAGTGTTTCTGGAATTTAAGGATCTGCTCCCGGCGTGGCTCATCGGGCACGACATATGTCGGATCTCGGAACAGCTTAGTGACAAAGCCATGAATCTCATCAGAATTGCGCGCGTTCAGATACAGTTTCCCGAGCATGGGTTTCGGCTGGTGGCCGTTGAAGGACAGGGTTACGACCGTGGTTGAGCAACTGTCGGATGCGCGCACTGCACCAAGTTCGTAGGTGCAATAACTCCAGTCCGAATCATCATGAGTGTAGATCAGGATGAACAGATCGCAGTTCTTGAGATAATTGATTAGTTCATCGGAGATGTTGGCGGACTGGTTCATTCGTGGATTATTGAAATCTGATGCTTGGAAAATGTACTCCTCATTGATTCCCCATTCAGTCATCGTTCTTTTGAGTGCGTCTGCAATTTTTCTGTCGTCGAAAAGGTGGCTGATGAAAACCTGCATGGCGGCTCCTGCACTGTCCTGTCTTGATAAAGGAACTCCAGTACGGAACTTCAAACCGAAAACGAATTCAAGCCAACCGAAATCTGCATAAGACGCCAGGCCGCACCCCATCTTCGTTCTTTCCTTACGACAAGAGAGGCACTGTGAATGCAAGCGGACCTGTCCTCGCACGTCAGTTGAGTGGAGTGACGTTCGTTCTGCGGCAGGTGCTCTGCCTTTGCAGGAAACGCGCGGCGTCCCGGCCGTGTTGCAGTGGCTGTGTCGGTCGCTGGTAAGTCACCGAGATGGGCGGGCGGAAATGCCGCTTCCAGCTTGCTTTGTGCTAGGAGCTGTACGTCATGCTTTTCCAGTTCGTTCTCGGCAGTGCCCTGATTACGCTTACGGTCGTGACCGGCACCGTGCTGATGGCGCTGTCGCTGGAGCTCTTTCAGGGTGTCAAGGCGCGGTTGTTCGAGGTGCGGCCCTTCACCCGGTCCGCGCTGGCGCTGTGTGTCATCACCCTGTCCATGCTGGCGGTGCTGTCGATCGTGATGTGGATATGGGCCGCCGCGTTCCGTCTTCTGGGGCTGTTTTCGACACTCGAGGAGGCGGTCTATTTCGCCATGGTGGCCTTCACCACGCTCGGTTTTGGCGATGTGCTGCCGCCCGACGAATGGCGTTTGCTGTCGGGCTTCGTCGGCACGGGTGGCTTCATCCTGTTCGGCCTGTCGACCGCTTTCATGTTCGAGGCGGTGTCTGAATTGCGCGAGGGTCACCGCGCGCGTCGGCGGCGCGATGACAGCGATTGAGCGCGCGCATGGGTAGGCGGGGCGGACGCCGGGCGGCGCGGCTGCAGCCCTCCGCCCCGGAAGCGCCGGTCGTTCGTTTTGCTCCAGACCGCCGCTTTACATCCCTGTATTTGCGCAAGTGTCCGTTCGCAATCGGTTCCGTTTACTCCGAACTTGCCTGAACGCCCACATCAGGCAAAGTGCTTTCCCAGCCGCAGCCCCTGGCCCTGATAGTGGCTGCCGGTGCCGCCGTAGAGCCGTTCGGGCCGCGCGGCCATGGGCTCATAGACAAGCCGGCCGACCGGCTGGCCGTCCTCGACGAAGAACGGCACGTCGCGGGTCCGCACTTCGAGCACTGCCCGGGAGCCGCCCTCATTGCCCCCGAAGCCGGGGTCGAAGAAGCCAGCATAATGGGCCCGGAACTCGCCGAGCTCGGGTGCGATCGGCGCCATTTCGGCGGCCTGCAGGGCGGGCACCTTCACCGCCTCCTTGGAGGCGAGGATGTAGAACTCGTCCGGCTGCAGCACGACCCGTCCGCGATCGGGGAAGACCGGCTCCCAGAACTCGGCGATGGCATGCTTGCCAGTGCGCTGGAGATCGACCACGCCCGCATGCCGGCGCGCGCGCCAGCCGACCGGTGCGGCATCGGGGCCGGGCGTGAGGCTGACCGAAAAGGTCAGTTCCTTTTGCGGCCGTGCCGGACCGCGCCGCAGCCTGAGCTGGCAGAGCCGGTCACCCTGGCGTGCGAGGATCGAGAAGGTGCGGGGACAGATTTCGAGATAGAGCGGGCCGGAATAGCCGGCGGGCACGTCGTCGAAGGCCTCCCCGCCATCGGTGATCACCCGGGTAAAGACATCGAGCCGGCCGGTCGAGGATTTCGGATTGGCCCGCCCGCTGAGCTCTTTTGGCAACTCGACCCGTTCGGCCAGCAGGGCGAGATAGACGCACCCGGTTTCCAGTACCGCACCCGCCGAAATGTCCATCCGGTGCATCTGCAGGTCGGAGGTATGGAGCAGCTTGCCGATGGAGCGGCCGCGGCCGGGCAGGAAGCTCGCCCGCACCCGGTAGACATCGCCGGTGAGGCGCAGGTCGAGGCTCGCGGGCTGGACCTGGCCGGGCTGGAACGGCTGCTCGGCCGATATGGCGCCGCTGGCGATCAGGGCGTCGAGTTCGAAATCGGGCAGGACACCGTCTGCCGGTTCGCGGCTGTGTTGAGCCATGGCTTGATCCCTCTATGGTGAAGGCCCTAAGACGCGCCGTCGCGATTTGTAAAGGATGAGCCCATGGCCGATGGCCCGAATGACCGCAAGACGCCGCTGCGGCCGGCAACGCAGCTGGTCCGCGGCGGGCTGATGCGGTCGCCCCATGGCGAGACGGCCGAGGCGCTCTACCTGACGTCCGGCTATGCCTATGACAGCGCCGAGCAGGCCGCTGCCCGCATGGCCGGCGAGGAACCGGGCTTCGTCTATTCGCGCTATGCCAATCCCACCGTGCGCATGCTGGAAGAGCGGCTGGCCCTGCTCGAAGGCGCCGGGACCTGCCGCATCACAGCCTCCGGCATGGGGGCGATCTCCTCGACCATGATGGCGCCCTGCCGGGCCGGTGACCGTGTTGTGGCGGCGAGCGCGCTGTTCGGTTCGTGCCGATGGATCGTCGGCACGCTGATGCCGCGCTATGGCATCGAGACCGAATTCGTCCAGGGCGACGATCTCGCTGCCTGGGCGCGGGCGCTCTCGACACCGGCGAAACTGGTCCTGGTTGAAACCCCGTCCAATCCGCTCCTGGACGGGGTCGACATGGCCGCTGTTGCCGAGCTTGCACATGCGGCGGGGGCGCTGCTGGTGGTCGACAATGTCTTTGCCACGCCCGTGCTGCAGAAACCCTTCGAGCATGGCGCCGACATCGTGACCTATTCGGCGACCAAGCACATGGACGGGCAGGGCCGGGTGCTGGCCGGTGCGGTGCTCGGCCCCGCTGACTGGATAGAGGAGCACCTTGATCCCTATCTGCGCCATACCGGGCCTGCCGCCTCGCCGTTCAATGCATGGGTCGTGCTCAAGGGGATCGAGACGATCGAGCTGCGTGTGCGCAAGGCCTCCGAAAGCGCGGCCATTCTGGCCGACCGGATCGCGGCCCACCGCGCCGTTGCTGCGGTGCGTTATCCGGGGCGGAGCGACCATCCCCATCATCGGGTCCATGCCCGCCAGATGCTATCGGGTGGCACGCTCATCGCGTTTTCCATCCACGGCGCACGGGCCGAGGCGTTCAGGATGCTCAATGCGCTGGAGCTTGTCGACATTTCCAACAATCTCGGCGATTCGAAATCCCTCGCCTGCCATCCGGCCTCGACCACGCACCGCGCCCTCACGGAGGCGGATCGCACGGCCATGGGCCTCGACGAGAGCTGGATCCGGCTGTCGGTGGGGCTCGAGGATGTCGAGGACCTGAGCGAAGACCTCCTCGCCGCGCTTGACGCGGTCTAGACCGGCGGCAAGAAGGGAAGCATGGAGGCGCGGACTGAAACCCCCTGCTACGAGGCGATCACGGATGGCATCCGCATCCGGGTGAAGCCGCGCTTCATGGCCGATGAGTCCGAGCCCGTGCGGAACCATTTCGTCTGGGCCTATACGGTGGAGATCGAGAACACGAGCAACGAGACCTGGCAGCTCATGGTCCGCCACTGGCAGATCGTCGACAGTCTCGGGCGGACCCAGATCGTCGATGGCGACGGCGTGGTCGGCCAGCAGCCCGTGCTCGCGCCCGGTGATGCGTTCCGCTACACGTCCGGCGCGCCGCTGGCAGCGCCATCGGGCTTCATGTCCGGCAGCTATGATTTCCAGAGCCGCAGCGGGGCATGGATGACCGCGAACGTGCCGGCCTTCTCGCTCGATAGCCCGTTCGAACGGTCACAGCCGAGCTGACCGGCGCTGTCTGCCACTTAGGGTGAATGCTGACGGGGGACACTGACCTGGCGCAGCGCGCAAGGCCGCCTCGTCTAGTCGAACGTGTCGGGCAGGCGCGTCTGGCCGCCGCGATAGACCTGGACATAGCGCCAGCCGGTGTAGAGCGAGAGCATGGCCGCGACCCAGAGCGAGGAAATCCCGAAGGGGACGAAAAAGCTCGCCGTCTCGATCAGGGCCGGCGAGGGGACGGACAGTCCGCCGGCATGGCCGCTCACCACCCAGAAGAAGGGCCAGTAGGCGAACAGCATGGTGATCCCGGTGAGTTCCAGCGCGGTCTTCCACTTGGCGAGTGCCATCACGGGCAGCGCATAGCCGCCACCGCGCGAGAGCCGCAGCCACGTGATCCAGCCATCGCGGACAAGGATCGCAATGGCCGGGATCGCGATCAGCCAGACAGGGTCGGCGAACAGGGTCAGCGCAACCAGTGACAGCCCGACCAGCAGCTTGTCGGCAATCGGGTCGAGCCAGGCGCCAAAGGCGGTGACGGCATTCAGGCGCCGGGCCGCCCAGCCATCGATGAGGTCGGTGAGCGCGGCCAGGGCGAAGGCGATCAGGGCGAGATGGGCGGCCGGCATGGCATCGCTGACCGACAGGATCACCGGCGGCTGGCCAAGCGAGATCCAGGTCTCGGGGCCGAAGCCGAGCAGGTGGACCGGCCGCAGACCGCCATAGCCGGCCACGACCGCCGCCCCGGCGGCAATGAAGGCCAGGACGCAGCGCAGGAGCGTGAGCCCGTTCGGGATCCAGTTCAGGGGCACGCGGTACCGCCTTTCCGTTGCGCCGCCGGGCAGGCCGTCGCCGGCGGTCTCACACCGAGAAACTGGTCCCGCATCCGCAGGCCGCCGTGGCATTGGGATTATTGATCCGGAAGGCGGCGCCGATCAGTTCGGTCGTGAAATCGATTTCCGACCCGTCGAGGAATTCGAGGCTCATGGGGTCGATGGCCACCCTTGCGCCATCGCGTTCGACCAGGACATCCTCTTCGGTCCAGGTGGTGTCGAGATCGAACTTGTAGGAAAAGCCGGAACAGCCCCCGCCCTCGACCGAGATGCGCAGGAGGGCCGCTTCGGGCTTGCGAGCCAGAATCGCATTAATGCGTGCGGCGGCGGACGGTGTCAGTGTTATCGTGGCCATGAGCTGAAAATAGGGAAGTCCTGCGCCATGGAAAAGATGCGATCCGAAAAAGTCGCCTACGCCACCGACTGGCGCCGGTCCCGCGGTCGGTACCACGACGAAGCCCCATCGGCGACGCGCACCCCCTTCCAGCGCGACCGTGACCGGATCATCCATGCCTCGGCCTTCCGGCGGCTGAAGCAGAAGACACAGGTCTTCGTGGCCCATGAGGGCGACCACTACCGCACGCGGCTGACCCATTCCCTCGAGGTCGCCCAGATCGCGCGGTCGGCTGCCCGCACCCTCGGCCTCGACGAGGACCTCGCCGAGACGCTGGCGCTGGCCCATGATCTCGGCCATCCGCCCTTCGGCCATGCCGGCGAGGATCAGCTCGATGCGTGCATGCAGGAATATGACGGCTTCGACCACAATGCCCAGACGCTGCGCATCGTCACAAAGCTCGAACAGCGCTATCCCGATTTCGACGGCATCAACCTGACCTGGGAGACGCTGGAAGGCCTCGTCAAGCACAATGGCCCGCTGCTCGGACCCGACACCGGGCTCAAGGACCTGCCCGCGGCATTCCGCGATTTCGACCGTATCGAGGATCTCGACCTCTTCACCTATGCCGGACCGGAAGCCCAGGTCGCGGCCCTGTCGGATGATATCGCCTATAACAATCATGACATCGACGATGGCATCGCCGCCGGCCTGTTCACCATCGAGGACATGCTTGACCTGCCTGTCGTGGGGGAAGTGTTCCACGGCGTGCTCGCAGCGTATCCGGACCTCGACCGCCAGCGGGTGGTGCATGAGGCGGTCCGCCGGCTGATCGGCATCTGGATCAATGACCTGGTCGGCGAGACGAAGGCACGGGCCAAGGCGTCGAAGGTCAGATCGGCCGAGGATGTCCGCGCCCTCGACCGTCCGCTGGTCGCCTTTTCCGAGGGGTTGGAGGATCGCCAGCGGGCCCTCAGGGCCTTCCTCCATGAGCGCATGTACAAGCACTACAAGGTGAACCGGATGCGCAGCCAGGCCCGGCGCATCCTCGCGGACCTGTTTGGCGTGTTCTTCAACGAGCCCGAGACGCTGCCCCCGCCCTGGCGGGCACTGGCCGAAGGGGAGATGTCCGGGGCGGCACGCGCGCGTCTCGTCTGCGACTATATTGCCGGCATGACCGATACCTTCGCCATCGACGAGCACAAGCGACTGTTTGCGCTCGACAGCATGGTTTGACCACGATCCGGGCCAAAGACAGCCAGAATGCGCTGGGATTCAACACTCGTTAACGCGAACGAGGGTTTTCTTAACATTCATGGGTCCAGGGAACTGGGCCGGTCAGCAGAAGGGCCATGATGAACCGTTTCGAAGACCATCGCATGTCGTTCGACTCTTCTTCGGGCGATGAGTATCAGGGGTTCGACCTCAGCGAGGACGAGGAAACCGCGCGCGGACCGCTGATCCTTGCGCTCGCGCTGGGCGTGCTGATCGTGTTTGCGGCGGTGGTCTGGAATACCTACCGCCAGGGCGTCCGGGCGCCGGGGGATGTGCCCCTGATCCGCGCCGATGCGGGACCTTACAAGACGCCGGGCGCGACGGCGGACGAGGGCGACGGCGCGGGGGCGGCGAGTGTGAACGGTCCCGGCGCGACCTTCTATCGCGAGTTCGAACCGGACGGCGGGGACAGCGGGCTGCGCCTTGGTCGCAGCGGGTTGCAGGTGAGCGAACGCGAACGGTCGGAAGCGGCGGCAGACGCCCTGCAGGGTGGGCCGGCCATCGACCTCACGACCGGGCTCGATGGAATGGGTGCGGGGCAGGCGGGCGACGGCGACGCGGGCGCGGGACCGCGCGAAGACCAGCTGCGGGCCCTTGCCGACCTCGCGAACGCGCCGCTTGCGGGGGATGCGCCGGAGGTGGCACCGACTGCGACGACACCGGCCGCGCCGGCCCGGCCGCCTGCGCAGCTCCCCCCGCCCTCGACCAAGCCTGCGCTCCGGTCCGGATCACCGGCACCGTCGGCGGATACCGGTTCGGCCGGAGCCGATGCCGGGCCTGCGCCGGCGTCGCCACCAGTTGCCGGGCACGCTGCCAACACAGCCGTGACCGTTGTCGATACATCCCCCGAGGGGGCCTTCCTCGTCCAGCTGGCCGCCTACCGTTCGGAGGAGGCCGCAGATGCCGGCTGGGAACAGTTCACTTTGCGACATGGCGCGCTGTTCAGGCAGGTGGAAAAACGTGTCCAGCGCGCAGATCTCGAGGCGAAGGGCGTGTTCTACCGTCTCCGGGCCGGGGCGTTCGAAACACGGGCAGGCGCCACGACCTTCTGTGACCGGCTGAAGCGCGAGGGCCTCGACTGCATCGTGGTGGGAGGCTGAGCGCATGAAGGCCGCCATCCTGAGTGTCTCCGGGCCGGACCTTCTGGCCGAGGAAGCGGACCTGCTGTCCGCCCATGATCCATGGGGGGTGATCCTCACGGGCCGGTCCTGCCGCGACCGGGCACAGGTCCGCGCGCTCGTCGATCGGATCCGGGACGTGATGGGCCGGGCGGTCCTTGTCTTCATCGACCAGGAAGGCGGGCGGGTGGCCCGGCTGAAGCCGCCGGAATGGCCGGCATTTCCGCCGGCCAGCGCCTATGGTGCGCTGCATGCACGCGATCCCGAGGCCGGCCTCGAAGCAGCCTGGCTCGGCCACCGGCTGATCGCGGCGGAGCTTGCCGCCCTTGGCATTCATGCCGATTGCGCTCCGGTGGTCGACCTGACCCTGCCCGGAGCCCATGAGATCATCGGCGACCGCGCCTTCGGCAGCGATCCGGCCCGCGTCGGAGCCCTCGCCCGTGCCGCGCTGGATGGACTGTCTGCCGGCGGGGTGGCCGGGGTGATCAAGCATATCCCCGGTCATGGCCGGGCTGCGGTCGACAGCCACCTCGACCTGCCCCGGATCCGGGCGGATGAACATGAACTGGCCGCCGATTTCGACGCATTCAGGGTGGTGAGGGATGCGTCAATGGCCATGACCGCGCATATCGCATATGACCATTTCGATGCAGACACACCGGCGACTCATTCCAGAAGCCTTGTTCGCGACGTGATCCGTGGTCGGATCGGATTCGATGGACTGCTCATGACGGACGATCTTGGCATGAAGGCGCTGGAGGGAAGCCTCGGCGCGCGCGCGCAGCGGGCGATCGAGGCCGGATGCGACGTGGTCCTGCATTGCGCGGGATTTGCGACATCGCCGGCCGAGGTGCTGCGGGAGATGGCTGAGGTGGCCGACGCCGCACCGGATCTCACCGGGCGCGCGCTTGAAAGGGCCCGTGCGGCCGAGGCTGCCACGGGCCATGTGGACCCTTTTGACGCCGCCGCTGGCCGCGCTCGCCTCAACGCCCTCCTTGCCGGGGAGGCCCTGGCATGAGCGCTGAGCCGATCTCGATCGACGCCCTGTCCGCCGAGGCCGAGGAAGCCGGCGCCGAGGATGCCTTCATCGTCGATGTTGGCGCCTATGAAGGCCCGCTCCACCTGCTGCTCGAACTGGCCCGGCGCCAGAAGGTCGACCTGCTGAAGGTCGCGATGCTGCCCCTGGCCGAACAGTATCTCGGCTTCATCGAGGCCGCGCGGCGGAAACGGATCGACCTCGCCGCCGACTATCTGCTGATGGCGGCGTGGCTGGCCTTCCTGAAGTCGAGGCTGCTGCTGCCGAAGCCGGAACGGCCCGAGGAGGAGGCGGTTTCGGGCGAGGAGATGGCGGCCCAGCTCGCCTTCCGCCTCAAGCGGCTAGAGGCCATGCGCAGCGTCGCGGACGAGTTGTTCGGTGGTCCGATCCTCGGTGAGCGCGTGTTCCTGCGTGGCATGCCGCAGCAGCCGAAGATCATCCGGCATACCGAATTCGACACCACCCTGTTCCATCTCACCCAGGCCATAGGTGCCCTGCGCGGGCGCAAGCAGAAGGAAGCGCCGCACCGGATCGAACACCAGTACGTGCTGCCGCTGGAAACGGCGCGGGACCGGCTGCGCGAGATCACGCCGGCGCTCGAGGACTGGGCCAGTCTTGACTCGATCCGCGACGGGATCCTTGCCGATGGCGACGAGATCCCTTCATCCTCGGTGACCGCGTCGGTGTTCAGCGCGGCACTGGAACTTGTCCGCGACGGTGATGTGCTGGTCTGCCAGCACACCCATTTCGGGCCGCTCTTTCTGCGCGGTTCCGGCCCGGACGCCAAGGAGGCCGCCAATGACTCTCCCTGAACGCAAGGCCGAACCGGTCGAACCCCTCGATCAGGCTCCGGCCGATATCCGCAAGGCGGTGAAGCAATTGTCGCTGCTGTCCCGCCAGGCATCTCTGTCGCTGCAGGCCGAGACGGCGCAGACCGATGCGGGGCGCATCATGGCCGAGGCCATGCGCTGCGCCGAGGCAGTGCTGTTCGCCGCCGGTGAACCGGTCAGCGCCGAAGCGCTGGTCGAGGCGCTCCCGCATGGCGTCGAGCCGGCCGACGTGCTCATGGCGCTGCGCCAGGCCTATCATGGACGCGGGGTGCAGCTTGTGGAGGTTGCCGGCAAGTGGCGGTTCCAGACCGCCCCCGATCTCGACTACCTGTTTGTCGAGGAACGTCACGAGCAGAAGAAGCTCTCGCAGGCCGCCCTCGAAACCCTTGCCATCATCGCCTATGGCCAGCCCGTGACACGGGCGGAGATCGAGGCGGTGCGCGGGGTGGCCGTGTCGAAGGGGACGATCGACACGCTGATGGAGACGGGCTGGATCCGCATTCGCGGGCGCCGCAAGACGCCGGGCCGGCCGGTCACCTATGGCACCACGACGGCATTTCTCGAGCATTTCGGGCTCGAGAGCCTGGCGGTCCTGCCGGGCAAGGCCGATCTCGAGGCCGAAGGGCTGTTGTCCGATGTCATCCCGGCCGCCTTCCAGCTCCCGGGCGAGGAGGGCCTCGTCGAGGAGGCAGCCGACGGACTGTTGCCGCTGGAGGACCGCGATGATGGCGACCAGGCCTTCGTGACCGATTTCCACGACCCCGGCGCCGACGCGCCCGACGAGTCCGATGAGATCGACGACACGCCGTAGGACCTTGCGCCTGCGGTTCTGCCGATCGGTGCAGAGCCGGGCCTGCCGGGGTGGGTTCAGTCCCCGTCCCGACGCGGCAGGTCGGGGATGCGGTTCATCCAGCGGAACAGCGGACGGATCGGCACGATCCAGGCCAGTCCGGCGATGATGTAGAACAGCGGTTGCAGCCAGCGGGGCAGGGCACTCACCGGGCCGCTCAGTGTGGCCACCAGAACGATGTAAATGGCGAGCCAGGCCAGACACAGCCCGATGGCAACAAGTTTCCGCATGACAGTGACCTGCCTTTCTCGTGGGGGACGCCGCAATCCTCCTGCGGCAGCGCGACAGCTTGCAGCCATCTACAGATGCGGCATCTAGGGTGCATGACAGGCCCTGAACAGTCCGCCACGGCATTTCGGTATCCCGACCTTGCACCGCATGCCGGGCCGCACCCTGCAGGCACGGCGATCCGTCCCGGGGCGTCGTGGATCCGCGCCTGGCTGCTGGTGCTCGGGCTGATGGTCTATGCGATGATCCTGATCGGCGGGGCCACGCGGCTCACCGATTCCGGGTTGTCGATCACCGAATGGGCCCCCGTCACCGGCACGCTGCCGCCCCTGTCCGAAGCAGCCTGGCAGGGGGAATTCGACAAGTATCGCGAGACGGCAGAGTACCGCTTCCAGAACCGCGGCATGTCCATGGCCGAGTTCCGCTACATCTACTGGTGGGAGTGGGGCCATCGCCTGTTCGGCCGGCTGATCGGCCTTGTTGCTGTGGCCGGGCTCGCGCTGTTTGCCGCCAGGCGCTGGCTGGGCGGAGGCTGGGGCCTGCGGCTCCTGGCGCTGATCGCCCTTGGCGGGTTGCAGGGTGCGGTCGGCTGGTGGATGGTGGCCAGCGGCATCGGCGAGACCAGCCGGATCGACGTGGCGCCCTACCGGCTGATGACGCATTTCTGCCTGGCGCTGCTGATCATCGGCCTTGTCGTCTGGTACTGGCTGGATCTTGGCCGTGATGATCGCGGCGCAGGTCCGGCTGCGGCGCGCTGGACCGCCTGCCTGCTGGCCGGGGGCGTCTTCGTGCAGATGGCCAGCGGGGCGCTGGTCGCCGGTCTCGATGCCGGCCGGACCTACACGGACTGGCCACTGATGGCCGGGGAGCTGTTCCCGCAGGGGTATGTCCATGCCGAGCTGGGCCTCAGGAGCCTGTTCGAGGGCCGGGAAGCGACGCAGTTCAATCATCGCGCGCTGGCCTATCTCCTGCTGGCCGGAAGCCTTGCCGCCGCGATGGCGTTCCGCCGCACGGTGCTGGCCCAGTCCTTTGCGCTGTTCGCCGGCCTGGTCACGCTGCAGGCGGCGTGGGGCGTGTTCACACTGGTCCATGCCGCGCCGCTGCCCCTCGCCCTAGTCCATCAGGGGCTTGGCGTGGTGGTCTTCATCGCCGGGATCCGCCTGGCCTGGCGTGCCTCCTACTCCGCCGCAGGGATGCCAGCGGCCTCTTCGGCGGGCCGGACGAGCGGCTCGGTGTCGACGAATACGGCCTGATGCATTCCAGGCCGGGTTTCGCCGGCGATCACGATCAGGCCGTAGGGATAGCCGCCATCACTGGGCGTGCCGAGGGCATCCATGGCGACAGCCGGATCGGGCAACCGGACCGACAATCCCTTGCGCAGGGCGATGGCATGGGTCGCCCCGCCGGGTCGGGCGGCCAGCATTTTCCCGTCGGCATCCAGCGTGAGGGCATAGTGCCCGTCCGGCCGGTGCATTTCGGCGGTGGCCAGGGGCGTGCCGACCACGGGGAGCGGGTCCTGTCCGCCGCTGCCGATGCGGCAGCCAGCCAGCGGCGAGGCGGCCGCGATGGTCGCCCCGGCTGACCATGTGAAGGTCTCGCCGTCGATCCCGACCGTGCCGGTCACAAGCGTCCGGTCTGCATCCTCGACCCAGAAGCCGATGTCCATCAGTCCGCTGTCCGCCTGCTGGCGTGGCGGTCCCGAGCACAGGCCGGCGACCGCGCCGCCCGGTTCGACCGGCAGGTCAAGCTCGACCGGTGCGGTGAGGTTTTCGCCATAGAGATAGGCCTTCAGGGCGCCGTCGCGGTTGATCCCGGGAAAGACATTCACGGCCGCGCCATCAATCTCGGCATAATGTCCGCTTGCCAGGTCGGTCAGCCCGAAGCCGATGGGCTCGCCGAGCCGGTCGCCGCCAAGATCGAAGAGCTGGAATCCCCGGCCCTGGAAGGCGACGGCCAGCAGCGGACGGGGGCCGGACGACAGGGCGATATCGGCCACGGGTCCGTCCAGCGCGCGCGTGCTCCAGACGGCGGGCAGGCTGAGCGATGCGGCATCCGGCGACGTGGAGGGGGCCCCGGAAGGGGCTTCGGACGGCGATGCCTGCCCTTCAGGCGATGGGCTCTCCGGCGTCGGCCGGCCACAGCTGGCAAGGAAAATCAGCAGGGCCACGGCACTTGCGTTGACAAGACCGCGCGCCGCGACTACACGCCAACGCTTGTATTGCATCCAGAAACTCCGAAATCGAGAAGGCTCTCAAGCGAGCGATGAAAACCTATAACGCACCAGCCGACGTCGAGAACAAGTGGGTGGTCATCGATGCCGAGGGCGCCGTTGCAGGCCGCCTCGCGTCGTATATCGCCAAACGCCTGCGCGGCAAACACCGTCCGGATTTCACGCCGCACATCGATACCGGCGACCATGTCATCGTGATCAATGCCGAGAAGATCGTGTTCACCGGAAACAAGCGGCGCGACAAGGTGTATTACCGCCATACCGGTCATCCGGGCGGCATCAAGTCAGCCACGGCCGGGGAGATCCTCGATGGTCGCTTCCCCGAGCGGGCCCTGCATCTTGCTGTCAAGCGCATGATGCCGAAGGAAAGCTCGCTCGCCCGCCGCCAGCTTGCCAAGCTGCGCGTCTACGCCGGAGCGGACCATCCGCATGTCGCCCAGCAGCCCGAACAGGTCGACTTCGCGGCCATGAACACCAAGAACACGAAAGCTGCATAGAGCGTCATGACCGATACAGCCTCCGCCCTCGAAGACCTCAAGACCCTTGACCCGGCCACAACCGCGCAGGAACCGCGGGATCTCGGCCAGCCGAAGATCGACGAGCTTGGTCGTGCCTACGGCACGGGCCGCCGCAAGGAAGCCACGGCCCGCGTCTGGTTGAAGCCGGGTTCGGGAAAGATCACGATCAATGGCAAGGACCAGGCCCAGTATTTTGCCCGGCCCGTCCTGCGTATGGTCATCGAGCAGCCGCTGATCGCTTCCGACCGGCGCACCGAGTTCGACGTGGTCTGCACGGTTAAGGGCTCTGGCCTGTCGGGACAAGCCGGCGCCATCCGCCACGGCATTGCGCGCGCGCTGGTGGCCTATGAGCCTGGCATGCGCCCGGTGCTGAAGCCGCATGGTCACCTGACGCGCGACCCGCGCACGGTGGAGCGGAAGAAGTACGGCAAGGCGAAGGCCCGCCGCAGCTTCCAGTTTTCCAAGCGCTAGCGGGACGGCAGACGTCGATCCGGCTTCGGGCGCTTCGGCAACGGGGCGCCCCTTTTCATTCAGGGCCATGGGGTCCTTCCGGGCCATGGGGTCCTTCCGGGCCATGCGGCCGTCTTTCGGGGCTATGAGCCATGGCGAACCCGACAGTCTTCATCGATGGCGAAGCGGGCACCACGGGCCTGCAGATCCGTGAGCGCCTCGCGGCACGCAGCGATCTCGACCTCATCACCATCGCGCCGGACCAGCGCAAGGAGCCGGCGGCCCGGGCGCGCTGCCTGAACGCTGCCAGTATCGCCATTCTCTGCCTGCCGGACGCGGCGGCGCGGGAAGCCGTGGCGCTGGTCGAGGCGCCCGACACCGTGATCATCGACGCCTCGAGTGCCCATCGCACGGCCGCGGGCTGGAACTACGGGTTTCCGGAGATGGCGCCGGGACAGGCTGCGGCCATTGCCGCTTCGAAACGGATCTCCAATCCCGGCTGCTATCCGACGGGCTTCATCGCGCTGGTCCGGCCGCTGGTCATGGCAGGACTCCTGCCGGCGACGTATCCGGTCACCTGCAACGCCATCTCGGGCTATAGCGGTGGCGGACGGGCCATGATCGCCGAATTCGAGGCCGGCGGGCCGGCCCACCGTGCCTATGGCCTCGACCAGGCCCACAAGCACCCACCGGAAATGCGCGCGCATGCAGGGCTTGCCCACCGCCCGGTCTTCACGCCGGCGGTCGGGAATTTCGCCCAGGGCATGCTGGTGGAGGTACCGCTCGCCCTCTGGTCGCTCCCCGATGGCCCGACGCGGACGCAGATCCATGCCACGCTTGCGGCGGCTTATGCCGGTGCCCGCTTCATCTCGGTGCCCTCGCTCGAGGCCGCCGATGCCTGTCCGGGCCTCGAACCCGAAGCGCTGAACGGCAGCAACCGGCTGGAGCTCTTCGTGTTCGGCAATGATGATGAGGTCCGGCTCATCGCCCGGCTGGACAATCTCGGCAAGGGCGCAGCGGGCGCGGCGGTGCAGTCGCTCAATCTCGTGCTGGGCCGGGATGAGGGCATGGGCCTCTAGGACTGACGGGCGGGCCTTCCGACGGTCTTCCTCCGGTGTCTCAGTCCTCGAAGTCGCGATGCTTCATGTTCCAGATCGGCGTGCGCAGGATCATCCAGGTGATCAGCGTGAGCATGCCGGCGGCAGGCACGACGGCGACCCGCTGCGGCTCAGTCGGGAAGAGATCGGTCAGCGCGCCCATGATGGCGGCGCCGAAGGGGGCGCCGGCCATGAAGCCGAGCTGGTAGATCGACAGCACCCGCGCAAGCTGGTCCTTTGGCGCGGCATCCTGGACGATGGAGCGGCTCATGGCGATGGAAATGCCCGCCGCGAGACCCCAGACGAAGACGATCATCAGGAATATCCAGTGCGGCGGCTTGGCCAGCATCAGCAGGATCACGACCGAGCCGAGGGCCTGTGCGGTCAGCAGCAGCCGGCCCTGGCGCTTGATCCGGTTGAACACCGACAACAGCACCGAGGAGACGAAGGCGCCCATCCAGAAGGTGACGAACATGTCGCGGATGCCGTCGCTGTCGAGACCGTAGATGTCGCGATTGAGGATCGGCAGGACCACCAGGAACGAGCCGATCACGAAAATGCCGACACCGAACATCAGCAGCGTCATCGCCCACAGCCGGCCATCGGCGCGGACCGCTGCAACGCCTTCGCGAATGTCACCAAAGGCGGCGCCGACCCCGGTCCGGCCCGTTCGGACCCGGCGACCGCGGCCGAGAAACAGCGCGAACCCCGCTCCGAATGCCAGCACGATGCCCTGCAGCAGCAGCAGGCGCTCCGAGGCGATCGGCCCGATGCCGAACCCGCCGAGCCAGGCTGGCATGCTGGTCATCTTGTCGGCATAGCCGCCAAGCGTCAGCCCGAGGATCTGGGCGATGAACTGCGCCATGGTGGCCAGTGTCACGCCAAGCTGCAGAGTCACGCCGGATCCTATCCGTATGCGTCGCTCGACAACCTCGTTCACGATGGAGTCGCGGGCCGGCATCATGAAGGCGCCAACGGTCCCGATGGTCACGCCATAAAGGATCATCAGCGGATATGTCAGGGTACCCGACCAGAGGGCCGCCGACAGGCCGATTGCGGGTACGGCGGCCATGCCATGCAGCAGCATCAGCAATCGCTTGCCGTCGGCGCGCTCGGCCACCACCCCGCCCAGCAGCAGGAACACCACTGACGGGGCCGACAGGGCCATGTTGGCGAGGCCCAGCTCGAGCCCGTCCCGGCCGAGGTGGAGCGGGCTCGTGATCAGGTACGGGAAGAGCACGAGTTGCAGTCCGAAGGCCATGAACCAGCTTGTCTGCACGAACAGATAGGCGGGCAATTCGCGGTGAACGTTCCGCCGGATCCGGCGTGCGCGTCCGCGGCGGGCCGTCGCCAGCCGTCCCGCGCCGGTCATGACCTCGGCGACGGCGCCGGCGACCGTGCCCGCCGACATGGCGCTTTCCATGCCGGAGACCGGGCTGCGGACATCGCCTGCGCTGCCATCGCCCGCCGTATCCGCAGGCAGGGGCGCGTCCTGCGTGTCCTTGTCCGGCATGTGTGTCTTCGTCATGCCCTACCCATAGAACGCAAGTGCAACGCGTGGGAACCGGTTTTCTTGCAGCAGCCCCGGGAGGGCGGGCCGTGGCGCTTTGATGCGGGGATCAGGCCTTGAAGACGAGCTGTGCGGTCCGCTGGGCGATGGAATTGTCGAGGGCGGCGGTGTCGGATGCGTCGGCGATGATGCCGAGCTGCGGCGAATAGGTGCTCGACAGGGACCAATTCCAGTAGCGCAGGGTCGTCTGGGCCTTGGCAGTCGACAGGATCTCGAAGATCTCACGCACCTGGTGCCAGACGGGATGGTCCCCGCCGGTGGTCACTTCGGTCAGTGGCCGGCCGGTCGAGACGAACAGCTTGGTCAGGTAATCGCGCTTCAGCCCGGTGGCCTTGCAGAGGACGGCGATGCCTTCCCCGCCCTCATCGGACAGGATCTTGGCGATCGTCACCGGCTTGATCCCGGCCAGGTAGCCGATCTCCTGCGCGATGGGCGCGCTCATGCCCTCCCGCGCGGCGACTTCGATGGCGTGTTCGAGATCCTTGTACGGGCTGCGCTCGATTGCCCCGCGATTGCGCTGGCGCCGCTCGATGAGCTGCAGTGTCTTCCGCGTCACCGGGTCGGACCAGCCTTCGGCTGCGGCGAGGGCGAAGACGTCGCCGCAGCGCTGGATGAGTTCGATCCGGTCGGCTGTATGGCGCCGCAGGATCTGCTCCCGCGTCTCGGTTCGCGACCACCAGAACATGGCCAGCGCATGGGCCGGGGTAAGCTCGGGCCGGTTGATCAGCAGGTCGCACAGCGGCAGGTGCATCTGGCTGAGCGCCATCAGCCCGTCCATGCTGCCATCGGATATCTGCGCATTGCGATTGTTCAGTAGCGCCGTGACGGCGGCGAAATCGCCGCGCTCGATGATCTCGGCGCTGACCGATGGCGACACCTGCTTGCGCCGGGCGACGAGAATGCGGTGGTCGATGGAGCCGGTCGCGACGACCTTGACCAGCGTGCCGTCATCCAGCCCGTCATTGTATTCGAGCATTGGGGCGGCGACGGAAATCTCGCAAGTCGAGAGGTAGCGCAGCACCCGTTCGGGCGCTTCGGTCTTTTCCGACAGTCGCGAGGCGGTCAGGCGGCGTTCCTCATTGGTTGCCGAGAACAGCATTTCCAGCAGGATATCACCGGCGACCGACCGTTCCTGGGGAGAAATGGTCGAGGAGGGCAGGGACACCACATCGACAAGACGCCGCAGGAGCGTCTTGCGCGCGTGGAACTGGGGGGCGGGACCGGCGGGTTCAGGCTGGGCTTGCATGCCGGCATGCATACACCCCCAGCGGTTAACCAGCGGTGGACGGCCCTGGCCCGGGCCTTGACTGTCCGGCGCCCTGCGTGTGCGGCGGTCCGGTTCAGTAGCGCGGGCGGGACCGCCCGGCAGGATGGATGAAGATGAGCAGCAGGCTCGCCACGAGCAGGGCAATCGCCAGCATGAAGAGCTGGCCGCCATCACTGGCAGCCCCTGCCTGCAGCGACACGGGAATCTCCCGACCAAGCCAGGGCGACAGATGCAGCCCCACTGCGCCCGTCAGTATCATGGCCGACAGAATTGCGCCTGGGCGCCGTGTCCAGGGCAGCAGGAGAAGGGCTGCGGCAACCAGTTCGGCCACAGCGGTCAGTACGCGGAATAGCGGTTCGAACAGGGCGATGCCGGACTTGTTGGCCAGTGTCTGGAAAACGATATTCTCGCCCGGCAGGTCATGGAGCTTGACCTGGCCGATTGGCGGGTCGGGCAGGGGATGGATCGTTGCCTGCAGGAAGATGAAGATGATGAACAGGGCAAGCAGCCAGCTCAGGAGCGTTCGAATCAGGTCCATTGCTCATCCCTCCCGGCTTTGCGAATAGCATGTTCGGCTGTATTCACAAAGCTGCGGCGGCGTCGGGTCGTCCATCTGGGGGGCACGCGCGCCATTACCTGGCGTGGCGGCTCCGACAAGGGTCGCGGCAAGCTGGCGTCCGTACCGCATCGCGCCGTCGCGTGACAGGTGGGAGTACTTGTCCAGCACGAACAGTGTCTTGCCAGCGGCAAGGTGACAGTCCTCCGAGAGTTGGCAGAAGGCGTTGCGGCTGTCCCGGACTTCGATTTCGCCCGTGATGTCGACCCCGGCAACGGCCTCGAGGAAAGCGTCGACATGGTCGTCCCGGTAGAGCGCATCCGGCCATCTGCCCTTCTGCAGCCGGGCCAGGTAAGCCCGCTGCACGGCGCCGAAGCTGGGCAGCGGCGACCACACCTTCACGGGCACGCCGAGCGCGGCCAGGCTGTCCATGGCGGCCTGCATGTCGTCAGGCTGCAGCTCTTCCTTCTCGAACCAGTTCGTGACCCAGACCTCGTCGATGCCGCCCTGCGAGACCCGCGCGGCGAAGGCCTCGTGGAGCTTGCGGCAGGCCGGCGACTGCAGGCGCGGCACCAGCGGACAACCGGCACCGGTCATCTGTATGACGCCGATATCGAACGCGGAACCGGTTGCCGCCCCGTCCCTTAGAGCCCCGTGACGGAGGGCCGAGGCCAAGTCAGCGGCAATACTGTCCCCGAAGACGGCGACCGTGAGCCTGTCTGTATCGGAGGTGTCCGGTTCGCAGGACCAGTTCGCGATGAAATCATCGATCTCGACGTGTTCGCCACGCCGGTTGAAATGGCACTGTCCGGACCCGATCCGCTCGAGCCGTTCGGTATAGAGGTTGTGGAAAAGATCGGAGGACTCGGCGACCGCCCCCGTATCCCGTGCCAGGCCGTTGGAATAGTTTCCGACAACGCCGACGGCAAGCAGGATGGCGGCAGCGGGCGCCAGTGCGCCGGCAAGGCGCGGGACGCTCATCACGCGGCGATTGCGGAAGGGCGTTTCGACGAACCGCCAACTCAGCCAGGCCAGCACAATCGTTGCCGCGATGAGGGTCCAGATTTCGACGAGGGTCAATTCGTGATAGCTCGACAGGCGCGCGAAGGCAAAGAGCGGCTGGTGCCAGAGATAGGCGCTGTAGCTGATCAGGCCGAGCCCGACCACGGGCTTCAGCGACAGCAACCGGCCCGCCAGGGTCCGCGGCGCGGCGCAGGTGATGACCAGGCAGGTCCCGAGGACCGGCGCTAGCGCGAACAGGCCCGGAAACGGCGTGCCCTTGTCATAGACAACCGCGCTCGCAACGATCAGCCCGAGCCCCAGCACCCCGCCCAGTTCGGCCAGCGCCCGTTGTTGTACGCGGCCGGCGCCGAACGTCAGTGCGACGAGGGCACCCGCGCCCAGCTCCCACGCCCGGAACGGGATGAGATAGAAGGCCGCCATGGGATAGCTGCGTGCCACCAGTTCGGCGAGCACGAGACTGGCGAGGCTGAGCGCGGCGATCAACAGCGCCAGCGTGCGTTGCGAGGCGCCGCGCAGGGCCATCAGGATCAGGGGAAAGGCAATGTAGAACTGTTCCTCCACCGCAAGGCTCCAGGTGTGCAGCAGCGGGTTGAGCTCGGCAGCCGTGTCGAAATAGGAGCTGCGCAGCCAGAACAGGATATTCGAGGCGAACAGCGTGGTTGCAGCCACCGCTTCGGCCATGCTTTCGCGTTCGAAGGGCAGCATGATGAGCAGCGCGGCGGGGATGCAGGCGGCGACCACGAGGAAAAGGGCCGGCAGGATCCGGCGGGCCCGGCGCTCGTAGAAACGGGCGAGGGAGAAGCGGCCGTCGCGCAATTCGCGATGGATGATCGAGGTGATGAGATACCCCGAGATCACGAAGAAGACATCGACGCCGATGAATCCGCCGGAAAAGGCCGGAAACCCGGCATGGAAAAGCATTACAAGCAGGACGGCCAGCGCCCGCATGCCGTCGATTTCAGACCGGTAGGTCATGCCTGAGGGGACTCCATACATTGGGCCGCCTGATTACGACGCAGGTAAGGGCCTGCCAACCCGCTGCGGTCAGGCCTGCATGAGCATTCGGTAATCCTTGTCGGAGCGGTGCCGGTCTGTACAAAATGCCGTCAGCCGCGAAATCGCCACTTTGTCGAGACCCAAGCCCGCGGTAAGACCGTGATTTGCAAGGATCGACCGACACCCCGCATGGATTCCGCACCCTCCACTTCTGCGCCCCCGGGACCATCGGCCCCGGGCCGGGTCCCTGCGGCTCCGGCCCGGCGCGAGCTGGCTTGGGCGCCGGTCCGCCAACTCACGCTCGAGCAGGCGCGCAGGCGCTCCGATATCGTGCGGGTGCTGCGCATGTTCTTCACCTATGGCGCCGCTGCCTCGCTCGGCCTGCTGGCAGGCTATCTCATCCAGAGTGCCTTCCAGGGCAGCGATGGACGGCGGTCGTTCCGGTCGAACGAGATTGTCACCATGATCAATCCGCGGTTCACCGGACGCGATACGGTCGGCAAGGCCTATGTCATCACGGCGGACATGGCGCAGCGGCGACGCGGCGAGGAGGGTGTGGTCGATCTCACCAATCCGCGGATGGTCGATGAGGACGGCACCCAGGTCGTCGCGCCCGAGGGGACCTATGATCTCAATGCGGTCACGCTGGATCTCTATCGCGATGTCCAGGTCAAGGACGCGTCGGGCTATGTGTTCCGGTCCACCCGTGCGCGGTTCTTCGTGAACGAGGGCAGGGTTGATGGCGTCGAGCCGCTCTACGGCGTCGGCCCCCTTGGCGACGTGCGCTCCGACACCTATCAGATAACCGAGGACGGTGCCGTGGTGACGTTTCTCGGCAATGTCGAAATGACGTTCTATCCCGAAGAGGACCCGCCGCCCGCCCCTGGCGGAGCACAGGACAGTGACGACCCTTCCAGCTTGCAGGATGACCAGAATGGCTGAAACGACTTCCACATTGCGCAGCTTCGGCAGCTTGATTGTCGCTGGCCTGATGCTCGCCACACCGGCCGGCGCGCAGATCTCCTCGCAGGGCGGACCGATCCGGGTGAATGCGGACCGTTCCTCGGTGCTGGAGCGCGAGCGACGGGTCGACGTCATCGGCAATGTCGACATCGTGCAGGGTGATGCGCGCCTGCGCGCGAACGAAGTCACGCTCTATTACACAGCCGGTGCCGAAGGTGCGACCGGCGGTCCTGGCGCCGCTTTCGGAGCCATCGACCGGATGGTCGCCGAAGGCGAGGTGTTCTACATCACGCCGGATCTCAAGGCGCGTGGGGACCGCGGCCAGTATGACGCCGCCACCGACACGATCACGCTCGAGGACAATGTCGTGCTGATCCGTTGCGAGGATGTCGCGCGCGGTGAACGGCTGACCATCGAGGTGACGGCCGGGCGGACCACGCTGGATGGCGGTACCGATGGCCGGGTGCAGATGGTCATCATTCCCGGCAGCGAGGACACGCCGACCGAGTGTGCGAGGGAAGACGAGCCCCCCCTTGCGGGGTCGGAGGGGTGACTCATTCCGGGTGCCCTGAAATCGCGACTGATTCGATAAAGGGCATTTTAAAGGGTGCTGGGGTATGGAGATGACGAGGGCGGCACGGCCCTGCACCGGGAGTAGATGAATGCGTGAACCGGCCGAAGGTCTGATTGTCGAGCATCTTGCCAAGACCTTTGGCAAACGCCAGGTCGTCAATGATGTCTCGATGTCATTGCAGCGCGGCGAAGTCGTCGGCCTGCTCGGACCGAACGGTGCCGGCAAGACCACCTGCTTCTACATGATCATGGGCCTGATCTCGGCCGATGCCGGGCGCATCGCCATTGACGGCCAGGATGTCACCGCGCTGCCCATGTACCAGCGTGCGCGGCTCGGCATGGGCTACCTGCCCCAGGAAGCCTCGATTTTTCGCGGCATGAGCGTGTTCGACAATGTCATGGCCGTGGTCGAGCTGAGCGAGAAGAACCGCGCCGCCCGCAAGGAACAGGTTGAGGCGCTGCTCTCCGAACTGCATATCGAGCATCTGGCAAGACAGTCTTCGACATCGCTTTCAGGCGGCGAGAGGCGCCGGGTGGAGATCGCCCGCGCGCTCGCTTCGCGGCCCTCCTTCATGCTGCTGGACGAACCGTTCACGGGGATCGATCCACTCGCGATTTCCGACATTTCCGACCTCGTCGGCTATCTCAAGCAACGCGGGCTGGGCGTGCTCATCACCGACCACCAGGTGCGCGAGACCCTGGAGATCGTTGACCGCGCCTATGTGATGTATGACGGCGCAGTCCTGTTCGACGGCGCCCCCCGCGACGTGCTCGACAATGAAGACGTCCGCCGGGTCTATCTCGGCGACCGGTTCGCGGCATAGGGGCGGCGACGATGGCGATTCACCAGCGGATAGACATGCGCCAGAGCCAGTCTCTGGTCATGACCCCCCAGCTCCAGCAGGCGATCAAGCTGCTGCAACTGTCGAATGTCGAGCTGGCGGAATTCGTTGACGCCGAGATCGAGCGCAATCCCCTCCTCAGGGCCGGCGAGGGAGAGGGCGCCGGCGAGACGGCGCCGGACGCCGACACGGCAGCCGCAGCCGAGGGCGACTCGCTGAAACTCGATGACACGTCCGGGCTGAACGAAGCCCGCGAAGCCCTCGATGCGCCGGGAGAGGATGTCTACGAGGCCGGCACGGGCTCCGATACGCCGGCACCGGCGGCCAGCGGACCGTCGGCCGAGACCGACTGGTCCGGCGCTCGCGACGGCAAGACAATGGGCGGTGAGTTCGACTTCGAAGCCGCGCTGTCGGGAGATATCACCCTCAACGACCACCTGCACCAGCAACTCGGCATGGCAGGCTTTGCCCCGCCCGAGGCGCTGATCGCCGCGCGCCTGATCGATGAAACGGATGAAATGGGCTATTGCCGGGCCGACCTTGCCGAGGTCGCCGAGCTGCTCGGTGCATCCACCGCGAGGGTCGAGGCGGTCCTCCGGACATGCCAGGGCTTCGACCCGACCGGCGTGATGGCCCGCTCGGTGCCGGAATGCCTCGCCCTGCAACTGGCCGAGCGCAACCGGCTCGATCCCGCGATGCAGGCCCTGCTCGACAATCTCGATCTTGTGGCGAAGCGCGACACCCGGGCCCTGCTGGCGGTCTGCGGCGTCGACCGGGACGACCTTGCCGACATGATCGAGGAGGTCCGGGCCCTGACCCCGCGCCCCGGGGCGGGCTTCGCGTCCGGGGTCAGCGTGGCGGTTGTTCCGGACGTGTTCGTACGCGAACTGCCGAGCGGCATGTACGCCGTCGAACTGAATGCCGAGACCCTGCCGCGCGTGCTGATGGACCGGGCCTACTATGCCGAGGTCTCGGCCCTGCCGATGGGTGAGCGCGACAAGGAGTTCATCTCCGAATGCGCGGCCAATGCGACCTGGCTGATCAAGTCGCTCGACCAGCGGGCCCGGACCATCCTCAAGGTGGCCAGTGAGATCGTTCGCCAGCAGGATGCCTTCTTCGCCCACGGGGTTGCCCATCTCCGCCCGCTCAACCTCAAGCAGGTGGCTGATGCCATCGGGATGCACGAAAGCACGGTAAGCCGGGTGACGTCGAACAAGTACATGGGCACGCCCCGCGGACTGTTCGAACTGAAATACTTCTTCTCCGCCGCGATCCCCTCGACCGGTGGCGGCGAGGCCCATTCGGCCGAGGCCGTGCGGCACAGGATCAAGCACCTGATTGCCGAGGAACAGGCCGGCAGTGTCCTGTCCGATGACCAGATCGTGGATATCCTGACAGGCTTCGGCATCGATATTGCGCGGCGCACCGTGGCGAAGTACCGTGAAAGCCTGGGCATTCCATCATCGGTCCAGCGCCGGCGCATGCTCAAGGAAAGCGCCTAAAGCAACTTCGAAGCAAACGGAATCGTTTGCGAACGGATAGTTGCACAAAAACAGGGGAGTAAAGCGACGGTCTGGAGTGGAACGGAAGACCGGTGCTTCAGGGCCGGATCCGGCCTTGCTGTTGCGGGTCCGCAGGGGCGCGGCGCGGGACGGTTCCTTGTGCCCACGTGACGCGGGCGATCTCGCAGGTCGCTGTGGTGGCCTGCAACGGAGGGCTTCCCCATGTCGGCGCGATGTTTCACCATCCGGGGGAATGCCGAAGCCGCCAACACGAACCGACGGAGCAAAGCGTTGGAAATAAAGATTGCCGGAAAGAACATCGAACTGGGCGAGGCCCTGCAGGCGCGGATCGCGGACGGGCTCGAGGGCGCCGTGCGCAAGTATTTTGACCGGGCCGGCGATGCCCATGTCACCGTGACCCGCGAGGCACATCTCCACGAGGTCGACGTGAATGTGCACCTGCCGTCGGGCATCATCCTGCAATCGGTCGGCCAGGCCGTGGATCCCTATGACGCCCTCGAAGGCGCGCTCGACAAGATCGAGAAGCGTGTGCGCCGCTACAAGCGCCGGCTCAAGGACCATCACCGCGAAGGCCGCTCGCCGATGCCCAGCGAACCGGCAAGCAGCTTCGTCATTCAGCCATCCGACGAATCCACTGAGGATGACGAAGGCCGGCTGGAGAATGCCGCTGACTTTCCGCTCACCGTGGCGGAAGATAGTGCTCAGATCCGTACAATGACGGTATCGGAAGCGGTCATGCAGCTCGAACTTGGGGAATCTCCTGCCCTGATGTTTCGAAATGCTAGGCATAACGGCCTGAATATGGTTTACCGCCGGCCGGACGGACATATCGGCTGGGTCGATCCGGCCAATCCGGCAGGCACGGCGAGTCCGGCAGGCACGGCCAGCCCGGTGCAAACGGCCTGACCGGAGAGGAAGGGCCCGGAGACGGGCTGGAACGTGTAGAGTAGGGGCGTTTGCCCGAGGAAGGATCATGGCCACTGATTTGTCAGCGCTTCTCGAGAACGGGGTCCTGCTCATCGAAGGGGAGGCCCGCGGCCGGAAACAGGTCATCCTGACACTGGCCGACGCGCTTGCGGGCAAGCTTGGCGTCGATGCGCGGAACATGACCGATGCCGTAATGGAGCGCGAACAGCTTGGCTCCACCGGGGTCGGCGATGGCGTGGCGATCCCGCACGCGCGGATCGACGGCATCGACAAGCCGGTCGGCGGTTTCCTGCGGCTGGCGACACCGGTCGATTTCGACGCGGTGGACGAACGGCCCTGCGATCTCATTTTCATGCTGCTGGCGCCCATGGAGTCCGGGGCCGACCATCTGCGCGCCCTCGCCCAGGTCAGCCGGGCCTTTCGCCAGCCGGCGGTGCGGGACCGGCTTCGCAGCGCGACCTCTACCGCTGAAATGGAGGCGATCCTCTGCCCGCGCGCCGAGGACGCCAGCGCAGCCTGAACCCGTCTCAGGGGGCAGCCGGTAAATCGGCGATCCGGGGTCGGGCACAGCCCGGCCGCCATTACACGAGGCGGGCCTGAAATCCCGCGCGCGCAGGGTCCCGCGGTGAACCGGCATCCGCCAGCACTTCGAAATGCGTCACATCCCCCGGAACGTGGCAAAAGCGTCCAGCGGTGCCCGTTCGGCCCGCAGCGTGTTGACCGGGTGCGAGGTGTCCGGATATCCGACGGCCATGCCGCAATAGACCATTTCCGTGTCCGCAAGAGCGAAATGCGCCTTCAGCGTCGGCCGCAGGATGCCCCAGCACTCCTGCATGCAGGTGCCCCAGCCGCGCTCGACAGCAAGCAGGGCCAGCGTCTGCATGAACATCCCCATATGTGCCCACTGGCCATGGCCCATGCGTTCGTCGATCACGAAGAAGACGGCCGCCGGCGCCCCGAAGAAGCGGAAATTGTTGGCGAACCATTTGAGCCGGCCCGCCCGGTCCTCGCGCGGGATGCCCAGCGTCTCGTAGAGCATTTCACCGACCCGCCGGCGGCGCTGCTCATAGACGCCCCACAGGCCGTCAGGATAGATCGGCCGGTCCGTCGGTTCACCCTTCGGGCTGGCCGCCAGCACCTCGGCACCTTTCGCGATCACGGCATCCTTCTCCTCGCCGGCAACCACGATCACCCGCCAGGGCTGGACATTGCCACCCGATGGCGCCCGCTGGCCCGCCTCCAGCCAGGCCTGCACCTCGCCGGGGTCGAGCGGGTCCTCGGTGAAGGCGCGTACCGAAATCCGCTCACTGACCGCTTCACTCACACTCATTGCCTTGGCCACCCCGTTCCTCCCGGTCCTGTATCCTTGTGATGTCTTGTCGGGCGTTTTCGTCGTCACAGCCCGCCAACCGCATCCGTCCGCCGATCGAATACGGTTCGCCCCGCCACAATCGTCCGCATCACCCGGCCCTGCAAGAGCCGGCCGTCAAACGGCGAGTTTGTGGAACGTGAGCGAAGATCCTCGCGCCGGCACTTCCACGGGGTGCCAGGATCGAAGAGAATGATATCCGCCGGCGCCCCCGGCGCCAGCCGGCCCTGCGGCCAGCCGATCAGATCCGCCGGTCCGCAGGTCAGCGGCCGGAGGGCTTCCAGCAGCGTCAGTTGGCCGCCATGCACGAGGCTCAGCATGGCCGGCAATGTCGTCTCCAGTCCCGCGGCGCCGAAACTCGCCTCGGCGAAGGGGAGGCGCTTGGCTTCGGGGGGCTGGGGGTCATGGGCCGAGACCACCGCATCAATGAGCCCCGATTTCACCGCTTCGATCAGGGCAAGTCGGTCCGCCTCGGTGCGGAAGGGCGGATTCACCTTGCAGTAGGTGAGATAGTCGCCAACATCGAGTTCATTGAAAAAGAGGTGATGGGCCGCCGCGCTGGCATGCACGGCCTGTCCGCCGGCCTTTGCCTCGGCCAGCATGTCGAGGGTTCGCGACGTGGAGACCAGGTCCAGAATGAGACTGCAGCCGGTAACCTCGGCGAGCAGCAAGTCGCGCGCCGCGCCGATCCACTCCGCCTCCTTGGGTATACCCGAAAGACCCAGGCGCCCGGAGAAGGTGCCGGCGTTCATCACGCCCGGACCGCGCAGGACGGGCGTGTCTGGACGCGCAGCGATCAGAGCGCCCTGGCTGGCGGCATAGGCCATGGCGCGCTTCATCACCACTGCGTCTATGACCGGTTCATCGCCATTGCAGAAGAAGGCGGCGCCGGCCTCGCGCATCAGTCCGATTTCCGCCATGGCGCGGCCCTCAAGCCCGACCGTCAGAGCGCCAGCCACTTCGACACGTATGGCCAGAATTTCACCAGAGGACCCAGGCTCGGGTGCCCGCAGGTGCTGGACGAGGGCGACATCGTCGATGGCCGGGCGCGTATCCGGCATCAGCACCATGGTGGTTACACCGCCAGCAACGGCGGCGGCCGAGGCGGTGGCAACGGTCTCGCGATGCTCCTCGCCGGGCTCACCGGTCTTGACCCGCAGGTCGATGAGGCCGGGCGCGAGGCACAGCCCGCCGGCATCGATCACCAGCGTTTCGGGCCGTTCCGCATCCGAAACATGCGGGCCAACAGCAGCAATAGCGCCATTTTCGATGAGCAGCGCCCCCGGCGCGTCCAACCCGCTGGCAGGGTCGAGCAGGCGGGCGTTCGTGATAAGCAGGCGGCTCATAGCGGATCATCCGTGGCAAGCCCGCTGCCTGCCGGCGCGCGCCCGGCGAGGAGGTCGAGCACGGACATGCGGACGGCGACACCGAGTTCGACCTGTTCGGTGATGACCGAGCGCGGCCCGTCGGCCACAGCGCTCTCGATCTCCACGCCGCGATTCATCGGCCCGGGATGCATCACGATGGCGTCCGGTGCCGCGTGTTCCAGCCGCTCCCGGGTCAGGCCATAGAAATGGAAGTACTCCCGTCGGCTCGGCAGGTACGCGCCATCCATGCGTTCAAGTTGGAGACGCAGCATCATGACAACGTCCACACCTTCCAGCGCCTCGATGGGATCGGGTGTCACCTGCTCGGCGCCCCAGTCGCGCGCATCCGACGGGAGTAGCGTCCTGGGTCCGCATAATCGGACCCTGGCGCCGAGCTGGTGCAGCGCATGGGTCGTCGATCGCGCAACGCGGCTGTGGATGATGTCGCCGCAGATGGCAACCCTCAGTCCTTCGATCCGGCCCTTGTTCCGGCGAATGGTCAGTGTGTCAAGTAGACCCTGGGTCGGATGTTCATGGGTCCCGTCACCGGCATTCACGACCGCACAATCGACCTTCCGCGAGAGCAGTTTTACCCCGCCCGATGCCGAGTGCCGGATCACGATCACGTCCGGTTTCATGGCATTGAGCGTCATGGCCGTATCAATCAGGGTCTCGCCCTTGTTCACGCTGGATGCCGCGACGGCCATGTTCACGACGTCTGCCCCAAGGCGCTTCGCGGCGATCTCGAAGCTCGACATGGTGCGCGTCGAATTCTCGAAGAAAAGGTTGATGACGGTCTTGTCGGAAAGGCGAGGCGGACCCCGCCGGCCGGCCCGGGCAAGGTCGGCATAATGGTCGGCAAGATCGAGGATGGTTTCGATGTCGGGACGTTGCAGGCCGTGCAATCCCAGAAGGTGGGGGTGGTCGAATGTCGTGCGGGCCATGCCAGACATGCTGCTCAGCCTTCCTCGATGATCTGGCTGGGCTTAGGTCCAATCGTGGTTTGCGGCAAGTGTTCCGTCAGCGGTCATCGCCGATGCGGTGATCGGGGGCAGCTGCGGTATTGGCCAGCCGGTCGATCGCCGTTTGCAGGATGATCGCTGCTGCAGAGGCATCGATCACCTGCGCCCGCCGTGTCCGGCGAACGTCACTCGCAATCATGTCGCGCTCGGCCTGCGCGCTGGTCAGCCGTTCATCCTGAAAGGCAATTGGCAGGTCGCTGGCGGCAAGGATGTTTCGCGCCAGGGCGCGTGCGGCCTGGCTGCGCGGGCCTTCGCTGCCATCCATGTTCAGCGGCAGCCCCATGACAAGGCCCACGGCCCGGCGGTCCTCGACAAGCTGCAGCAGCCTTTTCAGCATCGGGGCGAATTGCCGTCCCCGGGAAATGGTTTCGACCGGCGAGGCGATCATGCGCCCGCCGTCACAGGCCGCGACACCGACGGTCTTCGACCCGGGGTCCAGTCCGATCAGTACACCCGTCGGCGGCAAGTCATCCAGTGTACAGATTGCCATGTGTCGCTTCTATGATGATTGCGCGGCGAGGTGAATGGCCTGGCCGGTCTCAGGCGTCCGGGGCCACGGGGCTGGGCGGCCGCGGGAAGGGAACGGCAGGGAAGAGAAGGGGAGGCGAGGCGAGGCGAGGACACCTCCGGTTTGGCCCGTCTGTCCCATGGCCCCC
>CAZDMQ010000021.1:0-8945 GCA_964506685.1 uncultured Hyphomonadaceae bacterium | reverse complement strand
GAGGCGAGGCGAGGCGAGGACACCTCCGGTTTGGCCCGTCTGTCCCATGGCCCCCTGCTTCGCGAGGGCGTTTCTTATTGGGGGCGGCGCGCTGGCCTGGTCTTGCGGTCGGTGATGCGAAAGCCTATCGAAGATTGCCGGGGCAATTGGATGGAGCGGTGCAGAATGTCGGTGACAGAAAGTGACGTTCGGAAGGTGGCCCGCCTGAGTCGCATTGCCGTGCCCGACGAGCGGCTGGCCTCGTTGGCGACGGAGCTTTCGGGCATTCTCGACTGGATCGAACACCTCAACGAGGTGGACGTCGATGGCGTAGAACCGATGACATCGGTCGTGGACACCGAGCTTCCCATGCGCGAGGACGTTGTCAGTGATGGCAATAAGCTTGCCGACGTCCTGGCCAATGCGCCGAGGTCAGCTGACGGCTTTTTCGTCGTGCCGAAATCTGTGGAATAGACACGCGATAAGCATTATCGCGAGGTTTGGTCGCGGTCGGGAGCCGGCATCGCAGTCTGTGCCATCGTTGATACGTTTGCCGGACCGGTTTGCCCGTGCAATTGGTTCAGCTGGAGGAATGACTGCAGGCGGCGCGTTCCCGGGTTCAGGTCCAACATGGACACGAGGGGACAAGACAGACGGCAAAATCTGTCGGGGCCGGCCCATTCTATTTCGCGCCGTATCCCGTGAACATGATCTTCAGTGTCTTGGCCACGATCAGCAGGTCAATCCAGATCGAGAAATACTTGATATAATAGAAATCGTATTCGAGTTTTTCCCGCACATCGGCGAGCGATGTCACATGGCCCTGCTGCACTTGTGCCCAGCCAGTAATACCGGGGCGGACAATATGCCGATAGGCGTAGAAAGGGATCTGTTCGGTATACCATTCCGACAATCGCATCGCCTCCGGACGCGGGCCAATCCAGCTCATCTCGCCTTTCAAAATGTTCAGGATCTGTGGCAATTCATCGAGCCGCGTCTTGCGAATGAAGTGACCAAAAGCCGTGATCCTGTCATCATCGGACCGGGTCACATCACTTTCGCGGCTGGCGCCGTCATGGACCCGCATCGAGCGGAACTTGTAGACCGTGAACGGTTTGCCGAGATAGCCAATCCGCACCTGCCTGAAGATCGCCGGGCCGGCACTGTCCAGCCGGACGGCGATGGCGATCACCAGCAGGAGGGGGGACAGGAACACCAGCGCCAGCAGGGCAAATACCAGGTCGATATAGCGTTTGGCTGCGCCATAGACGCTGTCGGGCGAGAGATGACCGAACGGGTTGTGGGAGAGGTGTTCGATCTGCACCCGTCCCGACAGGGATTCGTGTAGTGTCCTTGCATTGAGGACAGGCCGGCCGTTGAGCACTTCCCGGGCGATGATCGCTTCCCATTCGGACGTGAGGCTGGGATCGCTGAAGTCGGCGGCAAGCGGAACGGTTGTCCTCGAAGGAAGATCTCCGGGCTTGGAGAGCGGAATCCACTCGATCCAGCGAATGTCCTGCATTGGACCTGTCCTGTCGGTCCGGATGAGGGCAATCGTCCAGCACTGGAGGCGCGGTACCACCATCGCGATGATCGCAAACCAGAGTGTCACCAGGACGAAACTTGCCGCGAACTGGTAGCGGCTGTAATCCAGCCGTGACATCAGGAAGACGGAGAGGACGAGGCTGTAGGAGATAAGAAACGAGGGCAGCACCCGCATCAAGAACCTCGTGCCCGGGAGGACCGATATCTTGCGATACGTCAGGAAGCCGAAAAGGACGGCGACCATGGTCCCGATGATCGAATTGTCGTAGGAGGCGATCGTGTCAGCAAAGCGCTCGAAATTGGATCGCAACAGGACGGGCACGATGCCGCCAATCAGAATGGCGCCGATCAACTGGAACGGCATGGAGGCAAGACACGCCGCCAGCCACTCCCTCGATTTCGGAAGGATGCCGATCGGCCCGACTCGACCCTCGGAAGGATAGACAATCATCTCGGCTTCCGCATGATCTGCTCGTCAAGGGGCGCCAGGCATGCAGCGCCCCATGACAGGCGCTGCAACACTCAGGAACTCGTGGCTTCAAAGAAGCCGAACAGGCCGGTATCGAGTCCCGAGCCGGCGTCGAAGGAGCCGTCGACAAGAGAGTTTGTCGGCACATCCGGGACGGGGGCGGGCTCATTGATCGTGTTGAGACCGCCATTCGCCAAGGACCCGTCAGCCAGGGAGGGGGTGTCTGAAGCCGCGTCGGCACTGTCTATCCCACCGACCAGGGCGGCGAGCGAGGCCACTCCGGCGCCTGCGGCCACGGGACCACCGGCATTGCTCGCCGATGCGCCTTCGCCGGACAGACCCTGCGGACGAGTCATGCTGGCCGGCTGGCCCTGCTCGAGCGCCACAATAGTCATGTCGCAGAAGCCCGCTTCCATCACCACCATGGCCGGGGCCGTCAGGGTCTTGGCGCAGTCGAACGCCTGCAGCGTTGCCTCGCCGTTTCCTCGGACCACAACACGATCGTCCGGCTCGAGCCCCTCACCGGGACCGACTTCAATGGATTGACCGTTCCTGACGATAATCACGGATCCCTCGTCGCCCGACATCGCGGCGATTTCACCAACGGGTTCGGCAAGGGCCGGCGCTGCCAGGCAACCGACTGCGACAAGGATTGGGAGAAATTTCGGTTTCATTGGAAGATGTACTCCGAATTCGTTTTCTGCCGATACCTGCCCCTCAGAAGGGGCAGGCGGGCTTAAAGGACGTTCGCCACGGATCAGCTTCAGGCGAAATCCGCCCAGTCGAGGTCTTCAACGACAACCATTTCTGGCACGCGCTCGATCACCTCCGATGCGCCGCCCGCATCAAGAGCGATGTTGTTCGTCACCGCCGCAAGGTTTGTACCCTCGAAAGTGGCTGTCACCCCGCCAGCGGAGAAGACCACATCGGTTCCCACCTGCGAGAAAGCAGCTTCCGCTGCGGCCAGGTTCGCAAAGCTGAAGCCAACGAGTTCAACGGTCTCGCCATCGGCAAAGCCTATCACACGGTCACTGCCGGCATCAGCCGCGTTGAAGATGAACGTGTCGACACCGTCCTGACCGCTCAGGATGTCATCACCGGCACCGCCGTCGAGGCGATCACTGTCTGCGCCGCCATTGACGATGTCATCACCTTCATTGCCGAAGAGTTCATCATCGCCGGCCGCACCATTGACGATGTCATCGCCGCCACCGCCATTCGCAATGTCATTTCCCGATTGCGAAAACAGCTTGTCACGGCTGCCGCCCCCCAGAAGCGTGTCATTCCCGGACCCGCCATTGATCACGTCATTGCCGTTGCGACCAACGAGGACATCATCGCCGTTTTCGCCTTCCAGCGTGTCGTTGCCGCCACCCCCGTCCAGCCGGTCATCACCATCACCCCCGAAGATGGCGTCCCGACCGAGATCGGTAAACACCTTGTCGTCGAACCGGCTGCCCTGCAGGAGATCCGGCCCGTCACTGGTGGCAAAGATCTCGACAGGCCGCTCATTCTCGATGCCGGATACGGCAATGTTCAGCCCCGGCCGCGTGCCGCCACCGGTAATCGGGGTAAAGCTCGGTATCATGTCCGTGAAGACGTTGCCGCCAAACAGCTTGCCGTCAACGTCCTGGATGCCGGCAACACCGGTCAGCAGCCCTTCGAAGGTGTTCGAGAACACGCCGGCATTGTTCGCGCTGCCGCGAATGAGGATGCCGGTGTGCGACGTGTCCTCGTAGCCACCCGACCCGTCACTCACGCCGAGCAGCGTGTTCTTGAAGAAGCGAAGATTGTCGCCGGGATCGACCCCGAGGATGCCGGCGCTGGCAAAGTCACCGCGCAGGTTGCCGATTTCGGAAATCGTGTTGAATTCAAAACGGCCCGTCGCCCCTTGTTCGATGGTGAAGCCGTTCTGGGCGATGTCATCCGCATCATCGAGGAGGCCGGCGCCTTCGACCGTATTGTTCGAAACCAGCACAGTGAGGCCATCTCCGGAGAACCGCCCGCCCGTCTTCTGGAAGTCCGAAAGATTGCTGTCGCGCACCGTGACGGAGCGCGCTTCGCCATCACTGTTATAGACGGCGATGGCGTCACCGGTCTGACCGCCGCCCAGCTCGCCGCCGACCAGGGGATCGCGGGCACCGGACACATCCACGCTGTCAACTTCGCCGGAACTGTTCAACATGAGAACGCCAGCGAAATTCGTGGGGAAGTCCGTTGGTGCACCGGACGCCGTGACCGCGCTCGAACCGATCCCGCGGCCGTCAACATCGAATCCTGTCAGCGTAATATTCGAACTGAAGGCCACCTCGACGACGGAGCCGACGTCGCGGGTCCCGCCTTCGGGCGAAGCCACGTTGAAGGCCAGCAGCGAGTCAGGCGCCTCAATCACTGCGCCCTCGCCCTGGATGGTAAGGTTGTTGCGGCCAATGATGCTGACCTGCTCACGATAGGTGCCCGGCGCGAGGAAAATCGTGTCGCCATCGCCGGCCGCGTCGATGGCATCATTGATGGAGTCGCCAGGCTGCACGAGTAAGACGTTGCCATCGGCAAACTGCAGTTTCTCTATGTCCGAGAGCGTGTCCACGCCCTCGATCCCGCGAAGGTCGGTAATGGTGCCGGTGAAGAGGTCGAGCAGATAATCCGACGCATTTCCTGTGTATCGGGCCGTGTCGATCCCTGCACCGCCATCGATCGTGTCGTTGCCGCCACCGCCGGTGAGGCGATCATCATCCGCGCCGCCTTCGATCGAGTCGTCGCCGCCGCCGGCAAAGATCTCGTCATCGCCTATTCCGCCGACCAGCGCGTCCACGCCGGAGAAGCCAAACAACTGGTCGTTGCCGTCCTTGCCGTCGAGATCATCGGTTCCGCCGGTGCCGATCAGCCGGTTATCGCCGGCATCGCCATCGAGTGTGAGATTGGAAATCGGCCCGACGGTCAAACCGAGACCCAAATCAATTGTGTTATTGCTTTCTGCCATAATAGCCCCCGTAGACGCGCCATTCACGCATTAACGCAGCTTCACTGCCCGATGATTAATGGTTTGGCAAGAGTTGGACGTGACCGACAAGTGGAATAACGTGGAATTTCGTCGAAACGTCATATTCGGCAAAGGGTGACCAAACCCCGCCGCATGCGTGTTCGTCCGAGCGTCCGCAGCTGCCGCCTTCCGGCTCGCTTGACGGTTGCTCATCAGGCGTCGGCTTCGGTCTCGTCGGCCAGCCCCAGCAGGTACCGCCCGTAACCGGTTTCGGAAATCGGTGCCGCAAGTGTCCGCAGGTCCCCGATCGAGATATAGCCCAGTCGCAGGGCGATTTCCTCGAGACACGCGATCTTCTGCCCCTGCCGCTCCTCGATCGACTGGACGAACTGGGCGGCCTTCATCATGGCGTCGCAGGTACCGGTGTCGAGCCAGGCATAGCCGCGACCGAGCATGCGCGCCGTCAGGGCGCCGTCGCGCATGTACATCTGGTTGAGGGCGGTGATTTCGAGCTCGCCGCGGGCCGAGGGGCGGACCTTGCGGGCCCTGTCGCAGACCGTGCCGTCATAGAAGTAGAGCCCTGTTGCGGCAAAGTTCGACCGCGGTCGTGCAGGCTTTTCCTCGATCGAGACGACCTGTCCGTCACGGTCAAAGCCGATCACGCCATAGGCCGTGGGATCGCTGACCCGGTAGGCAAAGATCTCCGCTCCCTCGGTCAGACGTGCCGAGGTCTGCAGCAGGTCGGACAGTCCATGGCCATAAAAGATGTTGTCGCCGAGAACGAGCGAGCAGGGCGCCCCCGCAAGGAAGTCCTCTCCGATCAGGAAGGCCTGGGCCAGCCCCTCCGGTCGCGGCTGCACGGCATAGGACAGGCGGAGCCCGATGTGGCTGCCATCGCCGAGCAGGCGCTGGAATGCCGTCTGGTCATGCGGCGTGGTGATGACCAGGATGTCCCGGATGCCGGCCAGCATCAGCACCGAAAGCGGATAATAGATCATCGGCTTGTCATAGACCGCGAGCAATTGCTTGGAGACACCGCGGGTCAGCGGGTAAAGCCGCGAGCCGGATCCCCCGGCCAGGATGATCCCCTTCATGGCAGGCGCTCCGACGGCAGGCGCTCCGATGTCTGGGGCGCGGAAGGCGGAGGCGCCCCGGGGGCGCGACCGGCCCGATGCGCGAGCCCGAGACGCCCGGTTCCGTGTCCGCGGGCCCGGATCCGCTCGACCCAGCCGGGATTGGCGAGGTACCAGTCCACCGTGCGGGCCAGGCCGGTTTCCAGCGGTGTCATCGCGCGCCAGCCAAGCGCACGTTCGATCTTGCTGCAATCGATCGCATAGCGCTGGTCGTGGCCGGGCCGGTCGGCCACATGGGTCATCAGCGCGGCGTGCCCGCCCGCCGGCCGGTCGGGCAGCCGCGCGTCGAGAATGGCGCAGAGCGTGCGGACCAGGTCGAGATTGGATCGCTCGGCCCGCCCGCCCACGGCATAGGTCTCGCCCGGCACACCGCGCCCGGCGATCAGCAGCAGCGCATCGGCATGATCGTCGACGTGCAGCCAGTCCCGGACCTGATCGCCCGCACCATAAACGGGTATGGGCCGGTGATGGCGGGCGGCGTCGATGACGACAGGGATAAGCTTTTCGGGAAACTGGAACGGCCCGTAATTGTTCGAACAGTTGGAGATCAGCACAGGTAGCCCGTAGGTCTCCCCCCAGGCGCGGACCAGCATGTCGGAGGCGGCCTTGGAGGCGGCGTAGGGCGAGTTCGGCCGATGCGGCGAGGCCTCGGTGAAGGCGCCGGTCGGCCCGAGGCTGCCGAACACCTCGTCGGTCGAGACATGCAGGAAGCGGAACCGCTCGGGCGCCCTGCCGCTCTCGAGATAGTCCCGGGCGGTCTCGAGCAGGCTGAAGGTGCCAACGACATTCGTCATGATGAACCTCGCCGGCCCGTCGATGGAGCGGTCGACATGGCTCTCGGCGGCGAGATGCAGCACCGCGTCCGGCCGGAACTCCGCCATTGCATCGGCGATCCGGTCCCGGTCGGCAATGTCGGCTTCGAGGAAGGTGTAATCAGGGTGGGCTTCGACGGTTGCGAGGTTCTCGCGATTGGCGGCATAGGTCAGCGCATCGACATTGAGCACGGCATGGCCGCGGGCGATCGCCAGCCGGACGACGGCCGATCCGATGAACCCTGCGCCTCCGGTCACCATGAGCCGCATCGGACCCGTCCTCACGCTACTTCCTGCCTTCCCGCGCCACGGTAGCCAGTGGGGCGATGCATCCTCATTGGGCTCTTAGCGAAGAACGGGGCCGGCCGGCAATGCCCGAAACCAGCTGGTTCCAAGACGGGAGGCACAAGAGGCGGGTTGAGCAAGACACGAAATCCACGGGCGCCACGGTCAGCCGCGGAAAAGGCGAGCCAGAAAACGGGGTGAGGCCGGGACCGGTCGGCCCGTCGCCACCGCACGGGCACGTGTTCGTGCCGGCGCGCCGTCCTTGATTCAAGACCCGGTGCCGGTCGCTGCCTCGGTCGCGCTTGCGGCTGCCGGCTCGCTCCCTGTCTCGGCCCCGGCTCCCTTCGCCTCGGCGCCGGCCTCGGGGTTCCAGCCATATATCGCGCGGATCGTGTACCGCTGGGGCGCAATGCCGAAACCGTCATGCAGCCCGAAGGCGCTGTCGGACGCAATGATCGCGTCGCCCCGCCTGAGGCAGCCGGAGCCGCCGAACGTATCGAAACCGATGGTCAGGGCATCGTCGAGATCGAAGCAGTTTCCGAAGGTTTCGATCAGGTATTCGTCGTTCACCCGGGCCTCGATCACCACCGAGGTACGGGTGGTCTCGGTGAACCCGTTGATGGAGTCCACGAAGCAGACACGGTCGACCGGCTCGCCGCGGCGCGGATCGACGGTCCCGGACTGTGCCGGCTGCAGCGCTGCTGCGTCCGGGCCGGCTGTGTCCGTCTGGGGAGCTGCAGCGCACGCCGCAAGTACGATGAGGCTCACGGCTGTGAGCGAGGAGAATCTGGATGCCGGCATGGGTCTGTCCTTCCTGTCTCGGTGTGTGGCCCTTGTTCCCGCTTCTTGTTCGGGTTCCCCGATGATGAATATTGCACAACCGGAATGAATGCGCGTTAAACAAGGCGTCGTCCGGGCGGGGGCTCTCTTGCCGCATCGGGCTTGCCAGCAGCGCGCGAGCCGTCATACCAAGGCGGCTCGCCAGGGCGCCTAGCCAGGGCATCCGCCCCTGCTGTTCGCCCTGGCCATTCGCCCTGGCCATTCGCCCTGGCCGCCCAAACCGTCCCGCGCCGATCAACTGTCCCTGGATACGTCCCATGAGCACTCTCACCGAATTCACCCTGGCCGGGGCGCTGGATGCCCTGAAATCCGGGGAGGTCTCCTCCCGCGAACTGACCGAGGCGCACCTTGCCGCGATCGAGGCCGCCAATGGCGCCCTTAACGCCTATGTCGTGGTCACCGCAGAACGGGCCCTCGCCCAGGCGGATGCGTCCGATGCCCGGCGCGCCAGGGACAAGCCCCGGCTCGGCAAGCTCGACGGCGCGCCGCTCGGCATCAAGGACCTCTTCTGCACCGAAGGGGTCCGGACCACGGCCTGCTCGGGCATCCTCGGGGAATTCACCCCGACCTACGAGTCCAGCGTGACTGCGAGGCTCTGGAAAGCCGGCGCGGTCATGCTCGGCAAGCTCAACATGGACGAGTTCGCCATGGGCTCGTCCAACGAGAACAGTTGCAACGGCCCCTGCATCAACCCGTGGCGGGCTAAGGGAAAGCGCAAGAAGCTGGTGCCCGGCGGCTCCTCGGGCGGGTCCGCCGTGGCTGTGGCTGCGCGGCTGTGCCTCGGCGCAACCGCGACCGATACCGGCGGCTCGATCCGGCAGCCCGCCTCCTTCACCGGCACGGTTGGCGTGAAGCCCACCTATGGCCGCTGCTCGCGCTGGGGGATCGTCGCGTTCGCCTCA
>CAZDMQ010000020.1:0-43539 GCA_964506685.1 uncultured Hyphomonadaceae bacterium | reverse complement strand
GGGACCTATGCGACCGAGTCCAATCCAGCCGCCGGCAACGGTCTGGTTGTTGGCACCGGCGGCACCGGTACAGTTGCGGGAAATTTCGTCGGGGCCACGGGCAGCTATGAGATCAGCGTCAACTATCTCGACGAGTCCGACGGGGTCGGAACCTATCGCCTGGCTGTGAACGGTGCGCAGGTCGGCACTTGGCAGGGCACCGGCGGGACGTCCGGAACGGGGTCGCCGGCGGTGCAGACGTTCACGGCAACCCTCGCGCCTGGCGATCTTATTGAGCTGACAGGGATTTCGAACGGTGGTGAGCGGGCGCGCATCGACACGATCGACCTGACCGCTATTGGCGGGGCTGGCGATGGCGGAGCTGGAGACGCTGGCGGAACCGGCACTTTCGGTCTGGGGCTGACCGAAGCCGAAGCGCTCGATCTCGCGGGTGGCTATGAGGTGCAGGCAATTGCCGGGACCTCCGGCGGAGCAGTGATCGGAACGCTGACCAGCGGCTCGGGCAGCGGGACGTTTTCGGGGCCCAACGGAAATTACGACATCAAGGTCAACTACCTTGATGAAAGCGACGGCGTCGCCACGTTCCAGGTCAAGGTCAATGGCAACCTCGTGGACAGTTGGCAGGGGACAGGCGGGAACTCGGCCACCGGGACAGCGACGTCACGCACGGTGAATGTCAATCTCAACAGCGGCGACACGATCACCCTTGAGGGCGTGCGGGCGGATGGCGAAGCGGCGCGCTTCGACAGCGTCGACATCGCGGCGGGAACGGGCAATGGCGGCGGCAATACCGGCGCCCCGGTCGGGCTGGGTCTGACCGAAGCGGAGGATCTCGATCTTTCCGGTTCCTTTGATATCGAAGCCCGCAATGGCGCGTCCGGTGGTGAGGTCGTACGCACGCCGGAAGGGACATATACAGCCTCCGGCTCGTTTACGGGGGCTGCCGGGACCTATGAGATTGATGTCGACTGGATCAATGAGAATGACGGCGCATCGACATTCGAGTTCCTGGTGAACGGCCAGGTCCGCGCCAGCTGGACGGGCGCGGGCGGCACCGCAGTGTTCACCCCTGCGACCGAAACCATCACAACCACGCTGAACCTAGGCGATACGCTGGCGATCCGGGGGACACATGTGGAGGGTGAGTGGGCCCGCGCCGACAGCCTTTTCATCCGGTCCGTTGCGGGCGAACCGGCCAACAGCGCTCCGATTGTGGCGAGTCCGGTCGTCGATAGCTCGGCGACGGTGGGCAGCGCCTTTTCGCTTGTCCTGCCGATCGGTACCTTCTTCGATCCCGATGGGGATGCGCTTGTCCTGTCTGCCGGGCTGTCAGGCGGCGGCGCGTTGCCCGGCTGGCTGGCCTTCGACCCGGCCACGGGAACGTTTTCGGGCGTGCCCGGCGCCGGTGACGCGGGTCTTGTCTCGCTTTCGGTCACCGCCAGTGATGGCGAATTCACCGCCGCCGACACGTTCACCATCGCCGTCGCCACGGAACCCGGTGGCAGTGGGTCAACGGCGTCGATCGGTGTCGGCGTGACGGAGGCTGAAGCCCTCGAACTCCAGGACTACGAAATCGAAGGTCGTGCCGGTGTGTCGGGCGGCGAACTGATCCGCACCTTCGGGGTCGGAACGGCGTCGGGCACATTCACCGGGGCATCGGGCGCCTACCAGCTGGATGTCGATTACCTCAATGAAAGCGACGGCGTCGCCACATGGACCGTGCTGGTCAACGGCATCGCGCAGGCGTCCTTCCTCGGGACGGGCGGCAATAACGGCTTCGGCACGCTTGCGACCGAGAGCCTGACTCTTGGGCTCAACACGGGCGACTTGATCACCCTACGCGGGGAAAGCAATGCCGGGGAACTAGCGCGTGTGGACCGGCTGACCGTCACGGCACTCGGCGATACCAATGCACCTCCGGTGCTGGCGAACCCGCTGGCCGATACTACGGCCGTTGCGGGCAATGGGTTCCTGTTCGCGGTACCGGCAGGAACGTTCAGCGACGCCGATGGTGACAGTCTGACCCTGACTGCCAGCCTGGCCAATGGCGATCCGCTGCCGGGCTGGCTGAGCTTCAACCCGCTGACGGGACAGTTTTCGGGCACCCCGGGCACCAGCGATGTCGGCGCACTGTCGATCAGTGTCGTTGCCAGTGATGGTCAGGCTGCCGTTGCGGATACGTTCAATGTGACCGTCGCGGGGGCAACAAATGGCTCGGCGATCCTCGTAGCGGGGATCAACGAGGCAGAGGACCTCGACCTTGCGGGCTACGAAGTCGAGAACCGCGCCGACGCGCTGGGCGGCCAGGCAATCCGGACCTTTGCGAACGGGACCATGGCGGGGACGTTCAGTGGCGAGTCCGGCCTTTACGAGGTCCGCGTCGATTTCCTGAATGAAAGCGATGGGGCGGCCAACTGGTCGGTCCTGGTCAATGGCATACAGCAGGCCGGGTTCAGCGGCGTGGGCGGTGGGAATGGGCTTGGCACTCCGGATTCGGAAACTTTTCAGCTCATCCTGAAGGATGGCGATCAGGTGGCCATCACCGGTGTCCGCGGCGGCGATGAACTGGCGCGCCTCGACCGGGTGACGCTGACCAGTCTCGAGGTCAATGAATTCCCCGTCGCAGGCGACGATACGGCGGCAGGCGATGAGGATTCGACGATTCTTGTCGATGTGCTCGGCAATGATACCGACCCGGAAAACGATCCGCTCGGCATTATCGCTATCGCCGGACAGCCGATTTCGGTCGGCCAGAGTGTCGCTGTGAGCGGAGCGGACATCCTGCTGAATGGCGACGGAACGCTCAGCGTGACGCCGCCGGCGGATTTCGTGGGCGACTTCTCCTTTGCCTACACGGTATCGGACGGCGCCGGGTTCGACATCGGCACGGTCACGATCAGCCTTGCCAATACCAATGACGCGCCGCGGGTGGTAAACGTACCCGGATCGGTGACGCTCAATGAAGACAGCCCGCTCAATGTCTCCCTGGCGGGCGTGTTCAGCGAGATCGACCCCGGAGATACCGTCGCGCTGACGGCCGCCCTGTCGAATGGCGACCCGCTGCCGGGCTGGATGAGCCTTGAGGACACGCCTGGTGCAGAGGCTTTGTCCGGCACGCCGACCGGTGCCGACACCGGTTCCTATACCGTAACGGTCACCGCGACGGACGGGGCCGGTGCAGCCACGGATTCGACGCTGGTGGTGAATGTCGGCGTCATCAATGACGAGCCGGATGCTGTCGACGATACCGTGCCGGCCCAGGAGGACAGGCAGGTCACGGTCGACCTTCTCGCCAATGACAGCGACGAGGAAGGCAACACGCTTTTGCTGACGGCGATCAATGGCAACAGCGTCATTGCCGGCGAAACGGTGCGGGTGATTTCCGAGGTGGTCGTGGACGGAAGCCTGCTCACGGCATCGGTCGATGTCACGATCAACCTCGACGGAACGATCTCGCTGCTTCCACCCGAAGACTTCGAAGGGCCGATCAGTTTCAGCTACACCATCACCGATGGCGAGTTCTTCGACACCGCAACGGCCACGATCAATGTCTCGGCAGGGAATGATGCGCCAGTGATCACGGCAGCCCTGGCTGACCAGCAGGCGGCCGAGGACGCGGCCTTCTCCTTTGCCATCCCGGACGGGACGTTTACCGACCAGGATGGCGACACGCTGACATTGACGGCCTACCAGACGAACGGCCAGCCGCTGCCCGATTGGCTGAACTTCGAGAATGGCACTTTTTCGGGCACGCCGGATGCCGGCGATGCTGCCAACCTCCAGCTCATGGTGCTCGCCTCCGACGGTCAATTGGTGGCTGGCTCGATCTTCGCTCTCGAGGTGCTGGCAACCGACGACGCACCGGTCGCAAGCGACAGCCTGACCGGTGCCTTTGCTGTCGATGAAGGGTTCGCCCTGGATATCGGCGATGATGTCCCGCTGGATGACTTCGCGACCGACGAGGATACGGACCTGTCGCCTGCCAGTCTCACCTTCACGGGCGCGACCCTGGACGGCCAGCCGGTGGCCGACCTTGCTGATATCGGTCTCAGCTACGACCCTGCCACGGGCGCCTTTGCGCTCGACACGGCCGGCAAGCCGCTTTTCCGCGATCTCGGTCCTGGTGATACGGCCAGCCTCGTGGCCGAATTCACGGCAAGCGATGGCACGTCCAGCGCGGCGGGGCGTTACAGCTTTACCGTGACAGGTGTGAATGATGCGCCGTCTGCCAGCAATGACAGCGGCGCGGTGAGTGAAGGCTCCCAGGTTACCCTCAACGTACTGGCCAATGATAGCGACCCTGAAGGCAGCGGCCTGCTGGTATCCGAGATCAATGGTGCGGCGGCGCCCATCGGGTCGGTGATTGATGTTGGGCAGGCAACGGTGCGGGTGAACAGCAACTACACCCTGACCGTCACGCCCGATGCAGATTTCAATGGCCAACTCGCATTCGACTACACGTCAAGCGATGGAGAACTCGGGGCCAGCGGCTCGGTGACCATCGAGGTCGCCGGCGTGAATGATGTTCCTGTCGCCAACACGGTTGATCTCGGCACCATTGCCGGCGGAACCGTGACCAGCGAAACGCTGGGCGACACGCTCGACTTTGACCTGTTCGCCACCGATCCGGACAGTGCCCTGGGAACCGGCAGCTTCAGCTTCTCCAGCGCGACGATTGATGGCGGCGCTCCCCTCAGCCCGGCCGCTGCTGGCCTTTCCTATGATCCCGCCACGGGCGATCTCGTGATCGATCCGACCAGTATTGCCGCATTCCTCGCCCTCAGGGATGGCGAGACGGCCGATGTGACCGTGGTGTTCGAGGTGAGCGATGGTGAATTCCTCGACGCCGGCACGCTCGGCTTTACCGTTGCCGGGGCCAATGACGCACCGCTCATCGGCGCGATTGGCGCCCAGTCAATCCCCGAGGACGATACAGGCAACGCCCTGCAGGCGGCCATAGGGGCTGCGCTCGCGGGCATCTCCGATCCCGATGGCGATCCGGTATCGGTCTCGCTGGTGTTCACCTACCCGGATGGGAGCGGCTTCGGAGAGCAAACGGTCCCCGTCGCTGCCGATGGCAGTTTCAGCTACGCGCCGCCAAGCAATTTCACCGGCACGGTGAGCGTGGCGGTGCTTGCCGATGACGGGCAGGGGCTAGCAAGTTCGGTGGCATCGGCCGGTTTCGAGCTTACCGTGACCGCAGCCCCCGATGCCCCGGTCGGCACCGATGACACCGCGACAACGGGCGAGGACACGCCGGTCACCATCGACGTGCTGGCCAATGACAGCGACGAGGACAGTGGCGATCTTGCCATCACCGCGATCAACGGGACGGCGGTGACCCCGGGCGGGGCGGTTGGCATCGGCGCGGCAACCGTAACGCTGACGGCGGACAACCAACTGCTGGTCACGCCCGGGCCCGACGACACCGACCCGATCAGTTTCGACTATACGGTCAGCGATAGTGAGGGACTTTCCGACACGGCTGGCGTGTCGGTGGCGGTCACTGCGCTCAATGATGCGCCCGTCGCGGTCGATTTCGACGTGCCAGGTGAGGTGCCAGCAAACACGCCGGTCGAGCTTGTTTTCGGCACCGATTTCAATGGGCTGGACCTCGCCAGCGATCCTGACAGTCAACTGACGAAGGATTCATTTGTGGTCATCAGCGGGACCAGCGGCATCGGCTATGATCCCGCGTCCGGAACGCTGAGCTTCGACCCGACAGCTTCGGCGCTGTTGCAGAGCCTGCCGGAAGGCCAGACGAGTGCAGTCTCGGCCGACTTCTTCGTGAATGACGGGCTTCTGTCCGATACCGGAATTATCGGCTTTGCGGTGGTCGGGGTGAATGATGCGCCCGTGCTGCTGTCTCCCATCGCGGACCAGGCCGTGGATGCGGGCACAAGCCAGTTCCTGACCGCTTCGGCTGGCGCATTTGTCGACGTCGACCAGGCCGACGCCATCACCTATTCGGCGACGCTGGCCAATGGCGATCCCTTGCCCGACTGGCTGACGATCAACAGCCTGACCGGCATTTTCACCGCGTCTCCGGACCTGGCCGATACTGGCGGGCTCTCGATCATCCTCTCCGCAACGGATACGTTCGGGGCTGTATCAACCGACAGTTTCGAGCTGACGGTCAATCCGGCCGCCTCGCCCGCCCTCGACCAGACACCGGAAAGTGCCGACAGCTTTGCCTTCAATGGCATCACCGGACGCGCTGCCCCGTTCGTGCCGCCCGCGCCTGAAAATTCGGACGCCGCCATGCCGGACGACGCCAGCGGGTCGATCGACACGCTCTGGCTGGACGATGTCGAGCTGGATTTCACCCCGTATGACGGCGAGCTTCACCTGCATTGATCCTTGCCGGGGACCGGGGATGTGGCGACGTCGATTGCGCCTTTCTTCCCGTTGGGGGGATATGAGGCTTGTGAACTGACGACCGGGACACCAGCCGACCTCGCCATCTGGCGTGCCTGGTCACATGGCTCGCGAAATCACCGAGCAGGCAGGGTGGGGGCAATGGGATCACGCCGCAGTCTCCGCGTCAGCCCGGTGCCGATATCGTCGATGATCAGCGCGACACAGGGCGTGACGACGAGGACGGCGAATCCCGAAAATAGGATGCCCGAGCCGAGGCTGACGGCCATGGGGATCAGGAATTGCGCCTGGGGACTGGTCTCCAACAGCAGCGGCAGCAAGCCGAGCGCTGTGGTCAGCGTGGTCAGAAGCACCGGGCGGAAGCGCCGCGTGGTGGCGGCAGCTGCCGCTTCGGTCCGGTCCATCCCATCCCTTTTCAAGGTGTTGAAATAGTCCAGGAGCACCACCGAAGCGTTCACGGATACGCCCGACAAGGCGATCATCCCGAAGATCGAGACGAAGGACAGCGTGTAACCGAGGATCCAGTGGCCGAATATCGCGCCAGTGATCGCCAGCGGGATGGCGACGAGGACCGCGAGCGGTTGCCAGTAGGATTTCAGCTGCGTGGCGACGAGACCGAAGATCACGAGCAGGACGATGACAAAGGCGCGGCCGAGGGCGGCGAAATCCTCATTCTGCTCGCGGGCCGCGCCTCCCTGCGTCCAGCGCAGCGCCGGATAGTCCGCCATGAGCTCGGGGAGTATCTCGTCGATGATGATGGCATTGGCGCGGTTCGGTGTGGTGACCGTTTCGTCGGCATTGGCCGAGACCGTCACGATCCGGCGTCCGTCGACCCGCTCGATGGATGAGAAGGCGCGGCTTTCCTCGGCCCGGGCGACGGTGAAGAGGGGAGCGCCGGAGCCATCGGGCAGGCGAACGCGAAAGTCATCAAGGCGGTCGAGGCTCAGCCGGGCGGATTCGGGATAGCGGACGTAGACGCGGACTTCCTCGCGGCCGCGCTGTATGCGTTGCACCTCCTCGCCGAAGAAGGCCGCGCGGATCTGGCCGGCGATGTCGGCGGGTTGCAGGCCTGCTGCCTCGCCGGCCGGTGTCAGTTCGAACACAAGCTGGCGCTTGCCGAGATCGAAACTGTCCTCGATCTGGTCCACGCCCGGAATGTCGGCCAGCTTGGTTTTCAGCGCATCTGCCGCACCGACCAGCGTATCCTGGTCTTCATGGGCAAGTTCGAATTCGATATCGGCCCCGAAACTGGCAAAGGTCGAGGTGAAGACCAGCCGTTCTGTGCCCGCAATCGGACCCACGGCCGCCTTCCAGCGGCGCTCGAGCTCGCCTGCAGAATAGGTCTTTTCCCCGGCGCCGGTCAGTTCGATGGATACCGCGCCGATCGTCTCCTTTGCGACAAAGCCGCTTTCTTCCCCGGGCCCGCCGCCGGTGAGCGGTCGTCCTCCAGCCGTGGCGATGATGTTCTTGAACGGGGTTTCGCCGGTCTCCCGTTCGACCTCTTCGGCAACGGTCTTCGCGCCCGCGACAAGGCGATCGACGGCCTCGCGCGTCCGGCTGAAGGGGGTGCCCTCGGGTAGGGTGACGGATGCCGAGATCGTATCGGGTTCGATTGCCGGAAAGAAAACGAAGCGCACCATGCCTCCGGCCACGAGTTGTAGTGAGAAGATGATCAGCGCTGCGGCGATGCCGATTGCCGCATAGCGCCAGCGCGCAGCCAGGGAAACGAGTTGGCCAAGGCGCTCGCCGAGGGCGTTGGTCGCCGCGGCGACCCGTTGCTGGACAACGCGGACCGGCCCGCGCGACCAGTTCCCGCCATGGCTCAGGTGAGAGGGGAGGATGAAGAAGGCTTCCACGAGCGAGACGATCAGGGTCGCAATGACCACGATCGGAATGGCGCTGACGATATCGCCGAACGTGCTGCCGATCAGCAGCAGGGGGAAGAAGGCGGCCACCGAGGTCATGACCCCCACGAGCACCGGGCTGAACACGCCGCTCACCCCGGCAATGGCCGCTTCGGTGTCTGACAGACCGCCCAGGCGTGCCGCTTCGATGTTCTCGCCGATCACGATGGCATCGTCGACAACGAGACCGAGCACGATGATCAGTCCGAAAAGCGATACCATCGTGATGGTCACGCCGGCGGTGCCGAACAGCATGAAGCCGCCGAGAAAGGCCGTGGCGATGCCGACCGTGACCCAGGTTGCAAGCTTCAGGTCGAGCACGAGGACCAGGAACGTGAAGACGAGGGCAAAGCCGAATATCCCGTTGCGCAGGAGCAGGTTGATCCGCTCGCGCAGCAGGACGGTCTGGTCACTGAAGATGTCCAGCGAGATGCCGGGTGGCGGCGCGTAGCCAGCGAGGAACGCGTCCAGGGCTGCTTTGACGGCAAGGATATCCTCACCCTCGGCTCGTGAAACGTCGATGAAGATGGCGGGCTTGCCATTGTAGGTGTTGATGAGATCGCCGCGCGCAAGGCCGTCGCGGATGTTGGCGATGTCTGACAGGCGCAGGACCGAGCCGTCGGCATCGGCGCGGATGATAATATCCCCGAACGCTTCGCCGACCTGGCGCTTCGCATTGACGCGGACAAGGATTTCTCCGCTGCGGGTCTCCAGCGAACCGCCGGCAAGATCGATGGAAGCACGGCGGACGGCATTGGCCACTTCGCTGAAGGACAGGTTGTAGGCCTGCAGGGTTTCCTCGGTCACCTCGATGGAAATCTCGTAGCCCTGAACCCCGGTGATCGAGACCAGCGACACGCCGGGCCTCGCGATCAGGTCGCGTTCGATCTCTTCGGCGACTTGGCGCAAGGTCAGCCTGTCAACCTCGCCACTGAGCGCAAGCGTGGCGACTCCGCCCTTTGCCCGAACGGCAACGACGGAGGGCTCCTCTGCGTTCTCGGGTGGAAAATCGACGAGCCGGTCAACAGCGGACTGGACATCATCCTTGACGATCTGGTCGTCAGCGAAATCGTCGAGCTCTATGGTGACCGTGCCAAGGTTCTCCGCGGCGGTCGAGAGCACGCGATCCACGCCATCAAGGCCCAGGACGGCTTCCTCGACACGGCGTGTGATGCCTTCTTCCACCTCCGCGGGCGTTGCGCCGGGAAATGGGACCGACACAGTGATGATGCCGGGTTCAATGGTCGGGAAGACTTCCGTGCGCATTGTTGCAGCTGTCAGTGTGCCCCCGACGAGCAGGATGACCATGAGCAGGTTTGCGGCAACCGGGTTTCTGATGAACCAGGCGATCAGGCTGCTGGCCGCAAACCGATCCTCCGGATCAGCGCTCGAGGCTGACATTGCGCACTCCCGCTTCTTCGGCCGGGCTGTCCGTCGACACGGGCAGTCCGTCACGCGCATTGACCGGCGGCACGACAACAACGCCATCGGCCACGTCGAAGGATGGTACGATGACGCGGTCGCCGCGTTCAGCGATGCGTTCGACCGTGCGGGTGGCAAGCTTGTTGCCGCTCACGACCCAGACCGTGTTGCCGTCGGCGAAGCTCGTTGCAGGGATAGCAAGCGTGTTCTCCACGGTTTCTCCCTCTACGAAGACATCGACAAAAGCGCCGAGGCTCAGAGAGCCGCCCGCCTCCATGCTGATCCGGATGGTCGTCAGGCGGGTCCGCGGGGCAAGCTGGGGATCGATCCGGACAATTTTCCCGATGAGGGGGCCGGTCATGCTCTCGGCGCGGATTTCGACCGGTTGGCCAACAGGCGCGCCGAGTTGCTGTCGTTGTGCATCGGACATCGTGGCGGCCACTTCGACCGCTTCGATGGGATAGATCTGTCCGACGGGCGTTTGTGGGGAGACGAACTCGCCGACTTCGAGCTGTGTGCTCAGCACCCGTCCGTCGAAGGGGGCTCGGATCGTGGTACGGCGCAGGGCCAGTTCGGCGGTTTTCCTGGCTGCTTCGGCGCTCTTCAGCCGGGCTTCGGCTGCGGCGATCTGTGGCTCCCTTGCGGCAAGGGCGGTGGGCTCCCTGTCGGGATATTGCGCGCGCCATTCGCGGATCGCAATCTCGGCATCCGCCTTCAGGACCATCAGGTCGGAGCGTGCTGCGGCGATCTCGGCCGCTGCCCGTTCCACCGCGAGTTCGAAGTCGGCCGGGTCGATCTGGAAAAGCAGATCGCCGCGCTTGAATGTTGCGCCTGTTCGGAAGCGCGGGGACACACGGATCACCATGCCGCTCACCTGCGGCGACACCGATGTCTGGGCTCTGGTTTCGACAACACCGTTCAGGTTTAGCCTGGGCGTGAAGGCTTCTTCGGCCGGGTGGACAACGTCTACTGCCTGCACGGTGACCGCACCCGTGCCTTCGGCGCGGCGTTGCGTTTCATCGGGCCGGAGTGCGTTGGACAGGAACAGGGCGAGCGCTATGACACCCACCACGATGAGTGCCTGAAGGGCGCCGATTGCTATGCCTGTGCGCGTCATGGCCTGGCTCCTTCCCGTTCCGAACTGTTCATCCTGCGCGTAGTTCTCACGACGCATCCGGGCCGGCACCGGTTTGTACCGTCGACGTCCCGATTGCATTCAACGTATTGCAGCCGGACAACCATCGAAGGACCTAACTGACCTATTGGTCATTTAAGTCCGGTTACCAGCGTATTCAATCCGACGGGGCCGCTTCCGGTGGATCATCGCGAAGATGGGGACATTCGAACTTGAAACAGGCCCGCACCGCTGGGCGGACTGGACACTCGATCCCGGCTCCCGGGCGCCCGGGGAAGCCGAGCGCCTGCGGCTGGCCGCCACGCCTTTCCTGGCAACGGCACGGGACAGCCAGCGCCCGCCTGCCGGCGCCTGGCGGACATGGTTGTTCATGGCAGGACGCGGGGCTGGTAAGACACGCGCCGGTGCCGAATGGACCCGGTTTGCCGCTACACAGGCCGGGTTGGGACGGATTGCGCTGGTCGGCCCGACGCTCTCGGACGTGCGCGAGGTGATGATCGAGGGGCCGTCCGGTCTGAAAGCCGTGGCCATGGGGTGTGAGGAGGAGCCACCGGTCTACCAGGTCTCGCGCCGGCGGCTCGAATGGCCGAACGGTGCGCTGGCCCATGTCTTTTCCGCCGAGGATCCCGACAGCCTGCGCGGACCCCAGTTCGACGCGGCCTGGTGCGATGAGGCCGCAGCCTGGAAGCGGGGCCAGATGGTCTGGGACATGCTCCAGATGGCCTTGCGGATCGGGCCGGATCCGCGCGCGGTGGTCACGACGACGCCGAAGCCCGTCTCCCTGATCCGCGCGCTCGTGGCGGCGCCGGACACAGTGGTGACAACCGGACGGACGCACGATAACGCAGCCTTTTTGTCCGCTCAGTTCCTGTCCGCCGTGGAGGCCACCTATGGTGGAACATCGCTTGGCCGCCAGGAACTCGACGGGATCCTCCTCTCCGGCAATCAGGGTGCGCTCTGGACCGGCTCGATGATCGAGGCGGCACGGATCGAACGCGCGCCGGCCGGTTTTCATGATGTGGTGGTCGCTGTCGATCCGCCGGCCAGTGACGCAGCCGGGGCGGATGAGTGCGGGATTGTCGCTGTCGGCGGGATCGAGCGGGCAAACGAGAAGGTGGACTGTTATGTGCTGGCTGATGCCAGCGAGGGCGGGCTCTCCCCGCTCGGATGGGCCCGGCGCGCAGTATCACTCGCCGAGGAATTTGCCGCCAGCCGTATTGTCGCGGAAATCAACCAGGGCGGTGACATGGTGGTGCAGACGCTTGAGGCGGCCGGGTGCCGCGTGCCGGTGCTGGCGCGGCGGGCCTCTCTGACAAAGCGTGAGCGGGCGGCTCCGGTGTCCCTGATGTATGAGCAGGGACGGGTGCGGCATGTGGGCAGCTTTCCGAAGCTGGAAGAGCAGATGCTGCTGTTCGGCACGGATGGCTTGCGGCGCTCGCCTGATCGCGTCGATGCACTGGTCTGGGCGGTGACGGTCGTTTCGGTCGAGCGACGCGCAGGGCCGCAGATCCGCCGGCTCTGACGTTTCTCAGCGGACGCGGAAAGCCTTGCGGCCGAGGTAGGGATTGGCTTTCGGGGCAGATTCGGCGTCGGCATCCCCGGCCGGTTCCCGGGCCTCGCCATCGGCGGGTCTCGCGCCTTGGGAGGGCGTTGACGCCCGGAGGCGGTCTTGGATGATGGCGAGCGCCATGGCCTTCGAGGCAATTTCTTCCGGGGTGACGGTCGGGTCGATCCGCTTTGCCAGAAGCTTGGCCTGGAAGGCGGTGAGGTCGTTCAACGTCCGCTCGAATACCGGCGCGCCGATGGCGGACCTTATGGTTCTGAGGTCCTTAGCCGTCAGCCCGGCGGCGATCACCTGCTTCTTGGCGAGCTTCACAGCCGCAGCCGACCAGTCCGCCGGCTTGATGCGTGGGAAAAGGGCGGCCTCCTTCACCATCGCCGCCATGGCTGCCTTTCCGTCACCCAGCAGGCTCATTCAGTCGCTCCTTCACTTCCCGATAGAGGCTGTCGAGCACCTCGAGGGCCTGGCCGGACCATTTCTGGCCGAGGGCGGGCGCGTGTCCGAGTTCAATCGGGTTCACGGCGAAGTTCGGATCGGCCGGAATGATCGTGTCGAACATGTGATAGCCTGTCTCTTCCGCCTCCGCACCGTCCTTCATGGCGGCGAGAACGATTTTCTGGTGGTCGCTGGCATCGAACCGGGTGGCGAGGACGACGGGCTTTCGCCCCGATGCTGTCTTGCCGAGAGTCGCCATGACGTCGCCAGTGAAAAGATCGAGACCAAGCGTCGACATGAAATCCGGGATCGTCGGCACGATGATCAGGTGCGAGGCGCGCAGCGTGGCTTCGGTCATGGCCGAGATGCCGGGTGGGCAGTCGCACAGGATGACGTCATAGGTCTGGCGCAGCTTGTCGAGATCCTGGCGCAGCCGGTTGCCGACGCGGGTCTCGATCGCATTCATGCTGAAGCCCTGGCCGGTGAGTTCGTAGATCAGCGTGCGTTCGGTGCGGCGCAGTTTCGGTGCCGAGGGGACAAGCGAGATGTCGAGCGTGTGGCCGAGATGGGTGACGTCGCTCGCATGCTGCGCGATGAAATTCGCCATCGGGACCAGTTCCTCGCCAAGGAAATTCTCGTCGAGATAGTCGGCAAGCGTCTTGTGGTGGCTGATTGCCTGATAGAGCCGCTCATCGCCCTGTTGCCCAAAGATCAGCATGGAGGCGTTGGCCTGCATGTCCAGATCGATGACGAGAGTCTTGTAGCCCTCGGCGGCGAAGGCCTCGGCAAGGCTGACGCAGGTCGTGGTCTTGCCGACACCGCCCTTGGAATTGGCGATGGAGATGATGGTTCCGGACATGGAGCTCCTTCCGAACGGCCACTGAAGGGCGCCGGTATAGGCGGATTTGTGCGGTCTTGGCCATCCCGCCACCGCAGACGGGGATCGGCGCTCGCCTATCCCGGGGCAATGACTTGAATACATTGGAATAACTCTCAGGAAATCCGACCGGGGACGTCGTAAGGCTACAAATGGCCATGCTGGGAAAAACCGGAAGGGATGTGGCGATGGCTTGGCCGTGGCAGAGAGAAGAGAAGGCGTCCGAGCCGGGGGCCTCGCTTGTGGCGCTGGCGCAGCTGGCGTCACCGAGATGGGGGGCGCGGTCGCCGGCGGCGCTGATCCGGGACGGCTATCTCGGCAATGCCGTGGCCTATCGTTGCGTGCGCATGATCGCCGAGTCCGCGGCTTCGATCCCGCTTGAGACCGATGATCGCGATCTGGCGGCCCTGCTGTCGTCGCCGGCGCCCGACATGGTTGGCCAGCACTTCCTGGAACAACTCTATGCGAGCCTCCAGATCAGCGGCAACGCCTTTGCCGAGGCAGCCTCGCTGGCGAGCGACGATGTCCCCGGCGCCCTGTTTGTCCTGCGGCCCGAGCGGATGAAGCCCGTGACGGGCTATAATGGTTGGGTCGAGGGCTGGACCTACGAGGCCGGCCGGACGCGGCGGACGATCAGCCGGACCAGCGATGGCTGGTTGCCGGTACTGCATCTAAAGCTGTTCCATCCCGGCGATGACATCATGGGGCTGTCCCCGCTTGCGCCGGCCCGCAAGGCGCTCGACCTGCACAATGCCGGGGCAGACTGGCAGAAGGCCCTGCTCGACAATTCCGCGCGGCCCTCGGGAGCTCTTGTCTATGGCCGGGACGGCGCGCGGATGACCGACGAGCAGTTCGACCGGCTCAAGGCCGAACTCGACAGCCAGCACACCGGCGCGATGAATGCCGGCCGGCCGCTCCTGCTGGAAGGGGGGCTGGACTGGAAGCCGATGTCTCTCACCCCGACGGACATGGACTTCCTCGACGCCCGCCATGCGGCCTCGCGCGAGATCGCGCTGGCGTTCGGTGTGCCGCCCATGCTGCTGGGGATTCCCGGTGACAATACCTTCTCGAATTATCGCGAAGCCAACAGCGCTTTCTGGAAAAGCACGGTGCTCCCCCTGGCTGAACGCATGGCCACGGCGCTGACCCGCTGGATCGGTCACCGTTTCGGGCCGGACGCGACGCTCAGGTGCCGGACCGACCAGGTTGCGGCGCTGGCTGCCGAGCGCGTGGATTTCTGGTCGAAGCTCGATGGTGTGGGCTTCCTGTCCGAAAATGAGAAGCGGGCGATTGCCGGCTTTGCGCCGCAGAAGGCGGACCGGTGATGCGCGGCCCGTTCCTGTTTGATCGCCGTGTGACGGCGGCAATGCTTCTGGCCGTCGGCGTGCAGTGCGTGTCCGTCGTGATGTGGATCGGGGCGGCCGCCGAACGGCTGGAAGCGCTGGAACTGGCCGCAAGCCATGTGGCTGCCGAGCGTGTGCGTGTTGCCAAGCTGGAAACCCGGCTGGAGCTGATCCACCGCCAGCTCGACCGGATCGAGGCGCGTCTGGAGACGCGGCCATGACCGGCCCGGAGCTGATCGAGGGCTATGCCTCGGTGTTCGGAGCGCCGGATCTCGCCGGCGATGTGGTGCGCGGCGGGGCCTTCGCCGCCTCCCTGCGGTCGGGCGGGTCGATCCCGATGCTGCTGCAACACCGGAACGGGGCGGTGGCGGGACGCTGGACGCTGCTGCGCGAGACGGGCCGAGGGCTGTTTGTCCGCGGCCTGGTCGAGACCGACGGCGCACGGCGCCTGCTCGCGAGCGGGTTGGACGGGTTGTCCATCGGATTTCGCCCCAGGCTCTGGCGCCCCCGCACGCATGGTCGCGAACTTATTGCCGTCGACCTTGTCGAGATCTCGCTGGTCTCGGCGCCCATGCAGCCGCTGGCGCGGCTCACACGATTGCAGGGCCGGCCGCAAGCCGCCTGAGCGATAAACGTCTGACAGAGGATGGACATGACCAAGGAAACCAAGATGGCCTCGACCGAGGCCCAGGCCCTGACAGCTGACCTGATGGCAGCCTTCGAAGCCTACAAGCAGGCCAATGACGCCCGGCTGGCCGAGATCGAGGCGAAGGGCAGCGCTGATGCGCTGACCGGTGAAAAGCTTGCCCGTATCGACCGCCGGCTGAACGACCTCGCCGTGAAGTCCGCGGCACCGGCACTCGAGACCGGTCGGGGCTTCGAGGAGACCGACCCGCGCCGTGAGGCCTGGGCTCGCTATCTCCGCTCCGGCGATGAAAGCGGTATCGCCCGGCTCGACACCAAGTCGCTGGAGAGCGGGACACCGGAGCAGGGCGGCTATGTCGCTCCGCCGGAACTCGACCGGCTGATCGAGGCCCGGCTCCAGGTCGCCTCGCCGATGCGGACCATCGCGACCGTCCGCCAGACCTCTGCAGGGGTCTACAAGAAGCCGGTCGGCCTCGGCGCGGTCGCAGCCTGGGCCGCGGAAACGGGCGCGCGAACCGAGACCGCTTCGCCCAACCTGTCGCTCCTAGAATTCCCGGCCGGCGAACTTTATGCGATGCCGGCCGCGACCCAGACCCTGCTCGAGGACGCCTATGCCGACGTGGACGAATGGCTTGCCGATGAGGTGGAAGCCGCGTTCGCCGCCCAGGAGAGTGCCGCCTTCATAACGGGCAGTGGCGCTGCCAAGCCCAAGGGGCTGCTCGACTACACCATTGTTGCCGATGCCAGCCATGCCTGGGGCCAGATCGGCTCGGTTGCCGGGGACTTCAGCCTCGCAAATGCTGCCGACCAGCTGATCGACCTGATCTACACCCCGAAGAGCCAGTTCCGCGCCAATGGCCGGTTCGTCATGAACCGTCGCACGGTGTCTTCCGTTCGCAAGCTGAAGGATGCCGATGGCCGGTACATCTGGCAGCCTGGCCTCAATGGTGAGGCAGCGACCGTGATGGGCTATGCTGTCACCGAGGTCGAGGACATGCCGGATATCGGTCTGGGCAATGCAGCGATCGCATTCGGCGACTTCCGCCGCGGCTATCTGATCGTCGACCGTCAGGGCGCGCGGGTCCTGCGCGATCCGTTCTCGGCGAAGCCATATGTGCTGTTCTACACGACCAAGCGCGTGGGCGGCGGCGTTCAGAACTTCGACGCCATCAAGGTGATGGTGTTCTAGGCGCCTCCCACAGGTCCTCCCCCCAACTGACGCTCCGGTCCCGGCTCTCAAGGCCGGGTCCGGAGCGTGCTTTCCTTTCGCGGCCATGATCTCCGGCCGCCACTCCCAGATGGAGCCCACCATGACCCTGACGGTGATCACACCGCCAGCCGAACCGGCTGTTAGCCTGCCCGATGCCAAGGCCTATCTGCGGATCGGTCATGCTGGTGAGGATGAGCTGGTTGCAGACCTTGTCGCGTCCGCCACTGCACGCCTCGAGGCGGCGTCGGGGCTGACGCTTGTGCGGCGGACCCTGTCGCGGCGCCTGCAGGCGTGGCCCGCAACGCTGGCTGGCAACGGGTTCATCCTGCGCCCACGTCCAGTGATCGGGCTGGTGAGCGTCACGCTGACCGACGAGTCCGGTGCCAGCGAAGACATGTCATCGCGCTTTCAGCTGTTTGCCGGGCGTCTGGTGGTCAGGCCCTGGAGCATGGCACCGGCGATCGTGTCCGGCGGCCATGCCGACGTTGTTTTCGAGTGCGGGTTCGGTCCTGCTGCGAGCCTTCCCGAGGACTTGCAGCTGGCTGTGATGCGCCTTGCTGCCGAGGCCTATCGAACTGGTCGCAGCGAACTTGGCGGCGAGCGCGGCCTGCCCGCCGATGTCTCGGCCATCCTCATGGCGCACCGGGAGATGCGGGTATGAGCACGGCGTTCACCTTGCCTGCAGCGGCAGGCGCGGATCTGCTGCAGGCGCTGCTCCTGCGGTTGCGGGCCGACACCTGGCTGCAATCGGAATTCGGAGCACCGGCGCGGATCTTCGACGACGAGACCGACGCGCCGGCCTTTCCCTATCTGCGGCTCGAGCGGCATGAAGCCCGCGACGCCGGTGCAAGCTGCAGCCCTGCGCTGGAGCATCGCATCACGCTGGCGCTGGCAAGCCGCTGGGGTGGGCGCGGCTTCGCCATGCTCGTGCTCGGCCGCCTGCGCGAGATCATCGAAGGCGAGGCGCTGGATGTGCCGGGCCAGGCCGTCGTTCTGCAGCACGTGCTCTATTCTGACGTGCTGCGCGCGGCCGACCGCCGTTCGTTCCGCGGCATCTTGCAGATCCGCATCATTGCAGAGGAGGCCGTGTGATGGCTGGCCAGAAGGGACGCGATGTCCTCATCAAGATCGCCGATGGGGCGGGCGGCTATGAAACGCTTGCCGGGATACGCACCACGCGTTTCTCCTGTGTGGCCGGCCAGGTCGATGGCACAAACGCGGACAGTCCGGCGGCCTGGCGCGAACTCATCGATGGCGCCGGCGTTCGTTCAGTCGCGGTGCAGGGCAATGGCGTTTTCAAGTCGGCGGCAAGCGATGGCCAGCTTCGCAGCCTGTTCTTCGACGGACGCTCGGACCTCTTCCAACTGGTCATTCCGGGGTTCGGGGTCCTTCAGGGACGGTTTCAGGTTACCAGCCTGACCTATGGCGGGGCCTTTGACGGCGAAGCGCAGTTCGGCCTTGGCCTCGAGAGCGCCGGAGCGGTGTCCTTCGCGCCGCTCATGCCATGAACCCTGCGCGCGGCGAAGTCAGTGTGCCGATCGACGGCCAGCCGCATGCGCTTTGCCTCACGCTCGGCGCATTGGCGGAGATGCTGGACGCGCTGGACTGTGTTTCGCTTGGCGCGCTGGCGGCCCGGCTCGGCACGATGACACCGCAGGATGGAACCATCGTGCTTGGCGCGCTCCTGCGCGGGGCGGGCGAGGCGCAACAAGCCGGCCTGCTTTCCTGCGAGACGGAGATCGCCGCACGGATCGGCTGGCCGGTCGCGGCCCATGCCATTGCGCGGGCTTTCGAGGCCGCTCTGGAGGCAGGTTGAAAGATGCCCTGGGCCGAGATGCTCCGTGCCGCGCTGCGCCTCGGTATTCCACCGGAGGCCTTCTGGCGGCTGTCGCTGCGCGAATGGCGATGGCTGACAGCGGCTGACACGCAGGCAGGTCGTTTCGACTGCGCGCAGCTTGACGCTCTGATCAAGGACTATCCGGACGAGACCGGAACGGAGACATGAGTATGGATGAGTTCAACCAATCCCTGGAGGCTGCAAGCGAACGGCTACAGGCGCTTGCCGATGGTCCGGCTCGCGAGGCGGCTGCCAGCATGGAACGCCATTTTGTCGAAGCCGGACAACGCATCGAGGATGCGCTGTCGAGGGCGGCGAGGACGGGCGAGCTCGATTTCTCGCGAATGGCGGAAGCCATCCTGCGCGACCTGGCCCGCATCGCCGCTGAAAACGTCCTCTCCTCACGGACGGCGCAACCGGCGCAACTGAACCTGACCCTGGCCGGTGGAAGCCAGGGCGACGCTCGCAGCGTTCTGGCCAGCCAGGGCGCGATATCGGCCGCGCTGGCCAGAACGGTTGCCGCTGGAGGACGTTTCCTGTGAGCCTTGCCAATTTTCACGAGGTCCGTTTCCCGATGGCGCTCGCCTTCGGAGCGATAGGCGGGCCCGAGCGCCACACCGAAATCGTCGAACTGGCGAGCGGCCGCGAAGTCCGCAATGCCGTCTGGGCCTTCTCCCGCCGCCGCTGGGATGTCGGCAGCGCGGTCGAGCGGCTCGACGAACTCAACGCGCTGATTGCCTTCTTCGAAGCCCGACGGGGCCGGTTCCATGGCTTCCGCTTCCGCGACTTTGCCGATGACCGCTCCTGTCCGCCCGAACAATCGCCCACGGCAACCGATCAGGTGATCGGCGCGGGTGACGGAGCCATGACGGTCTTCCAACTTGTCAAGCATTATGGCGACACGCAGCGTCCGATCCTCAAGCCGGTGGACGGGACTGTAAGGATTGCCGTGGACGGGGTGGAGACGGTTGACTTCTTACCCGACGCCACGACCGGGCAGGTGACGCTGCCCGTTGCGCCGGCCATCGGCGCGAGCGTGACAGCCGGTTTTCGCTTCGACTGCCCTGCACGGTTCGACAGCGACCGGATCGATGCCAGCCTGGAAGCCTTTGGCGCCGGGCGGATCATCAGTGTCCCAATCCTCGAACTCACAGGCTGATCCGCATGTCCGTTTCCTCCGCCTTCCTGGCCCGGCTGCAGACCGGTGCAACGACCACGTGCCTGTGCTGGCGCCTCACGCGCACCGACGGTGCCGAAGTCGCCCTGACCGAGCATGACCGACCGCTGACCGTCGATGGCGTCACCTATACGCCGGGCGCAGCGCTCGAGGCGGCGCGGTTCCGGACCGGCAGCGATCTTGCGCCCGGCCATGCGGCCGCAAGAGGTGTCCTCGCCAGCGACGCCATCACGGATGCGGACCTCGCAGCCGGCCTGTGGAGCGGCGCTGAAGTCGACGTGATACGAGCCGACTGGCAGGCTCCGGAGTATTTCGTGCATGTCTGGTCCGGTCGGTTCAGCGAGATCCGGCATGGACCGGGCGGGTTCACCGCCGAACTTGTCTCGCGCAAGGCGGCCCTGGAGCGTCTTATCGGTCGGCTCTACCTGCGCCGCTGCGATGCGGTGCTCGGCGATAGCCGCTGCGGGGTCGATCTCACTGACCCGGAACATGCGGGAAAGACCTGCGACCAGACCCAGACGACCTGTCGCGAGGTCTTTCAGAACATCGAGAATTTCCGCGGCTTTCCGCACATGCCGGGAACCGATTTCATCCTGTCTGGTCCCGCAGCCAATGCCCGCGACGGAGGGCCGCGATGACGCGCGAGGCGATCCTTGAGGCCACCCGCGGCTGGATCGGGACCCCCTACCGACACCGCGCCAGCGTCAGGGGCGAGGGGGCCGACTGCCTCGGGCTGCTGCGCGGGGTCTGGCGCGAGTGTGTCGGTCCGGAACCGGTCTCCGTGCCAGCCTACGCGCCGGACTGGGCCGACCGTACCGGCGCCGATACGCTCGCAGCGGCGGCCCGCGCCCATCTTGTCGAACGTCCGATCGGTCAGGCCGGACCGGGTGACGTGCTGCTGTTCCGCATGGCGATGGGAGCGCCGGCGCGGCACTGCGCCATCGTCTCGGCGCCCGGCCGGATCATTCATGCCTATTGGGGGCGCAGCGTGGTGGAGACGCGGCTCGTGCCCTGGTGGCAGCGGCGCATTGCGTGCGCGTTTGCGTTCCCCGGATTGGAGGACTAGGCCATGGCCCAGATCGTACTGGCTGAAGTTGGCGCCGCGGTCGGCGCCCGGCTCCTGCCGCAAGGCATCAGCGTCCTCGGTCAGCAGATCGCCGGCCAGGCCATCGGGCGCGCCGTCGGCACCCTCGCCGGCGGCGCCATCGACAGGGCGCTCCTGTCCGAGGACATTGCTGGCCCGCGTCTCAAGGCGCTCCACGTCATGGAAAGCCGGGAGGGGGCCGGCATCCCCAGCCTCTATGGCCGCATGCGCACCGGCGGTCAGGTCATCTGGGCGGCGGCCTTCACCGAGCGCCGGCGCGAGACCAGCGCCGGCGGCAAGGGCGGACCGAGCGTCACGGAATACCGCTATTCGGCGAGCTTCGCCGTCGGCCTGTGCGAGGGGGCGATCTCCCGTGTCGACCGGGTCTGGGCAAATGGTGAGCCCCTCGATCTTGCGTCGGTCAATGCGCGGATCTATCCGGGGAGCGAGACGCAGGAGCCGGACCCGCTGATCGAGGCGATCGAGGGGGCGGGCAATGTCCCGGCCTATCGCGGCCTCGCCTACATCGTTTTCGAGGACCTTCCGCTGGGCGCGTTCGGCAATCGCCTGCCGCAACTGTCGTTCGAGATCGTCCGGGTTCCTCCGGGCGGCGATCAGCTGGCCCGCCATGTCGACGGCGTGAACATCATTCCTGCGTCCGGCGAGTTCGCCTACGCCACCGACATCATCAGCACCCGTACATTCCCGGGGGTGGAGACGCCGCAGAACGCCAATTCCGGCGAGAACCGCGCCGATTTTCTCCGCTCGCTCGAACAGCTCAGGGACGAACTCCCGCGTGTGTCCGCCAGCGCCCTCACGATCGCCTGGTTCGGTACGGACCTGCGCGCCGGTGCGTGTGAGGTGCGTCCGGGGGTCGAGACCCGGGACAAGGTGACCCGGCCCTGGGCCTGGGAGGGCGGCGGGCTCGGTCGTCATGCGGCCTATCTGGTGTCCCGTGACAGCGACAACCGGCCCGCATATGGCGGCACGCCAGCAGACTGGTCGGTCATCGAGGCGATCCAGGCGCAGCGGGCTGAGGGGATCGAGGTCACCCTGTCTCCCTTCCTGCTCATGGATGTCCCGCCGGGCAATGGTCTGCCCGACCCCCATGGCGGGGCCGAACAGGCCCCGTTTCCCTGGCGCGGCCGGATCACGTCCGGTCACGACGGGACCGCGGCGGCGAGGGCCGATATCGAGGCCTTTCTCGGCTCCGCTTCTGTGTCCGACTTCAGTCTCGATGCCCAGAAGGTCCGCTATCATGGCCAGGCGGACGACTGGGGGTATCGGCGCTTCGTGCTGCACCTCGCGTGGCTCGCGCAGGCGGCCGGCGGCGTCGACGGTTTCCTGCTCGGCTCGGAATTGCGCGGGCTCACCCGTCTGCGCGATGCGGCCGGCGCGTTTCCCTTCGTCGAGGGACTTGTCGCACTTGCCCGGGATGTCCGCACCATTCTTGGACCGGACACCACCCTCACCTACGCTGCCGACTGGACGGAATACGGCGCCTACCTGCCCGGCGATGGCTCGAATGACGTGCTCTTCCCGCTCGATGCGCTCTGGGCTGATCCGGCGATCGACCTGGTGGCCGTGGACTGGTATCCACCGGCGGGCGACTGGCGTCCCGGCAAGGACCATCTCGATGCCGCTGCCGGCTATGCCGGTCCCGGTGATGCGGCGTATCTCAGGGCGCAATTCGCCGGTGGGGAGGGCTATGACTGGTACTATGCCAGCGCGTCCGACCGGGCGGCACAGGTCCGGACCCCGATCAACGACACGGCCCATGGCGAGCACTGGGTGTTCCGGGCCAAGGATCTCGCCGGATGGTGGGGCGCGGCACACCATGAGCGCCCGGGTGGTGTTCGTGCGAGCACGCCAACGGCCTGGGTGCCGGGATCCAAGCCCATCCGTCTCGCAGAGATCGGTTTTCCGGCCGTTGACCTCGGACCGAATGCGCCAAACCTCTTCTATGACCCGAAAAGCTCCGAAAGCGCGCTCCCGCCATTTTCGTCCGGCGCCCGCGATGATGTGCTGCAAAGGCGGGCCCTCTCGGAGGCCCTCGACTATTTTGCCGCCCAGCCCTTTGTCGAACGAACCTTTGTCTGGTGCTGGGATGCGCGGCCTTTCCCGGCCTTCCCCGTTCGTGCCGACGTCTGGGGCGATGGCGAGAACTGGCAGTTCGGCCATTGGCTAAATGGTCGGACGGGGCTTGCGCCGCTCGCCGATGTCGTGGCCGATCTCGGCCGGCGCGGAGAGGTCGGCGCATTGGACACCTCGGGTCTCGACGGCATTGTCGAGGGCTATGGTCTTGATGGCGTGACCAGCTTGCGGGCAGCGCTTGAACCGCTGCGCGCGGCGCATGATTTCGCCCTGCTTGAAACGGCGACGGGGCTCAGGGCCGAAAGCCGCGGCCGGGTGCCTGCTCCTCTGATGGTGGCGCGCGCCGAGACCGTCGACCCGGGGCCGGGCTGGACCGATACCCTGCTCGACACCGCCCCTTCCCGGGTGAGCCTTGCCTTCGCCGATCCGTCGCGGGACTATCAGGCCGGCAGTGTCGAGGCCCGTCTCGAGGGACGCGACCCGCGTAACCTGCTCGCTCTTTCCCTGCCGCTGGCCCTGTCGGCGCCCGAGGCCGAGCGTATCGCCAGCCAAATGCTCGATGCGGCCCAGCCCCGCCGGCTCGGTGCGCTCGGCCTCGCCTTCACACGTCAGGACGTGACGGTCGGCAGCGTGCTCGATCTCGATACGGCCGATGGAACCTGGCGCGTGACCGCCCTGTCCGATGGTCCCGATCGCCAGTTCACGCTGGAACCGGTCAGCGGCACCGCGCGAGTGCCGAACAGGGCGCTGACCCCTCCCGCTGCCAATCCGAGCATCGCCTTTGCGGCCGCGCCGGAACTCATGGTCATCGATGCGCCGCGCCTGCCCGGCGAGCCGGCCGATGCCCGGCCGCTCGTCGCCGCCACCGCGCGTCCCTGGCCTGTTGAGGTCACCGTCGAAGCGGGCCCGGCTCCGGAGGCCATGACCGAGCGGGCCCGGATCACCGCGCCGGCACTGATGGGCCGGCTGGTCACCAACCTTGCACCTGGCCCGCTCGGTCGCTGGGACAGGGCGGCGACGTTCGAGGTGGAGATGTCCGAAACGGCGCTCACTTCGCTGCATGACGAGGCCGTCCTGGCCGGTGGCAACCTGCTCCTCGTCGAGACCACGAGCGGATGGGAACTGTTGTCCTTCAGTACTGCTGAACTCGTCAGCGGGGCGCGCTACCGCCTCACGGGCCTGCTGCGCGGACTACAGGGCAGCGCGCCCGTCGGTACACTGGCCGGCGCGCGTTGCCTGCTCCTCGATCGCGCCGTAATCCGCGGCGTGCTTGCACGCGACGAGCAGGGCCTGCCGTTGTCATGGCAGGCCGGCGGGACGGGCGATGCCCGGTTGATCACATTCGGAAATGTGCAGGCGCTGCCCTGGAGCGTGGCTCACCCGCGCGCAGCATCAGGCCTGCTCACCTGGGTGCGCCGGCATCCGGACAATTCCGACAGTTGGGTCCTGCCCGACGAGAACTCGCCTGAAAGATACCGCCTGCGCTGGACGCTGGCGGGCGGGCTCGCCAGCGAGACTGTCGTGACCCAGCCCTCCGCGAGCATCCCCTCCGGCGCGGTGTCCGTCGCCATTGCTGAGATCGGCAGCGATGACCGCGCCGGCCCGGAGACGCTCCTGCAACTCTGATCCTGCAGCTGGCTGGTCCGGCCTGCCGCGCCGAGGTTGACGGAAGCGTCACAGGGGCCAATAGGTCGAGTGTGAACATCGATCCCTACACGCTCCTCGGCGTCCCCCGGACGGCCAGTGAAGATGAAATCAAGAAGGCCTATCGCGCAAAAGTGAAGGCGCTTCACCCCGACCTGCATCCGGGCGACGAAGCCAAGGCCGCACGGTTCAAGCAGGTGTCACGCGCGTTCGACATCATTGGCGACAAGGCGAAGCGGGCCCGTTTCGATCGCGGTGAGATCGATGCGGAGGGCAATGAGCGGGCGAGTGCTTTCGGCCCGGGCGGACATGGCGGGCCAGGCGGTTTCGGACGGCCGGGCGAGGCGGGGCGCCGGGCGGGCATGGGCGGCGCCGGTGGTCCGTTCGGACCGAGCGGTGCGGCGCCCGATCCCTTCGAGGACATTCTCTCGGGCCTGTTCGGACAGGGCCGCGGCAACCGCCGGACAGGCCCCGTCCGGGGACGCGACATCCGCTACACCATCACCATTCCCTTCGAGGATGCCGTCACCGGCGGAAAGCGCCGGCTGACCATGGCCGATGGCAAGACACTCGATGTCGATATTCCCGCCGGCATCGAGGATGGGGTGACTCTCAAACTGCGCAGCCAGGGTCAGCCCTCGCCATCGGGCGGCCCGCCAGGCGATGGCCTCATCGAGGTCCACGTCACACCTTCGAAGATCTGGACCCGCGAGGGCGATGACCTGCGCATGGCGGCTGCCGTCCCGCTTGCGACTGCCGTGCTCGGCGGCAAGATCGACGTGCGCACGCCGACCGGGATGGTTACGCTGAAGGTGCCGGCCGGGTCCAACACCGGCACGGTGCTGCGCCTCAAGGAGAAGGGCGTGCAGGTCAGGAACCGGCCTGGCAACCTCTTTGTCCGGCTTGAAATCCTGCTCGACGATCCCGAGGATCCCGCCCTTCGCAACTTTCTCCAGAAGGGCCGCTGAATCGCGAGGACCGGTCACGTCCCGTCCCCACTGTCGGCCAGCCGGTCCACTGCCAATTGGCAGCGCCCATTCACGGGCCGTTCAGTCCTCCGGCCATAGATACCCAATCATGACAAAGCGATTCCCCACCCTGGCCGCGCTCCTCCTGGCGGCCGCGTCCTCCGCGACCCCGTTCGCTTCGGCCCAGGGCTATGGCGCAGCTTTCGATGCCGGACAGGCTCGCGAAGCGGTCAAGGACGGTCGCACGGTCCCGCTGGTGAAGATTCGCCAGCGCCTGCAGGCGAGCCATGGCGGCAACATGACCGATGCCGATCTCTATGCCCGCGGCAATGGCAGGTCAGAATATGTCATCAAGTGGATCGACCGCGATGGACGCCGGCTGATCATCACCGTCGATGCCCAGTCCGGCCGGGTCATCGGAGAGAACAGAGGTTAAACCATGCGTATCCTGGTCGTTGAAGACGATCCCGACCTTCGCCGCCAGTTGGCCGATGCCCTGTCGCATTCAGGCTATGCCGTCGACCTTGCTGCCGATGGCGAGGACGGCCATTTTCTCGGGGACACCGAGCCCTACGATGCCGTGATCCTCGATCTCGGCCTGCCGAAGATGGACGGTGTGACCGTGCTCGAGCGCTGGCGTGAGGACAGCAAGGATTTTCCGGTGCTGATCCTGACAGCGCGCGATCGCTGGAGCGAGAAGGTCGCCGGTTTCGATGCCGGCGCCGACGACTACCTGACCAAGCCCTTTTACACCGAGGAACTGCTCGCCCGGCTCCGGGCACTGCTGCGCCGCGCTGCAGGCCATTCGGCAGCCGCAATCGAGGCCGGTGCGCTCCGGGTCGATACCCGGGCTGCGCGCGCCACGGTGAACGGCGAACCGATCAAGCTGACCGCACATGAGTACCGCGTGCTGGCCTATCTGGTCCATCACCAGGGCCGGGTCGTGCCGCGGACGGAACTGGTCGAGCATATCTACGATCAGGATTTTGATCGCGATTCCAACACGATCGAAGTGTTCATTGGCCGCCTAAGGAAGAAGATCGGCTCGGACCGGATCCTGACCGAACGCGGTCTCGGCTACCGGCTTGTCGTGCCGCAGGCCGAACAGCAGATTGCGACCTAGCGAGGATCGTCTATCTGTCGGTCATGCGTGATGCTGTATCGACCCTGGGACATCCGTTCTCGCTGACCCCCTCCTCGCTGGCCGTCCGGTTGCTGATCGGGGCCGGTATCTGGTGCCTTCTGGTCCTGGTCGGCGGGGCGCTCACCCTGTCGGCTGTCTATCGTGCCCAGACCATCGAATTGCTGGATGGCGAGCTTGATACCACGCTGGTCGACCTCACCCGCGCGGTCGATGTCGGCGAGGATGGGGGGCTTGCAGCGGACCCTGCCCGCCTCCCGGCGGCCCATGTTTACGAAACGCCCCTCTCTGGCCGCTACTGGGCGATTGTCGAAGTCCGCGCCGATGGCAGTCTCGGCGAGGAGATCCGGCCGCGCAGCCTCTGGGACGGCGACATCCCGATCTCTCCGGAACTGCTCGAACAGGCCATGGCTGCGCCCGGAAGCCCTGTGCTCGGAAATGCCAGGGGACCGGCGGGGGAGACCCTGCGCGTTGCGGCCAAGGTGATCAGTCTCGGACCAAGCGACCAGCGTGCCCTGCTGCTGGCAGGCGCCGATCGCAAGAAGTCGGACGAGTTCGCACGGCGCTTCCTGCTGCTTCTGATCGGCGCAATGATCGTGCTCGCGGGCGGGGTGCTGGTTGCCATGGCCGTTCAGGTCCGGGTCGTACTGGCGCCGCTCGGGCGCGTGCAGAAGGACGTGTCCGACATCCGCGAGGGCCGGCGCACGCGGCTTGATGATGACTATCCCGCCGAGGTTCGCCCCCTGTCGGAGGAACTCAACAAGCTGCTCGACCATAATCGCGAGGTCGTCGAGCGTGCGCGCACGCATGTCGGCAATCTTGCCCATGCACTGAAGACGCCGCTGGCGGTCCTGCGCAACGAGGCCAGCGGTGAGACCGCGCTTGACGATGTCGTGCGCCGGCAGACCGAGGCCATGCGGGACAATGTCGAGCATTATCTCGCCCGCGCCCAGGCCGCCGCCCGCGCCCAGGCAATTGGCGCAAGGACCGAAGTGAAGCCCGTGATCGAGGGCCTGGCTCGCCTGCTCAACCGGCTGTTCCAGGAGAAGGGCGTCACTGTCACTCTCACGGCCGAGCCGGGCCTGGCGTTTCGCGGTGAAGCCCAGGACCTTGAGGAAATGCTCGGCAACCTGATGGAGAACGGGTGCAAATGGGCGCGATCGACCGTAGCAGTCACGCTTCTTGCCGGGCAGGAAAAACAACTCGTCATCCATGTCGATGATGATGGCCCGGGCCTGACCCCGGACGAACGCGCCGCCGCGCTCAAGCGCGGGGTTCGCCTCGACGAGACCGCGCCGGGCACAGGGCTTGGGCTCTCCATTGTCAAGGACCTGGCTGAACTCTATTCCGGTGAACTGGAACTGTCCGACGCCCCCCTTGGCGGGTTGCGGGCAAGCCTGATACTCCCCCGTCCATGATTACCCTTCCGCGCATCCTGTTCGCCGGCGCCCTCATCGTTGCCCTGACCGGTTATCTTGTCACCGGCTCGCCCGGACTGCCCGGCCAGCCCATGGCGAAGCGCGATGCCGAACTGGCGGCCCGCAATCCCTCTGACCTATCTGCTGCAGAAATGCTCGCCCGGCTTGAACGGATGACCCAGACACGGCCGGACGATCCCCAGCCGCACTATTTCATCGGCCAGTTTCTCATGAGCCGGGGGCGCGCGCCCGATGCCGTCCGGGCGTTCCAGTCGGCGCTGCGGCGAGACCCGGGCCACGTGCCTGCACTGGTCGGGCTGGCGGATGCCTTCGCGCAGGTGTCGGGTGGGGAAATCGGTCCCGAGGCCCGCCAGCTCTATCTCGAGGCCTATAAGCGTGACCCGGGACAATTGCGCGCCGCCTTTCAGGCTGGTCTCTCGTTCTGGCAGGCGGGACAGCGGGCCGAGGCGCGGGCCGTCTGGGCGCAGGTGACGGCGCGACTGCCTGAGGGCTCGCCCGAACGCGCCGACTGGCTCGGCCGTGTCGAGGCCGCCACGGCGGAGGCAAACGGCGGGTTGCCCGGCGCTGCGACACCGGCCGTCTCCCCAACGGACCGCTAGGGGATCGGACCCGCTCAGGACGGATACTCTAGGACGCAGTTTCAAATTGGCCGGCGCGCCTTATAACCAGTCATATGAGAGCCCGAACCCGACGTCTCTGGACCGTATCCGTCGCTGCCGTCCTTCTCCTGGCCGCTGCCGCCCTTGTCTTCTTTGCGGCACGGGAAAATGCCGACCTGTTCTACACGCCGGAGCGGATTGCCGCGACCGGAGGGCCCGCGGTTGGCCAGCGGGCGAAGATCGGCGGCTTCGTCGAGCCGGGCTCGGTGGTTTACGGCGCCGACGCCCTCATCACTTTCACCGTGATCGATTCAAGCCCGCAATCCATCACCGTCACCCATCGCGGGGTGGCGCCGGATCTCTTCCGCGAGGGATCGGGCGTGGTTGCCACCGGCGCCTTCAATGCGGCAGGCGTGTTCGAGGCGAGCCAGCTTCTGGCCAAGCATGACGAAAACTATGTCCCGCGCGAGCTGAAGCATATGGAGACGCCGGGCTCATGATCGAGATCGGTCATTTCGCCGCCTTCCTCGCTTTCGGTCTCGCCCTCAGCCAGACGGTTGCGGGTCTCGCAGGGCACCGCGCGGCCGCCGGTCAGTTCGCCCTGTCGGGTTTCGCCGCCATGCTGGTCGCCTTCGCCAGCCTCGTGACGGTCTTTGCGCAGTCGGACTTCTCTGCGGCGCTGGTCTTCAACCACTCCCACACCCTCAAGCCCCTGCTGTACAAGATTGCGGGGACCTGGGGGAATCATGAGGGCTCGATGGCGCTGTGGTGCCTGGTCACGCTTGGCTTCGGCGCGGCAGGCGCAGCCCTGATGCGAACCGGTCGCCACCGGTTCGAGGCGCTGGCCATCGGCACGCAGGGCATGCTGTCCGCCGGTTCGCTGGCCTACTTGCTGTTTGCGTCCAGCCCGTTCCTGAGGCTCGACCCGGCGCCGCTGCAGGGGGCCGGGCTGAACCCGCTGCTGCAGGATCCCGCCCTCGCCTTCCACCCGCCCATGCTATACCTCGGTTATGTTGGCTACTCCTTCGTCTTCTCCCTGGCAGCGGCGGGGCTGATCGAGGGCCGGATCGACCGGGACTGGGCACGGATTGCAAGGCCCTGGGCCATGGCGGCCTTCGTACCGCTCACCCTCGGGATCCTGCTCGGGTCCTACTGGGCGTATTACGAGCTTGGCTGGGGCGGCTGGTGGTTCTGGGACCCTGTCGAGAACGCCTCCTTCATGCCATGGCTGCTGGGTGCGGCCCTGATGCATTCGCTGCTCGTGACGGAAAAACGCGGCAGTTTCGGTGCCTGGACCGTGCTGCTGGCGGTGCTCACCTATTGTTTCTCGATCCTTGGCGCGTTCCTCGTGCGCTCGGGCGTGCTGACCTCCGTGCATGCCTTCGCGGTTGATCCGACGCGCGGCCTGCTCCTGCTGATCGGGCTGATGGCCTATGGCGGCTTTGCGCTGGGGCTGTTCGCTCTCCGGGCCCACCGTCTCAGCGCCGGCCCGGACTGGCTGCTGGCCAGCCGCGAGGGCGCACTGGCTGCCAACAACGTGATCCTCGTCGTCGCCACGGCGACCGTCCTGCTTGGCACGCTGTTCCCGCTGATTGCCGAAGCGTTTGGCCGGCAGATGTCGGTCGGCGAGCCCTACTTCAATCTCACCTTCACGCCGATCATGGCGATTGCGCTCCTGTTCCTGCCGGTCGTGCAGGGTTGGCGATGGGGCAGGGCGGACCTGGCCGGGGTGTGGAAATGGGCGGCTGGCTTCGCCGGACTGGTCGGAGTGTTTGCCGTGCTGGGGGTTGCCGCGTTCGACATCCCGCTGGGGGCGGCGTTCGGGCTGGCGCTTGGCATCTGGCTGGTCGCAGGCGCGGTCATCGAACTCAGGCGCCGCGCCGTGGTGTGGCCGGCAGTTATTCGCCTGCCGCGCCGGGTCTTCGCCATGACCTTCGCCCATATCGGGCTTGGCCTGTTCATTATCGGCGCGGTCGTCGAGACCTCGGCCCGGTATGAGACCACGCTCGACCTCGCGCTCGGGGAAAGCGCCCGGGTCGCCGGCTGGACGGTGACGCTCGATGACATGACCATGACCGAAGGCCCGAACTGGTATGCCGACCAGGCAAGCCTTATCGTCGAGCAGGGCGGACGTTCGGCCCGCGTGGACCCTGCGAAGCGCTTCTACCCCGCCGCCCAGATGCCCACCACGGAAACGGCGATCCACAAGACCGTAACCGGCGATCTCTATCTCGCCCTCGGTGATCGCCGGGTGATTGACGGGACCGTCCGGTGGACGTTCCGGGCCTATTACAACCCGCTGGTCGACCTTGTCTTTTTCGGCGTTCTGGTGATGGGGCTGTCCGGCCTGCTGGCGCTGACGACGCGGCCCCGTCGCCGGACGGCAGATGCCGGTGCGGGTCATGGCACCGATACCGGCACGGCAACCGCATCCCCGTTGCCGGCGGAATAGCTGCAGATGAAAGCGCTCCTGTTCGCCCTCGCCCTGCCAATGCTCCAGTCTGCCACTCCGGACCTGACGGTCGAGCAGGAGGCCCGTGCCCAGGACCTGATGCGCGAGATCCGCTGCGCAGCGTGCGAGAATGAGCCGATCTCGCAGTCGGCTGCGGAGATTGCAGGTAATATGCGCGAACGGGTCCGGGTGCTGGTCGCCGAAGGCGCCAGCGATGAGGAGGTCCGCGACTGGTTTGCAGCGCGATATGGAGAGTTTGTCCTCTTTCGCCCCGAAGCCGGGGGACCGGGCGGCTGGCTCCTCTGGGGCGGGCCCTTCGGCTTGCTCTTGATCGGCGCGGCGGTTGTCTGGACCCTCGCCCGGCGCCGCAAGGCATCCGGGATGGTTGAAGCAGTGCCGCCCGAAGACCTGGTGGACTGAGCCGATCTTTCGTCGGGACACGCGTTCGGCCTTTTCACTGTCCCGTGATTTCATATTCGCGCGCCGGTCTCTATCTTTCGATAAGAGCAGGACAAGGAGGATGCCATGCCAGCTTCAGAACGCATCGAGTTGACCGGAGCGGATGGCCAGGCCCTTGCCGCACGGCTCGACCTGCCAGCGGGTCCGGTCCGCGCCACGGCCCTCTTCGCGCACTGCTTCTCCTGTTCGAAGGACCTGCTTGCGGCAAAACGCATCGCCGAAACGCTGTCGGAACGGGGAATCGCCGTTTTGCGTTTCGACTTCACCGGGCTTGGCCATTCGGAGGGGGATTTCGCGAACACGAATTTCTCCACCAATATTGCAGACCTGCACGCCGCCGCCGAATGGCTGGGGGAGACCCATGGCGGGCCCGACCTGCTGATCGGTCACAGTCTTGGCGGTGCCGCCGTCATTGTCGCCGGCGGACAGATGCAGCAGGTGAGGGCGATCGCAACCATCGGTGCGCCGTCCGATGCCGAACATGTGCTCAGGCAGATGGGAGAGGACCTCGCAGACATCGAGACGGGGGGTGAGGCCGAAGTGTCGCTTGCCGGCCGGCCCTTCCGCATCCGGCGGCAGTTCGTCGAGGATGTGCGGGGGCACAACGTCCGCGATGCGGCTGCCAGCCTCGGCAAGCCGCTCCTGGTGATGCACGCACCGCTCGACGAGATCGTCGGGATCGACAACGCCACCGGCCTGTTCGTGGCTGCGAAGCATCCGAAATCCTTCATCAGCCTCGACACGGCGGATCATCTCCTGTCCCGCGGTGAGGATGCCGTCTATGCCGCAACCGCCCTGGCGGCCTGGGCGTCGCGCTATATCGGCGCAGCGGATGCCGGTCGGCCTCAACCGGATGCAGGCAAAGCGCCCCACGATGTGGTTGTTTCCGAAACCGGCAATGGTGCCTATGAGAACAGTGTTGTGATCGGTCCGCACCAGCTTCTCGCCGATGAGCCGGCCGCGGTCGGGGGTGGTGGGCAGGGGCCCGATCCCTACGAGTATGTCACGGCCGGGCTGGGGGCGTGCACCTCCATGACGATCCGCATGTACGCCGATCGCAAGCAATGGCCCCTGGAAGGGGTGCGCGTGTCGCTGACCCATGCCAAGGATCACGCCGAAGATTGCGAGCACTGCGAACAGGGTCGCAAGGTCGACATCTTCACCCGCGAGATCCGGCTCGATGGTCCGCTATCGGATGACCAGCGCCAGCGGCTGCTGGAAATTGCCGACAAGTGTCCTGTCCACCGCACCTTGCATGATCCGGCTCACATACGCACATCCCTTGTCGAACAATGACTTGCCCTGCTGGACGTTCGCCCAATTGGCGACACATGAATGGATGATGTTTAATAACAAATCCGGATCGATCAGGCTTAGACACATAATCGTCCGAGCCTTGAAACCCTCAGTAAAACTGGAGCTTGCGACACGATGAAAGAACGGTTTGGCCTTTCCACGACGGCGATGGTCGGCGCGCTTGTCGGCGCGGCAGCGACCGGCGCCATTCTTCTTGCACCGGCCTATCTCACGACCTCTGACGCCCAGCCCATCCAGCTTGAGCCGCCGGCCAATGCGCCCATGAGTTTTGCCGACCTGATCGAACAGGTCAGCCCGGCTGTAGTCAGCGTCAATGTGGTGTCCGAGCAGGAAGTCTCGGACCTCGGCGACATGGACCGTTTCATGGAACGGTTCCGCGGCATGCCCGGTTTCGAGGAGTTCATGGAGCGTCGTCGCGGTGAGGAAGGCGAGGACGGCGACGGCGACGGCGATGATGGTGGTCCGCGGACCCGTGAGGCGCGGTCCCTCGGGTCCGGCTTCTTCATCTCCGGCGATGGTTACATCGTCACCAACAATCACGTTGTCGAAGGCGCGACCGAGATCGAGATCGCCCTCGAAGACGGTCAAACCTACGATGCGGAACTGATCGGTACCGATCCGCAGACCGACCTTGCCGTTCTCCGCGTCGACACGGACCGTACCTTCCCCTTCGTCGAATTCGGCACCACGGCAGAGCTGCGTCGCGGCGACTGGGTGGTCGCGCTCGGCAATCCCTTTGGCCTGGGCGGAACGGCGACCGCAGGTATCGTGTCGGCCGATGATCGCGAGATCGGCGGGTCGTCCAATCCCTACACGGACTTTCTGCAGATCGATGCGGCCATCAACCGGGGCAATTCGGGCGGTCCGACCTTCGACCTCGAAGGCCGTGTGATCGGGGTCAATACCGCGATCTTCTCCCCGACCGGCGGATCCGTCGGTATCGGTTTTGCCATTCCGTCAGATCTTGCCAAGACAATCACCGACACGCTGATCCGCGATGGCCGGGTGTCACGTGGCTGGCTCGGCGTCACGATCTCCGATGTCCGTGAGGACATTGCCGAAAGCCTCGAACTGGCGTCCGATCAGGGTGCGATCATCAACGACGTCACCGACGGCAGCCCTGCCGACAAGGCCGGTCTCCGACGCGGCGACATCGTGCTGTCGGTGAACGGCCGCACGGTCCGCGATTCCACCCGCCTGACCCGAGCTGTCGGTGCGCTGATCGCCGGATCGACCAATGAATTCGGCATCCTGCGCGACGGCGAGAATATGACCATCAACGTCACGGTCGGCGAGCGTCCGGACAATCCGCAGGCGGCCCTCGGCCAGAGCGAACCCTCGGACTCCGACGAAAAGGGGAGCGCCGGCCCCCTGGAAGGGTCCTTCGCGCCTCTGACCTCGTCCTTGCGGGAGCGGCTGGATCTTGCCGCCGATGAGCCGGGATTGTATGTCACGGATGTCGAGCCCGGCGGTGTCCTCGACAAGGCTGGCGTCCGGCCCGGGATGGCGATCCTGGAGGTCAACGGCGATCCGGTCAGCTCGGTCGAGGACATGGAAGCTGCGCTCGAGGATGCACGTCAGGCCGGTCGCGAACGCGTCCTGCTGGCGATCCAGAGCTCCGAAATCACCACTTTCATCACGGTGGAGGTGGACTAGCGAAAGGGCGCACGGGGGCGTGCAGGAACAGGGACCAGCCCATGCAACTACTCGTCATAGAGGACGAACAGGAAAGCGCCGATTTCATCGCGAGAATTCTTCGCGAGGCGAGCCACGAGGTCGAGATCGCCAATGACGGCGATAGCGGGCTGCGTGCCGCCCGTGATGGTGAATTCGATATCCTGATCGTCGATCGTATGCTCCCCAGGAAGGACGGCCTGACACTCGTTCAGGAATACCGCGATGGGGGTGGCAACGTACCGGTGCTGTTCCTGACCAATCTCGGCGACGTCGACCAGCGGGTCGAAGGCCTCCGGGCCGGGGGGGATGACTACCTGTCCAAACCGCCTGCGCCGGCGGAACTCCTGGCCCGGGTTGAGGTTCTCGGCCGCCGCCAGCAGGGCGATGCCCCGATCACCACGCTGAAGGCGGGTGACCTGGAAATGGACCTGCTCTCGCGCAAGGTGCGCCGGGGCGAGCAGAAAATCGACCTGCAGCCGCGGGAGTTCCGGCTGCTGGAATACCTGATGCGCAATTCCGGCCAGGTGGTGACCCGCACCATGTTGCTGGAGAAAGTCTGGGACTATCACTTCGATCCCCAGACCAATGTCATTGATGTGCATGTCTCCCGGCTGCGTGCGAAGATCGACAAGGATTTTGACGAGCCGCTGCTGCACACGGTCCGTGGTGCGGGTTACCGCCTGCAGGCATGAAGCTCAATCTCCCGCCCTTTACCCGCACCGCCACCTTCCGGTTGGCGGTGCTTTACGCTGTACTGTTCACCATATTCTCGGCGGGACTGCTGGCCTATCTCTATGGGGCGACGGTGCAGTATACCCGCTATGTCGCCGACCAGAGGGTCAATGCCGAGCTCGATTCCATCCAGAAGGCCTTCCGCGATGGCGGCCTGCCGCGGGTGAACCAGTCCCTCATCGAACGTGCCTCGATACCGGACCGGTACTTTCTCTACCAGCTGACCACACCGACCGGCATCAAGCTGAGCGGCGACCTGTCCGGCATGCCGGCGGAGGGCACCGGGCGCGTCGAATTTCCGATCGATGCCCAGAGGTCGGATGGCTCACTGCTGACCATCGAGGCCGAGGGCCGCATCGTGCGGCTTGGCGAGGAGGCCCTGCTGATGGTCGCGTTCGATGCGCAGCAGCGCAATGAGGTGACCCGCAGGATCACCCAGGCCGTGTGGGTCGCCTTCGGGGTCGGCCTGGCGCTTGCGCTGAGCGGCGGCATCATCGTGTCCCGCTGGGTGAACCGTCGGGCAGAGGAACTGGCCAGCACGGCCGAGGCGGTGATTGGCGGCGACCTTCAGCGCCGGGCCCGGATCCGCGGCGCAAATGACGAGTTCGACCGGCTTGCCGAACGCATGAACGCGATGCTCGAGCGCCTCGAACGGCTGGTCAAGGCGAGCCGCCACACCGGCGACGCCATCGCCCATGACTTGCGCTCTCCCCTGTCCAAGGTCCGCAACCGGCTGGAAAGTACCCTCGCCGACGAGGAGATCACCCCGGACAAGGCGCGCGGCACCCTGACCACGACCCTCGCCGAGGTCGACCGGGTGCTGGCGACCTTCAATGCTATCCTGCGCCTCTCGAATGCAGGTAATGCCGCACGCGCGCGCATGGTCCGCACTGATGTTGGCGAGCTGTTCGAGGAGATTGCGGAATTCTTCGAGCCGGCCGCCGAGGCGGTCGGCCTCACCCTGCGCGTGGAAAAGCCCCGGCGTGCCATCGTCCTGGCGGACAAGGCGCAACTGACCCAGGCGCTCTCGAACCTCATCGACAACGCCATCAAGTATACCCCGACGGGTGGATCCATCGGGCTCCAGGTTGCGGTGGATCGCGAAACCAATACGGTCGATCTCATCGTGATCGATTCCGGCCCCGGTATTCCGGAACACGCACGGAGCCAGGTCGTTGAGCGCTTTGTCCGCATGGACGATGCCCGCACCCAGCCTGGTTCCGGACTTGGGCTGGCGCTTGTCGAGACGGTCGCGGAGGTACACCGGGGGGCGTTCCTGCTCCTTGATGGCCGCGGGCCGCCGGAACGGCCGGGCCTGAAAGCGATTTTGCGTCTGCCGCTGGCGTAACCCAGGGCGGTTTCCGACCACATTGCAGCACTTGGCCGCTTTGATCTTTTGCCAGGGCCAGGAGCGTGAAGTCCGTCGATGCGGGCATCGGCGGACCCTTGCGCGACGACGATCCTGGCGGAAAGGACGAGTGGCAAAGCGAGCGCGCTGCTTCAGTTGATTGTTTCGCTGTTGTTTTCCTAAGAGAACGCTGCGTCGTCTTTTGCGCTCCGGCCACGTCGCAATGCTCGAAGGATGCCCGCATCTCGCTGCGCTTGCTCCTCGCCAGATCACAAAATACACCCCGCCAGGTGGTGCAATGTGATCGGAAACCGCCCTAGTTTGCGTGGATGCTCAGGATTGCTCCCATTGCCGGAAACATGGCCAACCTGCTGGACCGGGCAGGGCAGGTCGCGCCCTATCTTGCCCGCCTTATCGCGCGCAACAGCGAAGCGCTGGACCTGTCGGAGATCGAGGGGCTCGGCGCGGCCTTCGAGCCCTGGTTCGCGGCCTGGCAGGACCGTCTGGGCGCGTATGCCGGGATCGAGGCGAGCATGCCCCCGCTGCGGCACTTCAAGCGTGAGGCCCACCTGCTCATCGCGCTGCAGGACCTTGCCGGGTGCGCCAGCCTTGCCGAGGTGACCGACCGGCTCTCCACAGTGGCCGATCTTGCGACCGAAACAGCCCTGCGCGTGGCCGCGGAGGCGCGCGGTCTGTCCAGTAATGGGCTGACACTCCTCGCCCTTGGCAAGCATGGTGCGCGCGAACTCAACTATTCCAGCGATATCGACCTGATCGCGCTCTACGATCGCGAGCGCTTCGATGGCGGCACGCGCGATCCGGGGGATGCGGCCTCGCGGATCCTGCGCGACCTGATCGCCCTGCTCGAAACGCAGACCGGTGACGGCTATGTCTTCCGGACCGATTTCCGTTTGCGCCCCGATCCCTCCTCGACCCCGCTCGCAGTGTCCACCGCCATGGCCGACGCCTATTATGAAAGCGTCGGACAGAACTGGGAGCGCATGGCCTATATCAAGGCACGGCCTTCGGCCGGTGACCTGTCGCTCGGCCAGGCCTTTATCGATGGCCTCGCACCTTTTGTCTGGCGTCGCCATCTCGACTACTGGGCAATTGCCGACATCCACGCCATCAAGCGCATGATCAACGCCAAGGTCGGCGACCCGTCGCTCGGCGATGTCGCCTCCGATCTCAAGCTCGGGCCGGGCGGGATCCGCGAAATCGAGTTCTTCGCCCAGACCCAGCAGCTGATCCTGGGCGGTCGCGACCCGGACCTGCGCGATCCCACCACCTGCGGCGCGCTGGACCGGCTGGCCAGTGCCGGCGTGATCGAGGCGCAGGTGCGCGATGATCTCACCGCCGCCTATTCCGTCCTGCGCGCGGTCGAGCACCGGGTGCAGATGCTGAATGACGAGCAGACCCACACCCTGCCGCGCAGCGAGGACGGTCGCCAGCGGGTGGCGATCCTTTGCGGTCATGACGACCGGCAGGTGTTTGAAGACGCGTTGCTGGCCCTGCGCGAGCGGGTCCATGCCCACTACAGCGACCTGTTTGCCGAGGAAGAGCGCAAGACCCGCCACGCCGTTCACGGCAATCTCGTCTTTACCGGTGTCGACCCGGATCCTGCGACCCTGCAGACGCTTGCTGCCATGGGGTTTACCGATCCCGCACGGGTGATCGCAACGGTGTCGCTCTGGCATCGCGGCCGGGTACCTGCGACCCGCTCGGCGCGCGGACGCCAGCTGCTCACGGCCGTCCTGCCCGACCTGCTTGCCGCCATGGGCGCGACCGGGGAAGCCGATACCGCCTTTGCCCGCTTCACCACCTTCTTCGAAGGCCTCTCGTCCGGTGTGCAACTCCTGTCCATGCTGCTCGCCGAGGACCGGCTGCGGGAGGACCTGGTCAACACCCTCGCTCTTGCCCCGCGTCTCGCCCAGACCCTGTCGCGATCGCCTGAAACCCTCGAGGCCATGATCGATGGCGGCGAGCGGGACCGGCTCGTGATCCCGGACGAAATGGATTTCGAGGCGGCGATGAACGAGGCGCGCCGGTATCATCGCGAGTCGAGCCTGCTCGTCGGCCACCGGCTGCTGCAGGGCGGTCTCAACGCTGCCGAAGCGGGCGAGGCCTGGACCGGTCTCGCTGACGAGACGGTGGATGCCATGGCGCATGCGGCCCGGCGCGAGACAGAGCGACGCTTTGGACCGCCGCCGGGGGCCTGGCATGTCCTTGCCATGGGCAAGATGGGCGGGCGCGAGCTGACCGCCGGCTCCGATCTCGATCTCATCGTCCTGTTCGAGCCGCTGCCGGGTGCCGCCGATGCGCAGACCTGGTTCACCCGCTTTACCCAACGCTTCATCACGGCCCTCAGTGCGCCAACCCCCGAAGGCCTACTCTACGAGATCGACATGCGCCTGCGTCCGTCCGGTGGCGCCGGGCCGGTCGCGGTCAGCCTTGCGGCCTTCGAGCGGTACCAGGCCGAGGAGGCATGGACCTGGGAGCACATGGCGCTGACCCGCCTGCGGCCGGTCACCGGTGCGTCCGGCCTGGCGGCGCGCGTGATGGCTGCGGCCGCTGCTGCCATCACCGCCCGGGCCGGCCGGGAGACCCTTCTGACCGATATCGCCGACATGCGGGCGCGCCTGCGTCGCGAGAAGCCGGCAAGGGGCTCCTGGGACATGAAACTGTCCGATGGCGGGCTGGTCGACATCGAATTCATCGCCCAGGCCGGACTCCTCATCGCCGGGGATGCCGCCCTGATCACCGGCAATACCGACAATGCGCTTGCCGGTCTGGCCGCTGCAGGCCGGTTCGATACCTCCGATGCTGCAGCGCTCCAGCGCGCGCTGCGCTTCCAGCAGTCGCTGCAACAGGTGCTGCGCCTTGCTGTTGGCGAGGTTGCCGGCGCGCCCGGCTTTTCCCGGGGTCTGAAGGACCGGCTCTGCCGGGCGGTGGGCGAAACTTCCTTCGCGGCGCTCGAAGCGGCACTTGCGGCCCATCGCAGCGCCGTGACTGCACTTTACCTGCAGAAACTTCAGCAGCCAGCGACGGACTAGGCGGTCTCGTGCGTTTCAGGGGGGCTCAGAGGGCAGAACAAATCGCACCCCAGAGGAGACCACGACATGAAGAAGACAATCACAATCGGCCTTGCCACCGCAACGCTTGCTGCCGCCGGCCTTGCCGCCGCCCTGGCCCAGGACGGTCCGGGAGCGGACCGTGAGGATCGCCGCGCCATGATGCAGGCCGAAATCGGAAACCGCATCGCCGAAGTCGATGGCAATGGCGATGGCGCAATCAGCCGTGAGGAAGCCGATGCACGACGCGCGGCCGACTTTGCCGCCGCCGATACCGATGGCAGCGGCGGTCTCTCGCAGGCCGAGGCCCAGGCCTGGCACGAAGCGAAGCAGGCCGAGCGCAAGGCCCGGCGCGCCGAGGCAATGTTCAATCGCGCCGATGCCGATGGCGATGGGGCGATCGGTCCGGACGAATTCGGCCAGCGGCAGGACAGGATGTTCGAGCGCATGGATGCCAATGGCGATGGCACGATCAGTCAGGATGAAATCGAGGACGGGCTCAGGGAAATGGGCCGCAAGCACCGCGGACATCGCAACGGTCGGCGCGACGAGCGCTAGCGCAGGTCTGGGCTCGGCCTGACTCTCCGGCAGGGGCCGCGCGCCCCTTGCCGTTCCTGCCGGGTGTGGGCAGTCTTCTCCCCCGCGCCTGCCCGCACCCGGCCCTTTCATCCTTGCCCGATCGGGAGCATCCTTGCCCGCGTGTCCGCCGAAAGAGACCATGATGACATTGTCCGCGCCGCCCGCGGAGACCGCGCTGCGCAGGCTGCGCTGGTGCATCGCAACCTGCCCCGGGCACATGCCGTTGCCAGCCGCATGCTCGGCGACCCGGCTGCTGCAGAGGATGTCGTCCAGGAGGCCTTCATCCGGGCCTGGAAGGCGATGCCCGACTGGATTCCCAATGCGAAATTCTCAACGTGGCTGCACCGGGTGGTGCTCAATCTCTGCCTCGACCAGCTACGGCGGCGCCGCGACCTCACCGGCGAGGACCTGCCCGATGCCCCCGATCCTGCGCTCAACCCGGCCGACCGGCTGGACCAGGACCAGCGGGTGGCCCGGATCGAAGCGGCCATTGCCGACCTCCCGGAACGCCAGCGCGCCGCGATTGTGCTTTGCCGGCTGGAAGGTCACACCAATATTGAAGCAGCAGAGATCATGGACATCAGTGTCGATGCCCTCGAAAGCCTTCTGGCCCGCGCGCGGCGGACCCTGCGGGCGAAGCTGATGGAAACTGTGGAGACCACGCATGGCTGATCCGATCAATCCGGATGCCCGTCTGCTGGCCCTTGTCGAGGCCTATGGCAGCGAGCCTGCGCACTGGCCCGAAGCGGACCGAACGGCGGCCCATCTCGCCCGGCTTGCCGATCCCGGCCCGCGCCTTGCCGCCGCCATCGAGACGGCGGACCGGCTCGACGGACTGCTCGACGGGCTGGCGGCGCCCGCCCCGTCGTCCGCCCTTACCGGCGCGGTCCTGGCGAGCGCCCCGCGAGCGTCTCTCCGACACCGCCTTGCTGCATGGCTGCCGCCCCGGTCGGCCTGGCTGCCCACCTCCGGCGCGCTCGCCGGCCTTGTCATCGGCCTTGTCATTGGCCTCGATACCGCCGTGACACATGCGGGCCTGAGCGATCCCGATGCCGAAGACGAGATCCTCTATGCCGCGCTGGGCTATGGTGACCTGCTCGACACCTTTAGCGAAGGGACGCCATGAACGACGCTGCGCGCGACCATCCTCCCCAGCCGCCGACCCGGCGGCTCAGCTGGCTGCTGACCGGCTCGCTGGTCCTCAATACATTGCTTGTCGGCCTGTTCATCGGCCAGCTCATCTCCGGCGGCCCGCCGCATCGCGCTGCGCACCGCGACGGGCCGCCGCCGCGCGCAGAGTCACGCATCGCGAGGCACGTCCTCGAGAACGTCGCGCCGGAAAGGCGCCCGGAGATCCGCAGGGCCTTCATCGCCTCCATGCGTGAGGCCAGACCGCGACTTGCCGGTCGTCGGCAGGCCCGGCAAGACTTGCGCGAGGCGATGGTTGCCGATCCCTTCGATCCGGACCGGCTGTCGGCTGCCTTTGCCAATCTCCGCACCCGCGAAGCAGCGATGGAGGCAGCGGTCCAGGCCGCGCTCGTCGAGCAATTCTCGATGCTGAGCCTTGAGGAACGCCGCGCCGTTGCCGAAGCGATCGACTGTTGCCGCCGGCGGGATGGCAGGCGCGGCCGTCATGACGGGCAGGACGCGCGCGAACCGGTACCTGAAACTGAACCTGGCCGCTGAGCGGAGCGCAGAAGCCCCTCTACTGCTCGTCGACCGGCGCCCTCGATTTGTGGGCCAGCCGCGCCGCATTCGCTTCCCAGTTCACTCCGTCAAAGGCGGTGACCGTGACATCCAGCGCGGCCCAGTCATCGAGGCACCGCCAGGTCACGGCCATCCCGTCGGGATTGGAGCGCGGGACATAGAAGCTCTTGACCCCGCAGGTGCGGCAGAAATGGTGCTTCGCCTGCCCGGTATTGAAGCTGTACACGGTCATCCGGCCTTCCCCTGACAGCAGGCGGAACCGGGTCGCTGGCACGATGATGTGGATATTCCCGCTTTTCAGGCAGATCGAGCAGTTGCAATCCTCCGCCTCCAGGGGGGGAACAAGGTCCACTTCGAACCGCACGGCGCCGCAATGACAGCCGCCCTGCCGGGTGATCATCGGCCCGCTCATGCGAAGAAAATGCCCGGCCGCCGGCTGCGCCAGGGATAGGCCCGCTCCAGCTGGCCAGCCAGCCGGTAGAGCAGCCATTCCTCGCCATGGCGCGCACCGAACATCATGCCCAGTGGCAGCCCGGAGGCGGCGTGATGGAGCGGGACGGACATGGCCGGACAGCCGATCTGGTTGAAGGTAGCGCAATGGGGGGCGAAACTCGTCACCGCCTCGTTATAGTCATCCGCATCGGCGGGATCGAGGCTGAGACGGCCAAGCACTTCGGGGGCGCGCGACAGGGTTGGCATCAGGACAAGATCGTAGCGACCGGCGTCCATCCATTGCTCGAACCGGATGGCCGCCTCCTGGAAGGTCCGGTTGGCATTGGCGAGTTCGATCATCGGAACGGTCCGGCCGAGATTGACCATCTGGCGGGTGATCGGTTCGAGGTCGTCGGCGCCGAGCTCTCGACCGAGGGCAAGTTCGCGCCGGCGCATGGTTTCGGCAAGGTCGGCGCAGATCGTCATCAGGAAGGCCTTGCCGAGGGCCGCGCCGTCAAGGCCCGGATCGCTGTCCTCGACATGGTGGCCGAGCGCGGCCAGCCGCTCGGCGGTGACGGCCAGTCCGGCTTCGGCATCGGAGTCCGGCCGCGTGCCGTTCGGGGCGGTATCCCAGAGCGCGATGCGCAATGGCTGTGGATCGGCATCGAGGGCGGACAGGAAACTGGCCTCCGGCGGGGGAGCTACATAGCGCGAGCCGGTTTCGCGGCCATGCGTGGCGTCCATCAGCGCGGCATTGTCGCGAACGGTCCAGGAAACGGCATGCACCGTCGAGCAGCCGAGCCAGTTCTCGGTCATGTGCGGGCCCATGGACGTGCGCCCGCGCGAAGGCTTCATCCCGAACAGGCCGGTAC
>CAZDMQ010000019.1:20045-44332 GCA_964506685.1 uncultured Hyphomonadaceae bacterium | reverse complement strand
CCGAACTGGCGCATCTTCTTCTTGCCCGCCTTCTGCTTGTCGAGCAGCTTGCGCTTGCGGCTTGCATCCCCGCCATAGCACTTGGCGGTGACATCCTTGCGCATCGCCGACAGCGTCTCGCGCGCGATGACCTTGCCACCGATCGCCGCCTGGATCGGGATCTTGAACATCTGGCGCGGGATGAGGTCCTTCAGACGCTCACACATCTGCCGGCCACGCCCCTCGGCCCGGTCGCGGTGAACCAGCATGGCGAGCGCGTCGACGGGCTCATCATTCACGAGGATCTGCATCTTCACCAGGTTCTCGGCGCGGTGGCCGATGATCTCGTAATCGAAACTGGCATAGCCGCGGGAAATCGACTTGAGCCGGTCATAGAAGTCGAAGACCACCTCGTTGAGCGGCAGCTCGTATTTCACCATGGCCCGCCCGCCGACATAGGTGAGTTCGCGCTGAATGCCGCGACGGTCCTGGCAGAGCTTGAGCACGGCGCCGAGATACTCGTCCGGCGCATGGATCACCGCCTCGATCCACGGTTCCCGGATCTCGGCGATCTTGACGACATCGGGCATGTCAGCAGGATTGTGCAGGTGGATGTCCGTGCCGTCGGTCAGGGTCAGCTCGTAGACAACGCTGGGGGCGGTCGCAATCAGGTCGAGATCGAACTCGCGCGAGAGCCGCTCCTGGATGATCTCGAGGTGCAGCAGGCCGAGGAAACCGCAGCGGAACCCCATGCCAAGAGCTGCCGAGGTCTCCATCTCCCAGGTAAAGCTGGCATCATTCAGCCGCAGCTTGCCCATCGCCGCACGGAGGTCGTCGAAATCGGCCGCATCGACGGGAAACAGCCCGCAGAACACCACGGGCACGACTTCCTTGTAGCCCGCGAGCGGGGCCGCGGTCGGGCGCTTGTCCTCGGTAATCGTGTCGCCAACGGCGCAATCGGCGACTTCCTTGATCGACGCCATGAGGAAGCCGACTTCGCCGGGTCCGAGTGTGTCGGTATCCGTGATCTTCGGCTTGAACACGCCGACCCGGTCGATCTCATAGCTCGCCCCTGTGCGCATCATCTTGATCCGCTGCTTCGGTTTCAGCGTGCCCTCATAGACGCGCACGATCACCACCACGCCGAGATAGGGATCATAATAGGCGTCCACGAGCGAGGCCTTGAGCGGGGCGGCGGGATCACCCGCTGCCGGTGCGGGCAGGCGGTGCACGATCGCCTCCAGCACATCCCCGATGCCGATCCCGGACTTGGCCGAGGTCTCGATCGCGTCGGACGCGTCGAGGCCGATGATGTCCTCGATCTGCGCCTTGACCTTTTCCGGTTCGGCGGCCGGCAGGTCGATCTTGTTCAGGACCGGCACGATCTCATGGTCCTGGTCGATCGCCTGGTAAACATTCGCCAGCGTCTGCGCCTCCACGCCCTGGCTGGCGTCGACCACCAGCAGGGAGCCTTCGCAGGCCGCGAGGCACCGGCTGACCTCATAGGAGAAATCGACGTGCCCTGGCGTATCCATGAGGTTGAGGACATACGCCTCGCCGTCGCGGGCTGTATAATCGAGGCGAACCGTCTGGGCCTTGATGGTAATGCCACGTTCCTGCTCGATTTCCATATTATCGAGCACCTGTTCGCGCATTTCCCGGTCGGTCAGGCCGCCACAGGTCTGGATCAGCCGGTCCGCGAGGGTCGACTTGCCATGATCGATGTGGGCGATGATGGAAAAATTCCGGATGTTCTGGCTGGGTGTCATCGTTGCGGGGTATAAGCCTGCTTGGGCCGGGCGGGAAGTGGAAACATCTGCCGCCTGCCGGACCATTGCGCGCAACACGGGAGCCCGGCTGCACATGTTCACCCACCGACACCCCACCGGCCGCCTTGTGTGCCCTCGCCTGGCAGGGCTTTTCCTGGCTGCCGCGCTAACGGCCTGCGGCGACACGAGCGGGTCACCGGGCGAGCGCATCGCCATTTCCCGCGACACGCTCACCGGCGCCCCCCCGGTCATCATCGCCCATCGCGGCGCGTCGGGGCTCTATCCCGAACACACGCTGATCGCCTATGAGGCGGCGATCGACCAGGGCGCCGACTTCATTGAGCCCGACCTTGTCATGACCCGCGACGGCGTTCTGGTCGCACGCCATGAGCGGGCCCTGTCAGGCTCGACCGATGTCGCTGACAGACCGGAATATGCCAACCGGAAGACCGTGAAGCAGGTTGACGGCAAGCCGCTGGAAGACTGGTTCATTGAGGATTTCACGTTGTCGGAGCTGAAATCGCTGCGCGCGCGCCAGACCCGCCCCGGCCGGCCGCGTGACCATGACGACCGGTTCGCCATTCCCACCTTCACCGAAATTCTCGGCCTGGTGGCGATCACCAACCAGACCGGCCAGCGCCTCGGCGTGTATCCCGAACTCAAGGATCCGGCCTATTTCGCCTCGATCGGCCTCGACATGCGGACCGCCGTTCTCTCGGCGCTGGAGACGGCCGACCTGCGCGGGCTGAACGCACCGGTCTTCATCCAGTCCTTCGAGCCGGGCGTGCTGCAGACCATCGCCGAAACCACCGACTGGCCCGTGATCCAGCTCCTGCCGACACAGTCCCCGGGATCCGGTACGCCGGAGCCGACGCTCGCGGAAATTGCACAGTATGCAGACGGCATCGGACCGTGGAAAGGCCTGCTTGCCGCCCATGCAGATGGCGCGACGGCCTATGTCAGCCGCGCCCATGCCGAAGGCTTGCTGGTGCATCCCTACACCTATCGCGACGACGCCCTGCCTCCAGGCGCATCCGACATCCGGGACGAACTCAATGCGGCTTTCGCAGCGGGCGTCGATGGCGTCTTCACCGATTTTCCGGAAACGGCCGTGAGAATACGCGACAAGCGCAGCTAGGGCCGGTCGGCAGGGCAATCGGTCGGGCCCGTAATTCTGCGTATTGCCGGTCACTTGCAGGCAGGCTTGATTCTGCCCGCGGTGCAGCAGCCAGGCTGGCCCGTCGCAAGGAGGACGCAGACATGACCTGGATGAAGATCAAGCTCGTGCTGGGGCGAACCGAAGACCACCCCTCGGGCAGTTCCGCACATGGCTACGACATCGTCGCGCCGCTGACCGCGGACGGTCACCTCGATGAGGCCGCCTGGCGGGCCGACAAACGCGCTGCGCGGGTGCATCGGTTCTGGGCGGGAGAGCCGGACGAGGTCGGCGCCCTGATCCATACCCGGCATCGCACCTGGGCCTTTTCCTATGCGCCCGGCGAGGACGACGACGAGCCGATCTTCAGGCTGGACACCCACGTCTTCCGGCAAGGCGAATACCTGACAATCACCGAGCATGATGGCCAGGCCCTGCCCTTCCTCGTGGCCAGCGTGAGCCCGCTCGAACCGTGACGGAGGCTGTGGCAGGGCGTTTCGACTGGCTGCTCGAGCGGGTTGCCGGAAATGGTGGCGACCCGTTGCGGGTGGCCGTGGTCCATCCCGTCAGCGCGACCAGCCTGCAGGGCGCAATGGACGCGCGGGCACGCGGGTTGATCGAGCCCGTCCTTGTCGGTCCACCGGCGAAAATCGAGGCTGCGGCCCGTGCGGCGGCCATCGCGCTGTCGGGGGTCGAACGCATCGACACGCCGCACAGCCATGGCGCAGCCGCCGAAGCCGTTCGGTTGGTGCGTGATGGAAAGGTTGCGGCCCTGATGAAGGGGGCGCTGCATACCAACGAACTGATGAACGAGATCGTCCGGCGCGATGGCGGGCTGCGGACGGACCGGCGGATGAGCCATGTCTTCCTGATCGAGACGGCGGGCTATCCCAAACCGTTGCTGATCAGCGACGGCGCGATCAACATTGCGCCCGATCTTGCCGCCAAGCGATGGATCACCCAGAACGCCATCGATGCCGCCCGGGCGATCGGTATCGATCCCCCAAAGGTCGCGATCCTGTCGGCCACCGAGGAAGTCGACCCGGTGATTCCCTCGACAATCGATGCCGCAGCGCTTTGCAAGATGGCAGACCGGGGCCAGATCGTGGGCGGCCTGCTGGACGGTCCGCTGGCCTTCGACCTCGCTGTATCGACGGCTGCGGTCGAGACCAAGGGGATCGTGTCGCCGGTTGCCGGCGAGGCCGACGTGCTGATCGTGCCGACGCTGGAGGCGGGCAATATGCTGGCCAAACAGCTCGATTACCTCGCCGGCGCGTCGGCGGCCGGGATCGTGCTGGGGGCGGCCGCGCCGGTGATCCTGACCAGCCGGGCCGACAGCGCGGCTGAACGGGTCGCCTCCTGTGCGCTGGCCGCTGCGGTTGCTCACTGGCAGGGAAAGGCCGGCTGATGCAGCGGCAGGCGGTGGCCACCTTCAACATCGGGTCGTCGAGCCTGAAGGTCTCCGTTTTCGAGCTCGGCGGCGAGCGCAGGCTCGGCGCATGTCTCCTGCGCGGTGCGGTCCGGAACCTCGCAGGCCCGCGGGAGGTCGACATTCGCGGGATGGGAGACGCTGACGCGCTGGCTGCTGTCCTGCAGGGTATCGAGGATCCGGCGCAACTCGTCCGGGCGCTGGCGGACTGGCTCGCAGACAGCCTGGCCGGCAGCGGAGACGGGATCACCCTCGCCGGTATCGGGCACCGGGTCGTGCATGGCGGGCGGATCTTCACCGGACCGGTGCGCGCCAGCGATGCGGTGTTGGCCGGGCTCGACCAGCTTGCCTGCCTTGCACCCGGCCACCAGCCGCACAACCTCGCCGGCGTCCGGGTCCTTTGTGCCGCACTCCCCGAGGTCCCCCAGACCCTGTCCTTCGACACCGCGTTTCACCGGACAATGCCGGAGGTGGCCGAGCGCTATGCCCTGCCGCGCACGCTAAGCGACGAGGGGATTCTGCGGTATGGCTTTCACGGGCTGTCCTATGCGCATATCGCCGAAACCATCGGATCGGTGCTTGGCGCGCGGCCGCGGCGGCTGCTTGCCCTGCACCTGGGCAGCGGCGCCAGTGCCTGCGCCATTCTTGACGGGGCGAGCGTGGCGACCTCCATGGGACTGACGGCGCTGGACGGCCTGCCCATGGCGACGCGTTGCGGCGACCTCGACCCGGGTGTCGTGCTGCACCTTGTCCAGGACAGGGGAATGCAGCCGGACGCCGTGGCCGACCTCCTCTACAAGCGTTCGGGATTGCTCGGCCTGTCCGGCCTGTCCGGAGACATGCGGGTATTGCTGGCCAGTGATGCGCCCGAAGCGCGCGAGGCGATCGCATTTTACGGTTACAGGATTGCCCGGGAGGCAGGCTCGCTGGCGGTTGCCTTGGGTGGACTGGATGCGATCGCGTTTTCCGGCGGTGTCGGCGAGGGGGCACCCAGGGTGCGGGCAGAGATCTGCAGTCACCTCGGCTGGCTGGGTGTGGGCCTCGATGCCGACGCCAACGAGGCCAATGCCGACGCGCTGTCGCCCGCCGGCGCCTTGCCCGTGGTGCGGATCGTCGCGGACGAGGAACAGGTCATCGCCCGCGACTGTGCCGGCCTCCTTGCAGCCTGAACGCCCGGCTCGGGGAGCGCGCCAACGGGCCGGGGCCCCCTGGCGACGGATCAGACCGCTGGCGTTCCCGGTTGTCCGGCTTCAAGGCGGGATGCCATCACCTTGTCGAACTGGCCCCAGACGCCCGTGTCGCCATGCCAGTCGCCCCGCGTGGCGCCCTTGGAGTATTCCGTGGCGCGCTGTTCGAAGAAGTTGGCGTGCTCGACCCCGTTCAGGATCTCCGACAGCCAGGGCAGCGGATGCTCGCGGACGCCGTAGATCGGCTTGAGCTTGAGCTGGCCGAGCCGCCAGTCGGCGATGTAGCGGATGTAGTTCTGGATGTCGGCCGGTGTCATGCCCTCGACCTCGCCCGCCTCGAAGGCCAGCTCGATGAACTTGTCCTCAAGACTGACCACGGTCTCGCAGCACTCGCGGATATGCTCGCCGAGCTTCGGGCTCATCACCCCGGTTTCGGCGCAGAAGGTGTGGAACAGCTTGATCATGCCCTCGCAGTGCAGGCTCTCGTCGCGGATCGACCAGGTCACGATCTGGCCCATGCCCTTCATCTTGTTGAAGCGCGGGAAGTTCATCAGCATGGCGAAGCTGGCAAACAGCTGCAGCCCCTCGGTAAAGCCGCCGAACACGGCCATGGACGTGGCGATGTCCTCATGGCTGTCGACGCCGAACTTGCCGAGATAATCATGCTTGGCCGCCATCTCCTCGTACTCCATGAAGGCGGAGAACTCGGTGTCCGGCATGCCGATGGTCTCGAGCAGCAGGGCATAGGCGGCGATGTGGATCGTCTCCATGTTGGAGAAGGCCGCCAGCATCATGGACACCTCTGTCGGTTTGAACAGCGGCATGTAATTTTCCATGTAGTTCGCGCCGACTTCCACGTCCGACTGGGTGAAGAAGCGGAAGATCTGGGTCAGCAGGTTTCGCTCCCGGTCATTCAGCTTGATCGCCCAGTCCTTGCAGTCCTCGCCGAGCGGCACCTCTTCCGGCATCCAGTGCACCTGCTGCTGGCGCTGCCAGAATTCGAAGGCCCAGGGATAGCGGAACGGCTTGTAGGCCTGTGACGGGGTGAGCAGGCCGGGACGGTCAGCAGCGGTATCAAAAGCCATGGGAGCCTCCTTCGGGGAATCAACGGAACGGGACGAGTGCCCGCAGACTTACCATATATGGTGTCCTAAACGTAAATAGCACTCAAGGTCTTGCGGCACACCCCTGCACAGAGCGTCGCACCTTCTTCACAGGCCGATGCGCCGCCGCCAAGCCCCCCGGGGCTCCGGCAGCCATTGAAATCCGCAGATAGGCAGTGTCAGATACGAGCCATGACATCGCAACCACACCGCACAGCCCTTCCCGACCTGCCTCGCCAGCCCGATGGCGTACCGTGGCCAACGGGCGCCTGGCCGGAAGGCGCGCCGGCAGCGGGGGCTGACCCGGACCGACTGCAGGCGCTGCTCGACCGGGCTTTCGCCAATCCGCCGGAGCTTGGCCAGACTCACGCCCTTGTTGCCGTGCAGGGCGGGCGCGTGGTGGCCGAGCGCTATGGCGAAGGGCATGGACCCGACACGACACAACACTCCTGGTCGATGGCGAAATCCGTCACCCATGCGCTGGTCGGCCTGCTCGTGAAGGATGGCCTTGTCGATATCCACGCCCCGGCCGACGTGCCGGAATGGCAGGGCAAGGAAGATCCGAGACGCACGATCACGCTGGACCAGCTCCTGAGAATGTCCTCGGGCCTGCGCTTCACCGAGGACTATGTCGATGCCGGCATCTCGCACACCATCGAGATGCTGTTCGGCGCGGGCAAGGCGGACGTCGCCGGCTTCGCCGCGTCCATGCCGCTCGACCATGCACCGGGCAGCCACTGGAGCTATTCCTCCGGAACCACAAACATTATCGCGCGCTGCCTGGCCCGTGCGCTCGAGACTGACGGAGAGGGATTCGCGGCGTTCATGCGGGAGCGACTGTTCGCGCCGCTTGGCATGGGCTCTGCGATCCCGAAGTTTGATGCCGCCGGCACGTTCATCGGCTCCAGTTTCTGTTTCTGCACGCCGCGGGACTTCGCCCGTTTCGGCCTGCTGTACCTGCGCGGGGGAGTCTGGGACGGCACGCGGCTTCTGCCCGAGGGCTGGGTGGACTATGGGCGCACGCCGACTGCGCATGTGCCGGCGAGCGAGCCGATGGGCTATGGCGCGCACTGGTGGCTCGGCCTCGCCGGGCCGGGCAACTTCTCGGCCAATGGCTACAATGGCCAGTACACGGTCCTGGTGCCGGAAAAGGACCTGGTCCTGGTCCGCCACGGCGTCTCGGAAGACCAGAAGGATGCCGTCCGCGAATGGCTGGCCGAGGTGGCGGGCTGCTTCGCTGTGACCTGAACGGCGCGGCAGAGCGGCCGTCAGGATGACGTGTACGGGGGAGCAAGGTCCCGGGGTGGCTGGTCAAACCGGGCGCATCAGCCTAACGGTCGGGCATGCGTATCGCCACATGGAACGTGAATTCGATCAAGGCCCGCCTGCCCACCGTGCTGGAGGTGCTCGGCGCCATCGACTGCGACGTGGTCTGCCTGCAGGAACTGAAATGCACCGATGACGCCTTTCCCTATCTCGAGATCGAGGAGCAGGGCTGGAATTGCGCCGTGCATGGGCAGAAGACCTATAATGGCGTGGCGATCCTCTCCCGGCTGCCGATGGAGGACGTGGAGCGAGGCCTGCCTGGCGACGATGATGATGACCAGGCCCGCTATATCGAGGCAACCGTGATGGCGGAGCGGCCGATCCGCGTCTGTGGGCTTTACCTGCCCAATGGCAATCCCGCACCGGGGCCGAAATACGACTACAAGCTCACCTGGATGGAACGGCTCCATCGCCGCGCAGAGGCGCTGATGACGACCGAGGAACCGTTCGTGCTGGCCGGGGATTTCAACTGCATTCCGCGCGACGAGGATTGCTGGGACATGTCGGTCTGGAAGGACGATGCCCTGGCGCTGGCGCCGACGCGCGAGGCATTCCGGCGGCTGAAATGGACGGGCCTTACCGAGGCGTTCGAGACCCTTGATGGCCGCGCCCACCAGTACACCTTCTGGGACTATCAGGGCGGGGCATGGGCCAAGGATCATGGCATCCGGATCGACCATCTCCTCTGCTCGCCCGAGGCGGCCGACCGGCTTGAGGAGGTCGAGATCTTCCGCAAGGCGCGCGGCCTCGACAAGCCATCGGATCATGTGCCCGTGATTGCAAGCTTCGGGGACTGAACCGTACCGGGGCGACCGGTCGACGCGAGCCGGGATTGCGAGGCGCTATCCGGCCGAAGGGGGATTGGCGGGAAAACCCGGAATTTCGGCAGCAAAGGCCACCCAGTCCTGCTTGCTGTCGCACCAGGCCTGCACCTGCGGAGAGAGCCCTGTCGTATCGTCCAGCGTGCCGGCCTTCAGCGCAACAATGCCGGGAGAGGCCGCAAGCACCGAAATGATTGGCGAACCGCAATTCGGACAGAACTTGCGGTGGACGGCATTTCCGCTGTCGCCGGCATCGTCAAACGTCCTGAGTTCACCCTGCACGGTGAGGTTTGGCTCTGCCACGATGACATTCACCGAAAAGGCCGCGCCGGCCTGTTTCTGGCAGTTGACGCAGTGGCAGATGAGGGTCGCGAGTGGATCGCCCGCGAGTTCATAGCGGACCTGGCCGCAAAGGCACCCTCCGGTTCGTGGCATCGATTGTCCTCCCTTGTCGCCTGATCCTGAACTCGGCGTTGCAAGGAGTGTCCACCAGCTCAGGCAAGGGATCAAGCGGAGCGGAAGGGCGCCTTCAGTTCGAGCGAATGGACGGCCGCATGCACGGCTTCCAGCGTTTCGGAGAGCGCAGCCCGGACATCGGCGAGGACAAGGGCCGCCTGCGCCTCGCTGACGGGAGCGCCGCTGCGACCGACGGTCTCGGCCAGCCTGCAGGCCTCGGCAAGGCCACTGGCGCCGATCCCCAGTGCGGCGCCCTTCAGCGTGTGCGCGGCATCAGCCCACTGCCCGGGCTCGGCCATGGGATCGAGCATCCGGCCCCACGTGGCGGCCTGTTCCTTGAAAATCTCCAGAACCTCGGCGGCGATCGAGGCATCGCCCATGGTCATGGCGGCGAGGTGCTCAAGATCGAGAACGGGATCGGACATGGATAGGGACGGTGCGCCGGTCGGGTTAAGCATCCGTGAACCCGTGTGCCTCGGCACCTCCGTGCCGTGAGCGTGACCGGCAATAGGCGTCGGATCTTGTGGCCGGGATGGAATTTTGTTACATTTGCAACCAAAGTGAGTGTGCCATGGACAAGCCGAGTTCCCGGACAGCCGCCCTAACAAGCCCCAGCGATGATCCGCCCGGCGACAAGAACCGCTACCGAAATGCGCCGCGGGCGACCGACTGGACGATAGACCAGGACTGGGAGAGCTACACGCCAGCCGAACATGACCGCTGGGACCGTCTGTTTGCCCGCCAGAAGCAGATCCTCAAGGGGCGCGCGTGCACGACATATCTCGAAGCGCTGGACGCGCTGAGGCTCTCGTCCTCGGGCATTCCGCACATGGGACGGTTGTCGGACAGGCTGGAGCGTCTCTCCGGCTGGCGCGTCGTGCCGGTGTCCGATCTCGTGCCCGACGAGATCTTCTTCGACCATCTGGCCCACAAGCGCTTTCCGGCCGGCGCCTTCATCCGCCCCGAGTCGGAGTTCGACTATCTCGAGGAGCCCGACGTCTTTCACGACGTCTTCGGGCATGTGCCGCTACTCGCCGATCCGGTTTTCTCGGACTTCATGCAGGCCTACGGACAGGGCGGGGCGCGCGCCCTCACGCTCGGCCAGCTGCACAACCTGGCCCGGCTCTACTGGTACACGGTCGAGTTCGGCCTGATCCGCGAGGACAGCGCGCTCCGGCTGTTCGGGGCGGGCATCCTCTCCTCACCACACGAGAGCCATTTCGCGCTGGAGGACCCCTCGCCGCACCGGGTCGCGTTCGACCTCGACCGTATCATGCGCACCGAGTACATCATTGACGACTTCCAGAAGACCTATTTCGTGATCGACAGTTTCGAGGCGCTGCTCGAGGCCTGCTACGCCGATTTCGGGGACGTTTATGCCAGGGTAAGGGACGCGCCGGACATCGCACCTCACGAGCTTCTGCAAACCGACCGTGTGATCCAGCCTGGCACGCTGGACTGGTTTCGGAACAAATCCCGCTAAACCGCGTTCGAGCGATTGTCCGGCGCCGCGCCGTGCTCTAAGCAGCCCCGGCAAGGAGGCGGCTGATGGCGCAACGGTCCCGCGTTGTTTTTCATGAGAAACTGAAAGCGGTACGCGAGCGGTTCGGCCTCGACCTCAAGCTGGAGGGCCTGACCGAAGCGCGCCGGGCCGATGTGCCCGTCCGCCGGAGGCACCATCTCATGGCCGCCGGTGTCATGGCGTTGCTCGGGTTCGGCCTCGCCGCATCGCTGGCTGCGGCCATGGTCGGGCTGAACCTGCTGCTTGCCGACACGGGCGCTACCGGGCCGACGGCCAGCGTCGCCAACCTGCCCTTCATCCGGGACAATGGCCTTTCGGACCTCGTCCGGCGTGATGATGGCAGCTCCCGGCTCGGCTACTGGCTGGTCGGTGTCTCGGTGCTCCTGACCACACTCGGGCTGGTCATCTTCGGATCGCCGGCCGCTTGGGTGCGCGCCCTCCACGACCGGCTGCTGCAGGCGTTCAGCCCGCCCTTCACCCGGCGCCCCTATGCCCTTTACGTGCGCAGGGCCCAGAAAACCGATGCGCCGGGCCCGCTCGACCTGTCAGTGGCCGGCCAGGCAAGGTTTGCCACCGCCTTTGCGCGCATCGGGCCGAGCGTCTGCGTCGGCACGAACCGGGTGCCGAAGGACAATGAACCGCCCGGGACCCCACACGTCATTGTTAGGGATCGCGACGATGTCTGGGCCGCGGCCATCGACATGCTGGATGCCGATGCGGCATTCACCGCTGTGGACGTGACCGATGCGACACCCCGCGTGCTCGCGCTCGTCCGGCGCATGGCGCATGGCGAGAACGGCCCCCGCTTTGGCATGCTGATCGCGCTCGGCACGCCGGAGCGGCGGATGGTGGCCTGGCGCGCCGTGGCCGAAGCCATCGCCGGCAGCCCGGCACGCGTGAGCCCGGTCGCCCCGAAAGCCCCGCCCTGCGTGATCCTAATTGACGGCACGATCTGGACAGCGCTCGGCCAGGCGCCGCATGCCCTCGGTGCGGCCCAGCTCAGCCTGGCGCTGTCGGATGCCGCCACCCAGGGCCTGTTCGACGTGGCCGGCCAGAGCTGAGGCGCGCGCAGGCCAGGGCCGGTCTCCGCCAAAAGCAACCGGGACCGGTCGCTCAGAGCAGGCCGTGCGCCATCAAGGCCGCTTCCAGGCCGGTTGCATCGCGAAACAGGTGACCGCTGAAGCCATGCGCCACGGCCGCTTCGATATTGTTGCTCCGGTCATCGATGAACAGCACGTCGGCAGGATCGGGGGCGCCCATCCGCTGGTGCGCGATCTCGTAAATGCGCGGGTCGGGCTTGGCGATTCCTTCGGCCCCGGAGACGATGACATCGCGCAGCACCCTGATCATCGGAAACGCATCGAAGGTCTCGTCGGCCTTCTCGGCCGGGATATTGGAGAGCCCGAACAGAGGCACACGGCGCTCCTCGAGCCGGGCGATGAGCGCCGGTACGCCCGGCACGTAGCCATGGAACATGTCAAGCCAACGGGTGTCCCAGGCGGTGATGGCGGCCTCGTGCCGGGGATAGCGGGCTATCAGTGGCGCACGGTTCTCGGCCATGGGCGTGCCGAGATCATGGGCGAGATGCCAGTCCAGCGTGCAGACCTCGTCGCAGAAACGGCGCGCCTCGGCATCGGTGCCGAAGACCTGCCGATAGAGGCGCATGGGGTCCCAGTCGACCACCACATTGCCCAGATCGAAGAGGACGATGCGGGTCATGCGCGCCTGGCCTTGCTTTCGGAAACTTCCGCCGCTGCAGCACCGGACGCGGGGCCGCGCCGTGCGGCGGCAGGTTCAGCCCTGCCGCGCCTTGAAGCGGGGATCGGTCTTGTTGATGATGAACACCTTGCCGCGCCGCCGCACCACCTTGCAGTCGCGGTGGCGGGTCTTGAGGGCCTTCAGGGAGGAACGCACCTTCATGGGTCTGGCTCGCTTGGATCATCTCAACGGGAAGGCGGGTGCATACAGGCCTGTCCGCCGTGCGTCAACGTGTGTTAGCAGGGCAAGGACCCTGTCGCTGCGGGTTCACCGGCCGGACTGCGCCGGGTGCCCGGCAGGACCGGTCGGGAAGGGTTCCTTAGCAAAGGGTATGGCACATGCCGAGCATGAGTGATCCGAGGTTGCGCTGGTTCGTCCTTTCAGCATGCGCCCTGGCAGTAGCCGGGTGCGAAAGCGTCCCGCTGGCCGAGCCCCTGCCCCTGCCCGCCCCCATCCCGGAGCCGGCGCCTGCGCCCGATCCGGACGCCGGGGTTGATCGCGTCGACTTTCCCACGAGCGGCCATCCGGACATGGATCGCTGGCGTCTCGACTTCTATTCCCGGTCGGTTGCCAGCGGACGCGATCCGGCGGTGGCCCGGCAACTGCTCTCCGGTCTCAGCCCGCTCGATCTCTATCTCGGCACCGACCCGAGGGTTGCCGGGACCGGTGTCGATGACCAGGCCGAATTCGCCAAGCCGATCTGGATCTATCTCGATGACACGGTCAGTGAGTCCCGCAGGCAGGCGGGCATCGAGGCGCTGGCACGTCATGCGGACCTCTTCGCCGCCCTCGAGCAGCGCTACCGGGTCGACCGGGGCGTGCTGGCGGCCATCTGGGGTATGGAAACGAGCTATGGCGGCTTCATCGGCCGCAATGACGCCGCAAATACCCTCGCCAACATGGCCGTGGAGGGTCGCCGCCGCCAGTTTGCCGAGGGCGAATTGTTCGCCCTCATGCGCATCGTCGAGGCCGGAGATGCAGCCCCGGAGCAACTCGTTTCCGGCTGGGCCGGCGCCATGGGACAGACCCAGTTCATGCCCTCGACCTATCTCGCCTATGCCGAGGACTTCGAGGGCGATGGCCGCAAGGATGTCTGGGCGAACCCCGCCGATGCCCTGGCGTCTGCGGCCAATTACCTGGCCGCATCGGGCTACCTGTTCGGCCAGCCCTGGGGCATCGAGGTGCGCCTGCCCGAGGGATTCGACTTCAGCCTTGCCGACGACCAGGACCGCCGGGTCTATACCTGGCTGAGCCTGGGCGTCCGACCGATGCAGGGCGACGTGTTCGAGGTTGACGGTTCAGGCTTCGCGGAACTCTGGGTGCCGGCCGGGGCGACGGGACCGAAATACCTGCTGCTCGACAATTTCGATGTCTTCAAGACCTATAACCGGGCCGATAGCTATGCCCTGGCCGTCGGTGTGCTCTCGGACGTCATCTCCGGTCGCCCGGCGCCGGTTGCCTCCTGGCCACGCGATGTCGAACTGCTCAGCGTCGCGCAGGTGAAACTGCTGCAGGCGCGGCTCAACGCGCTGGGTCATGATGCCGGACCTGTAGACGGGATTGCCGGGCGGGGGACGCGGGCGGCGCTGCGGCGCTACCAGGCCGCGCAGGGGCTGGTGGCGGACGGCTTTCCGACACGCGCCATGCTGGACCATGTCATCGCGACGTCTCAGTCGGTACCGGCGTCCGCATCGGCGCCGGTGGCGACCCCCGGCTGATCCTTCACGGCGAACAGGGCGAAAACCGTCATGGCGGCCAGTAATGTCGCGGCCAGCAGGAACGGCGCATCGCGGCTGACATATTCGTAAACGTAGGGGCCGAACAGCGGCGACACGACGAAGCCGATGGCATTGGTCGCCACCATCAGCCCGGCGACGTCGCCCTGCTCGCTCGGCCCGACGGCCAGAGAGGCCCCGGCGAAGAAGCCGGGCCGGCTGAGACCCTGGCCAAGGCCGATCGCGAACTGGGCGATGATCAGCACCGCAAAGTCGCGGGTCGGAATGATGGTCAAGGCGCCGATGCAGATGCAGGCGGCACCCACCGCCATCAGCTGGCGATTGGAGAGGTTCAGACGCGGAATGAGCACCAGCTGGGCGAGCAGGGTCGCCATCGCCCCGACGGAATAGGCCGGCCCGGTGAACTGGTTGACCTCCGTACCTGCGACCTCGAGCTTGTCCATGATCGCGAAGGCGAAGGTCTGGAAGATCACGCCGGTGACCAGCGACAGCGAGATCGAGAACAGCACGAAGGGCAGGATCCGCCGGTCCCACCAGAGCGGGCTGACGAGGCGCGGGCGGGGGCGCAGGCTGGTTTCCTGTGGCGGTGTGTGCTCGGGCAACCGGGTCCAGATCAGCCAGGAGGCTGTCGCGGCCATGATCGCGGTGAGGAAAGGCGGGCTCATCAGGCCGGACACACCGGCGACGGCCGCGGCAAAGGCCGGGCCCGCCACGGTGCCGAAACTGTGCCCGGCGGTGACCGAGGCGATCTCCTCGGTGCGGCGCTCGGGCGATGTCCGGTCGGCGACATAGGCCTGTGCGGCCGGATTGGTGCCGGACCCGAAGATGCCGAACAGCGACCGCGAGAAGAGCAGGGAGACGAAGATCAGGGCCGGGGCGGTAATGACCCCCATCAGGGCGAGCTGGCCGAACGTGCCGAACAGGAGCATCGAGGCGGAATAGCCGGCAAGCCCGAGCGCGGCGACGCGGCGGCGGCCCCAGGTGTTCGAGCGGGACCCCCAGAACGGGCTCATGAAGACCCACAGAGCGGCCGAAAGCGAGAAGATCGCCCCCGCCATCCAGTCCGGCAGGGCCAGTTCCCGGGTCAGCGGTGGCAGCACGGCGGCGATCAGCATGGTATTGCCGGCGCCGATCACGGCCAGGGAGAAGAACAGCAGGCGAAAGGCGCCGCGCCTGTCCGGCCGCCCCCCCCTTTCGGGATCGTCGACGGGGGGCTGAATGTGCGGGAGGTCGTCCTCGTGCATGCCCCCTCTTCGGGGCGAAGCGGTTGAAGATCAAGCTGTATCGCTAACCCTCGACGCCCTCGGCCTTCGGAAAACAGTCGCCCGACCAGGGCTCGAGGCGCGCGTCCACCATGGTCCGGTTGGAGAAATCGATGCAGGCATGGCCGATCGAGCGGACCAGCTCGGTCGCCTGGTGTTCGGCCCAGGCATGGGCGCAGGCCGCCTGGTCGGGCGCGCGCGAGGACGCATCAGCGCCGGGACGGCGATACTGGTTGATGAACTCGGTCACGCAGTCACCATAGGCGGCAACATCCCGGTTGAAGCTGTCGCGGGCCGCCTGTGCCGCCTGCAGCTCGGCGAGGGTCGCAAAGCTGCGCTGGACGTCCGGCGGCTCGATGGCGCCGCACGCCGGGAGGACGACGACCCGGCCCGCCTGCGCCTGGTCGGCGGGACAGGTCCGGAAATCCCCCGCTGGCAGCACGCCTTGCGCAAGGGCCGGTCCGGCCAGCAGCACTGCCGCCCCTGCGGCCAGCAACATACGAAACGCTTCAGTCATCCTGATCCCCAAACCTGTCGGTCCTGTCCTGCATGCTCCCGGGCCATGCCCGCCCGCAAGCCGGACGGGCCGGGCCGCCTTGCCCCGCCGCCTTCGAGACCGCGAAGCTAACAAAGCCGGCGGCGCCCAGCAATCGCGCACCTGCTGCCGGTGATGCGATCAGACGACCGTTCGCCACACTCGGGAAAGCAACGCCTGCTTAAGCCTCGCCGCGTTAGACTGTGGCAACTCCGGCCCCGACCGGCCCTGAGCGGGACCATGGGGCGCGCGCAAGAGGCCGCACACATGGGCCAGGTCATCGGCTTCATCATCATTCTCGCCCTGATTGCCGGCGGGCTGTACTCGACCGGGGCCGAGCCCGTGCTGGCGGCCCTGCCATTCGAGCTGGCCCTGATCGGCGGCGCCGCCTTCGCCACGCTCCTGATTGCCAACGCGCCCGCGATTGCGCTCGACGCCGTGCGCGGGCTCGGGCTGGCCGTGCGCGGCAGCCGCTGGCGTGCGGGCGACCATGCCGACCTGCTCGCCGTGCTGCATCGGCTGCTGAGCGCGCAACGGCGTGGCGGCGCGGTGGGGATCGAGGCCGATCTCGATGCGCCAGCCACCTCGCCGCTGTTCGAGGCTGCCCCGCGCCTGCTCGGGGATGCCGAAGCGCTATCGCTGCTGACCGACGGATTGCGCCTGATCGGACTGGGCCAGGCGGGCGCAGACCGGGTGCCGGACCAGTTGTCGCGTACCATTTCCAGTATCCATCACCGGCGGATGCAGGCCGTCGCCGCGTTGCAGACCGTTGCCGACGCCCTGCCCGCCCTGGGCATCGTGGCGGCAGTCCTCGGTATCATGAAGACCATGTCGGCGATCGACCAGTCCGATGCCGTGATCGGGGCGATGATTGCCACCGCCCTTTTGGGCACATTTCTCGGCGTGTTTCTCGCCTACGGCCTGCTCGGCCCGCTGGCCAACCGGTTTGGCCAGGTGGTGGAGGAGGAATTGCTGGCAATGGATGTGATCGAGGCGGCGCTTGTCGCTGCGGCTGGCGGCGCGGCGCCCCGACTGGCGGTCGAGACCGCCCGCGCCAGCCTGCCGGCATCGCTGCGCCCCGACGAAGCGGCACTGGACCGCCGGCTGGACACTGCTGCGATCCTGCGCGGCCCGGCCGCAAAGGCTGCATGAGGGTTAAGACGCAGGGACGAACTTTGCCGCCGAACTAGACCGGGAATTGAGGCTTGTGCGGTAGACACGGAGATATCGGAAGCTGAGGACTTCGAGCATGACATACGACGCTGAAACCGACACCCGCGACAACCCGCAGATGCCGATCACGCATTGGCCCAAGGGCACACCGGAGCGCATTGTGACCGGGGCCACCGGCTTCATGACCGTTTTCATGGCGCTGCGGACGGCTGACTTCACGCCGCCCGAGATCACCAGCGATGCGATGATGTGGGAAGTTGCGGTCATGCGCCTGGTCGCCTTCGCCGCGCTCACCATCTGGGCGACCTTTACCATCGGCATTCCGCGCCGCGGCGTCTCCGCCATGACCGTCATGGTCTTCGCGCTGTTCCAGGAATGGCTGATCATGCCGATTGCCGGCCACCAGGTGTCCTTCTCGGCCGCTGCGGCCAGTGGTGTCGTCCTCGCCTTCCTCGGCTTCCAGTTCTACTGGAACCGGGCTGTCCAGAAGCTCCATTCGGAGGGTTTCGACGAGACCGGCGCGCCGCTGCCGGACGACCAGCAGGGCTATGTCGCGGTCTGACGCGCGAAAGCCTGGCCGGAACCGACGACACGCACACGCTTGACATGCGCTCGCGAAACGGGCGCCCTCCTGCAGCAGTCAGCAGGAGGGCACCATGGCTCGCTTCGAAGACCTTCTCGCCACCGTCGAGCGCTATCAGGTTCTGGCCGCGGAGAATTATGACCGGATCCGGCACCTCGCCGAGGACCTCAGGGACGGTCTCTGCGACTATCTCGGCGCCAGTGACGGGGTCTGCGTGTACCTGGTTCCGCCGGCCGGTCCGTTCCAGCCGAAACCGTATGGCGACGAGGCGTTCTCGATTCCGCCGCGCGGTTTCCGGCCGCTTGGTCCGGTTGCCTTCGGCCTGGCGGTGCGCGTTTCGCGCGGCACCGCCTGGCTGCGGCTGACTCTCGAATGCCGCAAGGCGGGCGACATCTTCACCGTTCAGATTCAGGGCGGGGAAGCGTATGATTTCGCGCTGCCACTGTCAGCCATGGACCCCGACCCTTTCTTCGGCGAGGTATATAACCATATCCGCTCCTGGTTCGCGACGCGCATCGAACGCTACGAAGAGGGCGATTACGGTTCGCGTGAGATAGGTTTCGACTTTACGGATGGGGAAAACAGCGTCAGCACGCAGCCGCAGCTGACCGCCTGAGACCATGCCCGATTTTGCCTTCCTGCTTGCTGGACGGGGTTATGACACCCTGATCTTCTCCGCCGCCATGATTGGCGTGCTGGGCCTTGGCGCTCAGTGGATCGCCTGGCGCTTACAGGCGCCGGCCATCGTACTGATGTCGCTTGCCGGCCTGCTCGTCGGGCCAGTCTGGGCCGTGGTGTTCGGAAATTCCGCCAGTCCGCTGTTCATCGGGCAGGAGGGATCGCTGCTCAATCCGTCGAAGGAATTCGGCGACCTCCTGCGTCCCATCGTGTCGCTTTCGGTTGCTGTCATCCTGTTCGAGGGCGGCCTTGTCCTGAAATTCGAGAACCTCCGCGACGCCGGCGCAGCGGTGCGGCGGATGGTGTTCATCGGCGGTCCCATCGCCTGGTTCCTGGGTAGCCTGGCCACGCACTATGTTGCCGGCCTTGACTGGTCCAGTTCCGTTGTTTTCGGCGGTGTCATGGTGGTGACCGGGCCGACGGTGATCATGCCGCTGCTGCGGCAGTCCAAGCTTGGCGGGCGTCCCGGCCAGTTCCTGAAGTGGGAGGGGATCGTCAATGATCCCGTCGGTGCGCTGTTTGCGGTTGCCGCCTATGAAGTGATCCGCGTGGCATCAAGCGGTGACAGTGTCTTCGGCGCCTTCCTGTGGATCATCTTCGCGGCCCTGCTCGGCGCCGGCCTTGGCATGGCCTTCGGGTACGGCATCGTGCGCAGTTTCCGGGCGGGCTGGACGCCGGAGTATCTGAAGGCACCACTGATCTTCGCCTCGATCATCCTGTGCTACGCCATCGCCGAGGCGATCGAGCACGAGATCGGCCTGGTCGCGGTGACCGCCTATGGCATGTATCTCGCCAATTCCCGTCTGGCCGGGCTCAACGAGCTGCGCAAGTTCAAGGAGGACATCGCGGTCCTGCTGGTGTCAGGCGTGTTCGTCATCCTGACGGCGAACCTCACCCCGGAGATCATCTCCCTGGCGCTGAACTGGCGGACGCTGAGCTTCCTGGCGGTCATGCTGTTCGTGGTTCGGCCGCTTTCGGTCTGGTTGTCGACCTACGGGACGCTGACGCGGAACGAGGCGCTGCTGCTCGGCTGGATCGCCCCGCGCGGGGTCGTGGCCGTTGCGGTCTCGGGCCTGTTCAGTTCCCTGCTGATCGATCTGGGACGCAATTCCAGCTTCGATATCTATGGCGCCGAACAGATCGCCCCGCTGGCCTTTGCCATGGTGTTTTCCACCGTCGTTTTGCACGGCTTCACCATCGGGCCGCTGGCCCGCCGCCTCGGCCTGGCGAGCAAGGGCAAACCCGGTGTGCTGATCGTCGGCGCGACGCCGTGGAGCGTGGAATTCGCCCGCACTCTGGATGCTGCCGGCGTCGGCGTCATCGTGGCCGACAGCAACTGGCGCCGGCTGCGAACGGCGCGTGAGGGTGGACTGGAGACTTTCTTCGGCGAAGTGCTTTCAGAGGATGCCGAAGTCCGTCTCGACCACGCCCGGTTCGAAGCGGCCATCGCACTCACCGCGAATGAGCCGTACAACGCCCTGGTGTGCGGCCACTTCGCCCCGGAGCTGGGGCGGCACAAGGTCTACCAGCTGTCCAGCCAGGATGGTGAAGAGGAAGACCCGCGCGCTTTCGGGGTCGGTAATCGCGGGCGCATCCTGATCCGCCGGGGCCGCGGCTATGACGCCGTGATCCGGGACCATTATCGCGGCTGGCAGTTCGCCCGCACGAAGCTCACCGATCAGTATGGGCTCAAGGAATTCGAGGCTGACCGGCCGAAATCGGATGTTGTTGCCGAGATCCGGCCGGATGGCAGCCTCGTGTTCATCAGCAGCAGCAAGGATGTAAAGGGTGGCGAGGGCGCCACGCTGATCAGCTTCGGGCCACCGGAAACGACGCAGGACGGTCAGCGCGCTGCGGAAACGCCTGGCACGGACGGAGCAGTTCCGGCGAAGGAACCGTCGCCCGCTGCCGGACCCGCGACCGAGGCAGCCACCGGGGCGGAGCCGAAACCGGCCTGAGCGGCGGGCGCGGGAATGCTGGTCCCGGTCGCCTGACCTGTCCGTCGGACGCGCGAGTTACAGGCCGTCGATATCCCGGCCGAGCTGGCGATCCTGGTCGGTGATGATCTGCTCCAGCGTCCGGATGCGCGCGCGCAAGTCCTCGATGGTGGCCTGCTGTACGGTCTTCTCGCGAACCCGAAGGCTGAGCGACCAGAGACCGAAGGTCAGCCAGAGCATGGCGAACAGGATCAGGATATACATCAGCGTCATTCATTCGCCTCCAGTCTGGTCCGATCAAGAGGGGCCACCGGCAAGGCCCGACCGCTCAGGACAGACGGGAAATCTCGTCTGCAAGGACGCGGTCCTTGTCCGTTGCGATCCTTTCGAGCACCCGGACCCGATCCCGGAGCTCCCCGACCTCGGTGCGCAGGGCCGCCAGGTCCCCCTCCATGTCGTCGCCTTGCGAAGCATTCGCCCGGCTCTGGATATGGGTCTTGATGAGACTGGCCAGCATTGCCAGGGCGACGATGGCGACCACCATTGTAAACGGGCTGTTGATCTCCGGCATACCGGCCCCTTTTGTCCTCTGTGAGCGGCGTCGGGACATCCTGGCGCCGGGTTTGGCCTTATTGTTTATCAATACGTACAGTCCCGCGAACGCCAGTTCAAGGTGGAACACCGGCCAAACTTGCCGGAAAGGCGGTTTTGCGTTTTCCGCACGTGACGCCATAAGCATACCATGAGACTGGCATTTTTCGGAGACGTGGTCGGCCGGGCCGGGCGGGCCGCTGTGATCAGGCACCTGCCGGAGGTGCGCACGGCCCTGTCGCTTGATTTCGCCGTGGTGAACGCCGAGAACGCCGCCGGCGGCTTCGGGCTGACCCGGGCGATCGCCGAGGATTTCTTTGCCGCTGGCGCCGATTGTCTGACGCTTGGCGACCATGCCTGGGACCAGAGGGAGATCTTCGACTTCATCGATGATGAACCGCGCATCCTTCGGCCGATCAACTATCCGGCGCGGGCGAACGCGCCGGGCCGGGGCAGCCACCTTTTCGTCCAGCCGGACGGTCGCCAGGTCGGCGTGATCCAGGTGCAGGGCAATGTCTTCATGCGCCAGACGCTGGAAAACCCTTTCACCACGGTGGATGCCGCGCTGGACGAACTGGCGCTGGGGCGGGTCTGCGATGCGCTGATCGTCGACATGCATTGCGAGGCGACCAGCGAGAAGATGGCGATGGGCCATTACTGCGACGGACGCGCCAGCCTGGTGATCGGGTCGCACACCCACGTCCCCACGGCCGATCACATGATCCTCGCCAGCGGCACGGCCTATCAGAGCGATGCCGGCATGTGCGGTGACTATGACAGCGTGATCGGCATGCGGAAGGACATTTCCATCGCCCGGTTCGAAACCCAGATCCAGCATGAGCGATACCAGCCCGCCGCCGGGGAGGGCACGCTGGCGGGCCTCTTCGTCGAGACCGACGATGCGACCGGACTGGCGCGCCAGGTCGCGCCGATCCGGTGCGGCGGCCGGCTCGATCCGACCCTTCCGGTGTCCTGACCCCCTGCCGGTTCGCGGTCGGCAGGCCGCTTGCGGCTGACAATGCCTCGCCCCCTGCTGGGCCCGCACCGGTCAATTCACCGAACTGGCCGGCGCCGACGCTTTCCAATCCCGCCGGGACAGGCCATCCTGTGCCGGAAACCAGGTCGCCCGGTGCGATGGCGAAGCGGAAAGCTGCAGGGACCCCCATGTCACTCAGGACATTTCTCGTCTCCAGGATCACCCGGCGCATGACCAGCCTTGCCGCACAGGAGGCGGCACGGGAGCGGGCCGAGAGGAAGCGGCAGAAGGAGAACGCCGCGCATGTGGTCGACTATTTTCACGAGGCCGGCGACCCCTACTCGCATCTGATGGTCCAGATGCTGCCCGCTTTCGCGTCACGCCATGACGTGAAGATCGCCTTCCACCTTGTCAGCCCGCCGCCGGACTGGGCCGCCCCCGACCGGCAGCGGCTGGTCGCCTATTCGCGACGGGATGCCGCCGTGCTGGCCGAGAAGGCAGGGCTCGACTTCACCGATCCGGGGCATCCGCCCGACCCGGAACAGCTCGAACGGGCTGAATCGGCGCTGGTGGCGCTGATCGACGGCCAGCAGGCGCTGGAGCGGGCCGGGGCCATAAGCGCGGCCCTGTGGCGCGGAGAGGTGCCGGCGACCCCCTGCGCCGATCCGGTGCGGGTGGCGAAGGTCAAGGCCGAAGGCGACCAGGCCCGCGAGGCCGGCGGCCACTATCTCGGCGGCATGCTGCACTATGGCGGCGAATGGTACTGGGGACCCGACCGGCTGCATTACCTGGAGGCGCGATTGGGCGACCTTGATGCCGGACGCCCCGGACTTGCGGACAGCCCGCTCTTCGCCCCGCCCGACGTACCGGCTGGCCCGCCCGCCGGCGCCCTGCCGCGCGGCACTGAAGTGCAGGCCTATCTCTCCTTTCGCAGCCCTTACAGCTATATCGCCGCACAGCGGATCGTCGACCTCGCCGCCCATCATGGCGCGGTGGTGCAGCCGCGCTTCGTGCTGCCCATGGTGATGCGCGGACTGGAGGTGCCGCGCACCAAGGGCCGGTACATCGTCATGGATGTCGCGCGCGAGGCGCGCCGGCTCGGCATCCCGTTTGGCAAGATCGCCGATCCCGTCGGCAAGCCGGTCGAGCGGGGCTATGCGATCATGCCCTATGCCCTCGCCGAGGGGCAGGGGATGGCATTCTGCATCGCCTTCATGCAGGCGGTCTGGTCCGAGGGCGTTGATGCGGCCAGCGATGGCGGGCTGCGCCGGATCGTCGAACGGGCGGGTCTCGACTGGCAGGTTGCGAAGGGCGAGCTGGCGAACGAGGCCTGGCGGGAGATCGAAGCGGAGAACCAGGCGGAACTGCTGGGGCTCGGCATCTGGGGGGTTCCGAGCTTCCGGGTCGGCCAGGTTTCGGTGTGGGGCCAGGACCGGCTCTGGGTGATCGATGACGCGCTGCACGCGCTCGCCGAGGCCGAGGAAGAGAGACGGCGCGGGGGAACCGGTTGAGATCGGGCGCCCCAGGGGACATATAGCTGGATTGGCTGCTCCGGGCCTTGACCCCGGTGGAGAGAACGCATGACCGACCTGACCCCCGCCCCGGCGCCCCACGCCGGCGGCGTCAACTCCCTTGGCTTTGCGAAAGCGCCCGGCGCGACGCGCGTCGTCGCTGCCATGTCCGGCGGTGTCGACAGCTCCGTCGTGGCCGCGCTGCTCAAGGCCGACGGCTATGACGTTGTCGGTATCACACTGCAGCTCTATGACCATGGCGCGATGGTGCAGAAGAAAGGCGCCTGCTGCGCCGGCCAGGACATCCATGATGCGCGCAATGTCGCCGACCGGATCGGCATCCCGCATTATGTGCTCGACTATGAGAGCCGGTTCCGCGAACAGGTGATGGAGGATTTCGCCGACACCTATCTTGCCGGCTCAACGCCGATCCCCTGCATTCGCTGCAACCAGACGGTCAAGTTCGCCGACCTTCTGGCAACCGCGCGGGACCTTGGCGCCGACTGCCTGGCCACCGGCCATTATATCCGCCGCCTCGAAGGTGAGCGCGGAGCGGAGCTGCATCGCGCCCGGGATGCGAGCCGCGACCAGTCCTATTTCCTGTTCGCAACCACGCGCACGCAGCTTGATTTCCTGCGCTTTCCGCTCGGCGACCTGCCGAAGACCGAGGTGCGGGCGCTGGCCGAGCGGTTTGACCTGCCGGTGGCGGACAAGCCCGACAGCCAGGATATCTGCTTTGTGCCGGAGGGCTCCTATGCCGCCGTGGTCGAGCGGTTGCGGCCGGGCGCCGGGCGCGGCG
>CAZDMQ010000019.1:0-20035 GCA_964506685.1 uncultured Hyphomonadaceae bacterium | reverse complement strand
GTGCTGAATACGGCCAAGGTGGAACCGGGCGCGGCGGTGAGATCGTGGACATGGACGGCCGCGTGCTGGGCCAGCACAACGGGGTGATCCATTACACGATCGGCCAGCGGCGCGGGCTCGGCATCGCCACCGGCGAGCCGCTCTATGTGGTCCGGATCGATGCGTCCCGGCGGCAGGTGGTGGTCGGCCCGCGCGAGGCATTGCTGGTGGCGGGCCTGAGCATGGAAGAGCCGAACTGGCTTGGCGATGACAGCCTGGAGGCGGCCTGCGATGCCGGGCTTGAGGTGCGCGTGCGGGTGCGCTCGACGCGCGAACCGGTGGCAGCGCGGCTGGGCTGGCGGGAGGGCGCGCCGGCGGTCATGTTCGCGGTGCCGGAGGAAGGCGTCGCGCGCGGTCAGGCGAGCGTGCTCTACGAAGCCGGGGAGGGGACACGCGTCCTCGGCGGCGGCTTCATCGCCTCGACCTTCACCGCGCTGGAGGCGGGGGCGGTGGACGCGGCGGGAGCGGGCGCCCAGGCCGGCTGACCGGCTTGCCCGGAAGGCGAAACCGGCCGCGGAAACTGCGAACACTCCGTGGCCGGTCCGGGCGAATTTTCACGAAAACTGCCGGGCCCGGATCAGCCGGGCCTTAAAGCCCTTGCGCTAGGATCCAACCATCAGGTCCAGAAGGACCGCTGAATGCTCCCAAGGGGCAGATGGTGGAAGACATGCAAAGACAGAATGCGCAAACCGAACGCGTGCGCGGACCGAACGGCCAGTGGCTGACACTGGACGACCTGCCGCCGAAAAACATCAAACGCTGGGTCACACGCCGCAAGGCGGAAGTGGTGGCGGCGGTGCAAGGTGGCCTGATCAGCCGCGACGATGCGCTCGACCGCTACGATCTTTCGGTTGAGGAATACGAGGGCTGGGAGCGCCTGTACACCGATTACGGCACCAAGGGACTGCGCGCCACCTGCCTGCAGGAGTACCGCTAGAACGAACGCGCGCCGGATGCGTGTCGGTTAAGCCCGGCTTTACACGGCGCGCGATAGGGTCCCGGGACGAGTAGCGCTCCGGAGTGGACCCATGCAGCCGGCCCAGACCCCTCGCCCCCACGAAGCTGGCAACGCCCTGCGGCTGGCGCTGGCGCTGGCCCTCGCGCTGAGCCTCGCCCTTCTCGCCTGGCGCGCGAGCGACGCTTTCGGTCATCCGGCCGCCCTTGTAGGCGCCAGAGCGGCAGCCCCGGACGGCCGTGCCGCAGCGGCTGAGTACCTGCTCGAACCCATCGCCGGCGCCGGCCATGTCCGCGTGGTCGGTGACGGTACACCCGCATCGCTGCTGGTCCTGATCGACAGCGCCAGCCCGGCGGCCGACGCTCTGACGGCTGACCGGGTTGGCGTCCTGCTCTCGGCCGGGGGGCTCTATGCGCCGCTGGCGGGGGAAACGCTCACCCTTCAGCGTCTCGCCTTTTCCACGACGGAAGCACCGCACCTGCCGCTGGCTCGCGGACTGGAACTGGCTGCGCTCGCCCTTCTCGGCCTGCTGATAGGCCTGGCCCTGTTTCTTTCCGGCCGGACACGCGCGACCCGGCACACCGCCAACGCCAGCCGGCAGCCGCGACCGACCGGCGCCATCGAACTGCCCACTGCGCTCCGGGCTCGCCAGGCCGATCCGGAGCGGATCGCCGCGCTCATGCGCAAGTGGATCGGAGAGGATGCGGCATGACCGGGCCTGTCACGTCTGCCGAGCACCATCCTGGATCCGACCAGACCGCGGCCCCGCCGCTGCGCGGACGACTGAAGGCGGCGGCCCTGATGCACGCCCTCGGAGAGGATGCCGCACCGGTCTGGGCCGCCTTGACAGAGGCCGAGGCGCACCTGATTGCGGGAGACATGCAACACCTGCCGCCGGACAATCCGGGCTCTGCCGAGCGGACCCTCGCCGCCCTGCTCGACGATGGCCTGGCCGCGCCGCTGTCCGGCGCGCAACCGGCCCTGGCCCCGGGATCGGTCTGGCAGCAGCTCGAACAGGTCAGCCCCCGCCGGCTGGCTGCCTTCCTTGCCGGCGAGAGTGCACAGGCCGCCGCGATCATCCTGTCGCGGATCCGTCCGGCAATCGCGGGAGCTACCGTCCGCGCCCTGCCCGAGGAAATGGCGCTGGCGATCCTGCACAGAATGGTCGCCCTCAACCCGCCGGCGCCGGCCGTTCTGGCTGCGATCGAAGCGGGGCTGGAGCGCTTCCTGCAATCGGGGGCAGGCTCCGATACTGGGACCCGGCGGGTGGCGGAGCTGATCGAAGCCCTCGGCGATCGGCATGGGCCGGACCTGCTGGAAGCCTTTGCGGCCACGGCGCACGGGCAGGCGGACGCGGTGCGCAGCCTGATGGTCCCGTTCGAGGCGATTGCCGACTTCACGCCGGCCGGACTGCAGACGCTGCTGTCGGAACTCAATCATGACACTCTGGCACTGGCGCTCAAGGGGGCGAGCGAGCGCGTCCGGCAGGCGGTATTTGCGAACATGACCCAGCGCGCGCGCACCGTGCTGCACGAGGACATGGAGGCGCTGGGGCCAGTCCCGCGCAGCGATGTCGAGGCGGCGCGGTTGCAGCTGGTGGCACTTGCACGCGAACTCATCGGCCGCGGCGATATCCGTCCCGCCCACGAGACCGCAGACGAGGAGCTCGTGGAATGAGCCAGCCCGCGCGCAACTCCATCCGGCCCTTCCCGTTCGATCCGGGGTTCCGGGTTCCCGCACCGGACGCGCCCGCCCCGGGCGATGGCGGGGACACCGCCGGAAGCGTCCAGCTCTCGCCGGCGGAACTGGCGGAGATTGGCGCGCTCATGCAATCGCAGGGCGCAGCCTCGGCACAGGCCCGGCTTGACGCCGCAGCGCTGGACCGGCTCGAGGCGCTGGCCGGTCGTCTGGAAGAGGCGGCCGGGCAACTGTCCGGACTGGCCGACCTGCTCGACCGCACCGCTGCGCACGCTCAGGCGGCCGGACCTGCTCGCGGACTGGCTGGAGGTCTTGCTACGGAACGGGCTGCAGGACTGGCCCGGCGCGCCGCACAGCAGATCTGCGACGGCCAGGGCGATCTCCTCGCGGCGCTGGATATGCTCGGTCCGGGGGATGCCCGGTGACCAAGGCAGCCAATCCCGCCCTGCAGCGCATGATGATGGACGTGCCGGTCACCGTTGAAGTGGTGCTCGGCGATGTCCGGATGCCGGTCGATGACCTGCTGGCGCTTGCGCCTGGCGATGTGGTGACCCTCGACCGTGGCCCGACCGATCCGGTGGACATCCTTGTTGCCGGCAAGCTTCTGGCGCGCGGACGGCTGGTGGTCGCCGATGGCCAGCTCGGCGTGACGCTGACCGAAATCCTCGACATCCGGGACTGACGCGAAGGACTCTCTAGCTATGGGCGAAGATGTCCGTATCGGGCCAGCCTTCAAGATCCAGTGCGGCACGGGTGGGCAGGAATTCGAAACAGTTCAGCGCGAGTTCCAGCCGGTCCTCGCGGACCAGCATCGCCTCGAGGCCCGCCTTGATGGCATGCAGGTAGAGCACATCGGAGGCGGCGTATTCGAGCTGCGCCTGGCTCAGGGTTTCGGCTCCCCAGTCGGAACTCTGCTGCGCCTTCGAGAGGTCAACCCCGGCAACTTCCTTGGCCAGGTGCTTGAGGCCGTGCTGGTCGGTATAGGTGCGGGCGAGACGCGAGGCGATCTTGGTGCACCACACCGGCGCGCAGGTGACCCCCATCCAGAACATGATCATGCCGACATCGAACCGGGCATAGTGGAGGAGCTTCAGCACGGCCTCATCGCCAAGCAGGGCCTTGAGGTTGGGGCAGTCATAGTCCCGGCCGAGCTGGACGAGGTGGGCCTCGCCATCACCCGCCGAAAGCTGGACCACACAGAGCGCGTCCCGGCCGGGCTGCAGGCCCATGGCTTCGGTGTCCACGGCCACGGTCGGGCCGAGGTCGAGCCCGTCCGGCAGGTCGCCCCGGTGCAGGTGAATATTCGCCATGATTGCCACTATGCTCCACGTTCTCCGCTCCAGTCACGGTCCTTAGCGCGCTTGTGACGGTTCAGTAAGAGGCCGTGCGAAGGACAGCCCCGGGGGTGGCAACCGGTCGTCACGGGCCCTACATGGCTGGTTGACGGGGAGACTGCCATGAACCGAAAGAGGGCCAGACCGCAAACGGGCGCCGGCGAGAGCACGGCGCACTACCAGAGTGTGCGGCAGGAGACGCTCGCGCTCGCCGATGGCCTGTCGGATGGCGATGCCAGTGTACAGTCGATGGAGGATGCGAGCCCGGCGAAATGGCATCTCGCCCATACAAGCTGGTTCTTCGAGACCTTCGTCCTTGCCCGCTACGCCCCGGACTACAGCCCGTTCGACGAGAATTACGCCTATCTCTTCAATTCCTACTACGAGGGCGCTGGCGACCGCCATGCGCGGCCGAGACGGGGGCTGATCACGCGGCCCGGCCTGGGCCGGATCCTCGCCTATCGCGCGCATGTCGATGCCGCAATGACCGGCCTGCTCGAAGCGCGGGATGGCGATCCGGAACTCGACGCGCTGGTGGAGCTCGGCCTGCATCACGAGCAACAGCATCAGGAACTCCTGCTGACCGACATCCTGCACCTGTTCGCGCAGAACCCCCTGCGCCCGGCCTATCGCGCGCCCGCGCCGCTGCGGGTCGGCAAGGCGCCGGACGGCGAGCCGGACTGGACCGAACTGCCCGCCGGCATTGCCGAGATCGGGCATGACGGGACGGGCTTCAGTTTCGACAATGAGCACCCGCGCCATGAGACCCTCCTGCGCGGAAGCCGGATCGCGAACCGCGCCGTGACGAATGGCGACTGGATCGCCTTCATCGAGGACAATGGCTACCAGACCCCGTCGCTGTGGCTGTCGGACGGGATTGCAACGGTGCGCAGTGCAAGCTGGCAGGCACCGCTCTATTGGCAGCGCCGCGACGATGAATACTGGTCGATGACGCTGCGGGGCTTCCAGCCGGTCGATCCGGCCGCACCGGTCTGCCATGTCAGCTACTACGAGGCCGAAGCCTTCGCACGCTGGGCCGGAAAGCGGCTGCCGACCGAGGCCGAGTGGGAAGTCGCCGCCACCGACGCCGATCCCTCCGGCGGCAACCAGCTTGCAAGCGGCCGGTTGCGTCCGGCGCCGCAGGAAGATGGCGGACCGGGGCCCGCTGGCCTTTACGGCGATGTCTGGGAATGGACGGCGAGCGCCTACCTCCCGTATCCCGGCTACCAGCCCCTGCCCGGCACCGTTGGCGAGTATAATGGCAAGTTCATGAGCGGGCAGATGGTGCTGCGCGGCGGCGCCTGCGTGACCCCGCCCGGTCATGTGCGGGCAAGCTATCGCAACTTCTTCCAGCCGGAGAAGCGCTGGCAATTCACCGGACTTCGGCTGGCGGAGGATACGTAATGGATGGCAGCGAGACAGGCACGGAACAGGTGGATCCGTCGTTCCTTCCCGAGGTGCTGAGCGGGCTGTCGCAGCCGCAGAAATCGGTCTCCTCGAAATGGCTCTACGACCAGCGGGGCTCCGCGCTCTTCGAGGCCATCACCGAGGTTGAGGAATATTATCCCACGCGGACAGAGGCCAGGATCCTCGGCGAACACGCGCCCGACATGGCCGCAGAGATCGGCCCCGGTTCGGTGATCGTCGAGTACGGCGCCGGCGCGGCGGTGAAGACCCGGCTGCTGCTCGATGCCCTCGACCGACCGCGCGCCTATGCGCCAATGGACATCTCCGAGACGTTCCTGAACGAGTCTGCTGCGGTGCTCGCAAGCGAGTATCCTGGCCTCGAAGTGGTGCCGATCGTCGGCAATTTCCTGGCACCGCTGGACCTCTCCGCATTGCCCGAGGGGCCACGCTGCGGCTTCTTTCCCGGCTCGACCATCGGCAATCTCGACGACGATCAGATCTCGCTGTTCTTCCGGACGGCCCGTCATGACCTTGGCGCCGAAGCGAAATTCCTGCTCGGCTTCGACCTCCGCAAGTCGCCCGACATTCTGATCCCCGCCTATGACGACGCAAAGGGGGTGACAGCGGCGTTCAACCTCAATCTGCTGCGGCGTATGAACCGTGAACTCGGCACCGATTTCGACCTCGCAGCCTTCGCCCATGAAGCGCGCTGGAACGAGGCTGCCAGCCGCATCGAGATGCACATCGTCAGCCTTCGGTCGCAGACGGTGCACGTCGGCGGCCAGCGCTTCGACTTCGCCGAAGGCGAGAGTGTGCTCACCGAGATCTCGCGCAAGTTCACCATCGACGCCCTTGCAGACCTCCTGTCGGCGGCTGGCTGGGAAATCCACGCGCACTGGCTCGACGGGCAGGCGCGCTTCTGCGTCGCCCTTCTCGGCTGAACAGCCTCGGCGCTGGCCCCGCATCCGCGCGTCTTTCGTTGACACTGCCGTTCCGATCGGCCTTAACAGGTGGTTAAGGGGGTGGCATCGGGTAGAGTGGAGGGGAACTGTATGATGCTGCGAGCCTGTCATCGAGATCTTGTGGCAGCGGGCGCGCTTTGCCTCGTCACCACCGGCTGCACCAGTCTTGGCAGCCAGATGGAAGCGGCGGCCGGCGGCGGCGCCAGTACCGGGGTGCAATACTACCTGCCGAAGACGCTGGTCACGCTCGAACTCTACAAATCCGCGCTGGATGGCTTCGTCTTCCCGCGCTTCAGCGAGCAGGTGGTCGGCGACACCGATTTTTCCTATGTGGCCAAGCTCAACCGGGCCATCGCCTCGGACAATCGGCTGTCGGTCACGATCGATCCGAAAACCCGGCTGCTCGATTCCCGGTCCTCGGCGGTTTCCACCGCCCGGGGCGGCGATATCGCAACCGACCTCGCGCAGTCCTACACCTCGCTGGAGCGGGGCGGCGAGCGGCGCACGGAGATCTTCATCGGCAAGGTCGTGTTCGATCCGCTTGACCCGGACGGGGTGCGTCGCGCGAATGTCGCGCTGAGCGCGGCCTTCCAGGCGTTCGTGCGCCAGGATTGCGATTTCCAGATCGACACGGAGACCGGCGACCTGCTCATCCCCGGCGGCATCTTCGCCAATGAACGCCTGATCGAGCAGTGCCTGTTCCTGCAATACATCGCCGAGGATCCGCGCGCCATCCAGATCACCATGTCCGATGATCCGGGCCGGGTGCCGCTGCCGGGTGATAAGCCCCGGATGCAGCCGGTGCGCCTCGACCCGGCCGATTATCGCGGGGCCTGCAACAGCGGGCTCTGCTACCGCGCGACTGCGCCCTACCGGCTGACCGTGGCAGTGGCCGACAGGATCATCGTGGACGAGATTCTCGACCTGCCGAACAACCAGCCGCCGCTGGTAATCCGCCAGCCCGCGGGCGTGTTCGCAGACCAGGGGACGGAGATCGCCTGGGTCAACGGCCTGCCGGCCACGGTCGATGTCGACCGCCGGAGCGAACTCGCCGGCTTTGCCAGCGTGCCGGCCAGGGTGGTCGGCGCCGTGTCGGAAGCCGTGGTGTCAGGCTTCAATCGCGACGCCAACGAGATTGCCGCGGAGGTCAACCTGCTGAATGCGCAGGCCAACCTGCTGAACGCACAGGCCGGGCTGGTCGAGACCGAAGCCGATACCCAGGCGCGGATTCTCGAGACCGACCCCGAACTGGCGGCCCGGCTTGCCGAAAGCCAGTCGCGATACGAAGCCCGCCTCGATGCGGTCGATGCCGAGCGGCTGGCGCGGGAGCAAGAGCAGCAGGCACGAGCGGCGGAACGCGAGGCCCTGGGCCTGCAGGACCTGGCGCCGGGCGCGCTCAGCGTCACACCGGGCGGGGTCGCGGCAACCGACGACCCGCCAGCAACAGACACGATCCCGCGTTAGGCGCGGAGGGGGAGCAGATCCGGGATGGGCTTCGATCCGCACCATATGCCATCGCCAATCGAGGCCCTTGTCGCAGGCACCGGCGAAGAGATCGCGCTCGAACAACCAGCGGAACCGGATGAGACGGCCGATGATTTCGGCTCGCGCGCCTGCGGCGGCGCCCTGGAGGCCATTTGTCCGGGACAGGCGCCCCTGCGCGAGGTGATCAATTACCGGAAGTTTCCCTGGTCGGCGCTGGTCTATGTCCGCGCGCAGTTCCGGCGGTTCGCCAATGATCCGCTGGTGATCTCCGGCAGTGGCTGGCTGGTCGCGCCGGGACTGATCATGACCGCGGCGCACAATGTCTTCAAGCACACCATGGTTCCCGGCGCACGCCGGGCGATCGCGGTGGAGGTTTTCGCCGGCTATGCGCTGGGCGAGGCCCGAATGGCTGCGCGGGCGACAATCCACGAGCAGGACGTGCTGTTCTCGCCGGAGTTCGCCGACGGGCCGCCGATGAACCGGCCTTTCGACTTTGCCTTCCTTCGGGTGCGCGATCCGGACTTTCTTGCGGCGGTGGGGCGGCCATTGCCGCTGGCGGTGGTCGACCCGGACTGCCGCGACAGCGTCCTGGTCGGCGGCTATCCGGTGCCGGCCGGTCGCGGCTTCCGGTTGCGCCGCGGGCGACTGCACACGGGTGACAGGGACCTCGCCCCGCACGGCGACGCGGTGACCCTGCGCTATGCCATCCAGACCCTTGGCGGGCAGAGCGGGGGGCCGGTGATCTGGGTCGATCCGGCCAACCATTCGCGCATCGCCGCGATCGGGATCCATGTCCATGGCCGTTGCCCGTGCAACATGGCGCGGCGGATCGATCCGGCGCTGTTCGAACTGACCCGCAATCTGGCCGGAGGGATGGGGGTATGAAACAGCCCGGTGCGTTCCCCTCGCGCCGCCGCCGGCGCTACCGGCCGATCGACATCCCGATCTGGGCGCTGGCGCTGCTCGGGGGCGTAGCCTACGGGCTGGCGGTGATCGGCTGGCTGGTCGCCCCGCCGCTGCCGGGACATGACAGCCGGGGGATCGGCGAAGCGCTTTATCTCGCACTGTCGGTCATTGCCCCCTCGGACACCTATACCGCGTTCAACCTCGAGGAAGCTGGCGTTCTGGACGACCCGGCGACGCGCCGTTTCCTGATCCCGGCCCGCTATCTCGGGGCGGTCTTCTTCATCCTGACCGTCGCAAAGGTGGCCCTGACCTGGTTCTACGGAGCCTTTCTCAAACGCGCGGGGAAATGGTTCAACCGGGACCATGTCGTCGTTGTCGGCGACACCACATTTGCCGATCGCACGGCCGAGGCCGCCGCCGAGCGTGGTCTGAAGGTCGTGCAGTTCGAACCAGGGGGGACCGAGACCGTTCCCGATGGCATCCTGACCATGGACAGCGATATCGGCCTTGCCGAGATGCTGAGCTGGTCTTCGGCTCACAGGGCGCGCGCGCTCGTCTTCGCAACGGCTGACAATGCCGAGAATGCCGACAATGCCGAGCGTGTCTTCCGGGATGCCGGTTTCGAGGCCCGCGCCCGGGAAGCGACCAGGCGGAGTGCCGCCGCCTCTGAGGCACGTGCCGGCCCGCAGATCTTCGTGGCCACGGATGATACGTGGTTCGAACGACGGGACGAGCTTGGCTACGACTTCCATGACGTCCCCGACAATCCGATAGCGGAGGGAAAACTGGACTGCGTGGTCGAGTTCGTCGGCGAGAGCCGGGCTGCGGCCCGCGCGGTCATGACCGCCGAGCCGGTCTTCCGCCTGCAATCGGGCGAAATCCAGCACATCCTGATTATCGGTTTCGGGTCGATGGGACAGGCGATCCTGGCCGAATATTGCGAGACCCAGCGCGTCGATCCCTTCCGGATGCAGTGGGTAACGATTGTCGATCCCGACCCGAACGCCTGGGACAGGTTCGTGAAGAAGGTGCCAGGCTGGGCCGACGTCTTCGATGGCGCCTATTTCCCGACCAGCATCGATGCCCTTGGCGGGGACACCGAGCGCTTTGCCCGGCGCCTGGCTGCCGCCCCGCCTGCAGCCATTTATGTCACCACGGGCGGGGGCATCGATTCCATGGCCGCCTCGGCCGATGCGAAGCGGGTCATCGCTGACATGGGCGTCAGCGGCCTGTTGCCAGAGGCCAGGATGGGCTGCCCGATCTTCGCCTGCGCGCGCAGCGGGATGAACCATCTCGGCGGCGATGCGGTGCACATGGTTCGCGGCAAGCCCGGGGCCCCAATGGCCGAACGGCTGCCGATCCTGAAATTCGGCAGCTGGCCCGAAGTGGTCAACGCCTCACGTGTGCTGGATGACGAGCCCGATCGGGCGGCGTTCCGGATCCATGCCACACACAACGAGCTTTTCAGCAAGACCCCGCCGCGCAACTGGAGCCAGATCAGCGAGACCGAACGCTATTCGAGCCGCTCGGCCGCAGCCTTTGTCCCCGCGCTCCTGCATGCCGCCGGGTTCGATCTCACACCCTGGCAGTGCGGCGCGGACGGCCAGCCGCCATCGGTCAACCGCCTCCCGCGGCTGGCGCCCGGTGAAACCCTCGTCGACAGTGCCAGTACGCTTGTCAGACTCGCCCGGCTGGAACATTCACGCTGGTGCGCAGAGCGGTATCTCAAGGGCTTCCAGCGTGGCCCCAAGGACCTGCCGCGCAAGCGCCACCCCCGCCTTGTCCCGTTCGACGACCTCGATGCCGGATCGAAATCGTACAACATCCAGTATGTCGCGCTCTTGCAGTCGATGCTGCTGGACGGCGCGACCGGGCCCGTGATCGCGCGACCCGAGGATGCGCGCCGGCCGGTGATGCGCCCGACCGACCTGGCGCTCGTGCGCGATGCCGGGCTCGACCCCGACGCATTCGGCGCAGCGCCCAAGCCCCCGCCGGCGGCGACGGATCCGCCGCCTGCCCCCAATGAAACGGAGCTTGCCCATGGCTAAGTCGACCTTGCTGGTGAGGGATTCCGAGCAGTCGCTCTACCGGCTCGATGCCTTTCGAGGCGAGCCCTTCCTTCCTGACGAGACCTATGTGTCCGTGGCCGTGCGGGCGATCAGCCTGAAGCGCGGACTGTTCGGTACCGCCAAGTACGGCCCGTATATCTACGGCATCCTCGGGCAGACCAATTTCAACGCCCAGACCAAGCTCGCCGGCATCTTTGCCCCGGCAACCGAGAACCGGGTGTTCAACCAGCCCATGTCCCGCAGCGCTGTGCCCATGGGCGGGGCCAGCACCGCCACCGGGTCGCAGGTGGCCTCGCCCGTGCCCGAGCCCAGCGTGGCCGGTGCGAATGGCGGTGCCGCGACGGGGGGCAACTCCCCGGTGCCGGCGCCGGTGCCAGCGCCCCGCACCACCGACATGATCCCGGAGTCGGCGCCGCTGCCGGAAATGGGATACAAGCGCCAGGACAAGGCGCTGGTGATCAACCGGCAGCTCACCCCGCGCCTCGTGTTCCGCGGCTCGGGTCCGTTCGAGCTCGGCTTCGGCAGCGTGATGCAGAAGGACCATTTCGGCGATGCGCTGGCCCTGCTCGAGGACACGCTGAAGACGCCGGTGGCGCAATTTGTCTCGATGACCAATCCGGCGATCGGCCAGGCGCTGCACCAGACCGACATATCCGACACCATCACCCGCACCTTCGAGCTGGTGAGCGACCGGAAGGGCGCCGTCCGGCAGGCCTCGATCGTGACCACGCTGGGCGATATCTTCGACAATGCGGACGGCCAGCTCGCTTCCGGCTTCTACGCCCTCATTGCCGATGACGATCCGGGCGATGACATCGACTACGACCGGGCGACGCGGGTGCTGACCCGGGGCGGACGGCCGTTCCGGGGCGCGCCCTGGCTGGTGTTCGAGCTTCGCCGCGAGACCCGGCGGCCGGACTGGGGCAGTGTACCGGACGTGAACGTCGCCTGGCGGACCCTCGAAGCCCAGGTGCGCGACGGACAGATGCAGGCCGCGCTCGACACCTTCCGCACGGCCGTCTTCCTGTCGCCTGACCTCGTGACCGGCGATGCCCGGCGCATCTTCGAGGCGGCCAAGCGCAAGCTTGCCCCGCTGATGACCAACCAGGAATTCTTTCACCTCCCGAAACTCGGCCAGCTCGGCGAAGCGCTGAAGCCGATCATGGACGAACTGATGGCCGGACCGGTTGCCGATGTCCGGGACGAGTACCAGCGCTTCAAGCAGTGCCATGATGTGATGCGCGTCCATGAGGGCGGCTTTGTGGACCACCCGAACGATCCGGGGGGCGCAACCAATCAGGGTGTGACGCAGCGGACCTATGACACCTATCGCGAAAAGCAGGGCCTGCCGCGCCAGAGCGTGCGGAACATCACCGAACACGAGGTCGAGCAGATCTATTTCGAGGGCTACTGGCGGGCCGGTCACTGCCACCGCATGCCCGACGCGGCCTCCGCGCTGACCCTGTTCGATGCCTGCGTGAACCATGGCCTCAAGCCAGCCATGCGCTTTGTCCAGCGCGGCGCGGGACTGCCGCCGGCGGCGGTGGATGGCGTGTTCGGCCCCCAGACCCTGGCGGCCATCGAGAACACGGCGACGCCGCTGCTGGTCGACCGGTCCCTCGATGCCCGCTGGGCCTTCTATGAAAAGATCATGGGGCGCAATCCGGACCTGGAAGCGTTCCGCCGCGGCTGGAAGAATCGTGTCGACAGCATGCGCCGGATCACCACCAGCTGGCTGACCGGGCAGGAGAGCGGGCTGGCCCGGCTTCCGGACCTGAACCCGGGCGATATTGCCGAACCGGATCTTTCCGGCATGGTGCGGACCACGGTCAGCCAAGCGGGAGCCTCGACATGACCCATCCAGTCCTGACCGATCCGGACATCCAGCGCGCGGAATTCGAGGACGCGCGCAAGGCGCTGATGCTGCTAGGCCACGAGGAATCCCGGCTGGAGGCCATTTCCCGGGTGGCCCGCGTGGTCGACGAGGCCGAGGATCTCGGCGCGGACGGAGTGACGAAGATCATGGAGCTTGCCGACGCGCTGCAGAAGAAGCGCGCCTTCGGCCTGATGCTGGTGCTTTGCGTGATGGCCGGGCGGGCCCGGCTCGGCTCGCCGGCGCTGATGCAGAAGGAAATCCAGGCTCTGATAGAGCTCGGCCGGCTGCGCGATGCCACGCGGCTCGGCAAGACCCTCGTCGCCGCCACCGAGGTCGCCGCGCCCGGGACACCCGGGTTCAAGACCTGGATGTCGGCCATGGGCAATCTCGGCCGCGCCTACAAGCAGGCCTACATGGACGCGGCAGGTGCGCTTCGGGACGCCCGGGCCAGGGGCGAGACGGCGCCGGCGCCGAGCCCGGCCGATCTCGAGCGCGCGGTCGAGGTCTATCGCTCGGTCTGGGATCGTACCCAACAGCTCGCCCGTGACCATCCGGAAACCGGTGTCCGGCCCTCGACCTATCATGCCATCAATGCCGCCACGCTGATGATCCGCGGCGAGCGCGATCGCGACGCCCTGCCCGCCGATGATGACGGAGCCGGGGAGTTCGACTGGGTCTCCGGCGAGACGGCGCGCCAGCTGGCTGAAGACATCCTGCGCATCCACGAAGCCGAATTGCGCGAGGCGCTGGAGCCTGGCGCGAAGGAATCCGATCTCTGGACGCTTGCGACCTGCGGCGAAGCCTATCTGGTGCTCGGCTATGACGAAGATGCCGCGCTCTGCTATGGCGCGTTTGCCGGCAACCCGCAGAATGACGCCTTCAAGATCGCTTCCGCGCTCCGCCAACTCGAGGAAGTGTGGGGCGTGTCCGGCGAGGCCGATACAAAGCGCGGCCGCATCGCCCGCATCCTCAAGACCGCCCTGCTCAATCTCGACAAGGGCGAGCAACAGCCCACATCCGGCCGGGCAGCCGCCGATTCGATCCAGACCGAACCGGTGATCCTCAGCCCGACCGAGGCGGGCCTGATCCGCCGCGACCTCGAACAGACAAAGTCGGTGGCCCATGACCCCCATGACGGCTACCAGGCCTATTTCGACAAGCGCGACCTCGTCTCGCAGACCGGCCGGATGCTGGCCGTGGACCGGCTGCTCGGCGCTGTGCTGCGTGTGCGCAGTATCTGCGCGATCCAGACGATCGAGCAGGGCGACTGGGTCCAGATCGGTTCGGGCTTCCTGATCGATGGCGGTGCCCTGCGCGACGACTGGGCCGGTCAGCCGCTGATTGCCACAAATTGCCATGTCGTGGGCGACAGGGACGGCATTCTCGGCGCGTCCTACCTCAGGAGCCGGGCCATCTTCCACGAGTATGACGAACGGCACGCGACGGTTCGCGAGTTTGCCGTGGGGTTCGATGCCGTGGCCTGGTCCTCGCCCCCGACCCAGCATGACATCACGCTCCTGCAGCCGAAGGGTGACCTGCCCCCCTGTGCGAGCCCGCTCAAGGCTGAAGATATCGACGAATATCTGCCGCGGCGTCCGGACATGGACAGCGATGGCTGCGACTACCACGTCGTGGTGCTGGGCTTTCCGGAAGGCGGAGAGGCAAAGTTCTCCTTTGACGACGAATTGCTGCTCGACCATTCGGCGGGTGATCCCGGCGGCCCGCCGCGCCCGGTGGAAACGCTCGACGGCCGGCCTGTGCGATTGCACTATCGAACGCCGACCCAGCCCGGCAGCTCCGGCAGTCCGGTGTTCGACAGCGCCTCCTGGAAGCTGATCGGCATCCATCATCGGGGCAGCCCGCGCATGCCGCGACTGCCGACCCGCAGGGGCAGCTATGAAGCCAATCAGGGGAACTGGATGCCTGCGATCCAGGCCGCCATCAATGCGCCCGACGCGCGGCTCGCCCGTGGAGCCGATCCGGCCGGACCCGCCAAGGATGCCGCGGAGGGCCAGCCCGGCGGTGATGCGCCCGCGGCGGAAGAGGCGGAGATCTTCACCGGCGCGGGCGCCATAGCCGGCGCTGTCCTGAAGCGGATCGGTTCGGCCGATTTCCCCCGCGCGAGCGCATCGAAGTTTCCTGGCCATCCCGGCGATGAAGTCGTGCTCGGCAAATCCCTGCCCCGGCCCGGCAGCGCCTCAGAAACGCCGGCGCCCGCACCGCCACCCTCGGCGCTGGTGATCCCCGGCCGGGTCATTCACCGGCCAGAGGATGACCCGGCCCTTCTCTCCCGCCTGCTCAAGTCCGGCCGGTACGAGGGCGATCTCGAGACGTTCCGCCTGCGCAACAGCGGTTTCGAGACCGTGATCGGTGATGACAACCGCACCCAGATCCACGCCACCAGCGCCTATCCGTTCCGCATGATCTGCTCGCTGACCATGTACTGGGAAGGCAATACACAGACCGTCGGCACGGGGTTTCTCGTGGGTCAGCGCACCGTGCTGACGGCTGGTCACTGCATCCTGCCGGGCAAGGGCAGCCCCTTTCCCATCGGCATCGAGGTGCGGCCAGGGCGGTCGGGCCAGCATGAGCCATTCGCCCAGTTCGGCCAGCTCTATGCCGAGAAGATGTCGCTGCATCCGGAATGGTCGAACCGGTTCGATCCGCGCTTCGATGTCGGCGCGCTGCACCTCAACAGGGAGATTGGCGAGGAACTCGGCTGGTTCCGGGTCAGCGCCCGGGATCCGGACGCCCTCGCGCGGCAATGGGTGCACGTGACGGGCTATCCCGGGGACAAGGTGACAAACCTGTCGCCGGAAGAGGGCGGGGAAACGCTCCACGCTGCCGAACTCTGGCACCATGCCACCCCGGTCGAAACCGTGCATGATGGCCGCGTCTACTACCCTGCCGACACGTTTGGAGGTCAGTCGGGCTCACCGGTCTACACCTATGACAAGGACGGCGAGGCCACAGTGATCGGCATCCATGCCTATGGCATCGGTTCGGGGCCGGCGGCCTTCGCCTATGAGAACAATTCAGCCGGGTGGGTGGATTCCGGCCTCTTGCAGGTCATTTCCGATTGGAGGACACTCTGAGCCATGTCGAAACAGGACACTGACCTCTCAGGTGACACCCGGATCGCCGCCATGGCCCGCGTCGTCCACGAGGCAGTTCGCGCCTGGCAGGCAGCGAATGGCGAAAAGCCGGCGCCGGCCTGGGCGAAGGCACCGAAATGGATGCGCGACTCCTCGATCGAGAGCATCCGGTTCACCCTCGACAATCCCGATGCGCCCGACAGCGCGCAGCATGATCAGTGGATGCAGCAGAAACGCGCTTCCGGCTGGGTCCACGGCCCGGTGAAGGATGAAAACCGGAAGACCCATCCCATGCTCGTCCCCTATGACGAGTTGCCCGACTCCGAGCGGCGCAAGGACGCTTTGTTCCGGGCGGTCGTCGACGCGCTCAAATAGCGTACCGTCTGGCCGCGTCGGCGCAGGCCGCCCGCGCCTGAAGCAGCCGCCCCCGCGAGTCCTATCCGATCACCTCGAAACGTCGCTTGTCGAAAACGCGCAGCACATTGGCGAGCTCACGCCCGCGGCGCAGGACCTGTCCTTCGGCGCCGTATACGGCAAAGGCGCCCTGGCGGTTCGCAAGTGCGGGTACCTTCTCGATCCGCCAGGTCGGCTGCTCGGCAGCGCGGCGGAAGATCGCGAAAATCGCCCGGTCCGCATGCATGCCAATGGCGTAGTCACGCGCTTCACCCACCCTGACAAGCCGTCCGTACACATTCAGAATCTCGTTCATTTCACTTCTGTGAAAGGCGACTTTTTCTTTCAATGTATTATTTATATATGAAGTATTCGACACAAAAGTCTCTCCCGATCAAAGTTTTTTGCAATCTCTCAAGCCCGTAACCTTGTTACGCAGATTTAAGACGCTGCCACTGTTTCGTCTCAATCTGACCTTTTGACCGCCACTTGCGCAAGCGACTTTATATTTGTCGGACGGCGGTCCATTACAGGCACCCCGGACCCATCAGCCCCCCAGCCCCCCGGGGCGCTTGGCTTCCCGCCGTCCGACAACATTTCCCCCACATCACCAAGGACCATTCGGCGCGGTCTCCGCACGCCAGATGCTGTGGCGTCGCCATCAGGCGGACGTGTCCTGTTCAGACGGGGGCGCGATGGGGTTCACGAAGGGGCGGTCGTCCCTGCGTGCCTGCAACCAGGAGCGCTTCAGCGCATCGTACCAATCCGGACCGCATCCGCGGTCGCGGCCCCCGGTCCCCTCCCGGGTGCATTGGCCGGTCCCGGTCCCCGTTCCGGTCCCTTGCCGGCTGGCCGCAGTGAGTGTCGCAATGTCCTGTTCGAAGCGCCGGCGCATGGCCCGACGGACCATCGGCAGGGCCAGGGCGCCCAGCCCCCGGCCGGACCACCAGCCGAAACGGGTGATCCGCGTCCGCTCGGGCCCTTCCGGTGTCAGGCAGCTCAGCATGCTGAGACCCGCGCTGTCGGTCCGGAGGTGCTCGCAGATGAATCCCGGCAACTGGAAAATGGTCTCGCCCCGCACGCCGTTGCCCAGCGCGGTGCGCAGTCCAAGGGACCGCGGCATGGCTGGCACGCCCGCCATGACCCAGCCCAGTCCCATGGGCTCCATCAGGGTATTGGCCTCCAGGGGGGCACAGGGCTCGACGGGCTCTCTCCGGTCTTGTCCGCGCCCGCCGGATGCCCCCGGACGGGCAGCGCCCGCTGCAGTCCGGCCGATCGCGACCACCGGCGAAAGCAGCATGGACACGACCTCATCCATGTGCAGACCGAGCTCACACGACGCGCTGAAGACCGTCCGTCCCAACTGATCGCCAAGTTCGGGTGGCGCGATCGCCGGATCGGCCCCTCCGCCTTCGGAATCGGCGACATGCACGAACACGAGCCCGTGCCTCTCGGTCACCGGATAACGGCGGACGCGGATCCGCGCGGGATCCACCCCGTCAGCATCCGTCAGGCTCGGGATCGTGCGGCAGACACCGTCAGTGCCGAAACGCCAGCCGTGATAGGGGCACTCCACCGTGGGCGCGCCGCCGGTGTCCACCTGCCGGCCTGCCGACAGGGGAACAAGCCGATGCGGGCAAACATCGCGCAAGGCAAAGGGTTGTCGATCCTGCGTGCGTCCGAACAGGACAGGTTCGCCGAGCACCAACCGGCGGACCTGCCGCCCGGGTCTCAGCTCCGACGACGGGCAGCCGACATACCAGCAATCGGTCAGGAAGCCATTCATGGTCATTCCCGCCACCGCCGGTGCCCTCCCCTTGTCTCCTCGGAAAATGCAATCCACATGAAAGACATGTCTACGACGGCGGGGAGGCGCACGCCAGATACCTGCCGCCGCAGCCTGTCGGGCAGGGCAGGGCAACGCAAGGACAGAGCAACGCAAGGGCACTGCCGCAATCGGTCACTCCATGACCAGAACAAGGCGAAACCCCCGTGGATCCCCGCGAATTCGGCGCTGTCCGGCGGTTCGACCTTGCGAATATCGATAAACGACCACATATTCGGAGGGTGCTGCGAAACAGTCGCAGCGAACGCAACAAAGGGTCTTGATCTCGATGAATGACTTTAACCGGACGACGGCTCCCCATGCCCGCCCCGGGAGCATGGATACCTCTGTAGATGCGGGCCTGCGCCGTTTCATGCTCGGCGTTTACAACAAGCTCGGCCTTGGTCTTCTCCTGTCGGCCGCGCTTGCCTATGCTGCGGGGACGTATGAGCCCCTGACCAGCCTGATCTTCGGCACGCCGCTGCTCTATGTGGTGCAGTTCGGCCCCATCGCCCTGATCCTGGTCTCCATGTTCGCCATGCGCAATCCCTCGCCGACCGGCTCGGCGATCCTCTACTGGAGCGTGGTCTCCCTGATCGGCCTCGGACTCGGTGTCTGGGTCTATGCGGCGCAGAGCGGGCAAGTCCTCGACACCCGCGGCGGACGCACCATGGCGCTCGATTTCGTAACCATCGCCAAGGCGTTCCTGATCACGGCCTCGGCCTTCGGCGCCCTGTCGCTTTTCGGTTACCAGACGAAGATGAACCTTCGTCCCATGGGCATCTTCATGATCATGGCACTGTTCGGCGTGGTGGTGCTCGGCCTCGTGAGCTTCATCTTCCCACCGTCGGGCATGCTTGAGACCGGCATCATGTTCGCCGTACTGCTGCTGTCGGCGGGGCTTGTGGCCTGGGAGACCCAGGAGCTGAAACAGGGCTATTACCAGCTCGCCGGCGATGAGCGCGGCATGGCGGTGATGACCAACTGGGGTGCGCTGAACTTCTACATCAGCTTCATCAACATGTTCCGCATCATCCTGATGCTGCTGGCCTCCCGCGAATAGCAGCAGCCCGCTTCGAAGACAGGAAACCCCCGACACCCTCAGGTGCCGGGGGTTTTTTGATGCGTCATTACCGAACCCTGCCGAGCACCGCACGGGGCGACCGGCAGGGTCGCGCTGCCTGCGCGTCAGTTTAGTACGGCCGCGCCCTTGGCATAGTCGTTCGGCACGCCGTTGATCGTCAGGTGGTCTCCCTCGGCGTCGACCTCGATGGTCTCGCCATCGCTGATCCGCCCTTCGAGGATCAGCCGGGCCAGCGGGTCCTGCAGTTCCTTCTGGATCACGCGCTTGAGGGGCCGTGCGCCATAGGCCGGGTCGTAGCCGCGATTGGCGAGCCAGCGCCGCGCCGCCTCGCTCAGGCTCACCGACAACTTGCGATCCTCGAGGAGCTGGTCGAGCCGCGCCATCTGGATATCCACGATATGGTCGATCTCGTCCCGGCCGAGCCGGCGGAAGAAGACGATCTCGTCGATCCGGTTGATGAATTCGGGCCGGAAATGGCTGCGGATCGCTGCCATCACCGCATTGCGCACCGCTTCGCTGATCTCTCCGGCCTCCCCTGAAGCGAGCGCATCCGAGCCGAGGTTCGATGTCATGATGATCAGCGTGTTCTTGAAGTCCACCGTGCGGCCCTGGCCGTCGGTCAGCCGGCCATCATCGAGCACCTGCAGCAGCGTGTTGAAGAGGTCCGGATGGGCCTTCTCGACCTCGTCGAACAGCACGACCTGGTAGGGCCGGCGCCGCACCGCCTCGGTCAGCACGCCGCCCTCGTCATAGCCGACATAGCCCGGCGGTGCGCCGATCAGGCGGGCGACCGAATGCTTCTCCTGGAATTCGGACATGTCGAGCCGGAGGACCGCCGTGTCATCATCGAACAGGAACCCGGCCAGCGCCTTGCACAGCTCGGTCTTGCCGACGCCGGTGGGGCCGA
>CAZDMQ010000018.1:0-44503 GCA_964506685.1 uncultured Hyphomonadaceae bacterium | reverse complement strand
ACAGGATTCGAACCTGTGACCCGCTGATTAAAAGTCAGCTGCTCTACCAACTGAGCTAAGGGCACCCCGGAGCGGGGGGTATAGAGGGGCCTGCGCTTTGCGTCAATGAGAGGGCTGGTGCCGGCCCTTTTCCTGCCCATATGGCATGGATAGGATGTTGACATGAAAAGGTCAGTTGCCGTTCGGGCGATGTTCGCATCCGCCTGCCTTCTCGGGATATCCGCCTGCGCTTCGCCAGGCCCTGCGCCCGACGCGTCCGAGCCTGAACCCAGTACTGCGGAAGCCGCCACCAGCGCCGTGACGCAGACCCGTGACGGTCTTGCCGACGCTGCCCTCAGCCCGCTGGAAGACGTCAACCTCAAGCGCGAACCGATCCCCGCGCTCCTCAAGCATCTCGAAACGCCCTATCTCGACGCCCGGGAGATGAGTTGCAGCGCACTGGCCTCCGAGATCATTGCGCTGGACGGGCAATTGGGCGCCGACTGGGACGCACCCGATGTCAGCACCGACGATGAATCGCGGACCCAGTGGGCCGCCGATCGTTCGGCCGACGCCGCGCTGGACGCCGTATCGTCCGAAGCGCGGGGATTTATTCCGTTTCGTGGACTGGTGCGTGAAGCGAGCGGCGCCGAGGCCCATGCACGGCGGGTCCGCAAGGCCTTCCGGATCGGCGCCGAGCGGCGCGCCTTCCTCAAGGGCGTCGGACAGGCGAAGGGATGCCTGCCCCCGGCCGCACCCTGGCCAGACAGCGGAACGGACGAGGAGACAATCGTCTACCGCGCCCATCGGGGCGGCGACTGACCACCCCCCGGAGCGCCGCGCGAAGGCGTGAGAGCCGGCCTTTCTGCTTACCCGGCGGGCGTCGATCGGGTCCCGGCCCAGCGGGTCGTCAGCTCCGCATGCAGGTCAGCGAAGGCGCCTGCCGCGATTGCGTTTCGCATGCGCGCCATCAGCGCCTGAAAGAAGGCGGTGTTGTGCCAGGACAGCAACATGGGACCGAGATACTCACCCGAGCGGAACAGGTGGTTGAGATAGCCCAGCGAATAGTCGCGGCTGGCCGGGCAATCACTTTCAGGGTCCAGGGGCTCCCGGCTGTCGGCAAATCTCGCATTCTTCACATTTACCGGCCCGTTCCATGTCCAGGCCTGGCCGTGGCGCCCGGAACGGGTCGGCAGAACGCAGTCGAACATGTCGATCCCCCGGGCCACCGCAGCAACCAGGTCCACGGGCTTGCCGACCCCCATGACGTAGCGGGGCAGATGCGGCGGCAGCGCGGGCACCGTCTCCTCGATCGTCCGGCACATCTGTTCATGCCCCTCCCCGACCGCCAGCCCGCCAAGTGCGATCCCGTCAAAGCCCTGCGACACCACGCCTTGCGCCGACCGCTCGCGCAGGTCGGGATAGACCGACCCCTGCACGATCCCGAACAGGGCCTGCCGCTGCCGCTGGCCGAAGGCCGCACGCGAGCGCGCGCCCCATTCCAGTGACAGCTCCAGGCTACGCACGGCCGTCTCGCGGTCCACGGGATAATCCGTGCACTCGTCGAGCTGCATCGAGATATCCGCACCCAGCAGGTCGGCCTGGATCTCGATCGAGCGTTCCGGGGTCAGGCGATGGGTTGAGCCGTCGATATGGGACTGGAACGTGACGCCATCGGCATCGAGCTTGCGGAGCTGCGCGAGCGACCAGACCTGGAACCCGCCACTGTCGGTGAGAATGGGGCCGTCCCATCCGGAAAAGGCGTGCAGCCCGCCAAGCTGCCGCACGCGTTCGGCGGTCGGGCGCAGCATGAGATGATAGGTATTGCCAAGGATGATATCGGCCCCGGCCTGCCGGACCTGGTCCATGTAGAGCGCCTTGACCGTTCCGGCGGTCCCGACGGGCATGAAGGCCGGCGTCCGTATCCCACCACGCGCCGTCTCGAGCCGCCCGGTGCGTGCTGCGGCATCGGTGGCCTCAAGGGTGAAGGTCATGGCGCTCACCGCTCCTGCCATCCTTCCGGCAGCAGGAGACAGGCATCGCCATAGGAATAGAAGCGATAGTCGGACGCGATGGCATGGCGATAGGCCCGCTGCATGCAGCCCGTGCCCATCAGCCCGCAGACCAGCATGAACAGGCTGGAGCGCGGCAGGTGGAAATTCGTTACCAGGGCATCGCTGGCGGGAAACGCGTCGCCCGGCTTCAGGAAGATATCGGTTTCGCCCCCAAAAGGGGTGAACCGCCCTGATAGGTCGCAAGCCGTTTCGAGCGTTCGCAGCGCCGTGGTGCCGATCGGGATGATCCGCGCCGCTTCGGCCCGCCCGGCATTGAGATCATCCGCCGTTCTGGCCTCGAGCTGGCACCATTCCCGATGCAGGCGGTTTTCCTCAAGCGCCGTGTCATCGAGTGGCGCAAACGTGCCAGCCCCGACATGCAGGCGAACCATTCGCCTGAGCAGGCCGGCTGCATCAATCGCGCCGAGCAGACGGTCGGTGAAATGAAGGCCGGCGGTGGGCGCCGCGACTGAACGCGCCGGCCCCGTGGCAAAGCGCGTCTGATAGGTCTCCCGGTCGCGCAGGTCGGCTGGCCTGCGGCGCGCAATATAGGGCGGCAGCGGCATCTGCCCCATGCGCTCCAGTGCATCCTCAAGGCGGGTGCCATCCGGCGGATGGAATGCCAGCCTGAAATGTCCAGCCTCTGTCTTGTCGATCACCAGTGCATGGAAGTCCGGCGCAATATCCAGCTGGTCGCCCGGCGCCAGGCGTCGCCCCGGGCGGACGAGCGCGATCCAGATATTGTCTTCCAGCGGTGCCAAGAGGTTGATGTCGACCTCCACATCGCGGCCATGTTCGTTCCGGGCCGGACGCACAGCCCTGAGAGCTGACGAAAGTACGCGCGTGTCATTGAAGACAAGGCGGTCGCCAGGCCTGAAATACGCCGGCAGATCGCGAACGGTCCTGTCGTCGAGGCGGCCATCGGCATGCACGACCAGCAAGCGGGCAGCATCCTGCGGTTCGGCAGGACGCAATGCGATCCGCTCATCCGGCAAGTCGAAATCGAAGGGTGACAGGTCCAATGAGGGGTCCCGCGTCCGTGCCCTAACCAGCCGGATCCGGCTCGGCCACGATTGCCGGCACGGGCGGGAAACCACACACATTCCACTCATCGGCCTCGGCATGGGCAGCAAGCCTCTCGGAAAAGTCCGGCCCGTCGGTCCGCTGGACCCACACCTTCGGCCGGTCGGCTTCAGGCTTGTCGGCGGCCATCCAGGCTGACCGGAGCACATCCGGGTTCGCCGGCGGCTCGCCAACCTTCAGCGCGCGGACCACCTCGAGCCCGGACACGACACGCCCCCAGGCCGTATATTCCTTGTCAAGGTGGGGAGCGGTATCGCGCATCAGGAAGAACTGGCTGTTGGCGGAATTGGGATCGTCGGTACGGGCGGTCGACACCGTGCCCGCACAGTGTGGAATGTAGCTTTCGACGAGCCCATCCCTCGACATTTCTGCCAGCCAGAAGGCCTGGGTCCGCATGGAAAATCCCTTGTAGTAGCCATTCGTGGCCGCATCGCGGGGGCCGATCGGATCGATGGGCATTTCGTGAGGATCCCTGCGGAACGTGAACTCTCCGGGAATGTCGGGCAATCCCGACCCCCGGCCTTTCAGGGCAAAGATGTCCCCGCCCTGCGCCATGAAACCCTCGATCACACGATGGAACAGAGTGCCGGCATAATCGCCCGACCGGACAATAGCCCTGAACTGCTGGGCATGGGCCGGTGCGACCAGGGGCAGCATCTCGATCAGGATCCGGCCCTTCGAGGTCTCGAAAACAATGAGGTTTTCCGGATCGACGGCGCGCCAGTTCGCCGGGTCCGCTGCTGCTTCTGCAGGCGATGGCAGGGTCGGTGCGACCGCCGCCGCTTCGCTGGCCGCCGCCTCCTGAGCCGCCGCAGCCGGGGCAGGCCCGGCAATTGCGAGGGCAAGCAGAAGTGTTGCGGTAAGGCTCATGCAGAATAGGGGGCGAATGCCGATCATGATGAGTACTTCTCCATGAGGTCCGTCTCGACGGCGGGTGTCACGAAGGAGGAAACCGTTCCTCCAAGGCTCGCAATTTCCTTGACCAGACGGGAAGCGACGGCCTGATGGCGCACATCGGCCATAAGGAAAACCGTTTCAATATCCGGGTTCAGAACCTCGTTCATCGCCGTCATCTGAAACTCGTACTCGAAGTCCGATACCGCTCGCAATCCACGCACAAGTACCTGCGCTCCACACGTCTCGGCAAAATGCATGAGGAGCGTATCGAAGGGGCGGACCTCGATGCTTGCCCGGCCGTCCGGCACGGCCGCTGCACATTCACGCTCGACCATGGCAACCCGCTCAGGCAGCGAGAAGAGCGGCCGCTTGGCCTCATTGATGGCGACGCCGATGATCAGGTGATCAACGAGCTTCGCCGCGCGCTGGATGATGTCGATATGGCCGAGGGTGATGGGATCGAAGGTTCCGGGATAAAGTCCCACGCGTTTCATGTTGTCCTCCCGGACCTGTTGTCCTTGTGAGCCCCCTCGCAGACCGGGCCTATCGCCCGCCCCCGGAGGACCCGTACCTATTCGGTGTCGGCGCCAGCAACTCCACCGGTGTCATCCATATCGCCTTCGTCCTGTTCCACAAGCCGGGCTACGGAAACGACCTTCTCATCTTCGGCCGTGCGGAGCACCCAGACGCCGGAGGTGGCCCGTCCCGCAAGCCGGATCTGAGCCACGGGGACACGGATCAGCTGCCCGCCATTGGTGACGAGCATGACGTCGTCACCCTCCTCCACGGTGAAGCTTTGCGCGATCTCGTGCCCCTTGGGAAGGCGGTGGGCGATGAGCCCCTTTCCGCCCCGACCCGTCACCCGGTAATCATAGGCCGAGGCTCGTTTCCCCATGCCCTCATCCGTGATGGTCAGGATCTGCTCCTCTGCAGCGCCAAGTTCAGCCAGCCGTTCAGGCGGCAGAACGGCATTGTCGTCCGCTACATCTGCCTCGTCCTCGCCCAGGTCGACATCTTCGCCATCGGTGGCCCGGCGCATGGCGGCAGCATGCTTGAGATAGGCACGCGCTTCGGCAGGCGAGACCTCGACGTGGCGCAGCACCGCCATTGAAATCACCCGGTCGCCCTTGCCGAGCCGGATACCGCGCACGCCGGTCGAGGTCCGTCCCGTAAACACCCGGACATCGGGAACGGCAAACCGGATGCACTGGCCGAGCGCCGTTGTCAGGAGAATGTCATCGCGCTCGGAACAGAGCTTCACGGAATTGATGCCATCCCCCTCGTCAAGCTTCATCGCGATCTTGCCCGCCCGGTTCACCCGGACGAAATCGGATAGCTTGTTGCGCCGGACCGTTCCCTGCTCCGTCGCGAACATCACATCGAGACTGGCCCGCGCCTCCTCCTCATCGGGAAGCGGCATGACCGAGGTAATCCATTCATCCTGGCCGAGCGGGAGGATATTGACCAGGGCCTTGCCGCGCGATTGCGGTCCGCCCAGCGGCAGGCGCCAGACCTTCTCCTTGTAGACCATGCCGGCCGAGGAGAAGAACAGGATCTCGGTGTGGGTGTTGGCCGAAAACAGGCGCGTGACGAAATCATCTTCCTTGAGAGCCGCCCCGGAGCGCCCCTTCCCGCCCCGGTTCTGGGTCCGGTAGGTCGCCAGGGGAACCCGTTTGACATAGCCGCCATGGGTCACGGTGACGACCATGTCCTCGCGTTCAATGAGATCCTCGTCCTCCATGTCAGCATCGCCGAACACGAACTCGGACCGCCGCGGCACTGCAAACTTCTCCCTTACCTCTCTCAGTTCGGCGCGGATGATATCGAGAATGCGCGTGCGCGAACGCAGGATGTCGAGATAGTCGGCAATCTTTTCCGCCAACCCCCGGGCCTCATTGCCGATCTCGTCGCGGCCGAGGCCCGTGAGCCGGTGCAGGCGCAGGTCGAGGATGGCCCGGGCCTGCTCGTCGGAAAGAAAGATCGTGCCATCGCTGGCCTGCCGGGTGCGCCGGTCGGCGATCAGTTCGATCAGCGGCGCCATGTCCTGGGCAGGCCAGGCCTTCTCCAGCAATTGCGCACGCGCGGTACCGGGATCGGGCGCATGCCGGATGATCCGGATCACCTCGTCGATATTGGCCACGGCCAGCGCCAGGCCGACGAGGACATGGGCCCGGTCGCGCGCCTTGTTGAGTTCGAATTTCGTCCGGCGGGCGACAACCTCCTCGCGAAAGGCGACGAAGGCCTGCAGGATCGTCCGCAGATTCATCAACTCCGGCCGGCCGCCGTTCAGCGCCAGCATGTTGACCCCGAAACTGGTCTGCATCTGGGAGTAGCGGAAGAGCTGGTTGAGGACGACATCCGCGCTCGCATCACGCTTGATCTCGATGACCACGCGAATGCCGTGCCGGTCGCTCTCGTCACGCATGTCGGCGATGCCCTCGATGCGCTTTTCGCGCACCAGTTCGGCAATCCGCGCAACCATTGTCGCCTTGTTCACCTGGTAGGGGATTTCGGAAACGATGATCGCCTGGCGGCCATTGGCCATTTCCTCGATCTCGGTCCGCGCGCGCATGATCACCGACCCGCGCCCTTCCAGCAGCCCACGCCGCGACCCGGCATAGCCAAGGATCAGCCCACCGGTCGGGAAATCCGGCCCGGGAATGAGTTCGAGCAGGGCATCGTCGTCAATCACCGGATCATCGATCAGGGCCAGGGCCGCATCGATGACTTCGCCCAGATTGTGCGGCGGCACATTGGTGGCCATGCCGACGGCGATGCCGCCGCCGCCATTCACGAGCAGGTTGGGAAACTGCGCTGGCAGGACGACGGGCTCCTGCTGGGACCCGTCATAGGTGTCCTGGAAATCCACCGTATCCTTGTCGATATCGGCCAGAAGATAGGTCGCCGCCTTCTCCATGCGGCTTTCGGTATAGCGCATGGCGGCCGGCGGATCATTGTCTATGGACCCGAAATTGCCCTGGCCATCGACCAGCGGCAATCCCATCGAGAAGGGCTGCGCCATGCGCACGAGCGCGTCATAGATCGCGCTGTCACCATGGGGGTGGAAATTGCCCATCACGGCGCCGACGATGTTCGCCGACTTCTTGTAGGGCTTGTCCGGCGTATTGCCGCCAACCTGCATCGCATAGAGGATCCGACGGTGAACCGGCTTGAGGCCATCGCGGACATCCGGCAAGGCCCGACTGACGATCACGCTCATGGCGTAGTCGAGATAGGACCGCTTGAGCTCCTGCTCGATGGAGACCGGGTCGACGCCCTCCTCGGAGGGGCCGCGCACGCCATCGGGCTCGTCTGGGGTGTTGCTGTTGTCGCTCAAGGATACATCCGTTCCGGTCGAAACCACTCAAGGCCGGCATGGTGAAAATCGGCCTGTTTCACATCCATGTCCTAACAAGTCCTGCAGCGCACTTCAAACCCGGCGCACACGCCAAATCTCGCGCAACGCCTCAGGACCGCCACACGCGAGGGCACTTCCGGGCCGGGCGTCCTAGAACGGAATCTCGTCATCGAGATCGGCCCGTCCGAAATCCTCCGGAGGTCCGTCCATCTGGCGCGGCCCGCCACCGCCATAGCCGCCCTCATTGCCTACCTGGCCCATGCCGCCGCCTTCGCCGCGGCCATCCAGCATGGTCAGGGTAGAACCATAGTTCCGCAGAACGATTTCGGTGGTGTAACGCTCGGCACCGGACTGGTCGGTCCATTTGCGCGTTTCGAGCTGGCCTTCGATGTATACCTTCGAGCCCTTCTTGAGATAGCTCTGCGCCACCCGCACCAGCCCTTCGCTGAAGATCGCCACGCGGTGCCATTCGGTCTTTTCCTTGCGCTCGCCGGTATTGCGATCCTTCCAGGTTTCTGATGTCGCGATGGACAGGTTGCAGACCTGCCCGCCATTCTGGAACTGCCGCACTTCGGGATCGCGCCCGAGATTGCCCACGAGAATCACCTTGTTCACCGATCCGGCCATAACTTTCTCTCCTGACCCGTCTTTCGTCGCCGCCGCAGAAGGCCGCTGTCCTGCCGAAGGATAGCGGTTCACTCCCGAGGAGTCCCCAGCCCCCCCTGACTATCCACAAGGCAGGGCGGTGTCAACATTTTGTTCCGCTATTGTTCGACCCCTATTCAGGTTTCGCATCCCCGAAGTCGGGTCGCCTCCCGCCGACCGGACGAGACGGAGACCTCATGCCAGCGAATCAGGTCCGAGCCCCATGAGGCCCGGTTCGTCGCAGGGCGAGGCCCCGGCAAGAGTTCACCCCTGCCGATTTCAACTGGAATGTCGCGGGAAGCGCTTTACTTCCGCTCCTGTTCGGCCACCCTTTACGATGATGACGGGCGGGCCATGCCGCGAAGCTGTCGAGGACACCACCGTCCCGGCACGCACCAGGGCCGCCAGACTGGCAGGGACACGATCATGGCAGACCTCAAGACCATCCGTGTGCGCGGCGCCCGGGAGCACAATCTCAAGGGGGTCGATGTCGATATTCCGCGCGAGGCGCTGGTCGTGGTCACGGGGCTGTCGGGATCGGGCAAGTCTTCGCTCGCCTTCGACACGATCTACGCCGAGGGCCAGCGCCGCTATGTCGAGAGCCTTAGCGCCTATGCCCGCCAGTTCCTCGAACTGATGCAGAAACCCGATGTCGAGAGCATCGACGGCCTGTCGCCGGCCATTTCGATCGAGCAGAAGACGACGAGCCGCAATCCCCGCTCGACGGTTGGCACTGTCACCGAGATCTACGACTACATGCGCCTGCTATGGGCCCGTGTCGGCATTCCTTATTCGCCGGCGACGGGCCTGCCGATCGAAAGCCAGACGATCAGCCAGATGGTCGACCGGACGCTGGCCCTGCCGGATGGCACCCGGCTCTACCTGCTGGCTCCGATCGTGCGCGGGCGCAAGGGCGAGTATCGCAAGGAATTCGCCGAGCTGCTGACCCGCGGCTTCCAGCGGGTGAAGGTCGACGGGACGTTCCATGATCTCGAGGACCCGCCCGCTCTCGACAAGAAGCTGAAGCACGACATTGATGTCGTGGTCGACCGGATCGTGGTGCGCGAAGACATGGCCCAGCGCCTGGCCGAAAGCTTCGAGACCGCGCTCGGCCTTGCGGACGGGATCGCGATCGCCGAGTTTGCCGAGTTAGCGGAGGGCGAGACCGAGGCCCGGCGGATCGTGCATTCGGCCCGGTTCGCCTGTCCCGAAAGCGGCTTCACCATTCCGGAAATCGAACCGCGGCTGTTCTCGTTCAACAATCCCTTCGGCGCCTGTCCGGCCTGCGACGGCCTCGGCAACCAGCTGAAGATCGACCCCGACCTGGTGGTCCCGGACAAGGATCTCTCGCTGGTTCAGGGCGCCATCGCCCCCTGGGCCAAATCCGCCTCGCCCTTCCAGACACAGACGCTGCAGGCGCTCTCGGCGCATTACCGCTTCGATCTGCGAAAGCCGTGGAACAAGCTGAGCCAGAAGGTCCAGTCTGTCCTGTTGCACGGGACCGGCGATGAGGACGTTCACTTCATCTATGACGACGGCATGCGCCGTTATGAGGTGGACAAGACGTTCGAGGGCGTGATCCCGAACCTCGAACGACGATATCGCGAGACTGACAGCGCCTGGGTGCGCGAGGAGGTCGAGAAGTTCCAGTCGGCCGCCCCCTGTCCATCCTGCGGCGGCAAGCGGCTGAAGCCGGAAGCGCTGGCGGTGAAGATTGCCGGGCTCGACATTTCCGATGCGACGGGTTTCTCGATCCGCGAGGCTGGCGACTGGTTCGGCTCCGTTTCAGAAACCCTGACCGGGCAGCAGAACGAGATCGCCGCGCGCATCCTGAAGGAGATCAATGACCGGCTCGCCTTCCTCAATGATGTCGGTCTTGAATACCTCACACTGAGCCGGGCATCCGGGACGCTGTCAGGCGGCGAAAGCCAGAGGATCCGGCTGGCCTCGCAGATCGGCTCGGGCCTGACCGGCGTGCTGTACGTGCTGGACGAGCCCAGCATCGGGCTGCACCAACGCGACAACGCCCGCCTGCTCGAAACGCTGAAACGCCTGCGCGACCTCGGCAATTCGGTGATCGTGGTCGAGCATGACGAGGACGCCATACTGACCGCCGATCACGTCATCGACATGGGGCCGCGAGCCGGTGTGCATGGCGGCGAGATCGTTGCGCAGGGCACGCCGGAAGAGGTCATCTCTGACGAGCACAGCCTGACCGGCGCCTATCTCAACGGGTCCATGGAAATCGCGATCCCGGCAAACCGTCGCCCCGTCAAACCCTCCCGCCAACTCACCATCAAGGGCGCGCGTGGCAACAATCTCCGCAATATCACGGCGCAGATTCCGCTCGGCGTCTTCACTGCCGTGACCGGGGTTTCGGGCGGCGGCAAGTCCACGCTGGTCATCGAGACGCTCTACAAGGCGCTGGCGCGCCGGTTGATGGGATCGACGACATCGCCGGCGCCGCATGACGGCATGGACGGTATCGGCCATCTCGACAAGGTCATCGATATCGACCAGTCCCCGATCGGGCGGACTCCGAGATCCAATCCCGCGACATACACCGGCGCGTTCGGCCCTATCCGCGACTGGTATGCCGGCCTGCCGGAAGCCAAGGCGAGAGGGTACAAGGCCGGCCGGTTCAGTTTCAACGTCAAGGGGGGGCGGTGCGAGGCCTGCCAGGGCGACGGTGTCATCAAGATCGAGATGCACTTCCTGCCCGATGTCTATGTCACCTGCGAGGTCTGTCAGGGCAAGCGGTACAACCGCGAAACCCTCGACATCCTCTACAAGGGAAAATCCATCGCCGACGTGCTCGACATGACCGTCGAGGAAGCGGCGGGCTTCTTCGCTGCCGTGCCGGCGATTGCATCGAAGATGGAGACGCTGAACCGTGTCGGGCTGAGCTACATCAAGGTCGGCCAGCAGGCGACCACCCTGTCGGGCGGGGAAGCGCAGCGGGTGAAACTCGCCAAGGAACTCGCCAAGCGGGCCACTGGCCGGACGCTCTACATCCTCGACGAACCAACAACCGGCCTGCACTTCGATGACGTGAAGAAACTGCTCGAAGTGCTGCACGAGCTTGTCGATGCGGGCAATTCGGTGGTCGTTATCGAACACAATCTCGACGTGATCAAGACCGCTGACTGGATCCTCGACCTCGGACCGGAAGGCGGCACGGGCGGAGGTCTGGTCGTGGCCGAAGGCACGCCGGAACAGGTCGCGGCCATGGAAGACAGCTGGACCGGACGCTTCCTTGCAGAGACCTTCCGCCGCCAGGATGAGCGCCGCGCCACGCAACGCCGCAAGACAAGGTCCACAAGCGACACGAAGAAACCCAAGGGCCGGAAAACCGCGAGGCAGAAGCCCAGGGCCCGCAAGGTTGCGGCCGAATAGGGCGCACTACCCATCTCGGACCGACCAGCACTTCAGCGGTTGTAGATGTCGAACTCCAGGCGGTACTGCAGCGCGCCTGCCCCCATCGACAGGTCATACTCATCGAAGCCATAGACATAATCGAAGCGTACGGACTGCGCCGGCAGGCTGTTCGAACTGCGTTGCCGGATGTCCCGGCGAAACTCCACCAGATAGGTCGGCGCCCCCAGCAGGTCGGCAAGCGTGTTGACGGAAACCGGCCGCCGCCAGCTATTGCCGCGATGGGCCGCGCCGCCGAAAGCCATCCCGTCATCATTGCCCTGCGTGACGATATCGTATTCGAACAGGATGCCATCATAGGCCCCGGGATCGCCCGCTGGCCCGTTGCCGGTGGGGATCACTTCCCCGCTGAGATAGAAATCGGTCCGAGACGACAGGTAGAAGCTGCGCCGGGACGAGGTTTCGGTGGCGCGGATGCGGGTGCCCGGCCCGAGCGTAAATGACGGCATGACGCTCGTTGCATCGATGAAACCGCTGGCATTCGCAGTGGGCTGAAACTCCAGGGACCCGTCTCCATCGAGATCGACCCCGAGCATTGATCCCTCCTCGACGAGGGGGGCGAGCGTGAAGGCCTCGGTCCGCGATCCGGTCACCACCGGATTGACCCGGCCGCCGCCCTGGAACGGGTTCCCCGACCATGGGACCAGAGGTTCGCCAGGCCCCACCGTGCCGCCGCCGTCGAACCTGTAGACGTCGTAGACATCGAAGGTGAAACCGTCATGGACAATCACGCAGCCATATGTCCGGCAATAGAAATCCGAATCCAGCCAGGATTGCGCCCCTGCCTGAGGTACTGCGAGCGCCAGCGCCAGAGCGCAGCACAGTCCCGGGCCGAAACCGTTCACCATCGCTCAGCGCTGACCGCCGCCCGGCAGTGTCGCCGGGCCCGAGCCTGTCGCTTCCGTGGCCGAACCCGTGATCTCACTGCCAGCTTCGGCGCTTTTCGGACCAGTGCTGGCCGCTTCAGCGACAACGGACGGCGCAAGGTCGGCCGGCGCCCAGGCCACCTCCACCGGATCCAGGGACCGGACGCCCGTACTGGACTGGGGCACAAAGCTGTTCTCGAGGGCGATCCGGATCTCGGCGCCCTTGGGCAACTCGCCGCCAATCGGCACCTGCAGGTTGCGCCGACCATTGTCGAGTACAACGACGTTTGCAATCGGGTATTCGGCGGTGTCGTCACCGACGATGACTTCCACCACGCCATCGAGCCGGGCGTGGGCATTGCCGCTGTTCTCGATCTGCAGGCCGATCATGGTCGCGCCGGCATCATCGACGCTCAGCCCGGAGGCCGTCACACCGGGCAGGCTTTCAGCTTCGCCCGTCGTGACATAGAACAGGCTCGCAAGCTGGTAGCGCCGCCAGACACCGGCGCCCGCCCCGCGTTCCTCGGGCAGGATGGTCGACGCCAGCAAGGCGAACCGGTGATCGCCGGGGGCCCCAACCCTTGCCGGTACGGCGATATCGACAATGATCTGGTCGGACTCGCCCGGCTCCAGCGTCACGAAGCCGGGGCTGAAGCGTGCCCAGTCGGACGCCGACCGGTCGAGATCGCCCGGCGCCGCGAGCAGGATCTGGCCCTCGTCGTCAAGCGACCAGTCCGCGAGGCCGATCGTGAGCGAGATCGTCTTTTCCTGGTGCACGTTGACGATATTGATCGCCTGGCGCTGCCGCTCCCCCGGCTGCAGGCTCATCTCCACCGTCGTCGGCTGGAGACCGATCCCGATGGCCGAGGCCACGGGGGACAGGAGCATCGCGATTCCAAGCAGGAAGGCGGACTGTGCAAGGCGAAGGATCATGGCAGGGTCCCAACTGACTAAGCTGTCCCCACATGGCCGCGCTTCGGTTACCGCGACGTTTACACCGTCTGCGCGCGCCCTCCCCTGCCTGAAAGCACGACACCCGGCGTCCTCTCGAACGCCGGGTGCCGGACATCAGATACCTGATCGTCGCCTACGGAACATAGACCGTGAAGGTCACCGTCGGAGCAACGTCGATGACGCCGTCCGAAAGATCATAGTCGAGCGTGTAGGTGTTATCGAACTGCCAGGCTTGCTGGAGGATCGAGCCGGCGCTGTTGGCGGTCTTGGCCGAGCCGACGAAGACATCGGTGTCATCAATGTCGTTGAGCGTGTCGGCATCGGCCACCTTGATGTCGTTTGTGTCGACAGCGGTTGCAGCCGTGGCAGACGTCGGAACGCTCACACTGAGGTCGTAATCTATCGACGCCATTTCCGCAATTGTCGCTTCGGTGACATCGGCGACGACGTTGAATGCGGTGTTCGAGGCGGCAAACCAGCGCGAAGTGTAAGCGCCAGTGAAGCCGATATCGGTGTCCGCATCGACTTCGAAGGCCGTGAAGGCGTCAGCAGCGTCGAGGACGCCGGTGGTGCCGCCATCGGTCAGCACACCGCCGCTGGCCTGACCGCTCAGGGCGAGCAGCGCGCCCTCACTCGCGCCGGGCGCTGTGCCGAGCGAACCGGTGATGACCGGGGTCACGTCGCCCGCGATCAGGTCGGCATCGGCGGCCGTCCCGGTGTTGTCGGTGTCGACGATAAAGTCGCTGGCAATGTTGCCATCACCCCATACGATCACGAGTCCCAACACCTTGAAGTGCGGGTTGTCGACGATCGATGCATTCACGGGCGCGGCCGTAGCAGCCAGCATCGCGGCGCCTGCAAGCAGGACTTTCTTGAAATTCATCAGACTCTCCATCTCTCCGGCCCCTTGTTGTCCGGTTGCCGCTTGCATAGCAGAGAGGCATTGAGCGAAGGTGAAACGACCGGGCCACTTCAATCGGTTTCATTAACCAACGGGACATGGCCTGTCGTTCCAGCCGGCAGCCGCGTCTTCGGTCACGAGGCCGAGTGCGTCGTCCAGGACGGCAATGGAGGCCCCCGGGCGCGGCGCATATTGTGAGAGATGCCGGCGCCAGGCCCGGGCACCGGGACGGCCGGCGAACAGGCCGAGCATGTGGCGCGTCATGGCGTGCAGGCCGTCCCCTCCGGCGAGCCGGTCCTCGACATAGGACCGATAGATCCCGACATATCCGGCAAGATCAGCCGTCGACGGGGACACGTCGAGGTATGGTCCGGCCATTCCGGCTGCATGCCACTCGAGCAGGTCGCCAACACCCGTAAGGCTGGCCGGTGTCTGATAGGCCGCACGTCCGAGCATCACCCCGTCGAACCGGCACAGGTGGCGAGCCGCTTCCGAGAGATCGCCGATGCCGCCATTGAGGATGATCGCAAGGCCCGGATACTGCGCCTTCAGGTCTGCGACCAGTTCATAATCGAGCGGCGGCACCTCGCGGTTCTCCTTGGGACTAAGTCCCCAGAGCCAGGCCTTCCGAGCATGGACGGTGAATTCCCGACACCCGGCCCCGGCGACGCGGTCCACGAAGCCGAAAAGCGTCTCACGCGCGGGCAGGTCGTCTATGGCGATGCGGCATTTGACAGTAACAGGCAAGCTGCAGGCGGCCGCCATGGCAGAGACGCAGGCGGCGACAGTCTCCGGCTCGGCCATGAGGCAGGCCCCGAACGCGCCGGACTGCACCCGGTCGGACGGACAGCCGCAATTGATATTGACCGCATCATAGCCGCACTCCTCGGCGATCCGGGCCGCTTCGGCCATCCGCGCCGGCTCCGACCCGCCAAGCTGCAGCACCAGCGGATGCTCGCGTGGATCGAACCCGAGCAGCCGCTCGCGGTCGCCATGGATCACGGCCTCGGCGGTGATCATCTCGGTCCAGAGCACGGCTCGCGGCGCCAGCGTGCGATGGAACATCCGGCAATGCCGGTCAGTCCAGTCCATCATGGGCGCGACTGAGAATTTATGATCGGGCATGTCCGGCAGGGGGTGCATAATTGCGCATATCGCAGACATGCACGAAGTGGGCAAACCGCTCCAACAACCGGGGCCTGTTCAATCAAATGGCTCGATAGGCGCCTCGGACGCCTGCCCTGTATACGCCTGGTCGCCGGATATCGGACGCCACCTGGAACGCCTGGGAATAATACCCGTCATCGTGCGGAGCGATGCCGGCCTTCTCCTGCCCTCGAGGCCTTGCAGAGGGATCGTCGCGCGACAGCCAAGCAATCATCCCTCGTCGCAGTTCGAAATGGTGCGCCCCCGCAACCTGAACGGCCCCGCTATCAGAAAACCTGCTCTTTCCTGATGTTGTCCGAACCGGCCGGCAGGGTGAACAGCATGCCATCCTGGCCAACCGTGATCTGGCCGGAGAACAGCGATCTGGCATCTCCGAGGAACACGGTTTCCATCAGGTCCACCTGCAAGGGCGGGACGATATGATAATAGAGCAGCTGCGCCGCCCCGGCCGCCTCGGCAGCGCGCGCGGCATCTTCCGGTGAAGCGTGATAGTCGAGAATGTCGGCAAAAATCCTGGCCGTATTGGCCTGGCCGCGCTCTGCGAACTGATCGCGCATCGCCGACACCATGTCCGGATCGAGCGCTTCGTGCAGCATCAGGTCAACGCCTTCGGAGGCGGCGACAAAGCCGGGATGATAGATCGTGTCACCGCTTGTGGAGATCGAGCGGTCCTTGTAATCGATGCGGTAGCCGAAGGCCGGATCGACGGGGGCATGCTCGACGCGGACAGCGGTGACCTTCAAATCGCCTTCCTCGTAGACGACCTTCTGGCCGGCCGGCCCGGCCGGAAGGGTCAGTTCACGCGCCACCCCACCGGTCCCGTCGGGATTGGCGACCTCGGTGCCGTGATGGGCGATGCGGTAGGTGCTGTCGATCCGGTAGGCCATGTTGAACCCGGCAACGACTTCCGATGTGCCAACAGGTCCCGCGACCGGCAGGGGCTGCGACCGGCTGGCGCCGACCCAGGCGAGCAACAGCAACTCACCCAGCCCGTCGATATGATCGGAGTGCAGGTGTGTGAGATACACGCTTTCCAGCTTGCCGATCGGAAAGCCCATGCTGCCAAGATTGCGCACCCCGCCAGAGCCCACATCGAAAATGAAGGCCTTGTCCCCGGCAAGAACGCCGACACAGGGCCCGGCCCGGCTGGCGTCCGGCATCGGCGAGCCGGCGCCGCAGAGATAGACGTGCAGCCCGTCAGGCAGCGCCGCGCTGGCGTCAATGCCAGCTCTTTGTTCAACCCCACGCTGGAACAGGGCCGAGGCAATCGGCTTCTTGAACAGGTTGAAGCCGATGACACCCAGGACAAGGATCGCCACAAGCCCGATCAGGATACGCCGCAGCCAGGTCATCGTTCAATCTCCTCCAGTGAGCCGCTTCGCTGCGTGCGGCACGGGTCTGGTCTCCAATGAGCCGCTAATTCGGCCAGATGACATATTCTTCATTCTGGCAGGGCAGATCGACAAGCGTCTTGTCGATGCAGATCGGCCCCTCGGTCTGGTGGGGATAGAGTGGATCGCGGGCATCGGCCCAGTGCGCGGTGATCAGACCTTCCAGCTCGGCCAGCTTGTCCGGGCGCGTCTCGGCCAGGTTGACCTGTTCGGTCGGGTCCTCATTCAGGTTGAACAGCCAGCGCCGATCCTGGCGCTCATTGACGTGCAGTTTCCAGCCGCCCGCGCGCACCACCTTGTAGAACCCGCTCGACCAGAAGATCGCATCATCTTCGCGTTCGATCGTCTCGGCTTCCCCGACGGCCAGCGGCAGCATGTTGCGGCCATCAATTTCTCTGTCAGCGGGCAGGTCCGCACCCGCCGCCGCAGCCAGCGTCGGCATCACATCGATATGGGCCACCGGCTCGTCCACCCTCGTGCCAGGCGCGATCTTCTTCGGCCATTTGACGAACATCGGCGCGCGGATGCCGCCCTCGAACAGGGTGATCTTCCAGCCGCGATAGGGCTGGTTCACCTCAGGCAGGCCGATATAGCCTGCCCCGCCATTGTCCGAAGAAAAGACGATGATCGTGTTGTCGGCCAGGCCCTCTTCCTCAAGCTTGTCCATCACCCGGCCGACCGAGCGATCAACGGCGCGGATCATGGCGGCATAGACCCGCATCCGGTGCGGCTCGAGATCGCCGACCGCTTCATAATCCTCGACGGTGGCCTGCAGTGGGGTGTGCGGGGCCCAATGGGCGAGATAGAGGAAGAAGGGGCGGTTTTTATTGGCCTCAATGGCCTTCACGGCCTCGTCGGTCCAATAGTCGGTGAGATAGCCGCCGGGTTTGAACCTGTCGGGAGTATAGGACTGGCCGGCGCGGTCGAATTCCGCAGCGTATTGCATGATGCCCCAGAGGAATTTGTCGATCGGGTCGAAGTCCAGTTTCGCATTGACAACGTTGGGATCCTCCTCTGGCAGAAAGAGTCCGCTGGCCATTATGAGGCTTTCATCAAACCCTTGTGCGACGGGGCGGAACCGCTCGGATCGCCCAAGGTGCCACTTTCCGATATGGATATTGTGATAGCCCTGCGGCTTGAGCGCTTCGGCAATGGTGACCTCTTCCGGCGGCAGGCCCATATCCTGGAACTCGACCGGTTCTTCATCCGGGTCTGTATAAGCCATGCCACGAGGCATGCCGGTTTGCTTGTCCGTTTGGTCTGAGAACAGGCCGAGCATCCGCGCCATTCCACGCGGCGTCGGCGTATATTCAAAGCCGGTGCGCGAGGGATAGCGCCCGGTCATCAGCATGGCGCGGGACGGCGCGCAGGTGCCGGTGCCGGTATAGGCATTGGTGAAGATCGCGCCCTGCGCAGCGAGCCGGTCGATATTCGGCGTCGGCACAGCGCCGCCCGCCACGCCGCCGCCAAAGGTGGAAATATCATTGATGCCGAGATCGTCGGCTAGGATAAAGACAATGTTCGGCGGGCCTTCCGAGCGATCCATGGCCGGCGTGGCGGGCCCCTGCGCCCATTCGACGGGCCGGTTTTCGGCGACATCGACCTTTACCGACCTCTGGATCATGCCAAAGATGATCGCCGTGCGATTGAACCAGGCCACGGCGGCGGCGCCGATCAACACAACGACCAGACCAATCAGGATCTTTTTCCACATTCGCGTCTTCTTCCCCAGTGCCGACCGGGCGTCTGCGTTCGCAAATCGCCGGCAATCATAGTGACTTAATTAGAGGCATTAGCTGTATCTCCGTGCCCCGAGTCAATGGATCACCCCTCTCACACGGCAACAAGCTGAAAAATTTCTCAATCCGGATCTGACGCTCCGAGGGGTACGCCGTCCAGCCCGGTATCGGGAAATCCACTCGACCAGGTTGTTGATATTGTTGACCCCACAGGCCGGTTACATGACAGTGGGACTGACAAAACCCCTCGCAATGGGGAACGAAACGAGGGACGGGAGACAGACCCATGCTGAAACTGCACTTTGCACCAAATTCGCGGGCCGGACGCATCGTCTGGCTGCTGGAAGAACTTGGGCTGCCCTACGAAATCAACAAGATGGCGTTCCACCCGAAGGACCTCAAATCCGACGCGCACCGCGCGCGCCACCCGCTTGGCCGGGTGCCTGTGCTCGACGATGGCGATGTGTCGATCTTCGAATCCGGCGCGATCGTGGACTATGTGCTGGAACGCCACAAGAATGGCGGGCTGAAACCGGCGGTCGATGACCCGCGCTTTCCCGACTACCTGCAATGGTTTCACTATTGCGAGGGCATGGTGATGCCGCCGGTCAATACGGTGGTGGTTCATACGCTCCTTTTGCCGGAAGATCGCCGAGACGCCACCGTGCTCGGCCAGGCCCAGCGGCTGCTGACCAAGGCGCTGGAACCGGTCGACGAAGCCCTTGAGGGCAAGAACTATCTGATCGGAGACTTCTCCGGCGCCGACATCATGCTCGGGCACGCCTGCTTCATGTCCAACCGGATTGGCTCGGTCAGCGACGAGATGACCAATCTGAAGGCCTATGTGGAACGGATTACGGCGCGCCCGGCCTTCCAGACCGCCATCACGATGAAATAGCGAACCCTGACGAGGGGGCGTTCTTCAATGGCGTTGAAGACTGGACCTGCAGGTCAGCAAAGTATGGCTATAATGGCTTGCAGCAGCGCGGCCGGCACACCTCGCTGTTCTGTCGAGTTCGTCGCACCTTCAGCTCAATCGAATACGGGCAGGAGCCGTTCGAAGTACCGGTCGAGGTCGGTCGAAAATCGCTCATCACGGGCCAGCTTTTTCAGGTGCGCGCCGAGATGGCCGAAAGGACGCAGCGAAGGCATCAAAAACTCGAGGTCGAGCGGGCCGAACCGCTCGGCATGGCGTGCCTCATAGGTGAGCTGGCACAGGTCGCAGACCGGCCCGATATCCGCCAGCGTGATGACATCCCCGGCAATATGACTGGAGGTCTGCAGGGCGCGGTCGAGGCCGGATGCAAATGCGATCAGTTCACGGGCCATTCCTGCATGCAGCGCCGGTGTCATGTCATCGCCAGCGAGCAGGTAGCGCTGCAGGTCGCGGGCAAAAACCAGCGAACGGTCGAGGAAGGAATCGATGCGCGACTGCTCCATCGGGCTCCTACCGAGCAATGTGTTTGGCAGGGTGCCGGCGCGTGCTGCCGCTCGCATGATCGAATTGGACTCAAAGATGCCGGTGCGCCCATCGCCCGAAAAGGCCGCGGGCACATTGCCGAAGGGATGGGCGACCAGGAATGCGTCGCTCTTGTAAATTTTCACGCCGTCGAAACCGACGGTTCCGGTCCGCGCGAAATCCGGCAATTCCTTCTTGTCGTCGTCAGTGAGTTCACGCGCGTCGAAATCCCATAGCCAGTTGAGTAGCCCGGGCGGCGTATCGCCGACAATCTCGATCTCTGCGCCGGAGAATCGCGCCGCAATCGTGGCCTTGCAGAGCCTCGGATTGGGCAGATAGGAAAAGATTCGAAGGTCAGCCATGGCTATGAAATCGCCCTTTCCCGCCCTTCCCAAAAGGGCGCGCGAAGATCCCGCTTGAGCACTTTCATCGCGCCTGAAAGCGGCAGCGGCTCGCGGCGGAAATCGACGGATTTTGGCACCTTGTAACCGGCAATCGACTGGCGGGCGTGGGCGATGATGTCCGCTTCGCACGGGTCTGCGCCCTCATTCAGCACAACAACGGCGTGAACCGCCTCGCCCCAGGTCTCGTCAGGGATGCCAATCACGGCGACCTGGGCCACGGCGGGATGGCTGGCGATCGCGTTCTCGACTTCCACGGAATAGATGTTCTCTCCGCCGGAGATGATCATGTCCTTTACCCGGTCGACGAGGAACAGGTACCCGTCTTCGTCCAGATAGCCGGCGTCCCCGGTGTGGTACCAGCCGCCGCGGAAGACCTCCTCGGTCGCGTCGGGCTTGTTCCAGTATTCGGTCATGAAATTGCCGCCGCGCGCGCAGACCTCGCCGATCTCGCCGGCGCCCAGCACATTGCCGTCCTCGTCCTGGATCGACACGTCCACGCCGAGCACGGGTCGCCCGACCGAACGCAGGCGCTTGCCGCCCTTGCGGTGATCCTCGGGCGACAGGTTCGAGACGCTGGCGGCACTCTCCGTCATGCCATAGCCCTGATAGAGATGGATATGCGGCGCGGCGGCAAACAGTTTGTCGAGCAGGGGCGCCGGCATCGGCGAGGCGCCATAGGTGAGGTGCTCCAGCGAGGCGATACGCTCGGGCGAGAAGGCAGGATGCGACAGCATCATGCCGATCATGGTCGGAACCATCAGCGTTGTTGTCACCGCAAGCCGTTCAATCTCCCGGAGCACGAGTTCAGGCTCGAAGGCCGGGATCAGAACCGTTGTTCCGCCAACGACGGCTGTCGACATGACCGTGCCGGTCGAGGCAGCGTGAAACATCGGCGTCTGGACAAGGGCGACCGTGTCCTCACCCAGCATCGGCCGCGTGACCCGGCCATGATACATGTTCAGGATCAGGGCGCGCTGGGTCAGCACGACGCCCTTCGGAAGGCCCGTCGTGCCGCCGGTGTACATGAGAATGGCAGTGTCCCCCTCCTCCGGCTCGCCCGGTATGGCCGGCTCCCCCGAAGCGATCAGGTCTTCATAGGCGACGTCATGAAACGCGTCGCCATCGCCGATCAGCACCGTGTGCCGGATCGGCCAGTCTGGTGCGGTCTTGCTGGCTGCCTCCAGCAATTGGGCAAAGTGCCTGTCGACGAAGATCGCCTGCGCGCCGGAATCGCGGATGATATAATCAAGCTCCTTCGCGCTGAGACGCAGGTTGAGCGGGTTGATGACGCCAGCGCCGAGAAAAGCGGCGTGATAGAGTTCCAGGTAGGCGTGCGAGTTGCGCGCCAGCACTGCGAACCTGTCCTGGCACGTCAGGCCGAACCGGGTCTTCAGTGCATGTGCGAGCCGGTACACTCGCTCGGCATGCTCGGCAAAACTGGCGCGGTATTCACCATCCACAACGGCCAGTCTCTGCGCATTACGCGTCATCGCCGGAAGGAAATGGCGATGGTAGATGAGTTCCTTCATTCTTCCGTCCTGTTGCTTCGGCGAGGGAGTCTTCGGCAGCTGCTTCAGCGGGCTTCCTGCAGTTTCCTCACGTTTTCCTCGTGCACATCGCGATCGATCCGATAGGTCGAGATCACGGCGATCATGCTCATGTAGAGGAACAGGACGAGAGGCACGTAATAGATGCCCAGCTTCCTGACCGATTCAGGGCTGACCTCACTCACTTCGGCCCCAGTCGGAAAATTCGCGAGGGTCAGCACAAGCGTCGCTGCCAGGACGCCAAAGCCCTGCACGGATTTGCGAATGAAGGTCTCCGCAGACGTGAACACGCCCTCCGAGCGGCGTCCCGTCTTCAGCTCGCTCTCCTCGACGAGATCAGCGATCATTGACGCGAACAGGATCTGGAAGGTGATGATCAGGCCGATATCGACGATATTGGTAATGGTGACAAACCAGAACACGAAAGGTGTGCCGTTTGGCGGAAGGAGATCCAGCAGGCGCAACACGATCGGCAGCGGCGCCCCGCCGAACGCCACAAAGCCGACCAGCATCGCGCCGCGCTTCTTTCCGACCGTGCGGCTCACGATGGGGGCAAGCACGAAACCGATGATGGCAGCCAGGAACGTGCCGAGGAAGATCAGGCCCGTCTGCTGATCGGTGAACGCCCAGAAATAGGTGTAGAAATACAGCGACAGGCCGGATACGAGCCCACTTGCCACGGCTCCGAGAAGGGCGGCGAGGAAGAGCGCAATGAAGGACCGGTTGGCCAGGGTCTCGAACATTTCCCGGAAGATGAGGCCAAGGGTCATCTTCCTCGGCGGTGGCGGTTGGTTCAGGTGAATGATGCGCGCATGGGTGCCAATCGAGGACACCATGATCGAGATGAAAACCATGATCGCGCCGATGACCCCGTAGAGCTGATAGGCATCCCTGTTGAACCGCCCGTCGGGAATGGTTTCCGTGGCAAATTGCGGAAACAGGGCGAAGAACATCACAACAGCCAGCGCGTTGCCGCCGAACCAGGCAAACAGGAATCGCAGGCTGTAAAGCGAGGTGCGCTCGTCATAGTCCCTTGTAAGATCCGGCACCAGCGCCGTGCTCGGCGTCCTGTAGAAGGTCACCGCAGTCCGGATAATGACCGCCAGTATCAGGACATACCAGAACAGCACGTCCTGGCTGGCGTCCCGGGGCGGGTTCCAGAGGAACAGGAAGCTGACCGCCACAGGAATGGCGGAGGCATACATGAAGGGATGGCGCCGGCCCCAGCGCGAGCGCAGATTGTCAGACCAGTAGCCGACAACCGGATCGCTGACCGCATCAAGGACCAGGGCGATCAGGATCGCGAGGCCAACCAGGCGCGCATCGAGCCCGATCACCTGACTGTAGAAAATCAGGAGGAAGAAATCGAACGCGCCGACGATCACGCCGGGACCGGCGGCGCCGAAACCGAGCGCCAGCTTGGTCGCCCGCGACATGGGCGGCTGGGGCGCGCGGCTTGGCGGCAGCACCACACCGTCGGAAACGGCACCGGCTGCGCCGGTTGTCAGATCTTCATTCGATTCCTGCACGTGTTTTCTCCAAGTCTTGCAGCGCCAGGCTGGCCCATTGTCCGAGCGATTGATCCTGTCGTGGTTCGGCGAGACGCCGACATTCGTTCGGTAAAAAACAGGTCCCGCCAAGAGCGGGACCTGAAAGTCACGAGGAAACACCGGGAGGTCATTGTCCCCGCGCGGTTCGAGCTTCGCCTATCACCAGGTCTTGGCCACCGTGATGCCATAAGTCTGCGGCTCGGTCAGGAAGAGGTTCGTTCCCAACCCCGATGAATCATCCTGCAGGAAATGACCTGTGACAACTTCCTCATCGGTGACGTTCTTGCCGAAAACCTCGACCCAGAAACCGTGATCCACATTGGTCAGGCGAAGGGAAAGGTTGAGATTGTCCCAGCTTTCAAGCTGGTCGGTCGTGGTGTTCCAGACCCGGGCAAAACTGTCGGACTGGTAGTAATAGTCCGCCCGCGCCGAGAGGCCCCAGGCACTGCCGCGCAGCGCAGCCCAATTATATTCGGCACCGAAATTCAGGGTGGTGTCGGGCGAATTCGGGAGATTGTTGCCCGAAACACTGATCGCCTCTCCGGCAAACGGGGTGAGCCCGCCGGTCGTGACCGTATTGCCCGCTGCGTCCGTGTAGGAGATATCCGGAACGCCAAGCAGCCCGGCGAGCGGCGCAAGCGCGCCGGAACAAATCCCGCGTGTGGCCCCCGGCCCAACGCCCGGCACACTTCCCGCAGCAATGGCGCCGAGCACGGTTGCATACCCCTGGGCGGACACGACGCAGTTCGCTCCGCTGCCAATATTCGACAGGACGACAAGGTCATCGCGCCCGCCTGTCCGATCACGTGTGTTCACCGCGTAAGCGTCCTGGACTTCACTGTCGAGCAGGCCGAGATTGCCGTTCAGCACGAGCCCCGCAACCGGGCTCCAGACGGCTTCAAACTCCAGGCCGGTAATCTCGGCGTCAATATTGATGTTGGCCGCTGTCCGATTGACGATCTGACTCAGCTGATAGCCTTCATAGTCGTAATAGAAGCCCGTCGCATTGAGCTGCAGGGCGCCGCTGTTGAAGGTGTTCTTCGTGCCGATCTCGTAGGAATTGATGAACTCCGGATCGAACGTGTCGCCGACAATTCCAAGACTATCGGCTGGCTGGGGCGGGTTCAGGCCGCCGCCCTTGTAGCCCCTTGCAAAGAAGGCATAGACCAGCGTGTCCCGGGTGAAACTGACATCAGGCGACCAGTCCAGGCCGATCCGGCCTGTCGTCTCCTGGAAATCTGCCTCCAGCTCGCCCGTGGGCTCAAGCGGGTCGGGGCGGACAGCTGAGGGCACATACAGAAAGGACGGAATCTCCTGCTGTGTTTTCTGGTCGTCGGTATAGCGCAGACCAGCGGTCAGCTGGAGCGTGTCGGTCAGGTCGAAATAGCCCTCACCAAAGACCGCCAGGGAATCAAGCTCGAACGGGGAGACCGTCCGGAAATAGTTTCCGCCAACACCGCTGACATTCGAGAATAGCGGCGGCTCGCCATTTCCACTGGTATCGATCGGGATCGGGTTTCGGCCAGCCGAAGGAACAATCGGCGGCCCACCGGCCCCGACACTGGCATTGTGCAGTTGTGCAAGCGCCGTCAACGAATTGGAGAAAGAGTAGCTGCCATCACGGGGATCGTTCGGATCGATGGATTCGGTGTCGAACTTGATGACGCCGAGATTGAAGTTGAAGCGCCCATCATAGTCCGATTGCAGACGCAATTCGTGCGAAATGTTCTCGCTCGAGCTACCAGACGCGCTGCTGGACTCGAGGAAATTGCTCGAGCCAAGTTGCGGATCGGTCACGACGCCGCCGGGGAACAGGGCGTTGTACAGGTCGGCTGCGGGACTGACGCCCGGCGGGATGCCTGACAGGTCGTTGAAGGGTGTTCCGGCCGCCCCGGCTCCGAACGAGCCGGACTGCAAAATCTCGGATTCGAAGAAGCTGCCGAGATAGGTCAGCGCCAGCGTATCGGTCAGGTCGAATTCGCCCTTCCATGAGAAAAGGGTCTGCTGTGCCTCATAGGCGGGGTCGAATACGCTGGATCCGGTGCGCAGATCCGTTGACGTTGGCGCTGAAAAGAGGTCACCGGACGCCAGTCCGGCCAGTATGGCGAGACCGCCGGTCAGGGTTGAGGCCGAGTTTGTCGCCTGGCCGAGCCCATCGAGAGCCGGGTTGCCGCCGAGACACCCCTGTGATGTCACGATCTGGTCAGCACCGCTGATCGGTATGCCATTGAAGCTGGACTTGAACGGGTCCTTTTCACACACGCCTCGTCCTCGGTTGAGGCGCGTGTCGTCTTCCTCGAAATGCTCGACCGAGACCCAGCCGCGCAGCCGGTCGGTCGGCTCGACCGCGAGAGTTGCCCGGATGCTGTAGAGGTCGCGGTCGTCGACCTTGTTTCCGGTCGCTTCATTGGTGGCATAGCCGTCGCGAGACAGATAGGAGCCGGCCAGGCGGAGTGCGGCACGATTCCCGAGCGGGAGGTTGACCATGCCCTGCCCGCGAATGGTGTCGAAATTGCCGTAGGTCAATTGCGCATCGGCCTCGAACTCTTCGAGGACCGGCTTGGCGGTGATCAGGTTGAACACACCGCCCGTGGCGTTGCGGCCGTACAGCGTGCCCTGCGGCCCGCGAAGCACCTCGACGCGCTCGACATCATAGAACTCCGCCTCGAAAAAGCGCGAGCCGCTGAGCGGAATGTCATTCTGGTGAATACCGACGCCGGCATCGCCGGACTGGGCGATCACATCGGCGCCAACACCGCGAATCTTGAGATTGAAGCCTGTGAAGTTCGTCTTCGTAAAGGCGACGTTCGGAATGGCCTTGACGAGGTCGGCCCCCCCGGCCAGCTGGAGCCTTTGCAGGCTCTCCTCATCAAAGGCCGATACCGCAATCGGCACGTCCTGGATCGATTCCTCGGTCTTCTGCGTGGTCACCACCACGGTGCCCAGCGTCCGGCTGGTGTCGGCATCCTGTGCTATAGCAGGAAGCGAAAATGTCAGCGCGACAACCGAAGCGGTTGCACACCAGACCATTCGACTTTCAAACATTTGGCTCATCGTCTATTCCTCCCCACGCCTGATGGCGCATGATTTATCAGGACCGCAAATCGCGTTAAGCTCCACGACCCCGTTCTAATGTGATGGATTATATTAAATGATGCAAGGCCCGGAGTTTACCTGATGCAAGCATCCAAGCGGAAAGACACGAAAGCAGCCCTGATACGCGCCGCAGAACGACTGTTCGCCGAGAAGGGGCTCGGCGGCGTGTCGGTTCGCGATATCACGCTTGCGGCCGGGGCGCGCAACCAGAGTGCTCTGCACTATCATTTCGGCTGCATGGAAGAGTTGATCCGCGAGATATTTGCCCAGCGATTTCGCGAGATCGAAAAGGCACGGACAGAGCGTCTGGCTGCCCTTGATGCGGAGGGAAAAGCCCGCGACGTCCACGCGCTGATGGAGGCCAGCATGGGGCCATTGCTGGAAGCCTGCCTGGAAGAGAATGGCCGGCTCTATGCCCGGTTCAGCGTGCAGTTGATGACGGACCCGCGTTACAATGTGGGTGCGCTCGTGCGCGATATCGGGATGCAGAGCGCGTCGGATATTGGCGAACGTTTGGCCGGGGCGCTTGGCGATCTCCCGGACGAAACGCTCCGGGCGCGTCTCCGCCAGTCCTTCATGCTTTCGGTAATCCTGATGGCCGACTTTGCCCGCCAGGTCGAGATCGGAACGGCGCCGGAGATCGGGGACGCCGTGCGCGAAGCCGCATGCACTCTTGCCGGCTTTCTTCAGGCGGGCCTGCCACCCTCGGGCGGCTGACACTGGAGGACTTGTCAGCACCCGCCGATTGAACTATTAATCCTCTACATTAAAGAAAGAACGCGGACCTTGCTTCAGGGGACGCTTCGCGCCGGCACACGGGCGCGATCTCATCGCAAGCCGCACCGGCCCATCCTGTGGAGACAGCCTGAAATGACAACCGTACTCCTCGACAAGGACACCATCAGGAAGAAGTATGCGGAGGAGCGTGCCAAGCGCCTGCGCCCGGATGGCAACGACCAGTATGTGCGCCTGGAAGGCACATTCGAGGACCTGGCGGTTGATCCGCACACCCCGTTCAGGGAACGCGCGCCGGTCAGGGATCATGTCACCTTCGCCTTCATCGGCGCCGGCTTTTCCGGGCTTGTCGTCGGCGCTCGCCTGAAGGAGGCGGGGATTTCCGATGTCCGCCTGATCGACAAGGGCGGCGATGTCGGCGGCACCTGGTACTGGAACCGCTATCCCGGCGCGCGCTGCGATACCGCAGCAATGATCTATCTCCCGCTGCTGGAAGAAACCGGCTACATGCCGAGCGAGAAATATGTGCGCGGGCCCGAGATACGCGCCCATTGCCAGCGCATTGCGGAGCAGTATGGCCTGTATGACAAGGCACTGTTCCACACCGAGGTCAAATCGATCGAGTGGCAGGAACAGGATCGGGTCTGGCGCATCACCACCCATCGCGGCGATGACTTCACGGCAAAATATGTCGGCATCGGCACCGGCCCGCTGCATGTCGCGAAACTGCCGGGCATTCCCGGCATCGAAACGTTCCGCGGCAAGTCTTTCCACACCAGCCGCTGGGATTATGACTATACCGGCGGGGATGCCGACGGCGCGCCAATGGACAAGCTGGCCGACAAGCGGGTCGCCATTATCGGCACCGGGGCGACCAGCGTGCAGTGCATCCCGCCGCTTGCGAAAACCGCTCAGGAACTCCTCGTCTTCCAGCGCACGCCCTCTTCGGTCGATGTGCGCAACAATCGCCGGATCGACCCGGACTGGTTCGCGGATACGGCCACGCCCGGCTGGCAACAGCGCTGGCTGGAGAATTTCATGGAGAACCAGAGCGGTGGCATTCCCAGCGAGGATCTGGTCGATGATGGCTGGACCGAGATTGCGCGCCGGATCCGCGATCGCATTCTCGCCCTGCCGCCCGAACAGCTGAACGCCGATGGCATGCAGGCTGCGCGCGAAGAGGCCGATCTCGAAAAGATGGAGGAGATCCGCGCCCGGGTGGAGACGGTCGTTCAGGACACTGAGACCGCTGAGAAGCTCAAGGCCTGGTACGGACAGCTCTGCAAGCGCCCCTGTTTCAGCGATGAATATCTCGATGCGTTCAATTCCCCCAATACAAGGCTTGTCGATACTGACGGGAAGGGGGTCGAGGCCATCACGGAAACCGGCCTCATGGCGAATGGCCAGCACTATGAAGCTGATTGCATCATCTTTGCCTCAGGCTTCGAGGTCGGCTCGGAATACACCTCACGGGCCGGGTTTGACCTGAAGGGGCGCGACGGCGAATTGCTGTCGGAGCACTGGGCCGACGGCATGCGCACGCTGCATGGACTGCAGATTCACGGTTTCCCGAACGCCTTCATCGTCCAGCCGAACCAGGCGGCGAACATGATCTCGAATATCCCGCACAATATCCTGGACCATGCCAGCACCATAGCAACGGTCATCGCGTATGCCGAAGGCGCAGGCGCTGCGGAGGTGGAACCAACCGAAGAGGCCGAGACGGCCTGGGTCGAGCTTATCCTGACCGGTCAGGGCAGCATGATCGGGGCGGCCGATTGCACGCCAGGCTACTATAACAATGAAGGCCAGGGCTGGAGCCGGCAATTCCGGCAGGCCCAGGGCCATCCCGGCGGGCCGAAAGGCTTCTTCACCCATATCGAGACCTGGCGCCAGACTGGCGAGTTCACAGGGCTGGAGTTCAGGAACTAGCGCAGACACGTTTGACCGGCCCTGTGTCACCGGTCTCCGGCTGCCATTTGGAGGAAACGTTTCAATGCCTGATTTCGTCGTTTACGGCACGCCGGCCTCGCCTTTCGTTCGGAAAGTCCAGGTCGCCCTCGCCCATGCCGGCGCCGCGTATGATTTCGAGGAGGTGAGCATCATGGCGATGCCGGACTGGTTCGTCGAGATCAGCCCGGCGCGCCGTATCCCCGTGCTTCGTGACCGGACCATCGCCACCGAAGGCGTGGCCGGGACCATTCCGGACTCCTCGGCGATCTGCCTCTTTCTCGAAAAGCGACTGGAGGCCGGACTGTATGGCCGTTCGCCATTCGAGGCCGGGCGCATCGCCTGGATCGAGGAATATGCCGATACTGTGCTCGCAATGACCGTCGGTCTTGAATTCTTCCGCCCAATCATCTTTCCGCTGTTTGGCGGCAAGCCATCCGACCTCGAACAGGCGAAGACGGCCTGGGACGAGAAATTTCCGCCACTGTTCGACTATCTGGAAGGCGTCCTGGACGGCGGGGACTATTTCGTCGGCGGCCAGTTCTCCGTCGCTGATATCGCTGTGGGCTGCCAGATGACCCAGATCGATCTCATTGCGGGCCTGCCTGATGCGGGCAGATGGCCCGCTCTCGTCCGGCATACCAAAGCGATGAAGGCGCGCCCCGGATTCAAGGAAAACCTCGCCGCCAGTTCGAAGATGCTGGGTGCGATCCTGCCGGAAAAGGTCGATCTCGGCTGACGTCGCGTGCTGGGCGGCAGGACGCCCCGGAGGTGAAGAATGGTGAAACTGTCGGACCTGTCGAAATATGACCGCGAGCACGTGCTGATGAAGCAACTGCCGCCTATGGAGCCTTTTTCCTGGGTGGCGCGCACCAAACCTGTCAGCGAGATGACATTTGCCGTGATCACCACGGCCGGACTGCATTTCCGGGGCGAGGAGAATTTCGAGCTGTCCGATGCCTCCTACCGCGCCATCCCAGGCGACCAGGACACGGCCAACCTGATCATGTCGCACGTGTCGACAAATTTTGACCGCTCGGGATTTCGTGATGACGTGAATGTCGTCTTTCCCCTCGACCGTTTCCGCGAACTCGAAGCCGACGGCGTTATCGGCGGCCTGGCGTCGGCCCATTACAGCTTCATGGGCGGCGGGCTGATGCCGGACGCCTATGAAGCCTCCGTACGCTCGCTCGCGGCCCTTCTCAGGCGGGACGGAGTCGATGCGGTGTACATCACGCCCGTCTGCCCCAATTGCACACGCGCCACCTGCGCGATCGCGCACTATCTCGAAGCCGAAGGCATCATGACAACCGGCATTGCGCTGATCCGCGAAAATGCCGAGGCGCTGCAGCCGCCGCGCCTGCTATGGGTCACATTTCCGCTGGGATACCCACTCGGCAAGCCGAATGATCCGGCCTTCCAGCGCCGAGTCATCGAGGCCAGCCTCGACCTGCTCAACCGCCCGTCCGGCCCCGTGCTTGAAGACTATCCCGAGGACCTGCCGCCTGCCAATCTGGAGACGGTCGATTTCTGCCCGGTCAACTTCTCCCAGCCCGTACGGGATGCCAAGACCTGGCGCGCGCGGCTGGCCAATGAGCGCCTGATGCTCCAGCCGTGGTACGAGATGAGTTTGCGGCGCCGCGGGCGGACGATGGTCGGCCTTGCCGATTCCGGGATTGATGACATCCTCGAAATGGTCGGCGGCTGGCTGGATGACCGGAGCCAGCCCTTCCCGGACATGAAGGCCTTCAAGTTCGGCATCGAGGACGCCAAGGCCTGGTACGGCGAGGCGATCAGCGCGCAGCCGGGCGACTATGGCCCGGGCCAGGTCGAGAAGGTGCTCTATCACGAGACCGTTCTTGGCGCGGCGCTGAAGGAATACTTCAATCATTTCGTCGCCGACGAAAAGACGATCATCCTGGCTCGCCTGATTGCCCCGCGCTGGGCGATGGACGCTTCAACCGGGACCGGCGCCGTCGATAAGCATGGTAACCTGGTGGAACAGCCCGCAGCCAGAGCGATGCGGGAAGCGGCGCAGAAGCACAATGACAAGGGAGAGAAAGATGATTGAGATTCAACCCATTCGCGTTGACTTCGGCGCCGACATTTCGGGCGTCGATCTCGCCAGCATCACGGACGACGCATTCGAGACCATTTACCAAGCCTGGCTCGATTATGGCGTTCTGCGCTTCCGCGGCCAGACCCTCGACAAGGACAGCCTGCAGGCCTTCAGCCAGCGCTTCGGCCCACTCGAGGAGATCCCGATCGGCCGGCTGAGCGAGGAACAACGCGCGAAGATCGACAACCTCTATGTCACGGCCATCTCCAACATCGTCGTCGGTGGCCGCCCGATTGGCGGCCTCGGCAATTCCGAGGCGGAATGGCACTCGGACATGACCTATATCGAGACGCCACCGCCGGCCAGCGTGCTGCTGGGCGTTGAGATCCCGCCGCATGGTGGGGACACGTTCTTTGTCGACCAGCGCGCCGCGTATGAGCGCCTGCCCGAGGCGCTCAAGGCGCGGATCGAGGGGCTCACGATCAAGCATGATGCCGCTCATACAAGCGTTGGCGATCTCCGGCCGGGCTATGAGGCGTTCGACGACCCGCGCGAAGCGCCCGGCGCTGTCCATCCGATCGTGCGCGTGCATGAAGAGACGGGCGAGAAATGCCTCTATCTCGGCCGGCGCGACTGGGCCTACATTCCCGGGCTTTCGCTCGAGGACAGTGAAGCACTGCTCGACGAGCTCTGGAGCCATGCGATCCCGGAAGACCGGATTGTTGAGCAGAACTGGACACCGGGCGACGTGGTCATCTGGGACAATCGCCGCTGTCTGCACCGTCGCTCGGAAATCGATCCGAGCACGCGCCGCCTGCTGCTGCGCTGCCAGGTTCTGGCGCGCGCCCCGGTCGCAGCCTGACATGGCGGACGAGACCGGCGGCGAGGTTGCACTGATCGTCGGCGGCGGATCTGGTATCAGCGCAAGCTGCGCCCGCCTTTTTGCCCGCGAAGGCATGTCCGTCGCCATCGCCGCCCGGCGGCCTGACAAAGCCGTCTTGCTCGATCTGGAACGCCAGCAAGGCGTGCGGCTTTACGCATGTGACGCTTCTGACCCGCCCGCCGTCTCCGGCCTGTTTGATCAGGTCATCCGCGATCTCGGCCCACCCCGGCTTGTCGTGCACAATATTGACGGTCGTTTGCGCGACATCTTCCGAAAGGAGATCACCGAAGCCGATCCCGAGCTGGTCCGGCAGGTGCTCGCCAATTCCGCCCTCAGCGCCTTCAGTGTCGGACAATGCGCAGCCCGGTCCATGCTGGCCGGCGCCCCTGACGCGGACGGATTGCGCGGGACGATCATCTTCACCAATGCCAGCGCCGCGATGAAAGGGTTTCCGAAAAGCGCCGCCTTTGCCATGGCCTGTCATGCCAAATCCGGCCTGGCGCAAAGCATGGCACGCGAACTCATGCCTCAGGGGGTCCATGTCGCCCAGGTGCCGATAGATGCCGCGATTGGCCAGACACAGGAGGATGGCAGCCGCGCGCACTGGCTGGCCGGCCCGACGGTCGAGGACAATATGGCCGACCCCGACCGCATTGCCGAGACCTATCTGCACTTGCACCGCCAGCACCGCTCCACATGGGCATTCGAGGTGGTGTTGCGGCCCTGGTCGGAAAACTGGTAACGGCCCGACCGTTGCGCCGACGCGGCACCGGTCAGAAGATCGCCAGGAGCGCCAGGCAAGCCATCGCGAGGAAAACAGTCAGGCCGCCGAGCATCAGGATGGATGCTGAGCCGGCGTTGAACATGTTCCTGATCGAGGTCTGGACCCCGATGGCGCAAACGGCCAGCAGGATCATTGTTTTCGACATGACCGCACCGGCCTCCAGAAGGGGGACAGGCAGGCTGACCAGATTGGTCGCGAGGATACAGGCGGCAAAACCGATCAGGAAATACGGCACGAGTTTCGGCCGTTCAGCCTCCCCGTTTCCAGGCGCACCCTGCGAGGTCCTCAGATAGAGGCTGAATGCGAAGACCACCGGAATGAGGCCAGCCACGCGCACGAGCTTCACGACGGTGGCAACCTCCCCGGCACTTTCCGACACGCTGAAGCCCGCCGCCACCGCCTGCGCAACCGCATGGATTGTCGCGCCGAGAAAGACACCCGTATCCGCCTCGTCCAACATCAGCGCGCTGGCAACTGCCGGATAGAGGATCATGGCCGCCGTGCTGAGGCCGGTGACGACGACAATCGCCAGAGTAGTGTCGCGGCGCGTCTGTGCGGTCTGGGGAAACAGGCAGGCCATGGCGAGCGCGGCCGATCCGCCGCAAACGGCAACCGCTGCACTATAGATGGCGCTGCGGGAGAGGGGGCTGCCCAGAAACCCGCCGACGAGCAAGCCGGCAAGAATGGTCAACGCCATCACGCCCAGCGTAATTGCGACTGTCACTGCGCCAAGCGCTGCGATCTCGGTAAAGGTCACGCTCAACCCCGCAAGCGCGATGCCGACCGGCAGGAACAGGCCCGCACTGATGTCCAGCCCGGTGGAAACGCGCGGCTCGTCTGCCAGGGCACTCATCGACACCCCGATGAGCAGCGCATATAGAAGCACTGGCCCGCCATAATGGTCAGCGATGAAAGTGGACGCCATGGCGATCACCGCCACGAGCACAAATCCTGGCAGGTGCTCAACAATGCGGGCGGGGAGACGTGTTCCTTCGCCGTGCGTTGATGCTGGCGGGCGCAAACTCATGACCCGCTTCCTGAAACATTGAAGGTCAACCCACTGGCGGTCGTCCCGGGCCGGCGCACGGCGCTGGGGCCTGGGTCAGTCCTCAATGTCTGTCTCTGCTGCATACCCGGAGGCCGGGACCTCACCGAGGACACGCATGATCGCAGCCGCAATGTCTTCCGGGACTTCCTCCTGAAGGAAATGTCCCGCTTGCGTTTCGGTTACCGGCGCGCCCGGAAACACGCCCTGCATCACCGGCAGGCCTTTCCCCAGGATCGGATCACGCATCCCCCAGACGATCTCGACAGGAACATCCAGCGTCTCCACATAGGCTTCAATGGCGCGCATCTGCTCTGCACTCGGATGATCCGGCCCATCGGGAACCATCCGCATCAGTGTGAGAGGGCCCTTCGCATTGCCGCTTTCCAGCACCGGACGGCCATAGAGCGCGCGCACAGTTTCCGGCATGGAGGCGTGATCGCCCTGAACCGTGTGCATCCGGTCAAAGACCGAGACCAGCCGTTCAAGCAGGAGTTCGCCGATCACGGGTGTCTTTGCCAGCGCGTGGGCGCGCGACAGATCCATCTTTTCCGTCGGCGCCGTGAAGCCGGTGTTCATCGCGACAACACCCCGGACAAGATCCGGCGATAGCGACAACGCACCCATACCGACCGGCCCGCCCCAGTCCTGTCCGACATAGATGAGGCCCTGAAGGTCGAGTTGCTGGAGGGCCGTATTCATCCAGCGCATATGATTTTCGAGCGTGTGCGCACTGGCCGGCACCTTACTGGAAAAGCCCAGCCCGACCATTGTCGGCATGATCAGCCGCACCTTGTCCGTCGGCAGTTCGGCGGCAACTTTCCGGTACAGGAAGCCTGAGGTTGGGTTGCCGTGCTGCATATAGACGGGATAGCCGGTGCCAACCTCAAGGACGTGGACCTTGATGCCCGGCTCAACCTCCACGAAGTAGCTCGTGTAATTTTCGTTGACGAAGGCGGCTGCGTAGTCCGGCAGCGGGAAGGCTTCATACGTCTTGCCGCCGATCGTGACGCTGCCCCCGCCTTCCGGAACGACGAGCTTACCGTCGCGCGTCACGACAAACGCGACGATCAGAGCCGAGACGATGAGAACCGTCAGAATGATCAACATCCAGTTCAACATTCTCGTCTCCCGCCAACGCTGAATTCAGCCCGTTATCGCGCCAGCCCGGCCTCGCCCAACCGCCAGGCCAGCGTGTCCACGCGGTCCTGGCCAAAGAAGGGCTCTTCCCGGAACACCATGGTCGGCACGCCCCAATGGCCCGAGGCGTCGAGCGCCTCATGATTGCGCTCGACCTCTTCCATGTGGTCACCGTCGGCGATCGCCGCGTCGAGGGCGTCAAGATCGAGACCGACCCTGGCAGCGGCGTCCTTCAGGACGGTGCCCTTGTCCCAGTCCTTCGTGCCGCCGAAGATCTGTGCAGACACGGCGCCGGCAAATTCCAGCCCCTTGCCGCGCCGGGCCGCCTCGACGCCGAGCTTTGTAAGCCTGTAAATATAAGGCTGGTCCTTTGAGACCTCCATGGTCTCGAAATCCTGCACGATGGGGTCTGGCGACAGCGGATAAATCACCGGGCGGCCAAGCATCTCTCCGCGCCGCATGCTGTCGCGAACGATATACATGGGCGCGCGCCGGTCATTGGGATCGAACAGGGATTCGGGAAACCTGACCGCCAGCGGAAGGACCGGGCGGAACTTCACATCGACATCGAAGTCCTCGCGGAGTTTCACAAGGTCCGGCACGACGAGCCGTGAATACGGGCTGCGAAACGACCAGAACACGTCTATAGTTTCGGCCATTCGGGTCTCCATTCTGTCAGTTTACGTACGGTCCGCGACACCTTTGCACGGCCGTACATTTTTTGCGCATCCAATCCAATCTTGCCTTGGCCGGTATCCTGAACCCTTAGAATTCAGCGCCTCTCAATACAAGCCATTAATGGGAACCGGCGGTAACAAACAGCGCCTCACACCCGGTTCCGGAGACGCACTGATCCAACCGCTCACATGCCGCCTCGTCCAGCGCGGCATAAGCCTCGCGTAGCCATCGCAGGCATTTGGCCTGGTAGACAAATGGCTCCTGCACCCAAGGCTGGCCATCGATCTCACACTCGACCTTGGCAGCGCCCTGCTCGACCGCGCGCGCATTGGCGAGCATGAACGGCGCATAGACCCTGCCAAGTTCACACAGCAGATCCCGGAGTGTGGAAGGGGGCTCGGTGAGGTCGATCCAGTCGCCGCTCTCAACCTCCAGTCCGCTGAGATCGGCGAGCTTCTCAGTCCAGGCATAGGCGCGCGGCGAGATGTCGAGGGCGACCTGCGCCGGTGTCGGGTCGATGATCACGAGCATGGTCATCTGGCCATAACAGGCGAAGTCTCCAGCGCCGGGCCGATGTCCGAGAAGGAAGGGCTGATTCTGGATATGGTGCTCGAAAATCTCAAGATACCGCCGCCAGCTCGCCTCGATGATCGGCGCGGTGATCTCGTTCGAACCGACAACGCCAATGCGTGAAATCTGGCGCTCGGCAAATAGCCTTTCGGCCTCCTCGCCCTGTTCGCGCGTCATCTGGACGTTGCGGCCGTAAGGCAGATACGAGCTGGCCTTCTTCGTGTCCGACGCATTGGCCCAGCGATAATGGAACATGCACTTGCTGAGCCACTCATCGCCATAATCTTCGAGCAAGAGGTCGATCAGGCCGAGCGCAGGATCGACCGGGCGCAGCGCGCGGTCCGAGTAAGCCGTCTCCAGATACTTCAGGATCGGCGTCGTGTCGGACATTGCCTTGTACTGTGTGGCATCGTCACCGGGAACGACGAGATAAGGCACGAGCGGTAGCGGGCGTTCAGGCAGCGCCTTTGCTTCTTTGCTTCCGATCACCACGAACCGGTAGGGTATGCGGCGATAGCGCAGCGCCGCGCGCAGCTTGCGCGTGTATGGCGAGGAGCCCGAGCCGACAAGGTAGAGATCGCGGTCCGTGTTCATACATCACTCTCCTTCGTCGCGAGGCCGGGGCGCGGGGACCGCTCAGGCGTCCCAGCTTGAGTGGCCCGGACATGAGCGTTTCACTTATCTCTCTGCGCGCAAGATTCACTTGCTCTTGAAGGCTGGCGCGCGCTTTTCGACGTAGCTCATGAAGCCCTCGCGGAAGTCCTCGGTCTTGGTCGCCAGATCCTGTTCACGGTCAGAGGCCTGGAAGGCGGCATTGTAGGGATCGTCCACCGCGGTCCAGATCTGTGCCTTCATGGCCGCCAGTGAGCGCGGCGCGCTGTTAGTGGCGATGGACTTTGCATACGCTTCGGCATGCGCCATCAGCTTGTCGTCCTCGATGGCGCCATTGACGACCCCGAGGGCGGCAGCTTCCTCGCCGTCAAAACGTCGCGCGGAGTAAAGCAGGTCCGCCGCCCTCGCCGGCCCGATCAGCCGGGTGAGCAGCCAGCCTGCATTCTTTTCCGCTGGGATACCAAGGCGGGCAAAAGTGGCGTTGAAGATCGCTGAGCGCGCAGCGAAACGGATGTCGCAATGCAGTGACAGGATGAAACCCCAACCAAAGACCGGGCCGTTGATCGCCGCGATGGTGGGTTTGCGCGAGACGATGAAATCCTGCCAGCCATGGGAGTAGAAGCGCTCAAGCGCCGGACCGATATCGTCACCCCAGCGCGGCGCCGGGCCCTCATCCGCGCTCGGCAGCCCCTCGCTGCTGCCGCCTGTGCCGATAACCTTGAGGTCCAGCCCCGCGCAGAAGCCACGGCCCGCACCGGTCAGAAGGATCACGCGCACCTCGTCATCGGCAGACGCCTCGCGCACCCGGCGGAACACATCGCCCAGCATGTTCGGCGTGAGCGCGTTCATCTTTTCCGGCCGGTTCAGGGTAATGGTGGCGACACCATCTTCGACGGCGTATAGAATATGGTCTTGGGTCATGCGGCCTCCCTTGTTGAACTTGCGCAGTCGGTTTCCCCTGCCCGCAGCGTAGGCCCGCCTCCTAACCTTGTCGACGCGTGGGCAAGGTCGCCGCCAGCGCCAGCACGCCGCAGACAATGATCTCGATGATGATCTCATGAGTTCCGGCTGCCTCGAACCCTTCGGTGAAGCCCGACATGATGCGCGTGACCGCCATTGTGCCCTCAATCGCTGCGATCGGTGCCAGCCACGCCCACTGCTTACGGATGGCCGCATATAATGTCACAAGGCCCATCGCAATGTACGGCGCGCCGATCAGGACCCGGATCGTCACCGTGCCCTCAGCCGTCTCGGGCACAAGGGTGAAGGCTTCCGCCAGGCGCTCGGGCCGAAAGACGCCGGCAAGGCCTGGAAGCAGGAACAAGGCCCCCAGAATGATAACGGCAAGGCGCAAGCCTGAGATCATGAAACGGCTCTCCGTTAACAAGCGACCCTAGCGCTGAACCAGATTTCCAGCGCTTTTCTTGAACTCCTCGGCGGCCTCATCGTCCTCGGCCATGTTAGGAAGCTTGAACGGCACTTCGATGCCGCGCTGACAGGCCGGCCGTTCTGCAAGCCTGCCCATCCATGCCTGAAGGTGGTCAAGACCGTCCGTGCTGATCCCGGACCATTTATGGGTCCGCACCCAGCACCAGTTGGCGATGTCGGCGATCGAGAAATCATCGGCGAGCCATTCGCGCCCATTGAGATGGCCATCGAGGACTTCGAACAGGCGCCGGCCCTCGTTCTGGTAGCGGTCGATGACCGGCTGGATCTTCTCCGGGAAATAGCGATAGAACACATTGGCCTGGCCCATCATGGGCCCGACGCCCCCCATCTGGAACATGAGCCACTGGATCACTTTGGCTCGCCCGGCTGGGTCAGCTGGCATGAGCTTTCCGGTTTTTTCTGCAAGATAGATCATGATCGCGCCGGACTCGAAGACAGCGAGCTCGCCCGCATCCCGATCGACAATCACCGGTATCCTGCCGTTCGGATTGAGGGCGAGAAACGCCTCGGTCTTCTGCTCGCCCTGTCCGATGTTCACGAACTTCACCTCATAGGGCAGGCCAAGCTCTTCCAGCGTCACGGAAGCCTTCCAGCCATTTGGTGTGGGTGCGGTATGGAGTTCAATCATTGCAATGCTGTCCAATCCAGATCGTCGGTTTGTGCCCTGCATCCCCCCCTGCGGACGAGGCCGAGTTAATGCATAATATTATCAACGGGGCCGGAACTCATGGCAAGCCCCTTTCCACGACAAGCGGCGGCGGAAATTGTTTTGCGACATCGGGTATCAAGGCGGATCCTGGATACAGAGCGTTCATTCGGGCTCATTGCTCAGGCGCTTTCCATCAAGACGGGGAGGCAGCCAGCGTCTTCCAGGATCGGATCGATCTGGGCGCGGGCTGCATCCGGCAAGGATGCGTAGCGCTCGCGAAGCTCCGTTAGACACTTCACCTGATAATTGCCCGGCGGCTGGGCCTGCGTGTATTCGAATCCGAGCGCCTCAAAGCGGAACGGCCTGGTGTCCGCCGCGACGGCTTTCATGTTCTCGCGCAAATACGGCAGGTAGACCGCGCCGATCAGGGCCAGGATGTCCTTTATCTGAGGTGACAGTGGGTCTTCGGACGCGGCCCATTGGCCGGGCTCAAGGCCCGACAGATCGTCGATGTGGGAGAGCCAACGGTAAGCAAACGGAAATTCCTCCCGCATCATGGATTGCGACGTTGGATCCACACCCAATTGCGAGATCTGACCGTAAAGCGCAAACTCTGCGAGCGAGGGACGTTGGCCGAACAGAAAGTACCCGTTCGGAACATGCGCTTCCAGGGCAGCGAGGACGCGCCGGGTCGTGTCCTCGATGAGCGATGCATTTTCCGGTGTCACGCCGGCAGCTGCGGTGCGGCCGACCTGCCGCTCGCGGAACTTGGCGGCAAAATTATCGATGGTGTCGAGGCCCGCTCCGGGGAACACGTCGAAGGCGAGCCATGTGCTCATACGCTCCTGGTCGCTGGGCCGCAGCCAGCGATAGCTGAACACCGCCCTGCTAAGCCACTGGTCTGCGAAATCTTCGATCAGGAAAGCGAGAAAGTGCCGTCCCGGATCGGACGGCAAAACGCTGCGCTCGGAAAATCTCTGCTCCAGATCGTAAATCAGCGGCGTGGAGTCATTGGCGAGCGTGCCATCCGGATATTCGAGCACCGGTATGACGGGCGTCTCGAGCTTTTCGATCGCCAGTTGGTGGGCGGCTATGCCCTGCACCCATGCGAACGGAATTCGACGGTACCGCAACAGCGCGCGCATTTTCATCGAGTAAGGCGAACCAAGCGTGCCGTGCAGCCTGAACATGGGGGGGCCTATCATCCTCTGGTTCAATGGGTGTCGTTCAGACCGTCCGTCCACGGCGCCGTTGGTCGACCGTCGCGAGCGGCATCACAGCCAGACTTCAAGATTGTTCGCGCGGCCGATCTCCCGGTTCAGCCTCGCGCCGAGCACGGTCGCCATGTTGCTCGCCTCGAGAATGGCGTCCATCGCATTGCGATCCTCAGGCCCCATAGAGGCATACTCATCCTGCGCGCGCTTCAGGAGGTAGAAGCGGTAAGGCTGCGCCATGGCGCTGATCTTCGTGCCCCGAACCTCGAACTCGGCCATACCCGCGCCCCGCGGACAATTTGAGCCCGGCGCGGCATCATTCTCAGCCAGCCAGGCATTGATCGCATCGGCTGCGGCGAGCGTTTCCGGCACGAAATCCTCGGCAATCGCGCGCATCACATCGACCAGCGTGTCCGGGATCTCGTCGCCTGCCAGATAGGTCTCGTCCTGGTTCTCGTATTCCAGCAGATCGGCGGCCAGGCGGTTCATGCGCTCGGTAAAGCGGAACAGCGCCATGCCATGTTCATGCATGAGGCCGACCGATTTGGGGTCACGTCCCAAATGGCCGAAAAACGGGATCATCAGGCCGAAATCTCCGACACAAGGGCGCCCGCCGAGAAGGTAGCCATATTTCCGAAAGTGACGGTCGAACACGTGAAGCAGATCAAGATAGAGCGCTTCAATGACGGGAATGGTGTCTGGCGTCACACCCCAGGCCATACAGGCCCGGCGCATCGCCGCGATCATCTTGTCCCGCTGTTCAATCTTTTTCTCGCTTTTGCTCATGATCATGTCGAAATGATATTTCAGCCACTCGATGTTTTCCTCATCAAATTTCCAGCGGAAATGCATCAGCGGGCGAAGCAGACCTTCCGCGCCGATCACATCAAACAGCCGGCTCACAAAGCGCTGCTTCGGTGTCATTGGAGAGAAGGCGTGGCCATTCTTTTCCTCGAAATGGTCGATGATCGCGGCACCATCACGAATGACATCGCCATTTTCGAGCTCGAGGGTCGGCATGGAGGCGCGCCCGCCCGATTTGGGAAGGACACTCGACATATAGTGATCGGAACCCAGTGCCTTTTCACGGTACGGGATACCGGATTTGATAAGATAGCTGCGGGCCTTTCCGGAATAAGCGGAATGGGGCACGGCGTACAGGGTTGCAGTTGTCATGACGTCTCCAATAAGTCCGGAAAAGAGTTGGTGGGGCGCTTTCATCGGACTGGCGAAATCGCCAGCGCCGATCGGTTACCGCGCTGGCGTAAAGGTCGGGCAGTCCCTGGTCACACCGTCCAAAGCGCTCGCTGTTTCCCGGCACTCGAACGATAGGGCGAATTTTACCATGGGCGTGAGGTCTATCTCGCCAGCTTCCGGATCGGTATTCTTCGGCCCGAAACGGTTGACGAGGTAGGTAACGGATTTCTCTCCGAAAACCGGCATTCGCGTGTTGTAATACTGATAGCCGTTACTGGCCTCGCCACCGATCATCATGGTCAGGCCGTCTGCCAGAAGATCGCCTTCGACATAGAGGCAATTGTCATAGGTTTCCGCCGGCCGAAGCTCACAATTGTCATAGCCCTCACCGCCAAGGACCCAGGAGTGCTTGACCCACCAGGCACCATCGCCATCGGCTTTTCTCAGTTCCTGACCGCTGCCATTCAGGTAGACAGCATCCGGATGGAAACACACAGTCTCGCCGCGCATTTCAGTGCATTCGCCCGGCCCGACCTGCGCGGGCGCCATCGCCCTTCCAAGGGCGCGCATCTGGGCGTAGACGGTGACTCGCCTCGTCTCCGGGTCATAGTGGAGGTCATTGATCACGGTGACCGCAACACGCGCGCCCTCAGGCCTGAACTTCGTGACCCAGTAGCCGTTATGGTAATCGACGAGACTCGCCGGCTCGAAGGATGCCACCGAACCGGCAGATTGAGCCGTCGCAGTATATGCTGATGTCGTTCCGAGGACTATTGCGACTGCGGCCAAGCAACGAGCTTTGAAACGTTTCATGTCTAATTCCTCAATGGTTCAGGTTGTTCGGGTCCCAGATCATTTTTGCCCGGTTTGTATTGTTTGGATAAAGCTTTCGAGTGCGGCGTTTGTCTCGTCAGGTGCTTCTTGCTGAACCCAGTGCCCGGCGCCGGGAATGATGACAGAACCGCGAAAATCCTCGCACGCCGCGCCAGCCATCTCGAACATGTCCATCCCCGGCATGAAACTGCGCACCGGGTCCCTTTCTCCGCCAACGAAGAAGGCGGGCGGCTTGATGAACTGACCCCAATAATCTTTGAATTCTTCGGCCATCAGTCCCCAGGCGCGATAATAGTTCAACGGGCCCCGTAGACCGCTTTTCTCGAAGGCTGCAACGAAAACGGCGAGGTCCTCTTTGCTCAGCCAGTCTGGAAACGGGTCCGGGTCGATCAGTCCGTCCAGGAATTTGGCATTGGCCGGCTTTTTTGGTCTCATCTCCGCTGGAAAATCCCCGGAGGCAGAGTAGTAGGTCTTGCGTAGAAACGCGCCGAGATCGGCTTCGAACTCGGCTTCGGCCGGGCCCTCTTCCTGGAAATAATTGATATAGAAGAAGCTGTCGGGAAAAAGCTCCTTGAACAATTGCGTGACGGGCCGCTCACTCGGGGGCGTGTAGATCACGCTCAGGCCAGCAATGGCCTTGACCTTTTCTGGGTAAACCAGCGCGGTTGCCCAGGCGATATTCGCACCCCAGTCATGACCAAACACAATCGCCTCGCCGCCGCCAAGCGCATTGATCACGGCGACCGCGTCGGACGTGAGGTGGCGCATGCTATAATCGGCCACGGCGTGGGGTCTGGAACTGTCGCCAAAGCCGCGCAATTCCATTGCCGCGACCTTGTAGCCGAGCTCGGCGAAGTGAGGGATCTGGTGACGCCAAGAATACCACAGTTCCGGCCAGCCATGGATCATGAGGATCAGCGGCCCCTCGCCCTCAACGGCAACGTTGAGCGATACCTCGCCATTCTGCACGCTTGTGAATTGCATTTGCGTCTCCCTCAGGCTTGGCCATCTGAAGCCGTCACAGCCAGATCTCGCGACGGACGTTCGCCATGTAGTGCTTTGTGTTGAAGCCGAGCTCAGGGAGTGGACGATTACCCTTGATGAAATAGCTGCGCGCTCGGGACGGGTGCCCGGAGACCTTCATTCCGTAGAGGTTGGCAGCATCCATCTTCCGTTCTCCTGACTCACGTGGCTTCATTCAGCTGAGCCTTGCCGGCCCCGGCAAGGCGGCGAGCGGTTCTGCCGCGCAAGACGAAATTGTCGAGAAGGCTGAGCAGCGAGACCAGCACGAGGAACAGGATCAGGCGCGGGTCACCAAGGAACAGTCGCGGTGTGACGGGAAACGCGATCGTCTTCTCAAGCGCCGCCAGTTTGTAATCGTGCCGGTCGCCGAAACTCGGATGCGAGCTGATCTCCCACATGTCCCGGCGGCTGCGATAACGCATCAGCGCTGCCGATTCCCACTGCTGCGCGCCCTCAATTCCGGTCACATCCATTGCGGCGCCAACCGAACCGCCCGCAAACACGGGATGGGAGGCCCGGCTGAAGAGTGCGGGCCACATATATTCCATATAGTGGCCCATGAGTTCATCGGCGCTCGCACCGGGGCCGGTGGCGGGCAGCTCCGCCGGATCATCCGCCAGGTCCATAATGTTCACCATGATGAAGGCGCGTCCGTCATCGGCCTCGAAGAAGTTGCGGAACCTCTCAATTGTTTCAGGTTCCGCGCCACGCTGCTCCAAAGTCGCGATGATCTGATCGACCTCACTTGGCGTCATCGGGCCAGAGAGCGGCGTGTACCAGAGCCAGAACACGCCATAGAGGAGGAAAGGCACGAGCCAGACCCATAACCGAACTGATCGCATGTTCTCCTCCCGCTTTGCCCCTCGCCTTCTTGTGCCCGGCGATGTGAACAATGCATCTCTGCAAACCCGGCGCCTCGGGCGTCAGGATACCTTGACGACCAGCTTGCCCTTGTTTCGTCCGTCAAACAGCATGCGCAGTGCTTCGGGGAAGCTTTCAATGCCTGCAACGACATGCTCGTCGAGGCGCAGTTTGCCTTCCCCGATCCAACCCACCATCTGCATGATTGCTTCGGGAAAGCGCGGGCGATAATCGAAGACAACTGTTCCCCGTCAGCGACTGTGAGACAGATCGGATGTTTTGTCTAAGGAGGATT
>CAZDMQ010000017.1:0-46962 GCA_964506685.1 uncultured Hyphomonadaceae bacterium | reverse complement strand
GCCGGTCGGCGAATTCGTCGCCATGGTGGCCGGGCTGATGGCGCTGAATGCGCTCGCCATCGATGTGATGCTGCCGGCGCTGGACGAGATTGCAGCCGCGCTCGACGTGACACGGGCGAATGACCAGCAGCTTGTGATCTTCGCCTATATTCTCGGTTTCGGCGCACCGCAGCTCGTTTTCGGGCCGCTGACGGACCGGTTCGGGCGACGGCCGGTCCTGTTCGCCGCACTGGTCGGCTATGCGGTGACGGGCTTTGCCTGCATGGCGGTGGCCTCGTTCCCGGCTCTGCTCGGTGTCCGCTTCCTGCAGGGCGTGGCGGCGTCGGGCTGCCGGGTGGTGGCAAGCTCCGTCGTGCGCGACGTGTTCGAGGGCCGCGGCATGGCGAAGATCATGTCGCTGGTGATGACGATCTTCATGGTGGTCCCGATTGCCGCGCCGACCATCGGGCAGGGCATGATGCTGGTGGCGCCCTGGCAGTGGACCTTCGGACTGCTTGGCCTGGCCGGACTCGTCATGCTCGGCTGGTGCTATGTGCGGCTGCCCGAAACGCTCCCGGAAAGCCGCCGCCGGCCCCTGAGCCTGGCGGTCTCGCTGGCCGCCTATGCCGAGGTGTTCCGCTCGCGGGTGACGTTCGGCTACATGACCGCTTCGGGGGTCATCTTCGGCGCCCTGTTCGCCTTCATCGGATCGGCCGAGCAGATCTTCACCGAAGTGTTCGGCCTCGGCGAGGTGTTCGTGCTGTGGTTTGCCGGCGTCGCGCTGAGCCTGTCGGCGGCGAACTTCACCAACTCCCGGCTGGTCGAGCGGTTCGGAATGCGGCGGCTGAGCCATGCCGCACTGCTTGGTTTTGTCAGCTTCTCGGCGCTTCAGGTCCTGTTGATGACCCAGCTCGGCGAGCGCTTCGCGATCTTCTTCCCGCTGTTCTGCCTGATGTTCGCCTGTTTCGGCCTGATCGGCTCGAACTTCAACGCCCTGGCCATGGAACCGCTGGGCCGGATCGCCGGGACAGCCAGCGCAGCCTATGGCTTTGCCACGACGACCGTGGCGAGCGGGTTCGGCTATCTCATCGGCAGCCAGTACAACGGGTCGTCCATCCCGGTGCTGCTGGGCTTTCTCTGCCTCGGCGCCGCCTCGCTTGCCATCGTGCTGGTGGTCGAGCGCGGTCGCCTGTTCGCCAGCCGCTGAGCCGCGGAGGGCCCGGTGAGTGGTGCGCACCAGGACGGCCCAGGCACCCGGCGGACGCACACTTCCAGGGCGAAACGGTTAAACACTTTCCCCCCTGGGGCGAACAGGGCCTGGCGGTCCATGGCCTGGCGCAGCGACAGCCACCGCCAACAATCCGCACGCAGCACAGGGCGCCTGCGAAGGCCCGCCCGGTAACAGGGTTAGGCAGGTCTTGCCGCCATGTCGCCAACTTCGCCGTCCGTCGAAACCGGAAACCAGACTTTTTCTGACAGTCTCGCGCTCAAGGCAGTCAGGATGACGTCAGATGAAGTTCAGCAATGCCCGGATCACGAAAGTCCCGATGCTCGGAACCGAGGCGACCGGTTTCGACGTGGCCACCTTCTTCAAGACTCATCCGCGCGCGCCGGTCTGCGCGGTGTGCGATGGATCCGGCAAGCCGGTCGGGGTGATCACCCGCACCGCCTTCCAGACGCGCATGACGACCCCGTTCGGCTCCGCCCTGTTCGGCTGCCGGCCGGCGATATCCTTCGCCGAGCCGGATTTCCCGCCCGTGCCGGCCAGTGCGGTGATCCTCGAGACGCTCGAGCGGTTCAGGGATCGCGAGGCGCTGGTGCGCGACGGTTTCGTGGTCGTCGACGAGACCGGCCAGTATCTCGGCGTCATCTCGGGCGTCGACGTGTTCCGCGCCCTCTACCAGCTGAATGAGGGCCTTGTGCAGGCCCTGACCGAAGAGGTCCGCGAACGCGAGCGGGCGGAACAGGCCGTGCGCCGGCTGGCGGAAAGCGACCAGATGACGGGCCTTCTGAACCGCCGCGCCTTCACCCAGCGGCTGCAGGACGAGCTGGCGAATGGCGAACGTTTCGCCTGCCTCTACATTGATCTCGACCGGTTCAAGCCACTGAATGACACGTTCGGCCATGCGGTGGGCGATGATGTGCTGCGGAATGTCGGCGCCCGGATCAGGGAGCATGAAGGGGTGCAGCTTGCCGCCCGCCTCGGCGGCGACGAATTCGGCTGCACGATCGCCGTCACCCGCTCGGCCCCGCCACTGGAGACGGTCCTGCGGACCCTGCATGACGAGATCACGCGACCGGTGCCGACCCAGGCAGGCCGGGTCTGCGTCGGCGCCTCGATCGGCTATTCGATATTTCCCTCCGACGCGCAGGCCATCGACTCGCTGCTCCATACCGCCGATCTCGCGATGATCGCGGCCAAGTCGAATGGCGGCGGCGTGCATGCCTATGACGCGCGCACCCAGGCAATCGAGACCCAGTCGCGCTTCATTGAGCGGAATCTCGCAGACGCCGTCGCCTCGGCGAAGATCCAGCCGGCGATCCAGCCCATTCTCGACCTCGGCACGCTGGAAGTGATCGGCCACGAAGTGCTCGCCCGCTGGGTCGACAGCGAGCAGGAACACGCGCCCTCGCCGGCCCGCTTCATTCCCGTGGCCGAACGCATCGGGGTGCTCGACCCGCTCTTCTGGAGCCTGGCCGAGCAGGTTCTCGACCAGCACGCCGGCAGCAGCGGCTTCCTCGCCCTGAATGTTTCGCCCTCGCAGTTGAACTCGCCGGTGTTCGTTGATCGCCTCGGCGCGCTGGTACGGTCCTTCGGCCTCGCCGACGGGGTGCTGGAACTCGAGGTGACCGAACAGGTCCTGTTCGAGAATATCGAGGAGAGCCGGCGCATGCTGCAGGCGGTGAAGGATCTCGGTGTGCGGATTTCGCTGGACGATTTCGGCACGGGCCATTCCTCGCTCCTGCGCCTGGCCCGGCTGCCCTTCGACAAGATCAAGATTGACCGCTGTTTCCTCAGCGAGCAGGCAGCGCATGGCTCCTCGATCCTCGAAGCCGTGGTCCGGCTCTGCGACACCATGGGCGTCGTCTCCTGCGCCGAGGGCGTCGAGACGGTGCTGGCGCTGGACGCGGTGCGGGGGATGGCCTGCACCCAGGCGCAGGGCTATCTCATCGGCCGGCCCCGCCTGCTGGGCGACGCTCCGGCCATCGCCGCCGGCGGAATGAGCGGGGCGGCCTGAGCACCCGCGCGTCGGCTTTGCCTCGGTCGGACGGCACGTCGCGCGGGGTCCCAGCAGGCGACGGGCCCAAAGCGGCGGTCCGGAGGTATAAGGAACGACCGACGCCTTGCGCACAACGCGGCAAGGGATCAGCGCGGCAAGGCTCAGTATCGGCGTCGACCGCCATGGCCGCGCGCGTCGACGGGCCGGATCGACGTGATATTGTCGTTCAGGCCGAAATCGCGGGTGCGCGGCGCAAAGCCGGAGATGACCTTGCAGCGCCCGCGATAGTGCGGCTCGGAACACACCAGCCAGGCACCGCTGCGGACATCGATGGAGCTCACGATGTCATTGAACCGGAGCGGGTTGAGGTGCGGCTCGGGACCGTAGAGCGGCAGGGCGCGGCCGCGGGCGCCGGGATCGGCAAAGAGGATCACCGGAGCCCCGCCGAAGCCGCCACGGCGGTCGCCCCCGTACGCGCCGTGATCATGATAGGCGGGCGCGGGCGGCGGCGTGCGATAGCTGGTCGGGCCGCTGCGCCGGCCGTCCGGGATGGGGCGCAGCGAGCTGATCGTGTCGTTGAGGCCGAGCCGGGCGAGTTGGGGCTCGTCGCGCCGGAGGATCTCGCAACGACCGCGAAAGCCCGGATCTGAGCAGACTTCCCAGCGGCCGGCGAGGATCTCGACCGAGGACACCCGGTCATTGAAGCGGGAGCCGGTGAGGTTGGCGGGACCGGACACGATGGCGTGGGGGCCGGAAAAGCCGCGGTCGCCATGGATGATGATTTCCGGGCCGTAGGCTGGCCGGGCGCGCGCGGGGATGCGGTGGTGCTGGCGCGCCTGGTCGCCGTCGGCATGGGCGGGGGACGTGATCATGGCAGGGCCAGCGCAGAGAGCGAGGGCGCCGAGCGCAAGGCGGGCAAGGCGCGCAGCGCAGTCGGCGCGGCGCGGGCGCGTAGCTGTGCGGAGAGGTGCGGGGGTCGTCGCGGGCAGGGGCGCGCGCGAGTGGGCGGGGCAAGGCATGGGGCACTCCTGTGGTCTGCTGACCTCGAGGTGTGCCATGCCCCGGCTGAATGCTCCTGCGCATGCCCGGTTGCCAGAGGTTCAGCGCACCGGCGCGCGGCGGCAGGGCCGCAAAGACAAGGCCGGGACCGCACTGGGCGGCCCCGGCCTCGGGACGTGTATGGCTGGACCCGACTTAGAAGCGGGTGCGCAGGGTCACGCCATAGGTGGCGGGGTCCTGGGTGAACTGCGCCCGGGCATCGCCCCGCAGCGGCACCGAGAAGGTCACGTTCTTGGTGATCTCGTCGGTCACGTTGCGGCCCCAGATCTCGAAGGTCCAGCGATCGTCGGGCGCGCCAACACCGATGCGGAGGTTCACCTTGGTGTTCGACTCCTGGATGTCGCCGGGCAGCGGCGTATCGGTGCCAAGCACGGTCGGCTGGGTCGAGGTCCGCCGGTCGTCCTCCCAACGGGCATTGGCGTTCGCGAACCAGTCGAGGTTGTTGTAGGTGAACTCGTAGGTCGCCCCGCCGACAACCACGTTTTCAGGCGCGTTGGTCAGCTGGGCCCCGCACAGGTTTGCCGCCTGGGGGATGAAGTCCGGCGAGGTTGGATCCTGCTCGTCGCAATCATCGGGATAGCGGGCGTCGGAATAGGTGTAGTTGAGGTTGGCCGACAGGTTGTCGGTGAGCTGGGCTTCGGTCTCGATCTCGACACCGGTGGCCTTGGCCTCGTTGACGTTGAAGGTCTCGAAGCGGATGCCGGTGAATTCGAGCACCTGGAAGTCCTCGAGATCCTGGTGGAACACCGCGATATTGGCGCGGGCCCGACCGTCGAACAGGGTCGATTTCAGGCCGATCTCGTAGGCATCGACGATCTCGGAGTCGAAGCGGGGATCGGCGCCACCAGCCGCAGCCGAGGCATCGAGGTTAAACCCGCCGGACTTGAAGCCGTGGGTGAAGCCGCCATAGACGTTGATGTCAGGGGTGAAGGCGTAGCCGAGCTTCACCGTGTAGACGAGTTCCTCATCCTCGAACGTGTCGTCGAACTCCTGCGGCAGCAGGGCATCAAGGCCCGATCCGCTGAAGGGGCCGAAGAGCGGGCCGAAATTCTCCTCGTTGAAGACCGGCGCGGCGAACACGAAGCAGTTGACCGCGACCGCTGCTCCAGCCAGCTCCGCCGGGATCGTCCCGGGCGAGGTGGCCAGCGTGTTGAAGGTGCCGAGACAGGCGTCGAAATCGCCGTTTTTCTGCTCGTAGCTGCCGTCCTTGGACTCCTCGACGTAGCGCAGGCCGACGGTGAAATCGAGCTTGTCGGTAACGGCGAAGATATTGTGGGTGAAGATCGAGAAGGATTCAGCATCCTGCAGGAAGGCATTGTCGGCGAAGTCCCCCGTGGCATCGGCACCACCGGCGAAGATGGTGAACAGGTCCACCGGAGAGCCGAGCAGGCCAGCGCTCACCCCGGCCTGGTATTCGTCGAGCAGGGTCAGCGAGCCGCGGGAATCGATTGTCTCATCGGAATAGTAGAGGCCGACGAGCCAGTCGAGCCGGTCATTGAAGGCCGTGTCCTGCAGGCGCAGCTCGTGGGTCTGGGTCTCGATCTTCGTGACGTTGCCGCCCGGCGTGAAGGGCGAACCCGGCAGGGCCTGGGCTTCGGGCGAGCGGCCGACGGTGAAGATGTTGAGCTGGGTATAGTCGGTCGAGCGGAAGGTCTCGTCCTCGAAGTCACGAATGGCGCCGATATAGGTCAGCTGGCCGACGGGCGTGTCGACATTGTATTCGAGCGAGAAGCCGGTCTGTTCGAACGGGTTGAAGAAGTCCGTGTCGTTCGATTTCAGGCCGTCCAGCGCGGACGGGCCGACATTCGGTGCCCCGCCATCGGCCGGGAAGCCGGCAGCGCCGAAGGCGGCGAGCCCCGCCGTGTCCTGGAACCAGACCGCATGGCAGCAATTCTCGTCGGCCTCGGAATAGTCGAGGATGGCGCGGACGGTCCCGCCCTGGCCAAGATCAAGCAGGCCCTGGGCGCGCACCACTGAACGGTCGCGATTGTGGCTTTCCTGCCCGGACACGCTGGTCACGAAGCCATCCTGCTCGCGAATGGCGCCCGAGACCCGGAAGGCGAGCTTGTCCTTGATAACGGGCACGCTGATCCCGGCCTGCAAGTTGAACAGGTCGTAGTCCCCGGACGTGATGTTTCCGAACCCTTCGATTTCGCTGAGGTTCGGGCGCTTGGTCTTGATGTTCAGGGCACCGGCCGAGGTATTGCGGCCGAACAGCGTACCCTGCGGCCCACGCAGGACCTCGATCTGCTCGAGATCCATGAGATCGCCGAGGGCCACGCCGGGACGCGACAGGTAAACCCCGTCGAGGAACACGCCGACCGAGCTTTCGAGGCCGATATTGTTGCCCGTGGTACCGACACCACGGATACGGAGTGTCGTGCCGCCCGTCGCCGTGTCGGAGCTGTTCATGTTGAAGCTGGGCGCAACGCTGTCGAGATTGGTGACGTCGGAGACGCCGGCGCGGTCAAGGATTTCCGGGTTCAGCGCGGTCACGGCGATCGGAACATCCTGGATGCTCTCGGTCCGCTGCGTGGCCGTGACGGTCACGGTGGACAGGCGGCGACGCGCGTCGTCGTCCCTGTCGCCCTCCTGGGCAAGGGCGCCGAGCGGCTGGCTCAGCGCCATCGCAGAAACAGTAGCAATCAACGCTGATCTAGCGATCGAACGGTCAGTCATGGCGATTTCTCCTCAAACACCGGGTCTCGCCCGACGTCCTTATGATTTTGCTAACGTCAGCACGGGAAAGCCCGGCCGGACGCCCCTTAGCTTGTCCAGTTTTCCCTTCACCTCAACCGGTTTTATTCCCATCGCTGCATGCGAACACAAGAATGTGACAAACAGGCAACGCCCGGCACTGGCAACGTGTAACGCCGCCTGCAGGTCAGCGACCGTCCGTTGAAAGGGCGCCGAGGGCGCGGCCCACCACCTGGCCGGCATCGCGGATGGCATCCCGGACCGGCAGTGACAGCGCGGTGAGGTTCATGAAACCGTGCACCATGCCGGGATGCTCGCGCACCGTGACAGGCACACCGAAGCTCGCCAGCTTTCTGGCATAGGCCTGTCCCTCATCCTTCAGCGGGTCCCAGCCGCAGAGCACGAAGTGCGCCGGCGGCAGCCCGCGGAAATCGGCCTCGTCGGCGAACAGCGGCGAAACGCGCGGGTCCCGCCGGTCGGTATCGTGCTCGATATAGGCGTCGCGGAAATAGTCGAAGAGATTGGGAGAGATGAAGAAGCCGCCCTCCTGGAACGGCATCTTCTTGGCCCGGATGTCGATGAACTGGACAAGGGGATAGAGCAGCAACTGGAAGGCCGGCAACGGACCCTGCGTACGGTTCATCTCCTGGGCGACGAAAGCGGCAAGGTTGCCGCCCGCACTGTCGCCGGCAACGGCGGTGCGATCGGGATCCAGCAGGAAGTGCTCGGTGCGCTGCATGATCCAGCGCCAGGCGCTCTCGGCATCGGCATGGGCCGCGGGGAACCTGTGCTCCGGGGCCAGCCGGTAGTCGACGGCCACGAGCCGGCAATGGGAGGCTGCGGCCAGCCGCCGGCAGATCATGTCGTGACTGTCGAGATCACCGAGCATGAACCCGCCGCCATGGAAGAACACGATACCGGGCCCGGGGCCAATGCCCGCCCCGAGCGGCGTGTACAGCCGGGCCTTCAGCGTCCCCGCCGCGCCATCGACGGGCAGGGTCGAGACCTCGGCGAGTTGCGGCGCGTCGCCCTCGAGCGTGCGGGTGGCACGGAAGAAGCTCTGGCGCAGGCGGTGGCTGGTCTGCATCCAGTCGAGTTTCTGGAAGTCGGCAAGCGGGATATCGGGCAGCTTGATCTGCCCGAGAAAAGCCCGGATCGCCTCGTCCATCATCGCCATGCCGCGCTATTTGGTGGAATTGCTGCTGGCGCACAAGCTGGAATGACGGTCATGCTGGTGACGGTGTCCGGCTGCTGTTCCGGGCTGGCGCCTTGCTTGTGGGGGCATATCGCGAGCGTCGGCTGGCGGGGACGCGGAATCCGATTGCGCGGCCCACCATGCCGGCTAGGCTGCCGGGATGAGACTGTTTCTGACCGCCCTTGCCATCCTCGCACTGACGGGCCGCGAGGCAGGCCACGCCGACCCGCTGACCGAAGAGGCTGCCATGACCAACGCCCCACGACTGACCGCTGAGCGGCTGTATGCCAGCCCTGACCTCTCGGGACCGCGCGCGCGCGGCGTGCAGTTCTCCCCGGACGGCACGCGGGTCAGCTTCCTGAGGGGCCGGGACGATGATGCCAGCCGGCTCGATCTCTGGGCGTTCGACGTGGCCACCGGGGAAGCGGATCTGCTGGTCGACTCGGCGCTGCTGGAACCCGAAACCGTCACGCTGTCGGAAGAGGAGACGGCGCTGCGGGAGCGCCAGCGCATTGCCGGCACGCGCGGGATCGTGAGCTACCAGTGGGGCACGGCGGACACGATCCTCGTGCCGCTCGGCGGCGACCTGCATCTCGTCACACTGGGTGCGGACGGTCCATCTGTCCGCCAGCTGACGGACACCGACGCGTTCGAATATGACGCGAAGCTGAGCCCGGGCGGAGGCTATGCCAGTTTCATCCGGGATGAGGCGGTCTGGGCGGTCGCTCTCGCGACAGGCGCGGAGATGCGGCTCACCCCGGCTGCCGTTCCGCAGGCGGCCGTGCGCTATGGCGTGGCCGAGTTCGTCGCGCAGGAGGAGATGGGGCGGTACACGGGCTATTGGTGGAGCCCGGATGACCGGTATGTCGCCTATACGCGCGTCGATGAGAGCACGGTGGACATTGTTCCGCGCTACGAGATTTCGGCTGGCGAGACGACGGTGATCGAACAGCGCTATCCGCGTGCGGGCCGGCCGAACGCGGTGGTCGACCTGTTCGTGCGCAACATGGAAACGGGCGAGGTGGTGGAGCTTGAATGGCGCCGCGAGGACTGGGGGCCGGCGACGGACCAGTATCTCGCGCGGGTCCGGTGGCTTGGCGGGAACCGGCTGCACCTCGAAACCGTCAATCGCGACCAGACCGTCATTGCCCGCTCCGCTTTCGAGGCCGGACGACCCGGCGCTCGCGAGGACCGGGTTGCGGAAACGCAGGACCGATGGGTCAACCTGTCCCACGACCTCGTGGAGGCGGCGACCGGCGAGCGGGTGTGGACGACAGAGGATAGCGGGTTCCGTCACATCGTGGCCGGACGAGATGACGGGGCGATCCGGCCGGTCACGTCCGGCGACTGGGCCGTTGCCGGGATCGCCGGGCTGGCCGGGGGAACAGTGTACTTCACCGGCTACAGGGACACACCGCTGGAACGGCATCTCTATTCCGTACCGCTGGCGGGCGGGGAGATCACCCGGATCACTGCGCCGGGCAGGTCCTGGGCGATCACCATGGCGCCGGACGGGCAGAGCTTTGCCGGCACGTCCTCCAGCCCCGAGCAGCCGCCGCAGACAGGTCTGTACCGCCTCTCTGGTGACGGCGCCGAACAGATCGCCTGGATCGAGGAGAATGCCCTCGGCGCAGGCCATCCCTATGCGCCCTATCTCGCCAGCCATCGGGTGCCCGAATACGGCACACTGACGGCCGAGGATGGCCAGGCGCTCCATTATTCCATCCAGACCCCGCCAGACTTTGACCCCGCGCGGCGCTATCCCGTCATCGTGGAGGTCTATGGCGGCCCGCATGTGCAGACGGTCACGCGCGACTGGGAGCGATTGACCGACCAGTTCTACACCCACCAGGGCTATATCGTGTTCCGGCTCGACAATCGCGGCAGCGCCAACCGTGGCAAGGCCTTCGAGGATGTGATCCATCGCCGGATGGGCGGGCCGGAGGTGCGCGACCAGCTGGTGGGGGTGGACTGGCTCAGGGCGCAGCCGTTTGTCGATCCGGGCCGGATCGCGATCCAGGGCTGGAGCTATGGCGGGTACATGACGCTGATGACGGTGCTGCAGGCGCCGCCGGGGACGTTCGCCGCTGCGGTGGCCGGCGCGCCGGTGACGGACTGGGCGCTCTATGACACGTTCTATACGGAGCGCTACATGGACACCCCCGAGGACAATCCGGAGGGGTACGAGACCTCATCCGTGTTCCACCATCTCGACCGCCGGGACGGGGCGCTGCCGCCGCTGCTGCTGGTGCATGGCATGGCCGATGACAATGTCACGTTTGACAATACCACGCGGCTGATGGCGGCACTGCAGGAGAAGGGGCTGGCCTTCGAGCTGATGACCTATCCCGGCCAGCGCCACGGCATTCAGGGCGAGGCGCTGCGGGTGCACCTGATGAAGACGCGCATGGCGTTTCTCGACCGGCACCTGGGGCAGGATCAGTAGTCTGCACGGGATGTTTCTGGTAGGTTCATGCGATGTCAATTTCCTCAGCACCGGGCGGACACGTCAAGACTGCACCGCCGCCCGGCGAGCTCGACGGGACCACGATCCACCTGATCGTCGAGGTTGCCGGCGGTTCGCTACGGCGTGACCTGGGCGAGCAGCGTGACCTGGGCGAAAAGGCGCGCCTCCGTGCCGGCCATGGCATCGCGGCATACCGGGTGATCGGCGCGGCCGGTGAACGGCTCACCCTGCACCGCCAACCGCAGCGGGACGGCTATGCCGACATCCGCAGCAAATGCATTTCGCAACCGGTGTCGGCACTGATTGCCCCCGACATCAAGACCATCATTGCCGACATCATGAGGTGACGACCATGCCCGCGCTGCAGCCGACGACGGAACAGATCAGCACATTCACGAAGGACGAGCATGACGGGCCGATCGTCATGGTCAACCTGCTCAAGTTTCGCGACAGGGCCGAATACCAGCCCGAGGACCCTGAACACGGCGACGGGGTCTCCGGCCGGGAAGCCTATGCGCGGTATGGCGCGGCGCTGGCACCGCTGACGGCGGATCCGGAGATCGCGATCACGCCGATCTATTCGGCCCCTGCCGAACGCTTCCTGATCGGGTCGGGGGACTGGGACATGGTGGTGCTGGCGCGCTATCCGTCCCGGGCCCACATGGCGCGGATGATGCTCGATCCACGCTACCAGGCCGCCCATCGCCACCGCGCTGCGGGCCTCCTGCACCAGGACCTCATCGAAACCCGGCCGGAGAGCTGATCCGATGCCCGCTTTCCAGCCCACCGCCGAGCAGTTCCGCGCCTTCCGCGATGACCCCCATGACGGGCCCGTCTGCCAGGTCAACCTGCTGAAGTTCCGGGTCAAGGCGGACTACCAGCCCGAGGATCCCGAACATGGCGAGGCGATTTCCGGTCGCGACGCCTATCTGCGCTATTCCGAGGCCTTCACGGCAGCGGCCGCCGAGGTCAGCGGGACAACCACGCTGCTGGCCATGACCGAGCGCTATTTCATCGGCGGCGGCGACTGGGACGGGGTCCTGATCAACAGTTTCCCGACCCGGCAGGCCTTTATTGCGACACTCAATCACCCGGACTACAAGGCCATGAGCCGGCATCGCGAGGCCGGCCTGCTCTGCCAGGAGCTGATCGTGACCCGGCCCCTCTGGCTGCACGGGGAGAAGGAGAGCGCTGGCGGGTGAGGCAGGCCCTTGCACCCTGTGCCGGATGCGGCAGAAACGCGGTGTGAGCGGCAGGTCAGGAATTGAGGGGGCAGGCATGACGGCATCGGTGGCAGAACATATCACCCGCCATCAGGGGATACAGAAGTATCCGGGCCGGAAGCTCGAACTGTTCATCTTCAAGTCCTTCCTCGATGCGTCCCATTGCGACGAGCTGATCGAACTGATCGACGCGAACCGGCAGCCCTCGACCATGGCTGACGACAATGGCGATCCGGGGTTCCGGACCAGCGAGACGACCAATCTCGATCCCGCCCATCCGGCCGTGGCCCGGCTCGACCAGATGATTGCCGGACTGACCGGGCTCGACCTGCGCTATGGCGAGCCCGTGCAGGGCCAGCGCTATGCCGTGGGACAGGAGTTCAAGGACCACACCGACTATTTCGAACCGCTCGGTCCGGACTTCCAGAAATACTGCGCCATTTCCGGGCAGCGGACCTGGACTGTCATGGTGTACCTCAACACGCCCGAGGATGGCGGTGCGACGCGGTTCCGGCGGATCAACAAGATCATCCGCCCCGAAACCGGCAAGCTGGTCGCCTGGAACAATCTCGATGCATCGGGCCAGCCGAACCCGGACACCCTGCACCACGGCATGAAGGTGCGGGCCGGCCTCAAGTTCATCATCACGAAATGGTTCCGCGAACGCCCCTGGCCGACGCTGTAAGGCACGTCCCCCGGTTCGGGCCTTAGTTCGGTCCCGCGGTCTGGCCTGTATTCCGGCCTGAATTCTGGCCTTTATTCTGGCCTGCGACCCGGTGCCGGGAGACGGCTCGCATTTTGGTGATCGGGCGTGCCGGGCTTGTGAATCGCCTTCCGCCGGCCGGTCCGATAGCCCTTGTCCTGCACCCGCGGCAAAGCTGCCTGCCGGTGTCAAGCAACCAAGGAGCCCAACAATGTCCAACAAACGCATCGCCCAGTCCGTGATGGCAGGCCTCGCCCTCGCCACCGTCGCCGGTACCGCGCACGCCAAGCCGAACGGGCAGTTGTCGCTCGTCGAAAACGCTCCCGCCGATGTCCAGGCTGCCTTCAGCTCCTGGCAGGACGGCGAACGCCTGAGAGGCCGCAAGGACAAGTGCTACGGCATTGCGCTCGCCGGCGAGAATGACTGCAAGGCCGGCAAGGGCACGAGCTGCGAAGGCACGTCCACGGTCGACTTCCAGGGCAATGCCTGGACCTTCGCCCCGCGCGGATCGTGCGAGTACATCGTCACGCCCGAAGGCCCCGCCTCGGTCGATCCGCTCGACCGCAACAACCCGGCCTGACCAGGCCGGTTCCGCCCTCCGGGCCAGATCCCGGCAAGGCCCCTGCAAGGCCCTGGCGCTCTCCCCTCCCGGCGCCGGTAAGATCCCACCCGCCCGGCTGACGGTCGGGTCCTCACACGGATCGTTGCGGGCAGGGCCTGGTCGGGCATCCCGATGTCCCCGGCGCATCCTCATCCCGAGTGGACGAGGATGCGCCGGTTTCCTGTTTCTGCGTATTTTTCCGGACGCGAACCGGTGCCCCCTTCGCTTGAAGAGGCGCCAGGTTGCGGCGGTCCCCGATCAGGGCCGTGCCCTGAGGGCCGACCAGGCGCCATAGCTCGCAACAAGGAAGGGGACGCAATAGGTCAGCGCGACCTTCAGCCAGTTGACCGCGCCCTCGCCGAACAGTTGGTCGCCCTGGTTGATGAGATTCAGCGCCGTTCCGACGACAAGCGTGACGAGCAGGGTGCTGCGTAACTGCCGGCCAGACAGCACGCCCCGCAATGGTTTGTCCCTGCGCTCATCCGTCATCGCCCGACCCCGCTCACAATTCCGTTGCCGCGTCCGTGCCGGACCCTGCCTCTGTCCCATTCCAAGGGGCGGTCAGTCCGCAGGGTCGACCACGTCGCGAAGGGCGATGACATAGTGGCGGCTGCAGAACTGGCAGTCTATGGCCAGGGTTCCATCCGGCTCGGCCAGCTCGCGCAGGGATGCGTCCGGCATGCCCGAAAGGGTCTGGCGCAGGCGTGCCTCGTTGCAGGAACAGCCATCATTCACCCGGACCGGGGTTTCCATGCGCACGCCCGGCTCATTGAACAGGCGATAGAGCAGCCGGTCGGCAGGCAGCGCCGGGTCGATCAGCTCGCTGTCCTCGACGGTGCGGAACAGGGTCGTCGCGGTCTCCCAGGCCGCATCGGTGTCGCCGCGCGCCGCATCACCGGCCACCTTCTGCAGGATGATGCCGCCGCCCTGCCAGACCGGCGGGGTGCCTGGCACGGTCAGCTCGCCGACACCGAGGGCGATCACCGTTGGCACCTGTTCGGAGCGTTCGAAATACTGCTCCGCACAGGCCGCGAGCGTGGCCGCCTCCAGCGGCACCACGCCCTGGTAGGGCCGCATGTCGGGGTCGTCGTGGACGATGATCATGCCAAGCACGGCCTTGTCCCCGAGCAGGGCCGCCAGCGGCGGGCGGGGCCCGGTCTGCTCCGTCAGGGCCTGCCAGCGATCGGTGTCGTAGCGGATATAGCCGCGCAGATCGCCGGACGTGGAATAGTCGGCGACCAGCATGCCGAGCGGTCCCCGCCCCTCGGCCTGGACCATCAGGCGACCCTCGAACTTCAGCGATGTGCCAACGAGCACGGCCAGCATCAGCGCCTCGCCCAGCAGCCGGGCCAGGTGATCGGGATAATCATGACGGCGCAGGATGGGATCCAGCGTGCCGCTGCCAAGCTGGACGATGCGCCCGCGGACAGGCTGGCCGTCGAGCTGGAAGGCCGCCTGCATGTCCTCGAGCGGCATATCGGGACTCAGAGCTTGCCGAGACACCATTTCAGGATCGCTTTCTGCGCATGAACGCGGTTCTCGGCCTCGTCCCAGACCAGCGAACGGGGCCCGTCAATCACCTCGGCATCGACCTCCTCGCCCCGATGGGCGGGCAGGCAGTGGAGGAAATGGGCCCCGGGATGCGCCAGGTCCATGAGCTCTTCTGTCACGGCAAACGGGTCGAGTTCAGCGAGGCGGGTGTCGGCATCCTCGTCGCCCATGGAGACGAAGGTGTCGGCAATCACCACATCGGCGCCGGCGACTGCTTCCTCGGCGGTCTCATGGAGGGTGATCCGGGCCTGCAGGGCGGCGGCGATCTCGAGATCGTCCTCGTCGGGGGCGTAGCGGGGCGGGGTGCCGACAGCCAGCGAAAAGCCGAAACGGGCCGCTGCATGGATGAAGCTGGCGCAGACATTGTTGCCATCGCCCAGCCAGGCCAGCTTTGCGGTTTCCAGGTCATGGCCATGCTCTTCGAGCGTCATCAGGTCGGCCATGATCTGGCAGGGGTGGGAGCGGTCGGACAGGCCGTTGATCACCGGTACGCTGGCAGCATCGGCGAACGCTTCGAGGTCGCCATGATCGTTCACGCGCAGCATGACCGCATCGACATAGCGCGACAGCACGCGGGCGGTGTCGTCTACGGTCTCGCCGCGGCCGAGCTGCATGTCGACCGCCGACGCCGTGATGGCCGAGCCGCCGAGCTGGCGCATGGCCATATCGAAGCTGAAGCGGGTGCGGGTCGAGGATTTCTCGAACACCATGGCGAGGGTGTGACCCTCCAGCGGGGCGCCGGAATCGACCCGGCCCTTCGGCCAGCCCCGGCGGGCAGCCTTGCTGGCATGGGCATCATCGAGAATGGCCCGCAGGTCCTGCGTCTCCAGCGCGATCAGGTCGATGAACGACCTCATGACGCAGCGGCCGCAGCTGCACCTGCGGCCGCCTCGGTGAAACAGGCATCGAGGATGGAGACCAACTCCCGCACATCCGCCTCCGCGATGATCAGGGGCGGGGCGAGGCGGAGGACGTTCTGGCCGGCGACACCGACGAGCAGCCTCTTCTCCCGGGCCCGGACCTGGATCGGCTTTGGCGCCTGTTTCAGCCTGAGGCCGGTGAGCAGGCCCTTGCCGGTGACGCCCGCGACCTGGTCGGGGTGGCTGTCGGCAAGGGATTTCAGCCCCTGGGCGACAGTCCCCGAAACGCGCCGGACCGCTTCGAGGAAGCCCGGATCGGCGATGGTCTGCCAGACAACATGGCCGACCGCCATGGCGAGCGGGTTGCCGCCATAGGTCGAGCCGTGACTGCCCGGCTGCATGGGTGCGCCGACGGCTTCGGTCATGAGGCAGGCGCCGAGCGGGAAGCCGCCGCCAATCCCCTTGGCGACGCACATGATGTCGGGCGCGGCATCCTCGGCCCATTCATGGGCGAACAGCCGGCCGGTGCGTCCCATGCCGCACTGCACCTCGTCATAGATCAGCAACGCGCCGCGCTCATTGCAGAGCTGCCGCAGGCCAGTCAGGCAGTGTTCGGGGATCGCACGCACCCCGCCCTCGCCCTGGACCGGCTCGACGAAGACTGCAGCGGTCCGCTCGGTCACGGCCGCATCGAGGGCGTCGTGGTCACCGAACTCGACCTGGGTGAAGCCGGGCAGGGGCGGGCCGAAGCCTTCGAGATATTTCGGGTTGCCGCCGGCATTGATGGCGCCGAGCGAGCGGCCGTGGAAGGCGCCGGTGAAGGTGACGATGTCGTAGCGCTCGGGATCGCCGGACGCCCAGTGGAACTTGCGCGCGGCCTTGAGGGCGCATTCGACGGCCTCGGTGCCGGAATTTGTGAAGAAGACGCGGTCAGCAAAGGTATCGGCGCAGATCCGGTCGGCGAAGCGTTCGCCTTCGGGTACGCGGAACATGTTGGAGGTGTGCCAGAGCTTTCCAGCCTGCGCTGTCAGCGCCTCGACCATGGCGGGATGGGCATGGCCCAGCGCGTTCACGGCAATCCCGGCAATGCAATCGAGATAGGCCTCGCCGGTCTCGGTATAAAGGCGCATGCCCTCGCCGCGAACGAAGGTTTCCTCCGGCGGGCTGTAGACCGGCATGATGTGGCGACGCGGGTCGGACATGGATGGGGCTCCCTGGCGCATGCGCAATGCAAGAAGCGCCTACGCTTTGCCGCAGCGGCGATGGGAGTCAACCGGTGGCCGCATGCCCGGTCCCGTGCGGCGACGGATGCCGCATTTCCACGACTGGCCAACTGCCAGGTCTTGACGTTCTTCGGCAAATGATTATTGTTAAGCAATAAGTCCCGCCGGTCAGTGGTGTTCACCTCACCCCTACCTCACCCCCTGAGCGTACCGCTGAAACGACTGGACACCCCTTCGATCTCACTCTTCGGTGCATGGCCTCGGCCATGTACCGGTTCTTGTGTGACCGGGCCCGGCGCAGACCGTGGGCAACGGAATGGGGCGGAGAGGCCGCAGGAGGAGGAGGTGCGGGAACAGGCGTGATGAAAGCGGCGACCGGCAGGCGCAAGGGGCGCGGGGCGGGGCGCGCCCTGTCATACCGGCAAAAGAAAAGCGTGGCCCGCACAGCCACGCTTTTCCGCACTTGCAGCGTTTCCTCCCAGAAACCTTGCGACTCTTTTCAACCGGGTCTCAATCCATGTGTCAAGAAGTCGCCATGATTTTGTCGAGAAAAGTTTCAAGAGGCCGGTTGCCGGACCGGTAGAGGAACGTGACTTCGCTGATGGCGATGGGATCGAGACCAGCCTCGCTGAGGGCTCGCGCCACCGAAACCGCTTCGCTCGCAGGGCAGTAGGCGGTCTTGTCGTGAATGTCGGTCAGGCCGAGCGAGGTCCCGAGCCGGGCCGGGATCGGCCGGGCAGTCGTCAGCTGGCGGAGCGATGCTGCATGATCGCGGGCCTCGACCGCACCAAGCAGGGCCCCGAGGACGGCGAGCCGCTCCTCACCCCATTCGGCGCGCAGCGAGGCGCCGAGAACGGCCTCGCTCTGCAGGATCAGGCCATCATCGAGCACCTTGAGATGGTTGGCGGCCAGCGTCGCCCCGGTCGAGGTGATGTCGACGATCAGTTCGGCCGAGCCGGCCGCCGGAGCTGCCTCGGTGGCCCCGGCACTGTCAACGAGGCGATACTCGCTGACCCCGCGGGCAGCGAAGAATCGCCGGGTCAGCGCGTGATACTTGGTGGCCACGCGCAGCCGGCGGGCATGGCGATGGCGGAACAGGGCGCCGGCGGCATCGAGGTCGGCCATGGTGTCGACATCGAGCCAGGCCTGCGGCACAGCGACCACCACGTCGGCCCGCCCGAAACCGAGGCGCTTGAGGATATCGACATCGTCGGTGCGGCTCGGGGACAGGTCTTCGAGCAGGTCCTCGCCGGTGACGCCGATATGGATCGCGCCATCGATCAGACCCTGGGCGATCTCGCGGGCCGACAGCAGGAGGATCTGCGCCTCGGGCAGGCCCTTGAGGTCGGCCTGGTAGCCGCGCGCGCCCCCGCGCTGGCGCAGGCGAAAGCCGCAATCGGCAAGCCAGTCGCCGGCCTGTTCCTTGAGCCGGCCCTTGGACGGGATCGCAAACGTCATCGGGCTCATCGGGTCTCTCCCCTGGCCAGTGCGACCCGGTCGGGCCGGACCACACCGCCAATGGCGGTGACGTCGGCCTTGCCGTCGGACAGGTCCGCGATCAGCCGGTCATATCGTCCGCCCGCCGCCAGGGGCGCCAGCGCCGGGGCGCCTGTGCCGCGTATCTCGAACAGGAAGCCGTCATAATAGGTGAAGCGGCGACCGAAGCTGGCGGCGAACTGCAGCGGCAGGCCGTCACTGGCCGCTTCGAGTCCATCGAGGCGGCGTGCCAGACGGTCAAGCACGGTGTCCAGCCCGTCGAGCCTGGCCTTGCGCACGGTCCGCACGAGCGCATCAGTGGTCTTGCGGGCCGGGCCGGACAGGGCGAGCACCTCGTGCAGCAGCGCCCGGCTGGCCGGCGACAGGCTGGCCGGGCGTCCATTGCCCGATTTGGCCAGCAACCGCTCGACAATCTCGTCGACGCTGCGGGCGCCCACGGGTTCGACACCGGCCATGGCCAGCATGTCCCGGACCAGCGCCCCGGCATCGTCGCGACTGGCCTGGGCGAGCAAGGCGGCGAGCCCGGCCGGGGCGCGGTGGGTCGCCTGTTCGCCGGTTTCGAGGCCAAGCGCCCCGTCCTGGCGGAACCGGCGCTTCAGGGTCGCTGCCGATGCCTCGTCGCCGACCACGGCATCGACGAGCGCCGGGAAAACCGCGAGATCGCCGAGCGAGGCCTCACCAAGCGATGGCGCGCCGAACCGGGCGGCTTCGAGGACAAGCGCAAAGGTCTCGATATCGGTGGCCACGTCGCTGGCCGCGCCAAAGCGCTCGAAGCCGACCTGGGTGAATTCGGTGTCGAAGCCTTCGGCGGCGGGCAGGCGAAAGGCGCGGGCGACATAGCGGAACACGCGCTCACCGGTCATGTCGGCGCGCGTCCGGGCCTGCGCCTCGTGCAGGGCGACGGGCAGGGTCAGGTCCGGGCGCAGGGCCATCTCAGCGCCGCGGGCATCCTGGAACACGCACAGCCGGCTGCGCACGGCCTCGCCGGAGAGGTCGAGCGGAATGGTCGCGTCCATCAGCATGGGCGGGTCTATCAACTCGCCGCCAAGGCGCGCGAACACCTCGGCTGCACCGGCTGCCAGGGCCTCCTCCGGGAGGGCCTCAGGTGTCATGTCCACCCTCCACAATGGCGCGGAGACGGGCGACCATGTCGGCGCGGCTGACCTCGAACTGGCCGGGACGGGCCTCGCGATAGGCCTCGTTGGAGGCGATCGCCGCCGCTTCCCTTGCGCCGGCCTCGAGATCCTTGATGGTGACGACGCCGCGGGCCCGTTCGTCCTCTCCGGCCATGATCACGGCGGGGGCACGCCGGCGGTCGGCATATTTCATCTGCGGCCGCATCCCGGATGCGCCCATATAGGCCTCGGCGCGGAGGCCTGCTGCGCGCAGTTCGGCGGTAATCCGGAGGGCTTCGGAGGGATCGGACTTGTCCATGTTGAGGACCACGAGCGGGCCATCGAACCTGTCGCTATCTTCGCTGTGTTCGAGGGCGGTGACGAGACGGCTGATGCCGATGGAAAACCCTGTGGCCGGCACCCGTTCGCCGGTGAAGCGGGCGACGAGGTCGTCATAGCGTCCGCCGCCGCCAATCGAGCCGATCTGCACGGAGCGGCCCCCGGCATCGGTGAGATCGCGCAGGAAGTCGGCCTCGTAGACCGGGCCGGTATAGTATTCGAGACCCCGCACAATGGTCGGGTCGAAGGTGACATCGCCTTCGGGCGTGCCGAGGGCGGCCAGCGCGGCGGCGATCGCGGTGAGCTCGGCAAGGCCGGCGCGGCCCTCCTCGCTGTCGCCGACGATGCGTTCGAGATTGGCGAGGGTGTCGGCACGGCTTGCGGCCCCGGCGCCGGCAAAATCGAGCAGGCGGGTGCGGGCGTCGGCCCCGAGGCCGGCCCCCGGGGTGAAGTCGCCCGACTCGTCCAGGCGGCCCTCGCCGAGCAGGGCCTCGACACCGCCCAGGCCCAGCCGGTCGAGCTTGTCCAGCGCGCGCAGGACGGTGAGCCGCACCGCCGGATCGGTGACACCGGCCCCGTCAAGCACGCCGTTCAGCAAGCGGCGGGTGTTCACGCGGACGACGAAATCGCCATCGTCGAGACCGGCAGCGCGCAAGGCCGCAGCCCCCATGGCTACCATTTCGGCGTCGGCATGAAAGCCCGGCGCGCCGACCGTGTCGGCATCGCACTGGGTGAACTGTCGGAAGCGGCCCGGTCCGGGCTTCTCGTTGCGCCAGACCGGTCCGGCAGCATAACGGCGGAAGGGCTTGTGAAGGCCCTGCCAGTTCTCGGCCGCAAAGCGCGCAAGCGGGGCGGTGAGATCATAGCGCAGGGAGATCCATTGCTCGTCATCGTCGAGCAGGGAGAAGACCCCCTCGTTCGGCCGGTCGGCATCGGGCAGGAACTTGCCGAGGGCATCGGCGTATTCGAAGGCGCCGGTGTCGAGGGCTTCGAAGCCCCATTGCCGGTAGACACCCGTGACGGTCTCGACCAGCGCGGCCTCGGCAAGCAGCGTGGCTTCGCGGCGGTCGGGAAAGCCGCGCGGCTTGCGGGCGAGGTGCTTGCTGGCGGCGGCCTTCGACTTCGACATCGTGTTTCCGGCACTCCTGACGGGCGGCTGGGGTCCGCCGTTCGGTAGCCGACGCCATGTCGCCTGTGAAGGGCCTCAGTATTTCACCGAGCAGCCATAGGGCTTGGTGGCTGCGGGGTCGGGCACCTGGCCGGCGGCAAGAGCCTCCAGCGCTGCAGCGAGATAATTGGTGGCTTCGGGAATATCATCGACCCGCGCCGATGAAACCGAATCGATGGCCCCGTCATAGACGATCGCGCCATCGGGCGAGACCACGAACATGTGCGGCGTTGTCCTGGCCCCGTAGGCGAGGCCGATCTCACCGCTCTCGTCGAGCAGGATGTGCTGCGGCGCGGCGCCCCGTGTCGCGGCGATATCGAGCGCCTCGGCGCCGCTGACGTGGCCCTGCTTGCCCGGGGCCGAGGAAATCACGCTGAGCCAGACCAGCCCGTCCGCAGCCGCGTCGGCCTGCAGGCTCTGCATGTTGGCGTATTCGGGGTCGTAGTGCTTCTTCACGAAGGGGCAGTCGTGGTTTGTCCATTCAAGGATCACGGTCTTGCCGGCAAAGTCCTCGAGCGACACCGTCTCGCCGCTGGCCGTCACTGCGGAGAAGGCCGGCGCCATGGTGTTGGTCGCTGCCGGCTGCGCACTGGCACTGAAGGCGATGAGCGCGCCGGCGGTCACCATCACGGCAGCGACCATGCCTGCAAGAATACCCAGGCGTTCACGTATCATCATGGGCTTGTCCCTCCTTGCTCAGATCGTTTGCATCCACCACCCGGACCGCCAACACGATAACCTTAACACAGGTCCCGTTTCAGGTCGCCGCGCCCGCCACTGCGTCAATTTCGCGTAGGACGATCGCAGGGGTCAGTGCCTCCGGCAGCAGGACCGGTGTCCTGTCACCCGGGCCATACAGAAGATACATCGGAACGCCCGGCCGGCCATGGGCTTTCAGCGCCATTGCGATTGTTTCATCCTTGCTGGTGAAGTCGGCCACCATGAAGACGATGCCGGCAGCCTGCATGGCTTCGCGCACCGCCGGCTGGTTCAGCGTGGTGCGCTTGTTGGCCTGGCAGATCATGCACCAGGTGGCGGTGAAATCGACGAACACGCCCCTACCCTCGTCGAGGGCCGCCTCGACCGCTTCAGGCGACCAGGCGACGGTCTCATGCTGGCTGGAGGCATAGGCGCGGATCCCGCCCGGTTCGGCCACACCGGTCAGCCCCGCCTGGACGGGCACCAGCAGGCCGGCGAGGATGGCGAGGGCGCCCAGGGCCTGCGCGACGGGACGAAGCCGGCCGCCAGCCGTGGTCAGCGCCCAGATGCCGAGACCCAGCAGCACCGCACCGAGCAGCGTGTAGGTGACGGCGCCGCTGCCGGCCTGGTCGCCAAGCACCGTGAGCAGCCAGACGGCAGTAAGGAACATGGGAAAGGCGAAGAACTGCTTCAGTCGTTCCATCCAGGCGCCGGGCTTCGGCAGGATGCGCTGCAGGCCGGGCAGGTAGCTCAACGCCAGGAAAGGCAGGGCCAGGCCGAGCCCGACAAGGGCGAAGACCAGGAAGACTGCCCAGGCCGGCTTGGTCAGCACCGCCCCGAGGGCAAAGCCGAGGAACGGGCCGACACAGGGCGCCCCGACCGCGGCGGCAAGGATGCCGGTGAAGAACGAGCCGGTCAGCCCGCCCCGGCTGGCCAACTCATGGCCCGCCCCCTGCATCGATCCGCCGAGGGTGAAGACGCCCAGCAGCCACAGTCCGATGGCGAACATGAGCAGCGCGAGCAGGGCTACGACAACGGGGTATTGCAGCTGGAAGCCGAGACTGACGAACTCGCCGGCGGCGCGGAGGATGACAAACACGGCGGCAATGGCAAGAAAGGACAGGACCACGCCGAGCGTATAGGCGAGTCCATGGCGTCGCAGCTCGCCCGTCTCGCCGCCGGCGGCGGACTCGACCATGCCGAGCGCCTTGATCGACAGCACCGGCAGCACGCAGGGCATGAGGTTGAGCACCATGCCGCCGAGCAGGGCAAAGAAGGCGATGGCGATCAGCCCGGCTCCGGTCGCTGTGCCGCCGGGGGCCAGACCGGCCGGGTCCAGCGGCGTCCCAGCGGTACCGGGAAGGGGCGGCGCTGCAACCGCGTCGACGACATGGCCCGTGCGGGTGCCGTCCTTGAAGGTGACGGCCAGGACGCCGGCCAGGGTTTCGCCGAGCGGTTCGCGCGGCTCGGCCGCCATGGCAAGGCTGAGACCCTCGGCGCCGAGGCTGACGGCCTGGGGCTTCGCATGCAGGATTTCGTTGCCGTAGGGAAAGAACCGCGCGGATGCGACCTGGTCGAGGGCCAGCGCATCGGGCCGGACGCTGAGCGTCAGCGTCTCGGCCTCGACGTTGGCGGTTGCCGCGCCGGCCAGCGGGGCGGGCTCTGCGGCCAGGGCGTCGGCGATCAGGGCACCGCCCGCCATATCGGGGACCTGTGCGGCGCCGACCTCGAGGGTGAAGTCCAGCGGCGCAGTCTCGGGAATGCACACATCCTTGCAGATCAGGTAGTCGGCGGTGCCGGAGAAGCGGATCAGTCCTGTGACGTCGCCGGGCACGGTGAAAGCGAAGGGCAGCGTCACGGCATCGGAATAGCCGTAATCCATGATTTCGCCGGGCAGGACCGGCAGCAGTTCGGGCAGGGGCCAGGTGAAGTCCGCCCCCTGCGTCGTCCCGCTGACCGGGCCACCCTCATCCCAGTGGATCACCGGGGACAGGCCGGCATCGCCCGGATTGCGCCAGTAGACGTGCCAGTCCTCATCCAGAACGAGATGCAGGCCGAGATAGATGGTCTCTCCCGGCACCGCGACGCTGCGTTCGGACACAAGGTCCACGACGGCATGGCCGGCATCGTGCGGCTCGGCATCGGCCAGTCGCGGTCCGGCCAACACGATGAGGAGAAGGGCAAGAAGGACGGGCAGCGCAGTCCTGAGGGTCGGGTGCATGTGAGACTGTCCGTTCATGGTTCCGGTCTGTGGTGGGCATATGGTGGACGCGCCCGCAAGGCAAAGCCCCTCTCCTGATCGTGAGGAGGCGTGATGCCGCAGATCACGGGACGCGTCGCCCGTATGGGTCAACCGGGCAGGTCGCCATTGCGCATGGCCAGCATGGAGCAGGCCACCATGCAAAAGGGCGGCCCCTGCGGACCGCCCTTTCCGAAGACATTCGATATCCTGCGCCTCAGGCCGTTCCGGCGGCCTGCTGGACCCGGATCGCCCGCTGGATGGTGCGCGGCCAGTTCAGCAGGGAAATCAGGTGCGCATAGATCGCGCCGATCGCCCCATTGTTCTTGAGCTCCATGTAGGCTTCGGGCGGCAGCGCATTCAGACGCTCCTCGGACACGGCCCAGTAGTCGGCGATCTTCTGCTGCTCGCCCACGGGATTGCCCTGTGCGTCGCGCGGCTGGAAGGCCACGGATTTCTGTTCGAACAGGTCGAACTTCTGGATGATCTGGGCGAATTCGATGGTCGCGCGGCGCTGGCGTTCGAACTCCTTGCAGAATTCGATGGCCTCGTTCGTGAACGGCGACGGTTCGCCATTGTTGAAGAAAGGCACTTCCGGTGCATCCGAGATCATCGGCGCCTGGCGGTCGATGCAGAGCAGCAAGCGGTCGGACTGCTCGTCGGCCGCGAACACGAAGGGATAGCGACGCACGAATGCCGGCACGTAGAAGTCCGGATCGGTCTGCCCGTCTCCGGTGACATAGAGATTCTGGCCCTGGCGAATGCCCATCACGGCGACCGGCGTCCGGTCATTGCCGACGAAAATGACGGGATAGGCGCTGGCAGCCATGCCGAACTCGGTGACAGTGACGGGGACAGCATGCGCTTCGCGCAGAAAGCCGAAGGGCTGCTGGATCTGCGTGACGCCCAGATTGCCGTGGGCCTGGGCCGAAAGCGGCTCGGGCTGCCTGTAGAACAAAACGTTTCCACTGAGTTGAGCGGTCCCTTGGTCCTGGGGCGCGTTCGGGTTGTTGTCCACGGTTGAGTCTCCTGACTAGAACGCGGCTTCCGATAGCTGATTACCGGGTGGCGAACAACAGCCCAATTACGTTACGGTTTTGTTGTAAAGGCGGTGCCAGACGGGGTCTGGACCCGGTGAGGCCCTGAAAGGTGTGGAGCGATGTTGGACGGCAAACCGCAAGCGGCACCGGGCTTTCCGGGGCGCGGGCTGACCCGGCGGGCGATGCTGGCCGGGACCGCTGCGGCCGGTTCGCTGCCGGTGCTGGCCGGTTGCTCGCCGACCGAATCCGCTGCGGCCGGGACTGACCGGCTGACCCGCACCGTCGGCGCAGCATTCGATGCCGCGGCGCGCCGGGTCTTCGAGGTTGATCCCGAGGCGACCACCCGGCTGGGGCTGCTCGGCCGCGGTGCCCCGGACTGGACCCACGGCCAGCTGTCGCCGCGCTCGCAGGCCAGCTTCGAGCGCAGCCGGCTCGACCGGATCGAGGCGCTGCGGACACTCTCAGAGCTGCCGCTCGCCAGCGCCGGCAGCCGGCTCAGGACCCACCAGCTGGCCATCAAGGGCGCCTATGAACGGGCGGTGGCGATCCAGGCCTACGGCTTCGGACGGGTGTCGCTGTCGGACGCCTCTCCCTACGTCGCCGACCATCTCGGCGGCGGCTATCTCGACGTGCCGCGCCTGCTGCTGTCCCGCCAGCCCCTGTCGACGGCCGGCGAGGCCGAGGCCTATCTCAGCCGGCTGGCGGCGCTGGCCCCGGTCATCCGCGACGAGCAGCGGCGGCTGGAAGCCGATGCGGCCGCCGGGATCGTGCCGCCGCGGCCGGTGCTGAGCCGGCTCGCCGCCAGGGCGGCCCTGCTGGCCGACCTGCCCGCGGAAGGCCATCCCCTGCTGCGCGACCTTGCCAACCGCACCGTCGCCCTGGACGGGCTGTCCGACGAGGCCCGGCAGGCGATGCTGGTGGCCGCCAGCCGCCTGCTGGCCGGTGAATTGCCCGCGGCCTATCGCAGCCTCGCGGGCAGTGCGGGCCGGCTGTTCGAGACCGCCTCGGACCTGCCGGGCCTGGCCGCGCTGAACTCCGGGCCCGCCTATTACGACACGCTGCTCAAGACGCGGTTGCTGAACCAGACAAGGCTCGCCGATCTCAGGGCCGATCTCGACGAGCGGATCCGCGGGACCCGGCGCCGGCTGGAGACCGATCTCGCCGCCATCGAGCTGACGACGGGCGCACTGGCCGACCGCCGCGCCGCGCTGGAGGGCCTGAATGTCGACCCGGAGCTGACCCCGGCCGGCCTCGCTGACCGGCTCACCTCGGAAATGGACCGGATGCGGCCGCGCCTGCGGCAGGTCGTGGCGCGCCTGCCGGCCGCTGAAGCGGTCGTGGTGATGTCGCCGGAACGGCTCTGGGCGTCATATGACCATGATGACATGACCTATGAGCCGGCGGCTGCCGATGGCCACGTGTCGGGCACGCTGCGGGTGCGGCCGGCCCTGGCCGCCCTCGGAGCCGAGCGCCTGCTGCCGGCCGTGCACCGGGAAGGGCTTCCGGGCCGCCACCTCGCCCGCGCCATGGCGATCGAGGACAGCGGACAGCCTTTGCTGCGCCAGCTCACCCATCCGCTTGCCTTCGCCGAGGCCTGGTCGGCCTACGGGCTCGACCTCGCCGCCGAGTTTGCCCCCGGTGACGCGCCTGCCGCGCGCGCCTTTCGCCGCTTCGCCGATCTCGACCTGCTGATCGAGGCCATGGTCGATCTCGGCATCCACGGCCTCGACTGGACGCGGGAGGAGGCGCTCGGCGTGATGCGCGAGGCGGCGGGGCTTGGCGCGCGCGAAGCGGTCGACCGGCTTTGGCGGATTGCAGTGCAGCCGGGCCGGGCGATCGCTGCGGTGTTCGGCCGGGCGGTGTTCCGGGCGCTGCGGGAGCGGGCTGCCGGGCGCCTTGGCAATGATTTCGATCCGGCCGCCTTTCACTACACCCTGCTGTCGGCCGGTCCGCGGCCCTTCGCCCAGGTGCAGGCCGAGATGGAGGACTGGACCCGCGCCCAGTCCGGCTGAACCGGCCGCCTGCGATGCGGCGCAGGACCGGCGCACCGAAAGCCTCCGGGGCTTCGCGAAAGCGCCGCAAAGATGACGGAATTGCAAGGCTCTCTGGCTTCGGAACACGGATGAGGAGAGGATGCCATGCTGTCGAAACACCCCATGGAGCTGGCCGGGGTCGCGCTGATTGCGCTTCTGGCCGGCTGCGAAAGTGCCGAAGACCGGGCCGGGACCGGCGAACCGGGCACCGTGGCGGCGGCGGTGGCGCCGGACCCTGCGCCGGAAGACCTCGCGGTCACGGACATGCAGGGGCTCGCAGAGGCTGAGGCCGACGTCGGGTATGCAATGGACCGGGCGATGATGTCGCCGTCCATGCCGGTCGCCGGAATGGCGCCGCCACAGGCCGTGCCCCAGCCGATGCCGGGCGATATCGACACCGAACGCTATGAGGATGTCGAGACCAATCCGGTCAGGCTGGTCTCCGAGGAACCGGTCTCGACCTTCTCGATCGACGTCGACACGGCGAGCTATGCCAATGTCCGCCGGTTCCTGAACGATGGCGTACTGCCGCCAAAGGATGCTGTGCGGATCGAGGAACTGATCAACTATTTCGATTACGCCTATCCCGTCCCCGAGGCCGGCGAAGCCCCCTTTGCGACGCATGTCTCGGTGGCGCCGTCGCCCTGGGCGGCGGGTCGCGAGCTGATCCAGATCGGCGTCCAGGGCTACGATATCGAACCGGCCGAGCGGCCGCCGCTGAACCTCACCCTGCTGATCGATGTGTCCGGCTCGATGTCAGATGAGAACAAGCTGCCACTGGCGAAGAAGGCGCTTGCCATGCTGGTCGACCAGCTCGGCGAGAAGGATCGCGTCGCCATCGCGGTCTATGCCGGTGCGGCGGGCGAGGTCCTGGCCCCGACGCCGGGCAATGAGACGGGCAAGATACTGGCCGCATTCGAGACGCTGGAAGCCGGAGGCTCCACGGCGGGCGGTGAAGGGCTGCGCCTTGCCTATGCTCTGGCCGAGCGCAGTTTCGATCCGGACGGGGTGAACCGGGTGATGCTGCTCACCGATGGGGATTTCAATGTCGGCATCAATGACCCCGAGCGGCTCGAGGATTTCGTCTCCCGCAAGCGGGACACCGGCATCTATCTCTCCGTGCTCGGCTTCGGCGAGGGCAATTACAATGACGCGCTGATGCAGAAGATCGCCCAGACCGGGAACGGCATGGCGAGCTATGTCGACACGCTGAACGAGGCGCGGAAGGTGCTGAACGACGACCTCACGTCGAACCTCTTCCCGATCGCCGATGACGTGAAGATCCAGGTCGAATTCAACCCTGCCGCCGTCGCGGAGTACAGGCTGATCGGCTATGAGACACGGCTGCTGAACCGCGAGGATTTCAACAATGACGCGGTTGATGCCGGGGAAATCGGTGCCGGCGCCAGCGTGACCGCGATCTATGAGATCACGCCGGTGGGTTCGGATGCCCGCCTGATTGATGAGAGCCGCTACCAGCCCGCCCCGGAAACAAGCGGGACGGCAGATGAATACGCCTTCCTGAAGCTGCGCTACAAGGCCCCGGGTGCGGACACCTCCACCCTGATCAGCCGGCCGATCACCGTGTCTGACACGTCCGGCGACCTTGCCGAGGCCCCGGAATGGGCGCGGTTTGCCACGGCCGTTGCCGGCTATGGCCAGCTACTGCGCGGCGATCCCTATACGGCGCCGAACTGGGGCTATGACCAGGTGATCGAACTGGCCCAGTCGGCGAAAGGCGAGGACCCGTTCGGCTATCGCGCCGAATTCATCAACCTTGCCCGCCTCGCCAAGACCGCAGCGGCGCAGGCGGCACTTGAGCGCGGCGGGACCGGCGTCAGTCAGTAGGGCTGGCTCAGCCTTTCATGAAGACGCGCAGTTCGTGCCCGTACCAGAGGCGGGTCTCGTCCTGCGCGCTGACCAGGGAGAGGCCGCGCTCTGCGCAGGCGGCCTCGACCGCCTCGACCGGTTCGTAGGCGATCCAGTCACGCGCAAGCACCAGGTCGTGGAAACGGTTGCCGAGCGCCTTCCAGGCCGGCGCATCGACCATGTCCTTGTAGACGAACAGCCCGCCGGAGCGGAGCCGCGTTGCCACCGCATCATAGATGCCAGGCCGGCTGGCGCGCGGCACATGGTGCATGACATCGATCATGGAGACGACATCGAACGGCCCCTCGGGCCAGGGCGCGTCGACACCGATTGCCCGGAGGTCGAGGGTGGCCTGCAGCCCCGCCGCCTTCGCCATGGCCTCTGCCCGCGCAATCGCCGCGTCATCGGCATCGAAGCCAACGCCTTCGTGCAGCCGGCCGCTCATTGCGAGGAGGCCGAGGAACAGGCCGGCGCCGCAGCCGACATCAAGCACGCGCGCGCCTTCAGGCACCCTTTCGACCAAGGCATCAAAGGGGCAGATATGCGGGCGCAGGCGCTGGGCCGTGGACTTGAAGTCGCGGCCGGGGAACAGGCGGGCGGCATGGGCCTTGGCGGTCACAGGCAGACCTCCTCTGTCGGGTCGGGGGTGAAGTGGGCACTGGCGAGGTAGCGGCCATCGGCGGCGAAGCTGAGCACGGTGAGCCCCTTGCGTGCAAACGCGAAGTCGACCCCGCCGACGCGGACGCGGTCGCCGAGCAGCAGCGGCTTGCGGGTCGCATCGCCGAGCCGGATGGCCGGGATGCCGGCCCCGGGGACGATCATGCGCCCGGCCTCGAGGTCGGCCGCCGACACGCCGAGCGCCGCGAGCGCGGACCGGTCGGCCCGGGTGAGCACGCTCTCCGCCTCATTGCCGGCCACCAGCAGGAACTGCCGGTCGGGTCGGGCCAGGAGAGCGGCAAGCGAGCCGGGGGGGCCGGCCGGATCGTCACTGATGAGGTGAAACGGCATGGGTGTGATCACGAAGCCGCCGGCCGGACACCGGGGGGCCGCATCGGCGATGGCGATGTCTCCCCATCCATAGCGGACAAGGCGCTCGTGATAGGAGCGGATGAAACGGGCCGCATGGGGATCGGCCACCGTGGTCTGCGGGCTCAGCAGGACGGACTCGACCGACCAGGCATGGCGGGTGAAGCCGATGGCATAGTAGGTGACGAAGATCGCGCTGACGACGAGCGGCAGTGCGCCGGCGAATACCACCAGGTACCCCATCGGCCGGACGAGCCGGCCCCGCAGCCCGACCAGGGCGAGCAGTCCGGCCGGGACCAGCAGCCAGATGAAGGGGATATAGCGCGCCCACCAGTTCGGCCCGATCAGCATGGCGAACAGCAGGGGCAGGCCGACCACGACAAGCAGGGCGCGGTTGACAGTTGCATCGCGGCGGGCCGCCGGCTGGACCCGGCGCAGCCCGATCGCGCCGGCGAGCAGGATAAGGCTCACCGGCATCAGCCCGCCGAACCCGGCCAGCAGCCAGTTGCCGGCATACCCGCCTTCGAGCGAAAGGCCCCCTTGTCCGCCGAAGGGCTGCAGGGGCTGGCCCGCCGCGCAGGTCTCAAGGGTCAGGTTGCCAGCATAGAGCATGGCGTGGAAGGGACGCAGCAGGCGGGGCGTGCCCTCCACGCAGGCCGGCATCAGATCGTCGACGAACTCAGCCGTGTTCGCGCCCATGACCGGGTGGAAGATGTGCTCGCCAGCGAGCAGGTTGGTCGCGTAGGGATGGAAGCAGACCAGGGCGGCGCCGGCCCCGATGATGCCGTAGAGCAGAAACAGTGGCCGCCAGGCCCGGGCAGGCGGCTGCGAAGCCCGCAGCAGCAGGCCGAGGGCGAGCACAAGCAGGATGGCGCCGAACACCGCGCCGGTGAACTTCAGCGCTGGCATGGCCGCGATCGAAAGCGCGAGAATGGCGTGCGGCAGGGGGTCGAACCGGTCGGCGGGCCGCGCGGCAAGGCGGGCCAGGGCGAGAATGCCGAGGGCGCAATAGAGATAGACCAGTCCGTCGACATAGGCGGTCCAGACCTGGCTGGCGACGACCGGATTGCCCACGAGCAGCACGGCCAGGCCGGCCGCAGCCCGCCGCGACAGGCCGAACGTGTCTCGCAGCAGGTACGCCGAAAGCAGGCCCGCTCCGATGATGAGGATCAGGTTGAGCGCCATGGCGGCCGCGCCGCTGCCGGAGAAGGTCCATTGCGCCGCGCTGAAGACCCAGGACATCATCGGGTAGTCATTGGTCCAGATCCGGTCGCAGAGCTCGCCCCGCAGCGGGTTCCACCCTTCCATCAAGCAGGCCGGTGCGTGGCGGCGGTAGCTGTTGCCGTCATAGGAGGCGTCCAGCAGCAGCGAGCCGAGGAAGATCGCACCGGCGATGACGGCAATGGCGATGAGGAAGGCCGCCGGGGAGAGGCGCAGCCGGGGTGGCGCGCTGAACCCGATGGCGGCGACCAGCGCGAGCCCCGCCGGCAGGGCGATCGAGACAAGGGTCAGGTCAAGGACCAGGCCGGCGCAGACCAGCACGGCGAGCAGCAACGGCAGGCCCGTGAGGACAAGTCCGGTCTCCACCGCCAGCCGGTCAAGCGAGCCTGACCCGGCGCGCGCGCGTGTGCTGATTGCCTGGATCCCGGCCGTCATGTCCATCGTCTCACCCTGTCAGTCTTTTCTCCATCGCTTAGCGCGACAGGGTTAAGATTCGCCTTTCCGGCACGCCTGCGCCGGGGACGGGGGCGTTCGCCGGCCGGCATTAACGGGATCGGAAGAGGGTGCGGTCCAGACTGCCCGGCAGTTCAGTTCGTTGTGCGAGTGTTGTCCATGTCCGTCCAGGCCATCCCGTTCCGTTCCTCCGAGACGACAGCCGACGCGCGCGCGGCACGGCCGCCGCTGGTGCTCGACCTCGACGGCACGCTGATCCGGACCGATGCCACGCTGGAGACCCTTGTCCTGGCGCTGAAGACCCGTCCGCTTGCCGCCGGGCGGGCGCTGCTGGCCGGGCTTCGCGACCGGGCGCGCATGAAGGCCATGCTGGCAGAGGCGATCCCGCTGCCGGTCGACCACCTGCCGCTGAACGAGCCGCTGGCGCTCTATGCATCGGCGGAGCGTATGGCCGGACGGGAGGTTCACCTCGTGACCGGCTCGCACCAGTCGGTTGCAGACCGGCTCGCGGCCCGCCTGCCCTTCCTGCAGACCGCCACTGGCAGCACGGCGACGAACCTCAAGGGCACCGCCAAGGCCGACTGGCTCGCCAAGCGGTTTCCGGACGGGTTCGTCTATGCCGGCGACACGGGCGCAGACGGCGCGGTCTGGGCCGGGGCCAGTGGCGGCATTCTCGTTGGTCCGTCAAAGGCGGCGGCCCGCGCCTTCCGTTCGAGCGGTTGCGCCGAAGAGACCCGATTCACGGCAGACCGGGCCGGCCCCGGCGACTGGATCCGACAGCTGCGGCTGCACCAGTGGGCCAAGAACGTCCTGCTCTTCGTCGCCATGTTCGTGGGCCACGTGTTCGCCGACCCATATGTCTGGGGCGCCGTCGTGTTCGGTTTCCTGTGCATGGGGGCGGTGGCCTCCGGCACCTATGTGGTCAATGACCTGCTGGACCTCGAAGCCGACCGGCGCCACGCCAGCAAGCGCTTCCGGCCCTTCGCATCGGGACGGATCCCCCTGACGCACGGCCTGCTGGCGGGTCCCGGACTGATCGCCGGCGGACTGGCCGCCTCGCTGATCCTGCCGCTGGCCTTTACCGGCCTGCTGGCGATCTACCTGGTGCTGACGCTCGGCTATTCGGTCGCGCTCAAAAAGACCGCCCTGTTCGACACGCTGGCCCTTGCCAGCCTGTTCACGCTTCGCATCGCCATGGGCGCGGCACTGGCCGGGGTTGCGCTGTCGCAATGGCTGCTGGTGTTCTCGATGTTCTTCTTTCTCAGCCTGTCGCTGGCCAAGCGCCATGGTGAACTGGCCCGCAGTACGGTCGCGCCCGACACCTTCCTGCCGGGGCGGGGCTATCGCGGCAGCGACATCGACCTGACCCGCAGCCTCGGCATGGCGACGGCCTGCAGCTCGGTCCTCATCCTGGTGCTGTACCTGACCGAAGGCGCCTTCGCCACGGCCGGGTATGCGAGCCCGTCCTTCCTTTGGGCCCTGCCCGTGGTGTTCGCCTGCTGGCTGAGCCACCTCTGGCTCCGGGCCGATCGCGGCGAGTTGCAGGACGATCCGGTGATCTTCGCGCTGCGCGACCGGCTGAGCCTCGGGCTGGCGGGTGCCTGCGCGCTCGCCTTTACCCTCGCGCTCGCCGTCTGAGGGCCCTGGCCGCCCGGCCAGGCCCAGTCAGGTCAGGTCAGGTCAGGTCAGGTCAGACAGCGGAAGAACGCAGGCACGGCCGCTCAAGGGGGCCAGCAGGCAGGCCTCGCGCCGACCTGTTCCCCCGCCCGGCCGGCCCTTGTCAGTTGCTGCTCTCGAGCACGCGGCGGGCGATCACCATGGCCTGGACCTCGCCTGCGCCTTCGAAGATGTTGAGGATGCGGGCATCCTGCAGCACCCGGCTGACAGGGTATTCGAGCGCGAAACCGTTGCCGCCATGGATCTGAAGGGCGTTGTCGGCCGCCGCCCAGGCAACGCGCGCGCCGAGCAGCTTGGCCATGCCGGCCTCGAGATCGCAGCGCTTGCCACTGTCCTTCTGCCGGGCGGAGTAGTAGGTCAGCTGGCGCACGCCGACGAGTTCGGCCGCCATCATCACCAGCTTGTTGGCCACGCGCGGGAAATGGAAGATTGGCTGGCCGAACTGGACCCGGTCGAGGGCGTATTGCAGGCCCAGTTCCAGGGCATTCTGCGCCACGCCGACGGCACGGGCCGCAGTCTGGATGCGCGCGCTCTCGAAGGTCGCCATGAGGTGCCGGAAGCCCTGTCCCTCGACACCGCCGAGCAGGTTTGCAGCATCCACCCGGAACTCATCGAAGGCGATCTCGTATTCCTTCATGCCGCGATAGCCCAGCACCTCGATCTCGCCACCGGTCATGCCTTCGGCGGGGAAGGGGTTGGCATCGTCGCCACGCGGTTTCTCGGCGAGGAACATGGACAGGCCGGAGAAGTTGCTGGTCTCGGGATCGGTGCGGGCGAGCAGGGTCATGAGGTCGGCGCGGACCGGATGGGTGATCCAGGTCTTGTTGCCGGTGATCGAATAGCTGCTGCCATCTGCGGATTTCACGGCGCGGGTGCGCAACGAGCCGAGGTCGGAGCCGGTATTGGGCTCGGTGAAGACAGCGGTGGGCAGGATCTCCGCCGATGAGATCTTCGGCAGCCACTTCTGCTTCTGCTCTTCGGTGCCGCCGATCAGGATCAGTTCGGCGGCGATTTCCGACCGCGTGCCGAGCGAGCCGACACCGATGTAGCCGCGCGACAGCTCCTCTGAGACCACGCACATGGCGATCTTGTCCATGCCGAAACCGCCGAACTCTTCCGGAATGGTCAGGCCGAACACACCGAGCTCGCCCATTTCCTCGACGATCTCCATGGGAATGTAGTCGTTCCTGAGGTGCCACTCATGGGCATGGGGCAGGACCTTGTCATTGGCAAACTTGCGGAACTGCTCGCGCACCATGCTCATGGTCTCGTCGAGCCCGGACTCCTCGACCGTGGCACGGGTCAGGCTGTCGGGCAGGTGGGCCGCGGCCGCCGCCAGGGCCTCGCTGGTCTTGCCACAGGTGATGAGGCGCTGCACCGCAGGCGTGGCGAACAGGGCATCGGCTTCGGCCAGCGTGCCGGTTTCATGCGGGCGGATGACCTCGCCCTGGTTCATCGGGATGCCGCCGACCAGCTGGGCCAGGTATTCGCTGAATAGGATCTGGCCCAGCAGCGCCTCGATCTCGCCGAAGCGGCCATCCGCCTCAAGGCGGTGGGCCCAGGCTGCGGTTTCGCGCAGCGTCTCGACGTAGGTCGCGATCCAGGCGAACCCGTGGGCGAGGTGCTGCTCGCGCTCGAACGCCTTGCGATCGGGCCGGCCGTCGACCACCAGCCGGTCGGCCATGCCCGCCTTCACCGCAGCAAAATAAGCCTCGACGGCCGCGACGGCTGCGTCCATCTCGGCGAGAAGGTTGTCGAGAACATGGCTCCGTTCGATCTCAACCGCTACAGTTCCGTCCATTGGGGTCTCCCTGAGTCCTGTGCCAATCGCAATCACGGCAGGGAGTATAGGGCAAAAGCCGGACCATGACAGGACGCAATGCTGCGTTGCACAGACGCAGGCCGGTGCCGTGCGTCAGGCCGGCACGACCTGCCCGGCATAGTCGAGCACGCGCCCGCTCTGGTCCGGGGTCAGGGCGGCGATCACATCGAGCAACTGGCTGGCCGAATGTTCCGGCGTGAACAACTGGCTGTCGGGCACGGCGCCCTGAAACGGTTGCGACAGGGCTGTATCGACGGTGCCCGGATGCAGGCCGACGGCAATGAAGTCGCCGTTTCGCCGCGCCTGCTCGATCGCGTAATTGCGCACCAGCATGTTCAGCGCGGCCTTGGAAGCGCGGTAGGCGTGCCAGCCGCCGATGCGGTTGTCCGAAATCGATCCGACGCGCGCAGAGAGCGCGGCGAAGACCCCCCGCGCCTTGCGTGGCATGATCGGGATGAAGTGCTTGGCGACCAGCGCCGGGCCGAACGTGTTCACCCGGAACACCTGTTCGAAGGCCTCCATGGACTGGTGGCGGAGCGATTTCTCCGGTGCCAGCGCCTCGCCGTCCGACAGGATACCGGTCGCAACGATCACGAGGTCGGGAACACCGGCCGCGCCCACGATCTCGGCGGCGCGGACGAGGTCCGGCTCGCGGGTAATGTCGCAGGCATGCGTCCCGACTCCCTCGATCGGGCCGGCCGGTCGCCGCGCAAAGCCGATCACGGGGCCGCGCCCCCGCGCCACGAGCCCTTCGGCCAGCGCGCGACCAATCCCACCCGAAATGCCGAACACGACAGCAACCATTTGCACCTCCGCAAGTAAAACTAGTGCACCGCCCGGCCATTGGAACGGCGCTGCCGCGGTCGGTTGGCCGCAGCCGGACCCGTCGGCAGTGCAGCCGGCCCGCCCTCAAGCCGCGTCGTGCAGGAGCTCGATTGCAAATGGTTGGCAGCCGTGCTCGACTTCCGGCCGCCGTGCGCCATGTCTCACCCGAGAGCGGAGAAAGGCAGTCCCATGTCCGTCCCGAGTTACCGGCGCGTTTCCGACCTGCCGGACACCATCGCCATCTTTCCGCTTGCCGGCGCGATGCTGTTTCCCCGCTGGACGCTGTCGCTCAACATCTTCGAGCCGCGCTACCTGAACATGATCGATGATGCGATGAGCGGCACGCGCATGATCGGCATGGTGCAGTCGATGGGCGGCGACCGTGCGGTTCCGGAAGTGGCGCGCGTGGGCTGCGCGGGCCGGATCACCTCCTATGCCGAAACTGATGACGGACGGTATCTGATCATTCTCACGGGCATCTGCCGGTTCGGGGTCAACGATCTCGAGAGCGTCACCACGCCCTATCGCCAGGCACAGCCCGACTGGAGCCCCTACGAGACGGACCTGAGCAAGCCGCTGGCCACGGACCTGCCGAGCCGGTCGGAGCTGATCATGGCGCTGCGGGCCTATGTCTCGGGTCATGGCATGAGCGCCGACTGGTCGGCCATGGAGGATGCGCCGATCGAGACCCTGATCAATGCCCTGTCAGCGAGCTGCCCCTTCTCGGTGATGGAAAAACAGGCGCTACTGGAAGCAGGGTCCGTCCGCGAGCGGGCCGAGACCCTGATTGCATTGTTGCAGATGGACCTGCCTGGCGATACCGGACCCCTGCAATAGGGTGCCACGGCACAGGGAGAGATGAGAGCGCATGGCTGACAAACCGACCGAATTCCCCGACCGTGCCTCGGGTGTCGATCCGCGCTTGCTGGAGATCCTGATCTGCCCGCTGACGCGAACACCGCTGGAATATGACCGGGCGCGGAACGAGCTGATCTCGCGCAAGGCGGGGCTGGCCTATCCGATCCGCGACGGGCTGCCGATCCTGCTGGAGGACGAGGCGCGGCCACTGGACGGATCGGCGGCGTGACGCAGGGGGCGCCGATGGCCTCAGCCGCAGACATGCCCTGGCCCCACCGGCTGCGGTTCCGGAAGGGCGCACGCCAGCTCATTGTCGAGTTCGACGATGGCGCCACGGTGACGATCCCCTATGCGCGCCTGCGAGCCGAGAGCCCTTCGGCGGCGGTGCGCGGGCATGGCAGCGGTCCCCGGCCGCCGCAGCCGCCCGTGCCGGACGACATCATGGTGACAGATGCCCGGCCCGTCGGGCGCTACGCCGTGCAGATCGTCTTCTCCGACGGCCATGACAGCGGCTATTACACGTGGGCGTTATTGAGAGCGTTGGGCGAGGCGGCCTGACGCCGCCTCCCGACGTCTCAGGCCGGTCCGGGTTTGGAGGTGGCCGCGACGGCGAGGCCGTCGAGGGGGCCGCGGTTGCCGTCATAATGGTGCATCTCGCGCACCTCCCGGCCGTCGAGGACCAGGCGGAAGATCACGTCATTGCGCTGCTGGATGGCCAGGGTTTCGGCCGGGTCGAGGCCGGCCAGGGCAGCGATCATGACCTTGCCGATCATTCCGTGCGAGACAATGCCGATACACCGGTGGGGCGTGGCAAGGAGGTCGTCGAGGAACGGCCGGGCGCGGTCGAACATGTCGGGATAGTTCTCCCCGCCCGGTGCGCGCACATTGTAGGGATCGGCCGTCCACGCCGCCCATTCGGCGGGCCAGCGCCCGGGCAGGTCGGCATACATGTGCCCGGACCAGTCGCCGCTGTCCCACTCCTTGATGCGGTCATCATAGGTGACCGGCAGGGGCAAGTGGCGGCGAATGCCCTCGGCCGTCTGGCGTGTCCGGTCGAGGGGTGAAGCGACCAGCGCGTCGAGACCGAAGCCGGCAAGCAGGCGGCCATGCGCCTCGGCCTGGGCGCGGCCAAGCGTGTCGAGCTGGGAGTTCCACTGCCCCTGCATGCGCCGGATGCGGTTCCAGTCGGTCTGGCCGTGCCGGATGAAGTACAGTGTTCGCCGCACCATTGCCTGCCCCTCGCCTGAACCTTTCCCGACCCTTGCCTGTGCCTTGCCAGCTCGCCGCGCCTAGCCGAGGACTTCCCTAAGGAAGCCCTGGAAGCCCCACCAGCTGCGTGCGTCGGCGGCGGCATCATAGACGGTCCCCATGTCGCGATTATTGGCGCCGGGCGTGGTGAAGGCGTGGTAGGCGTTCCCCAGGGCGTGGAGCTGCCAGTCGGCGCCGGCCGCGTCCATTTCCTTCGCCAGGGCGAGCACGTCGTCGGGCGGTGCCATCGGGTCCTGCCAGCCATGATAGGCCACGACCTTCGCCGCGATCTGGTAACCGGAGAGATTGTCCGGCGCACCGAACAGGCCGTGAAACGACGCCACGCCCGCAACATCGAGGCCCGCGCGGGCCATGTCGAGCACGCACAGCCCGCCAAAGCAGTAGCCGGCCGCCGCGCGCCGGCTGGTGTCCACGCCGTCGAGCGTGCGTGCCGCATCAACGGCGGCGGCGAGCCGGGCCTGCAGCTTCGCCCGGTCGCCGACCAGCGGGTTCATCAGCGCCTGGTTCTCCTCGATGGTCGTGCCGCGCCGGCCCTTGCCGTAGACATCGATCGCGAAGGCGGCGTAGCCGAGCTCGGCGGCGATCCGGTCGGCCTTGCCGCGCTCCATATCCGACTGTCCACCCCAGGCATGGGCGATCAGGACGACCGGCCGGGCGTCGCCTTCCGGCAGCGCAAGATAGCCCTCGAAGGTCTCGCCATCCCCCTGATAGTCAAAGCTCCGCGTCGTGATTGCCATGGCCTGTCGCCTCCTCTTGCCAGTGTCCATTGGCCTCCGGTTCTACACAAGACGCGCGGGAAACGCGACGGCCAAGACGGGCAGGCCATGTCGATTCTTCGCCGCAGGACCGCGCCCCTTCACAAGCGGAGCCGTGACGCGTAACACGATGGCTCCGGGTGCCGGGGCGGGATGACAGCGCAGGACAGCCATGCTGACGGTCGACGGCCTTGTGAAGCATTATGGCGGCAAGCCAGCGGTCAACGGGATCGGGTTCTCCCTCGAAAAGGGCGACGTGCTGGGATTTCTCGGCCCGAACGGCGCCGGCAAGTCGACAACCATGCGCATGGTCGCCGGGGTCCTCATCCCCGATCGCGGGGATGTCTCGATTGCCGGCCATTCGGTCCTGTCGGACCGGCAGGCGGCGCAGGCCGCCCTCGGTTACCTGCCGGAGGGCGCGCCGCTCTATCCCGACCTGACCGCGATGGAATATCTCGCCTTCCTCGCCAGCGCCCGGGCGATCCCGAAACCTGACCGCAAGGGCGCCATTGAGCGGGTGATCGCGGATGCGCGGATCCATTCGGTTGCCCGCAAGCGGATCGGCGCCCTGTCGAAAGGCTATCGTCGCCGGGTGGGCCTTGCCGGGACGCTGCTGCACGATCCGCCGGTACTGGTGCTGGACGAGCCGACCGACGGGCTCGACCCGCACCAGAAACAGGCCGTGCGGGCCCTGATTGCGCGCATGGCGCCGGAAAAGTCCATCCTGATCTCGACCCACACGCTGGAGGACGTGCCGGCCATGTGCAACCGCGTGCTGATCGTTGATCGCGGACTGATCGTCGCCGACGGGACGGTGGCCAGCCTCAGCGCCGGCCGCACCCTGGAACAGGCCTTTCTCGATCTCACCGGTCACGTCGAGGCCGCCTGACGCATGGACCGGCTCCACGCCCCCTTCCGCGGCCTCACCGCCACCTACAGACGTGAACTGGCCGCCTATTTCGGCGCCCCGATTGCCTATGTCTTCATCGCGGTCTTCCTGATCGCGCTGGGCCTGTTCACCTGGGAGGCGGCCGGCTTCTTCGACACCGGAACGGCCGATCTTGCCCCCTTCTTCGTCTGGCATCCCTGGCTCTACACCATCTTCCTGCCCGCCCTTGCCATGCGGCTCTGGGCCGACGAGGCCGCGCTCGGCACAGATGAACTGCTCCTGTCACTGCCCCTGGGCATGCCGGGCCTCGTGCTCGGCAAGCTGTTGGCCGCCTGGACGGTGGCGGGGGTGGCGCTGGCCTCGACCCTGCCGATGTGGCTGACGGTGGCCTATCTCGGCGAGCCGGACCATGCGGCGATTGCGATCACTTACCTGATGAGCCTGCTGATGGCGGGCAGCTATCTCGCCATTGGCGCGGCGATTTCGGCCCTGACCAGCCGGCAGGTCCTCGCCTTCGTGATCGCGGTGGTCATTGCCTTCGCATTCACCGCGGCCGGCTGGCCGGTGATCCTGTCCACCGCGACCGGCCTGCTCGGCCCCGGACTGGCCGAAAGCCTCGCCAGTTTCTCCTTTCTCACCCATTTCGAGGCGGCCCAGCGCGGCGTTCTCGAGGTGCGCAGCTTGGTCTACTTTCTCAGTGTGACCGCGCTGTTTGCCAGCCTCAACGGATTGTGGGCGACGCGGAGGCGCGAGCAATGATGACGCGCCTGCTGCATGGCCGGCTCTGGTTCGTGACCATGACGTTGCTGCTTGCGGCGGTGTTCGGCCTTGCCAATCCGCTGGTACAGTCCCTGCTCGCACCGGCCCGCCTCGATTTCACTGCGCGCGATCTCTACACGCTCTCGCCCGGCACGGTCTCGACGCTGCGGGCGATGACCGAACCGATCGATCTCACCTTCGTCTACACCCGCGAGCAGGGTCAGGACTATCCGGCGATCCGCGCCCATGCCAGCCGTGTGCGCGAGCTGCTGGCGAGCTATGAAAGTCTCAGCCGCGGCCGGTTGCGGGTGACCGAACTCGATCCGGCCCCCTTTTCGGAAGAGGAGGACGAGATCCTCGCGGCCGGTCTCTCGCCGGTCAGCACCGAAGGCGACGACCCGCTCTATTTCGGCCTGTACGCCCGCAACGCCGTGGACGACCTGCGCACCATCCCCTTCCTGGCCCCGGAGCGGGAGACTGTGCTCGAATACGAGCTCACGCGCCTGATCGCCCGGCTCGATGACCCGTCGCTCGCCCGGATCGGCGTGCTCACCGGCCTGCGCGGCATGGAGGGCGATGGCCGCGAAACGGGATACACCGTGCTGCGCGAACTGGCCGCAAGGCACGAGGTGGTGCCGATCGAGACCGACTTCGTGAGCCTGCCGGACGAGCTGTCCCTGCTCGTTCTGGCTCATCCGCCCAGCCTTGACCCCTACCAGCTCTGGCTGATCGATCAGTTCCTGCTTCGCCGCGGCCGGCTGGTCGTGCTCGTCGATCCGGCCGCCCTGGCCGCCGCCGGGGGCAGCCTGCTCGATCCGGTCGACCGCGAAGACCGCTCGGACCTACCGCGCCTGTTCGAACACTGGGGGGTCACGCTCAGCGAAAAGGCGGTTGCCGATGTCAGCGCCGCCCTGCCCGTGCAGGTCTCGGGCGCGGACGGGCGCAGCAGCGTCGCCGGCCAGCCGCTGTTCATTGCCGCGCCGACGGAGCGCTATGCCAGCGATGAGCCGATCACCGCCGATCTGCGCCGCAGCGTGAATTTCGGTGCCGCAGGGGCGCTGGCTTTCAACGGTGCCGACCCGCTCCGGTTCACGCCGCTGATCCAGACCGGACCGTCGCCGGGCTACATTGACCGGTCGCTGGCGCTGTCGAACCCGGAACCGGGGGACATTGTCCTCGCCTACACGTCCGAAGACGGCCCGCTGACCCTCGCCGCCCGCCTGTCCGGCCGCTTCACGACCGCCTTTCCCGACGGTGCGCCGCCCGTGCCGGTCACCGGCGACCCCATGCTGGACGAGCTCGCCCTGGCGGCCGCTGAGGCGCAGCCCGCAGCGATCGAGACCGGCCGTGGCAGGGGCGCTGTCGTGCTGGTGGCCGATGCCGACCTGCTCGATGACGGTTTCTATCTCAGCCCGGGTGGCGGCCCCGCCCTCGGCGACAATGCGACCTTCGTCCTCAATGCCGTGGATGCCATGCTCGGCGATGACGGATTGCTCAGCCTGCGCTCGCGCGCCGAAGCGCTGCGTCCGATGAGCCGGATCGATGCCCTGCGTGCCCGTGCCGAAGCCCGCTTCTTTGCCGAGCAGTCGGCACTGGAAGAGCGGCTCGCCGAGGCCGAGGCGCAGCTGGGCGCATTCCAGCGGACGGCCGAGGAGTCCGGGTTCGTGGCCGGCGATTTCGAAGCGCAGCTTTCAGCCGATGAGCAGGAGACCGTGGCCGCCCTGCGCCGGGACATTCTCGATGCCCGCACGCGGCTCCGGGCCATCCAGCGCGATTATCGCAAGGACATCGATGCGCTGGAACGGATGCTGAAACTGCTCAACATATGGCTGATGCCACTGCTCGTGCTGGGCGTCGGGGCCGCAGTCTACATCCGCCGGAGGGACCGCAATTGAGGAGGCCAGGATGAGCAGCATCGTGGTCGAACGCGCCCGCCACCGCTGGATCGTGGGACTCCTTGCGACCATCATTGCGCTGCTGGCGATCACCAGCCTGCGCGCCGTATTCGACCGGTCGCCAACCGATCGCGATGACCGGTTCGGTACGCCCGTCTTCACCCGGGTCGATCCGCTGATCGAGCGCACGCAGCAGATCCATGTGACCCTCGCAGATGAGAGCTACGAGCTGGTGCGCACGGGAGACGGCTGGGCGATGGACAGCGCCGATGGCTATCCGGTCCGCACCGACCGGTTGTCGACGCTGGCCGCTGGTCTCAAATCGCTGCGCTGGGCCGGACCGCGGACCCGGGACCCGCGCAAGCATGACCGGATCGGGGTCGGCGATCCGCGGACGGGCGGCACCGGCGCGCTGGTCGCCTTCCTCGATGCCGACGGCAGCACGCTGGACGCGATGATCACCGGCCGCAGGGACGACCGGATCTATGCCCGCCGCCCCGATGAACAGACGGCCTACCTCGTGAAGGGCGACCTGCCGCCCTTCTACAGCCGCGACGCCTGGATGGATTTCGCCGTGGTCGAACTGGCCCCGGAAACCATCGAGCGGGTCGAAATCGAGGACCGGTTCGGGGACCGGGTGGCGCTGTCGCGCCGTGCCGGGGCCGGTCCTGACGGCTTTTCACCGGCCCCGCCCCATCTCGACCTGCGGCTGCTGACCCCGCTTTCGGCCGCGGGCCCTGCCCTCGCCCTTGCCCGGTTCGCCCCGATCGATGCCAAGCCGCAGTCCGCGCTGGCCACCAGACCGGTTGCCACGCTGACGACCATCACCTTTGACGGGCTGGAAATCATCGCCGCAGCGCATGATGAACCCGATGGCGGCTACGTCACCCTGCGGGCCATCGAGGCGGGCAATGCCGCTGCCCGGGCGCGCTCGATCAATGCCGAGGCCAGCGGCTGGGCGTTCCGGCTGACACGCACGGACTATCAGGAGATCACGACCCCGGTATCGACGATCGTGACCAGCGATTTCTGAACGACCGGAACCGGGTCACCGCACGTCGAACTTGTCTTCCTTGCGCTCGCCGAACAGCATGCGCTGCTCCAGCCTCTGCCGGAGCGCGGCGTAATACGCCTCCAGGAAGTCGAGATCCTTTTCGCCGGGAGAGCGCTGCCAGCCGATCTTCATCCGGATCCGGCCCGCAACCTCGGCGCGCGTCTCTTCCGTCGACTGGCGCAGCACCTGTTCGAGCACGTGCAGTTCGTGGATGCCGTAGGCGTCGGCCTGTTCGGGCGTGAAGGCGAACCGCACGCGCTGGCTGCGCGCGGCCCCGGACTGGCTGATATCGCCAGCCAGCTTCACCTTCGGCGCGTGCAGCACCCAGGTGCCGGCGATCAGGTCGCCGACGCGCAACCGGTCGCGGTTGAACAGCGGAAAGAACATGAAGACCCCGGCCCAGAGAAAGCCGAAAAGGCCGATCCAGGCATTCACGGTGTCGCCGCCCATGAACAGGAAGCTGAGCGGCAGGCCGATCTCGATCTCGCGGGCGAAATTGCGCGCCATGACGGCATTGGCCTGCAGCTGGCCACCATCGCGTGCGGCCACCCGCAGCCCGAGGAGACGCTTGCCCGGCGTTGCCGCGCGCCGGCCCATCTCGAAGACCACGAAGTAGAAGTTGCGCAGCAGGAACACGAAGACGGCGATGAACCCGCCGGCCACGTTCCCAGCCTCGAAGGACAGGCTTTGGGCCGCATAGGCAATGCTGAGCACGACAACGAGGACGATGGTCCACTGGATCACGAAATCGATGATGAACGCCCCGGCCCGCTCGGCGAAGCTGCCGATGGTGAGTGTCAGGGCCGCCCCTTCCGGGGTCACGAGCACGCGCTGGCGCTTCACCGTCTGGGCATTTCGCAATCGGCGCAGCTCGCGCTGGCGCTGGCCATCGGCGCCGATCCGGCCGGCGGTCGGCGCCGTGGTGCGGGTCGGGGGCACCGATGTCTCAGTCATCGAGGTCGGCGGACGGGCTGCGTGCGCCCGGGTCGGGTGTCGCGGCGTTGGGGGCCGCGGCGCTGAGGGAGATGCCGCCGTCGGCGCCATCGCGCGGCAGGTAGAAATACGCCATCCAGATCGCCCCGGTGGTCAGCGCGATCACATAGCGTGCGCCGTCGGAATTGATCAGCTGGCGACCGAACCCCTCGAGCAGCGCCGCAATGAACAGCATGACAACGCAGCCCGCCGCGACCAGTGCCGCCCGGTTGCCTGCCACCCGGGCCGATTGCAACCGCGACAGGCGTCCGGGAAAGGCCACCGCCCCGCCGATCAGGAAGCCCGCCGCGCCCGCCAGCACGATGGCGAAGAGTTCGGTGACGCCATGGATCAGCAGCCAGCCCATGACCTCATAGCCGAGCCCGCGATCGAAATAGAGGGCGCAGAACGCGCCGAGGATCGCGCCATTATAGGCCAGCAGCAGGGCCGTCGGCATGCCAAAGGCGAACCCCAGGGCGAAGGCATAGAGCGCGACCTGGCTGTTGTTCGAGAAGAGCTGGCCGGCGAAGGCAGCGAGCATGTCCTCGGAGTTGGCGTGGTCGGTATAGAGGGTCGAGCGCAGATAGTCGGTCGAGGCATTCGGTGTGCGGTCGCCCATGATCGCGTCGGCAAAGCTCCAGAACCACTCCATGTCATTCATGCAGAGCGTGAAGGCCAGCAGGGCCGGACCGAACAGGCACAGCGCCGCGAGCAGGGTGGCGCCGGGGGCGGACCGCACCGCCCGGGGCCAGTCTGAGGAAAAGAACCGGGCGAGGCGCTGGTTGAGCGTGGTGCGCGTGCCGTAGACGAAGAAATAGGCGCGGGTGCAGAGGCTTTCGAGATAATCGGTCAGGTTCCGGTCGAGGGAGATGCTTCGCGCAACCGACAGCGAGGAGACCGCCTGGCGGTAGAGCCCGGGCAGGGCCAGCATCTCCTCGTCGCTGAGCGCCCGGACGCCGCGACTTTCGGCCCGTTTCAGGATCGCTTCCAGCGCCGCCCAGCCCGCCTGCCTTTCCTCCCGGAACCGATAGGACTTCAGCATGTCGGTCATAGCATTTCCCGCTGCTTGATCTGCACATAGCGCGACACGAGCTCACTGCCGAACCGCTCCGGCCGTGTCTCGATCACCTGCGCGCCCAGCCGTTGCAGGCGGCGGAACACCACTTCCCGCTCGCGCAGCAGCCCGTCGGCGATGACGGCGCGGCCGACATCCTCGGCGGTCAGCGGCGGGGCGTCGATGAGGGACTGCAGGGCAGCGTCCTCGAACGTGGCGAACAGGACCAGGTGGCGGTCGGTGAGGCGGCGGACATTCTCCAGCATCAGTTCGGCGGAAATCGTATCGACGAAATCGGTGAACAGGATGATCAGGCTGCGCCGGTTGAGACGGCTGGCGAGGTCGGACAGGGCGAGGGTGTAATTCGCCTCCTCGGTGGAGTAATCGAGACGGGAGGCCAGCATCTGCAGGCGGGGAAAGGCCCGGGTGCCGGTGAACTGGCTGGTCGCAAGTCCGGGCCGCGCATCGAAGCCGAACATCATGGACTTGTCGCCGGAACGGAGCGAGACATAGGCCAGCAGCAGGGCAGCATTGATCGCGCGGTCGAGCTTGGCCACCCCGTCCAGCGGTTCACTCATCAGCCGGCTGGTGTCGAAGGCGAAGACGATCGTGTGGTTGCGCTCGGTGCGGAATTCCTTGGCGAGAAGGTGGCGGTGGCGCGCAGAATGCTTCCAGTCAATGGCGCGCGGATCCATGCCGGTTGCGAATTCGCGCAGCGCATCGAATTCGGACCCGTCGCCGCGATCAATCTGCGACTTGATGCCGAAATCTGCGTCGCGCGCATAGATGCGGATCGCCTCCTCCTTCACCCAGCGCGTGTTCGGCGTGATCGGGATGTCCAGCCCAAGCGGCATGCGGATGCCCTTGCCGGCGAGCCCGAGCGGTCCGCGCCAGCGTGCCCAGGCCTCGACGATCGACCCGGTGCCCCGGCGTAGCGGTGTCAGCTCGAAGGTCGCGGTATGGGCGCGCCGGGGAAAGTTGCGCAGGCGCCGCGTCGGCATGGGGGCGAGCCGATCACCGGTTTCAAGCCGCAGGTCGGCACTCTGCGGCACCGGGCCGGACGCAAAGGACAGGGTTGCCGAGACCGGGTCAGTCGCGCCGACATGCAGCAGCGCCGGCGCGTCGACCTCCACCGCCGCCGCCCGGATCCTGGCGCCGAGCAGGGCGTCGCCATAGACCAGTGCCGCCACGCCCGCGATCCAGCCCGCCGACACGGTCCACAGGCCCGGCGCGAGCACCGCCAGCACCAGGGCCAGCGGCAGGCCCAGCGCCATCAGCACGATGGCAGGCGGGGTCGGGTAGATCACCTCGGCGCCGCCGTCTGCTCGAGGATCGCCGCCAGCGTCTCGTCCGTGGTGCGGCCTTCGATCTCGGCCGCCGGGGAGAGCAGCACCCTGTGGCGCAGAGCCGGCAGGGCCAGCCGCTTGACATCATCGGGGATCACGTAATCGCGGCCATCCAGGGCGGCACGGGCCCGCGCAGCTGCGGCAAGGGCAGCGGCTGCGCGCGGGCTCGCACCGGCTTCCAGCGAGGGGCTCTCCCGCGTCGCCCGGATGATGTCGACGATGTAGGCTATGATGTCGTCATTGATCCGCGCCGCGGCGACCGACGCTACGGCAGCCGACAGGTCCTCGCCCGAAACCACCGGCTCGACC
>CAZDMQ010000016.1:0-49405 GCA_964506685.1 uncultured Hyphomonadaceae bacterium | reverse complement strand
AGCATCCATTTCGCCATGATCGAGCCGCCGCGCGAGACGATGCCGGTCACGCGGGACGCGGTGAGGTGGATATAGGCGAGCCGCACTCCGGCATGGATGGTGAAATAGTCCACGCCCTGCTCGGCCTGCTCGATGAGGGTGTCGCGGAACACCTCCCAGGTGAGGTCCTCGGCGACCCCGCCCACCTTCTCCAGCGCCTGGTAGATCGGCACGGTGCCGACCGGGACGGGGGAATTGCGCAGGATCCATTCGCGCGTGTTGTGGATGTTGCGGCCCGTGGAGAGGTCCATGATCGTGTCGGCGCCCCAGCGGGTGGCCCAGACCATCTTGTCGACTTCTTCCTCAACCGACGAGGTGACGGCGGAATTGCCGATATTGGCATTGATCTTCACGAGGAAGTTGCGGCCGATGATCATCGGCTCGGCCTCGGGGTGGTTGATATTGGCGGGGATGATGGCGCGGCCGCGGGCGATCTCGTCGCGGACGAATTCGGGGGTGATGAAAGCCGGGATCTCGGCGCCGAAGCTTTCGCCGTCGGCGAGCTTCGCCCCGGCCTGGTCGAGCATGGCCTGGCGACCGAGATTTTCCCGCTCGGCGACGTAGATCATCTCTTTCGTGATGATGCCGGCCCTGGCGAATTCGTATTGCGTTGCGGGGGCGCTTCGCACAGCCCGCAGGGGGCGGTGGCGCGTGGGGAATTCGCGGGCGAGATGGGCCTCGCCGACACTGCCATTGTCTTCGGGGCGGACCGTGCGGCCGTCATAGTCCTCCACGCCGCCGCGCGCGAGGATCCATGCGGTGCGCAGGCGCGGCAGGCCGGCATCGACATCGATGGCGATGGACGGGTCGGTATACGGGCCGGAGGTGTCATACACCGGCACGGGCGGCTCATTGGCGGTGGGGTGCAGGTCGATCTGCCGATGCGGCACGGCGAGATCCGGCGCGGCGGCGGGGTGGGAGTAGACCTTGCGGCTGCTCGGCAGCGGGCCGGTGGTGATGGCCGGACCATCGAAGTCGGCGGGGGAGAGGGGCTTGTTCATGGGGGTCTCCAGAGGTTGAAGACCCGGGGCGCGATAGGTTTTTCCGTTCCTACGCCGGCCACCTTCCGCATGGAAGATTCCCCGGATCAGGTTCAAAGGGTGCTCGCGTTCGGATCGCGATCTCAGCCGGCCTACCGGCGCCCCTCGGATGATGATGAGACTAGGACAACGGGACGGGCTTGGGAAGGGGGCGCCGGTGCAAGCGGTCCTCTTGAGTGTGCTTGCATGGTGACGCGCCGCGTCGCACCTTCTTGGGGAGAAAGGAGCAGCCCATGGGCGCGACAATGCATGTGCGCGATGTCGACCCGGGAACGAAGGCGCGCCCTGATGCTGCGGGAAAGTTCGAGTTCGCCGCGCTTGACCTTGAGATTGCGCGTCAGGCGGCCCTGCTTGAATGGCCTCATCGCGATCCGTTCGACCGGATCATCGCAGCGACGGCTCTCGAGGCGGGCGCACCGCTGGTCTCGAAGGATGCGAGCTTTGACGGCTGTGCCGGTCTCAGCCGTGTCTGGGGCGGTCAGGGCGTTTTCAAGCGAAGTCGTCACCAGTTCGCGTCAGGAACATGCGCAATAAGGAGAACACGCTCCGGCCCACTCCCGGTCATTCGTCGCGCCTCGTGCGCGGCGGGCCTTACTCTGCTTCGCCGAGGGTGCGGGCGGTGAAGTCGAGGAAGGCGGACCAGCTCTGGGCGTCGGCGAGGGGGCGGTAGCGGTCGGAGCCGAAGACGGTCCAGGCGTGGGGTGCGCCGGAATAGATCTCCAACTGGTAGGGCACGCCGGCCGCTTCCAGTGTGTCGGCGAGGGCAGCGGCCTGGCTGTTCGGGATGCCGGCATCGGCCCCGCCATGCAGGATCAGAAGCGGCGCGGTGGTGGCGGCATAGTCCTGGCCCTCGGGCGTGGCCAGCCCGCCATGAAAGGTGGCATAGCCTGTGACGTTCTCAGCGGCCGCCGAGCGGGCCAGTTCGAGCACCGCTGCCCCGCCAAAACAATAGCCCATGACCACCGCCTCGGTCTCGCCCGAAGCCTCGCGTGCGGCCGCAAGCCCGGCCAGAATGCGCGCGCGCATGGCCTCGCGGTCATTGTAGAGCTTGCCCGTCTCGGCCTTGCGCGCCTCGATGGATTCCGGCCGGTTGCCCTTGCCATAGAGGTCGAGCGCGAAGGCGTCATAACCCTGGTCCGCCAGCATTTCCGCGCGCGTTCTTTCATAGTCGGTGAGACCGTCCCAGTCATGGATGATGAGGACAAGGCCACGGGTCTCGCGGGTGGCCTCGGCGAGGTAGCCCTCGTAGGCCGTCCCATCGATCTCATAAGTCACGGCATCGGCATGGGCGCCGGCAGCAAGGGGCAGGCCGGCAAGTGCGAGGGGGGCGAGGAACCGGGCGGCGAGGGCGAGGCGCATGGCGGGAACTCCATTGGTCCGGTGCCGGCGCTGCAGGGTGAAGATCGGCCCCCCTGAGGTGACAGCCACGCGGAACTGATATACTATTATAATGAACTATCTGCACTTGTGCAAGCAAGATGACCCTTGGAGACACTTCATGGTTCTGAACAAGATCACCGTCCGAAAGATGCCATTCGAGTTCGCAGAGGATATAGATCCGGTCTTCATCGATGGTGACTATGCGCGCTCATACCGCTTCATCGCCGGCTCGCTGCTGCTGCCGCATCTGGAGCCGTACCTCATACGCTCCATGCGGGCGGCAGAGCCACACGTGACCGACCCGGTTGTCCTGGATGGCTTGCGAAGTTTCGTCCGCCAGGAAGCGCAGCACTATCAGATGCACAAGAAGTTCAATGACACGGTCCGGCTTTCGGGATTCCCCGAACTGGCATCATTTGAAAAGGAACTCTCCGACGACTACCATCGCTTCACCCGGACCAAGTCACTGCGTTTCAATCTGGCCTATGCCGAGGGTTTCGAAGCGCTGACGATGAATACCATCAGGCACATGATGGGTAGCGATGGCTTCGGTGAGGACCTGCCACCTTTCATGCAGTTGATTGAGTGGCACTTTGTCGAAGAGCTCGAACACCGCACGGTGGCATTCGACGTCTACGACCATGTGTGCGGCGGTTATGGTTACAGGCTTGCGGTCGGCATCTGGGCGCAGTGGCACTTCACCAGCTGGATAAGCCGGGTCTCGCGCTACATGCTCAAGACCCGCCCACCTGCAGAGGCACCTACAGGCAAAACTGCAAGCGGGACCGGCAAACTGAAGCAAGGCGGGCTCGCAAGTTCGCTTTCCATGTTGCCCAGCCTGCTGAGCATTTACCTGCCCAACTACTCCCCGCACAAGATCGAGATACCCCCCGGAATACAGGCGCTTGCCGACAAGTATACGGCCATGGCGATCAAGACCGCCTAGGACCGTTGCGGCCATCGTCAGGTCCGCCCCCCAGCCAGCGGGCGACGCGCAAACTCAATGAGGGCGCGAATAACGGAACCCTAGTGCGCAAGGGGCGGCGGAGCCAATCCCTGACGCGCCGCCTGGTCGATTGGCGCGCAGCTGAAACGTCGGTCGTGACAGTGTCGAATGGCTGGAGGAAGCAGAAATGACGGGACTGGAAGCGGCGGTGCTTTATGCGGGGCTCATGGTGCTCCTTTTCATGGGGCTGAAGCTCAATTGCGGGATCACGCGGGCGCGGTCGCAGGTCATGCTCGGCGATGGCGGCAATGAGACGCTGCAGAAGGCGATGCGGATGCAGGCCAATGCCGGCGAAGACGTGCCGATCACCATGGTGGCGATCCTGGCGCTGGCCGTGCTCGGGGCGCCAGCGGTCTGGATCCACAGCCTCGGGGCCAGCCTGGTCGTGCTGCGGCTGCTGCATGCGCTGGGCATGGGCGGAGTTCCGGGGCTCGGCATCGGCCGCATGATCGGCACGTTCGGCACCCTGATCGTGATGCTGGTCACCGCCGGGGCGTGCCTCTGGTTCGCCCTCGGCCAGGGCTGAGCGCACCTTCGGGCAGGGTCCGTCCTTATAGCGCTTCCAGGCGAAGTGGACACCGGTTTGCCGTCCGGAAGCGCCTCAAAACAAGGACTTGAAGCGGCCCGCTGATTTCATTGGCGAACGCGCCGCTTTAGTCGAGGCCGCCGTGGCGGGCGGCCCAGTCGGCGCGCGTGATCTCCCAGACCAGCGAGGGCCGGGTCGTGCCGTCGGGCCGGGTAGAAATGACCTCGCCCATGCGGGCAAAACCGAGCCCGTCGAGCAGGCGCGCGGTGCGGACATTGTCCGGCGCGGCGGTCTCGCAAAGGCGGTCGAGGCCGAGGGCGGCGAACATCCAGGTGAAGGTGTCGCGGGCACCGGCCGCCCCGGCACCCTGCCCCTGGCGATCCGGGTGCAGCGCGCCGCCGAGCTCACCGGTGGCCCAGTGCGGCCAGATCTGCAGGTCGGAATAGCCCGAGATCACTCCATCCCCGGACAGCGTGACCCAGAGCAGGCCCTCGCCGCGGCCGCGCTGGGCCGCATGATCGGCGATGAAGGCGCTCAGGCTCGCTTCGGTGAGCGGACGGGGCAGGGTGTAGATCGGCGCATGCACGCGTGGATCGGAGAGGAAGGCGAGAAGGTCGCTGGCCATATCCGAGCTGGCAAGCACCGTCTGCGCGCCATCCCTTGCCGGTGGCGACGCGGTGCGCACCGCCTCGCGGATCGCCGCCTCGCGGCCTTGGCTCACGGCCACGCGTGTGACAGGGATGCCGCCTGTTTCGCTCATGCGCCTGCGCCTGTGCCCGTGGCGGCCGCGCCGAACTGCAGTTCCACGAGGCGGGCGTAGAGGCCGCCGCGGGCGAGCAGGTCGGCATGGGGGCCCTGGTCGATGATCCGGCCGTCCTCCAGCACGACGATCCGGTCAGCCTTCAGGACGGTGGCGAGGCGGTGGGCGATGACGATCGTGGTGCGGTCCGCCGACAGCGCCTCGAAGGCGTCCTGGATGGCCCGCTCGCTTTCGGAATCGAGCGCCGAGGTCGCCTCGTCGAGCAGCAGGATGGGCGCATCTCGCAGGATGGCGCGGGCAATCGCGATGCGCTGGCGCTGGCCGCCCGACAGGGTCGTTGCGCTTTCGCCGAGCGGGGTGTCATAGCCGTCGGGCAGGGCGGCGATGAAGGCGTGCGCATTGGCGGCGCGGGCGGCAGCACGGATGTCCGCTTCCGTGGCGCCGGGGCGGCCAAAGCGGATGTTTTCGGCCGCACTGCCCGAGAACAGCGGCGCAGCCTGCTGCACGACGGCGATCCGGGCGCGCAGGTCTTCGGGGTCGAGGGTGCGGATGTCGTGGCCGTCCAGCGTGATCCGGCCCGATTGCGGGTCGTAGAAGCGCAGCAGCAGCTGGAACACGGTCGACTTGCCGGCGCCCGAAGGGCCGACCAGTGCCACCGTCTCGCCCGGCGCAATGGCGAGCGAGACATCGCGCAGCGCCTCGGTTTCGGGCCGCAGGGGATAGGCGAAGCTGACCCGCTCCAGCTGCAGCTCCCCCCGCAACGGCGCGGCGAGGGTGGCCGGCGTGGCGGGCGCGGTGATCACCGGCCGGGCGGCGAGCAATTCCATCAGCCGCTCGGTGGCACCGGCCGCGCGCATGATCTCGGCATAGGTCTCGGTCAGCACCCCGGCGCCCGACACCGCGACAAAGGCATACATCACGAACTGCGTCATCGCTCCCGGGGTCAGCGCGCCGGACTGGACCTGCACCGCGCCGAACCAGAGCACGCCGATAAGACTGACCAGGATGGCGGCGAAGATGGTGGCGGTCATCCAGGCGCGGACCCTGATCCGCCGCAGCGCGACATCATAGGTCGCCTCGACTGCGCGGGAGAAGCTCGCCCGCTCGGCATTCTCGCGGGTGAAGGCCTGCACCGTCTCGATCGCGCGCAGGGTCTCGCTGGCGCGGGCCGAGGCATCGGCGAGGCTGTCCTGGCTGGAGCGGGAGAGCCGCTGCACCCGCCGCCCGAAGAGCAGGATCGGGACCAGGATCACCGGGCCCACGGCGAGCACCATGAGCGCGAGCTTCCAACTCACCACCACCATCAGCAGCAGCGCGCCGAGCGTCGTCGCCAGGGTCCGCACGGCCATGGAGACAGACGCGCCGACCACGGTCTGGATCAGCGTGGTGTCGGTGGTCAGCCGCGACAGCACCTCGCCGGTGCGGGTGGTTGCATAGAAGGTGGGCGACAGGGTGAGGATATGGTCATAGACCGCGCGCCGGAGGTCGGCGACCACCCGCTCCCCCAGTTTCGAGATGAAATAATACCTGAGCGCGCTGACGGTGGCGAGGGCGACGGCGACGCCCATGCCGATCCAGAAATAGCGGCCGAGATCGCCGCCCGAGGCGAAGGCTTCGCACAGGGCGCTGTCAGGTGCGCCGGCGAAGCCGCAATCGATGACGAGCCGGAAGGCGGCCGGCAGCACCAGCGTCAGCCCGGCGGCGAGAAAGAGGAAGAGGGTGAAGGCCGCGAGTGTCCAGGGATAACGCAGGATGAAGGGCAGCAGCCGGCGCAGCGGCCGGAGGCTGCGCGACTTCGCCCGGGACAGCCGGTCCTTTTCCAGTTCGGCGGCAAAGCCCGAGCCACGATCGAGATCGGCGCGGCGCATGTCGGGATCCGCCAGGCGGGGTGCGGTGGTGTCGGTCATGTCAAGTCTATTAGACTGCCCGGCTGGACTGTGCGCTGTGACAACTCATCTGCCCCCTCGCGTGCCCGTCATCCGCCCCCCTGGCGCCGCGCCGGATGCCGCCTCACGCAAGCTGTCACCGGCCCGGCAGGGCGGCGCGGCGCACCGCATCCTCGACCAGCACCAGCCGGTCATTGCCGAAGAACATCTCGCCGGCCACGAAGAAGGTCGGGCTGCCGAAGCCGCCGCGCGCGATGAGCGCGTCGGTATTGGCCCGCAGCTGCGCCTTGATGGCCGGATCGCCAATGGCTTCGAACACCCGCCCCGGTGCGACGCCGGCGCGGCCGCAGATGTCGGCGATCACCGCATCCTGCGAGATGTCCTGATCGTGGTGCCAGTAGGCCTCGAAGGCGGCGCGGGCGAAATCGACCAGCTTGCCCTCGGGCTGCAGGGCAATGCAGGCGCGCATCACCTTCACGCTGTTCACCGGGAAGACGCTGGGCGGCATCTTTATGGTCAGCCCGGCCAGGCGCGCCCAGTCCTGCAGGTCCTTGGCATGATAGCGTGCCTTGGCCTTCACCGGTGCGCGGCGGCTCTCATAGACGCTCGGATTGACCGAATTGAACACCCCGCCGACGAGGATCGGCTTCCAGTCGATCACGGCACCGAGCCGTTCGGCCAGCGGGATGAGATTGTGGAAGCCGAGATAAGTCCAGGGGCTGGAGCAGTCGAAATAGGTCTCGATGACGGGCGGGCTCGGGGCGTCGGACGAGGGCATGGGCGTTTCCGGTCTTGTTGCTGCGTGATATTGCGTTCAGACAGGATGCGTGTGCAAGGCCTGCGCGCGAGCGCGGGCAGGCTGGAACGCCGCCGCAGCCGCGCCCTTTCCCCGCCGCTTTCACCCTTCATGAACCTTCCTTGCGACCTATGGAACGACGGCAGGGAGTGTTGGCGATGAAGCGCGTGGCGGTGGTGTATGGCGGCTGGTCGTCCGAGCGCGAGGTGTCGATCAGCTCCGGCACGCAGATGGCGCGGGCGGCGCGCGCGGCGGGGTATGACGTGGTCGAGATCGATGCCGACCGCACCCTGGCGCGCCAGATCGCGGATGCAGAGCCGGACGTGATCCTCAATGGCCTGCACGGACCCTGGGGCGAGGATGGCTGCGTGCAGGGCCTCTTCGAGGTCATGGACATTCCCTACACCCATTCCGGCGTCCGCGCCTCGGCCGTGGCCATGGACAAGCGCCTGTCCAAGGCGCTCTACGCCCTGGCCGGCATGGACATCGCCCGGGATGTGCCGGTGACGCGGGCCGATGCGGCCGCCGCCCATCCGCTGCCGCCACCCTACGTCATCAAGCCGGTGGCCGAAGGCTCCAGCTTCGGCATCATCATCGTGCGTGAGGGGGCGAACGGACCGAGCCAGGCCACGCTGGCCGCGGACTGGACCTATGGTGACAACCTGATGGCGGAGGAATTCATTCCCGGCCGCGAACTCACGGTCGGCGTCATGGGCGATCGCGCGCTTGGTGTCACGGAGATTACCACTTTACGGGAGTTTTACGACTTCGATGCAAAGTATGCGTCAGGCGGATCGCGTCATGTCTTCCCGGCCGAACTGCCTGACCATGTGATGAAGAAGGCCGAAGCGCTCGCGCTCGAGGCCCATGCAGCGCTTGGCTGCCGGGGCGTGACGCGATCGGACTTCCGCTATGACGACAAGAGAGACCGGCTCGTGATCCTCGAAACCAATACCCAGCCCGGCATGACGCCGACCTCGCTCGTTCCCGAGCAGGCCGCTGGTGTGGGGATCACCTTCGAAGAGCTGGTGCGTTGGATGATCGAGGATGCCTCATGCCCAAGGTAGTGACCCATGATGACGACGATTACGGCGACCCGCGCCGCAGCGATGTCAGCGTCTCCTCGGTCGTTTTCGGCCTGATGATCATCCTTGCCCTCGTGGTCGCGGCTGCGGCCTGGATGGGCGGATCCATGGCGAAGGTCGAGGCCGGGGTCGGCAATGTGCTGGACTCGGTCGCCCGGACGACCGGGCTGGCGGTCAGCTCGGTCACGGTGATCGGTCTCGATGCAGACCCGGTGCTGCGCGAGCAGGTGCTGGCGACGGCCATGATCGAGCCGGGTGAGAACATGTGGCGGGCCGATCCGCACAGCATCCGCGACCGGATCGAGGCGACCGGGCGGGTGGTGAATGTCACCGTGCACCGGCTGTGGCCCGACCAGGTCGTGATCACCGCCCATCCGGCCACGCCGACGGCGCTCTGGCATGACGGGGAGGACTGGCAGGTGGTCGACGGGCTCGGCCGGGTGATGACCGGGGAGCGGCCGGCCGACCATGCCGGGCTTCTCCGGGTCAGCGGCGAGGGGGCCGCCGCAGCCATGCCGGCCCTGCGCGAGGCGCTCGCAGCGGCGCCGAGCCTCATGGGCCGGGTCGGGATCGCCCAGCGCGTTGACGCGCGCCGCTGGGACCTCCTGCTCGATAGCGGGCTTGTCGTGCGCCTGCCGGGCGAGACGCGCCTTGCCGCAGCGCTCGGCCGTTTCGAGGCGCTCAACCAGGCTGAGCAACTGGCCGACCGGCCCCTGCGGCTCGCTGATTTCCGCCTGCCCGGACGGGTCTTCCTGCGGCCCGCCGGGCCTGCCTCTCGGCACCCGGGCCTGCGCACGACCGAGGGAGCGGCCTGATGTCCACGCATTCGGAACGACAGCGGGCGCGCCGCCTGCCGGGCGATGGCGACGTGGTGGCCGCGCTCGATATCGGCTCGTCGAAGATTTCCTGCCTGATCGGCCGGATCAATTCCGGCTCGGCCGCCGGGGTCAGCCTGGCTGGTGCCGGTCGCCAGCAATCGCGCGGCTTCCGGGCGGGCACGATCACCGACATGGATGCGCTGGAACGTGCGGTGCGCCTCGCGGTCGAGGATGCCGAGCGGCAGTCGGGGATCCAGGTCCAGGAGGTCCGCCTCGGGATTACCGGGCCGAAACTGCGGGCTGGCCTGGTCACGGCCCATACCGAGACGGGCGGACGCGAGGTGAGCCTGCGCGATATTCGCCGGCTGCAGGCGTCGGCCCTGGCGCGCGGCGAGGAGAAGGGCCGGGAGATCCTCGGTGCCTGGCCGGTCGCCTACCGGGTCGATGACACCGAAGGGGTGCAGGAACCTGTCGGCATGCTGGCGGACCGGCTCGGGCTGCTGATGTGCCTCGTCACCGCACCGGCGGGGCTCGTGCGCAACCTGGTCGAATGTGTCGGACGGGCGCACCTGAAGGTCGTGGCGGCCGTCCCCTCGGCGATCGCCAGCGGTTTCGGCACGCTGATCGAGGATGAGCGGGACAATGGCGCCATCTGCATCGACATGGGTGCCGGTGTCACGGCCATGGCCGTGTTCATGCATGGCGCGCCGGCCTGGCTGGACCTGATTCCGGCTGGCGGCACGCTGGTGACCGCCGACCTCGCCCAGGGACTGGGCAGCACCTTTGCCGCTGCCGAGCGCGTCAAGACCGTTCACGGCCAGGCCAATGCCGGCGCGCCGGGGCTGGCTGAGCGGATCGACTGCCCCTGCCTCGGTGATGATGGCCGGCTGACCGTGCTCAGGCGCCCGCGCGCCGACCTCGTCCGGATCATCGCGCCGCGCATCGAGGAAACCCTCGAACTGGTGAAGGCGCGCCTCGACGGCTCGGACCTGCGCACGGTGCTGCCGCGGCGAGTGGTGCTGACCGGAGGGGCGAGCCAGCTGCCGGGCGTGAAGGAGGTGGCGGCGCAGATGTTCGGCCTGCCGGTCCGGCTCGGCCGCCCGCTGCACGCTGACATTTTCGGTGAAAGCCTTGCAACGCCGGCTTTCTCCACTGCGGCGGGTTTGCTAACGTACGGCATGATCGGGCGGCGGGACGTCATGCAGTCGGGGCTGCTGCAGACGGGACGGTCCGCGCTTGATGCCAGACAGGTTCTTGGACGAACGATGGATTGGTTGCGGGAAAATTTCTGACCCCTTGGGGGCGCGTTTAACCCATTATAAGTCAGCTGCGGCGAAACCCGGAGCAAGTCGTGACCCGGACCACGCGACGCGATCGAAGTGAAAGGCAGGCCCATGACCGAAGAGCTCAGTCCCCGCATAATCGTTTTCGGCGTTGGCGGTGCCGGCGGCAATGCCGTCGACAACATGATCGAGGCGAACCTGCAAGGCGTCGAATTCGTGGTCGCCAATACCGATGCACAGGCGCTCAACCGGACCAAGACCGACAAGCGGATCCAGCTCGGCCCCGACGTCACCCGCGGGCTCGGGGCTGGCGCCCGCCCCGATGTCGGCGCCGAGGCGGCCGAGGAGAGCATCGAGGAGATCGTGTCCTATCTCGAGGATGCGCACATGGTGTTCATCGCGGCCGGCATGGGCGGCGGGACCGGGACAGGGGCAGCACCGGTGATCGCCCGGGCGGCCCATGATCGCGGCATCCTCACGGTCGGCGTCGTCACCAAGCCGTTCGGCTTCGAGGGCGCGCGCCGCATGCAGATTGCCCAGTCCGGGCTCGAACAGATCCGCGAGAGTGTCGATACCCTGATCGTGGTGCCGAACCAGAACCTGTTCCGCATTGCCAATGAGCGGACAACCTTCGCCGATGCCTTCCGCCTGGCCGATGACGTGCTCTATTCCGGCGTGCGCGGGATCACCGATCTCATGGTGATGCCGGGCCTGATCAATCTCGATTTCGCCGACGTCCGTTCGATCATGACCGGCATGGGCTCGGCCATGATGGGCATGGGCGAAGCCGAAGGCGACCAGCGCGCGCTCGAAGCGGCCCGCGCGGCGATCGACAACCCGCTGCTCGATGATGTCACAATGGAAGGCGCGCGCGGTGTGCTGATCAACATCACCGGCGGCTATGACATGACCCTGTTCGAGTTGGACGAGGCGGCCAACGAGATCCGTGCCAAGGTCGCCGATAATGCCAATATCATCCTCGGCTCGACCTTTGACCACGAACTCGAGGGCAAGCTGCGCGTCTCCGTCGTCGCTGCCGGCCTCGAGGAAGGCAAGCGGCGGAGTCACCCCGTGCCGGTCATGCCGCAAACGGGTGCAACAGGCCGTGACAGCGAGCGGCACGCCCTGGTGGCCACCGGTGACACCGGCCAGGAGCAGCCGGGGGCGGTCGGCGAGACGGGCCCGGTGGTCGTGACCGGTTCATGGCACACCGGTGAAGCGGCGCCTCGCGCCGGACACCCCGATGCAGACGCGGACGCTGACCAGCCCACTGTTTCCCAGCCTTCGATTCCCCAGCCGGGCAGTTCCCAGCATGGCGGTCAGGCGCCGGAAGGTATCGAGGACATGCTCGAGCCGGTGGATGCGGCCGAACCGGCCGTGCCCCTGGGGAACATGGATGATATGCCGCTGCCGACCATCGTGACGTCGTCTGACGCGGCGTCCGGCAACGCAGACGGCGAACACCCCGCAGGCACCGCGGCCGGCCCTGCGGGTCCGCCGGATACGACAATCGGGCTCACCCCGACCGAGCCGGACGCCGATGGCAGCCGACCCACGTCGGCGCCCGTCGGGCACAGCTATGAGGAAGACGAGGCCGATGCGCCGCAGAGCGCGCTTGGCCACGGTTTCGGCGCCCTGTTCGGCTGGCGCCGGGACACCAACGTCGGCAACAAGGGGGCGGCGAACGAATCTCCGGTCCGGCAGGCGACCGAGGCGGCAGCGAGCGATGATGCCGACCTGCAAATCCCGTCCTTCCTGCGCCGCTCAGCTAACCATTAAGTCATGAAGCAGCGCTGACCGCCCGATTGCAACACGGACATTTCGACGTAAAGCGAAGCAATATCAAGGCGATAATCGGGCGTCAGGCCAATGTCCTGCAATAGTTCGTAACACAGCGTGTCTTGTCGTTCCTGCCGGTTCAAGCTTGTTACCTCCTTGTAAACGGAGGGTGTCGAGTTGAACCGAGGGACATGTCAGCAGACCATCGCCACGCCGGCCGTCTGCGCCGGCATTGGTGTCCACAGCGGTGAGCGGGCGCGCGTCGTCCTGCGCCCTGCGCCCGAGAATGCCGGTATTCGCTTCGTGCGGACTGACGTGCTCGGACAGGGGCGCACACTCGCTGCCGTTGCCACCGCTGTCAGCGATACCACACTGTGCACGACGCTGACCAATGATGCCGGTGTCAGCGTCTCTGTGGTCGAGCACCTGCTTGCCGCCTGCGCCGGCATGGGTGTCGACAATCTCCTGATCGAGATCGATGGTGTCGAAGTGCCGATCATGGACGGCTCTGCGCTTGTCTTCTGCGAGCTCATCCGCTCGGCGGGGCTCCGGTCCCAGAAGGCGCCGCGCCGGTCCATGCGGATCCTGTCGGAGGTGCGGGTCGAGGACGGTCCGCGCTGGGCCAGCCTCTCGCCCACCCCGCGGGATGATCTCACCCTGCGCGCCCGGATCGACTATGCCAACCCTGCCATCGGCGTGCAGCAGATGGCCATTCGCCTGACACCTGGCCAGTTCATGGACGATGTCGCCTTCGCGCGGACCTTCGGCTTCGCCCGCGATGTCGAACAGCTGAAGGCAAAGGGCCTCGCGCGCGGCGGGTCACTGGACAACGCCGTGGTGATCGAAGGCGAAACCGTGGTCAATCCCGAAGGATTGCGCGCGTCGGATGAATTTGTCCGGCACAAGCTCCTGGACGCGATCGGCGACCTGATGCTCGCAGGCGGTCCCATCCTCGGCGCCTATGATGCCAACCAGCCGGGCCATGCCATCAACAACCTGCTGGTCCGGAAGCTGCTCGCGACGCCGCAGGCCTGGTGCTGGGAAACCGCTGAGTCGGCTGCAGGCGGACACCCGGCACTTCTGGCCTCGGCCTGAGGCGACGGCCTGACGCGCACCCGTCCACCCCTGCGAGGGTGCGCTGGAGAGGGCTTGCCGCAATCAGGCCGGACGGGGCTTCTGACCCCGAAGCGCTGCCCCAATCCCGCCAGAACCGGGCTCCCTGAGCCGTCACGGTGCAACCTCAGGAGGCGTCCCTGCCGGGCTGGGCACCATTGCCCTGTGCAGCACCACCATTTGCGTGCCCGTGCGCTGGGGTCCGCTGGGGCGCCGCTGGGGCGGGTACCTGGTCGCGGCTCTCCTCCTCGCCCGCCAGGGCCCGCACGAGGGCGAGTACCGCCATGCGCTGCTTGTCATCCTCGATCCGCTGAAACCCGCGCACCAGTTCGATCGTATGGCGCGAGGAGGCCAGCCCGTCGCTGTCGGCAGCTGACCGGTCGGCATCGCCGATCCCTTCAAAGAACCATCCTGTCCGGATCTCCAGCGTCTGGGCGATCTTGAACAGCCGTCCGGCGCTGACCCGGTTGGCGCCGGTCTCGTATTTCTGGATCTGCTGGTAGGAAATGCCCAGCGCATCGGCCAGCTGGTCCTGGGTGAGCCCGAGCAGGACACGGCGACGGCGTATTCGCTCGCCAACGATGCGGTCGATTTCGGATGCGTCCGGGGAAGGCGATGGCAGCGGCATGGCGGTCTCGATCTTCAGGAAGGGGGCGTAAACCGATAACTGACACTAGGGCATCGCCGCCTGTCGGCAAGCGCGCGTCCGGCCAGCTCTGCCTTGCCCCTGCCATCCGCACCGGACGGAAAGCGCATTGCGACTGAAATGAACATTGGCGAAGCGCGGCGGAGCAAGCTAATAAGGCAAGGAGACGGAGACCGCGCGCACGGTCCTGCCCGGCCAGGCCGGCTGGCAGCCCGCGCGGTATCCGACGAACTGACAGTCTGTGCTTTGCCGAAGGGGCCCCGTCTGCCGGCCTGCGGAAAGCGCTCCAGAGCCGGGAGTTCTTCGCATGCGCACCAATCCCCTCCTTTCCGCCACGCTTGTCATTGCGGCCCTCGGCACCGCCGCCTGCCAGTCCAATCGCGGCCCGGACCGGATCGCCTATGTCGAGCGGCCGGTCGAGGCGCTCTACAATGCTGCGGCGGCCCAGCTCGACCAGCGGTCCTGGGACAAGGCCATCCAGCTCTTCAATGAAGTCGAGCGCCAGCACCCCTACTCCGAATGGGCCCGGCGATCGACACTGATGACCGCCTATGCCCATTACCGGGGGCGCCAGTATGACGACGCGATCGGTGTTGCGCAGCGCTTCATCGCGCTGCATCCTGGCACCGATGGCGCGGCCTATGCCTACTACATCGTCGCGGTCAGCCATTTCGAGCAGATCATCGATGTCGGCCGTGACCAGGGCACGACCGAGGCTGCCCGCGCCGCGCTTCAGGACGTCGTGCGACGCTTTCCCGGCACCGATTATGCCCGCGATGCGGAGGTCAAGCTGGACATGGTCGCCGACCAGCTGGCCGGCAAGGAAATGGAGATCGGGCGGTGGTACCTGCGCAAGAACCAGCATCTTGCGGCGGTCAACCGGTTCAGGACGGTGGTCGAGGACTATGATACCACCTCACACGTGCCCGAGGCGCTGCACCGTCTGGTCGAGGTCTATCTTTCCATGGGCCTGAAAGGCGAGGCGCTCGCGGCGGCCTCCGTGCTTGGCCACAACTTTCCCGACACGCGCTGGTACCGCATGAGTTACGCCCTGCTCGGCGGGGAAGCGGGTGCCCGCGCCATTCTTGCCGGGCAGTCCGGCGCGCGTCCGGGCGAGGCCGCGGCCGGCAGTCGAGATGTTGCCGACGCGAACGGGCGCCTTCCCTGAATCCGGGCTTGATTCCGAGCCTGATCCACGGGCCTGATCCTTGGGCCGCAATCTCTGATCCGTTTGCGTTTGGTTATTGTTCTTTTTGTGTTCCAATGCTATGGCGCTGGGCATGTTAGTGGACCTCTGTATTCACAGCTTTGTCCTGATTGACCGGTTGGACCTGTCGCCGGCGACGGGCTTTACCGCGCTCACAGGTGAGACGGGCGCTGGCAAGTCGATCATCCTCGACGCCCTGTCGGTGGCCCTTGGTGGCCCGGCGGAGCGCAGGATGGTGCGGGCGGGCGATGCCCAGGCCACGATCCGGGCGTCCTTCTCGCTGCCGTCCGACCATGCCGTCTGGAGCCTGCTTGAGGCGGCCGATATCGCTGCCGATCGCGATGAGCTGCTCACGCTCCGGCGTGTGGTGCCGGTCAGGGGGGCGATCCGGGCGCATATCAACGACCAGCCGGTGAGCGCCGCGCGGCTGCGCGAGGTCGGCGAATACCTGGTCGACATGCACGGCCAGCATGCGGCCATGGGCCTGCTGCGCCCCGGAGCGGCGCGCACCCTGCTCGACCAGTATGCTGGCAACGAGGCGCTCCTGGCGGCCTGTGCCGAGGCCTGGGCGGCCCTCCGCTCGGCCGTTGAGGCGCGGGACGCGATCGAGCGTACGGCCGGGGAAGCGGCCGAGCGGCAGGCGTCTCTGGACCGTGACATCGCCGCAATCGACGAGCTGGCGCCGGAGCCGGGCGAGGCGGACGCGCTGGCCGGCGAACGGGCTGTCCTTGCGCACCAGCAGCGATTGCGCGACGGGCTGGGCGAAGCGGAAGCGGCGCTTGGTGGAGGCGCGGGGCGGGGCGCGCTGGCACAGGCCGCGCGGGCGGTCGAACGCTTGTGCCGCCTGCCCGGTCTGGAAGCCGGGGCCAGTGCGCTGGGCGCAAGGTTGCACCAGCTTGGTGAGGGACTGGAACGGGCGCTGATCGAACTCGATGAGGCCGAAAGCCTGCTGACGGGCCTCCTGTCCGGGGCCGATGGTGAGGATGGCCGGCTCGAAGCGGTCGAGGCGCGACTGTTTGCCCTGCGCGGGCTGGCCCGGCGCTTCGGTGTCGAGCCGGATGCGCTTGCCGGCCTGCGCGACCGGCTGGCCGCTGAGCAGGCCGAGATCGAGGCCGGCGAGGAGACCCTGGCCGCGGCGCGGGCGCGGGAGACGGAGGCGAAGGCGCGGTGGCGCATGGCAGCCGAGCAGCTCGGGGCGGCCCGCAGGGCGGCGGCGAAACGGCTCGGCTCGGCTGTGGCGCGGGAACTCGCCCCGCTGATAATGGCCGGCCTGCGCCTGCGCATGGCGGTCTCGGCGCTGCCCGAAGCCAGTGCCGGTGCCCATGGCGCTGACCAGGTGGTGATCGAGGTCGAGCCCCGGAAGGGCGCCGGTTTCGGTCCGCTCGGCAAGATTGCCTCGGGCGGCGAACTGGCCCGGGTCTCGCTGGCGCTGCGGTGCGCCCTGGCCGATGCCGGGGCCGCGCCCGTGCTCGTTTTCGACGAGGCGGACCAGGGCGTCGGCGGGGCGGTCGCCGCCGCGATTGGCGAGCGGCTAGCCCGCCTTGGCGGCGATCGCCAGGTCTTTGCGGTGACCCATTCGCCGCAGGTCGCCGCCTGCGCCGATGCCCAGTGGCGCATCGAGAAAGGGACCGATCGCAAGGGGCTTGGCCAGACCTGTGTATCGCGCCTAGATGACAGCTCGCGACTCGAGGAGCTCGCCCGCATGCTGTCCGGCCGGACGGTGACGCAGGAGGCTCGCCATGCAGCCGCCCGTCTCCTGGAGGTGTCATGTCCGAGGACAAGTCCGTGAATGCGCTCACCGAAGCGGAGGCCGAGGCCGAGCTGGCCCGGCTGCGCTCGGCCATCGCCGCAGCCGACGATGCCTATTTCACGCGCGACGATCCGGAGATGACCGATGCAGCCTATGATCGCCTGCGCCGGCGGCTGGATGCGATCGAGGCGCGGTTTCCGGGGCTGGTCGGTCCCGACAGCCCGTCGCGGACTGTTGGCGCACCGCCGGCGGCCGGTTTTGCGAAAATCCGGCATGCCGAGCCCATGCTTTCGCTCGAGAACGCTTTCTCGGCCGGGGATGTCGCCGATTTCCAGGCGCGCATCCGCCGCTTTCTCGGACTTGACGCGGATGAAGTCGTGCCTCTCACGGCCGAACCCAAGATTGACGGCCTGTCGCTGAGCCTGACCTATGAGGCAGGGCACCTGGTGCGTGCGGCGACCCGCGGCAATGGCGTCGAAGGCGAGGATGTCACGGCCAATGCCATGACGGTGCGGGACATTCCGCACCGGCTGGAGGGGCAGGGCTGGCCATCGCGAATCGATGTTCGCGGCGAGATCTTCATGTCGAAAACCGAGTTTGCCGCGCTCAACCGCCGCGAGGCGGAGGCCGGGAACAAGCTCTACGCCAATCCCCGCAATGCTGCGGCCGGCAGCCTTCGCCAGAAGGATGCCGCCATCACCAGGAGCCGGGCCCTGAATTTCTTCGCCTATGGCTGGGCCAGCGCTACGGCCCCTTTCGCGGCGACGCAGTTCGAGGCCGTCGCGGTCATGGCGGGCTGGGGATTTGTCACCAATCCGCTGCTGACGCGGCATGAGACGCTCGATGCCCTGCTCGCGGCCTATGACGCAATTGCTGGCCAGCGGGCCAGTCTCGACTATGATATTGACGGAGTGGTCTACAAGGTCGACCGGCTCGACTGGCAGGGTCGGCTCGGCCTTGTCAGCCGCGCGCCACGCTGGGCCATTGCCCACAAGTTTCCCGCAGAACAGGCCACGACCCAGGTTGAGGCAATCAATATTCAGGTGGGACGCACCGGCACGCTCACGCCCGTTGCGCGTCTCGCGCCGGTTACATTGGGCGGCGTTGTCGTCTCAAGTGCGACCCTGCACAATGAGGATGAGATCGCACGCCTCGATGTCCGGGTCGGCGATCGGGTGACAGTGCAGCGGGCCGGCGATGTGATCCCGCAAGTGGTCGCCGTGATCGATGCGGACCGGCCCGGCCGTCGTCCTCCCTTCAAGTTCCCCGAAACCTGCCCCGAATGCGGTTCGGCCGCCATGCGCGAGCATAATGACAAGGGCGATCTTGATGTCCGGCGCCGCTGCACGGGCGGTCTGGTCTGTCCGGCGCAGAGGATCGAGCGCCTGAAGCATTTCGTTTCCCGCAAGGCGCTCGACATCGAGGGGTTCGGCGCGAAACAGGTCGAGCTGTTTGTCGGGAAGGGCGTACTGCATGGCCCCCAGGACATTTTCCGCCTGCGAGAGGCCATCGAGGCGGCCGGTGAACCGCCCCTGGCGGACTGGCCGGGATTCGGCGAGGTGTCTGCCGGCAAGCTTTATGCTGCGATCGAGGCGCGCCGGCGGGTTCCCTTTGCGCGCTTCCTGAACGGGCTCGGTATCCGGCATGTCGGCGAGATCACCGCCGGCGCCTTTGCCCGGGCCTACGGCACCTGGGAGCCGTTCTGGGCCGCGGTCGAGGCGGCGCGCGATTCGGCGCTGTTCGGGGCCGGTGAGAGTAGCCTGACCGATATTGATGGGGTTGGCAGCGCGGCGGTCGAGGCGCTCGTCGCCTTTGCCCGTGAACCACACAATCTCGACATGCTGGCGGCCCTGCTCCGGAAAGTGACCATCGAGCCGGCAGAAAAGGTGAGCGGGGACAGCGCCGTATCGGGCAAGACAGTGGTCTTCACCGGAACCCTGGAACGCATGACGCGCGACGAGGCCAAGGCCCGGGCGACGGCGCTTGGCGCCAGGGTTTCAGGGTCGGTGTCGGCCAGGACCGATTACCTGGTGGCCGGTGCGAATGCCGGCTCGAAGCGGGCCCGGGCCGAAAGTCTCGGCGTTGAAGTGCTGAGCGAAGAGGAGTGGCTTGCCCTGGTTGGCGCGGGTGCGGAAACGGGTAATGCGGCCGGCTGAGACGGGCCGGTGCCTCAGGGACCGATGGGGGCGCAGGCGTCGGCCAGCCAGGCCTTGAGCGTTTCGGGCAGGTGCGGGCCGATCCTTTCGGCCACGCGGGCATGATAGGCATCGACCCATTCGCGCTCGGCAGGACCGAGCAGGGCCGGCTCGATCAGGGACCGCGCCAGCGGCGCAAGGGTCAGCGTCTCGAACCCCAGCATGGGCAGGTCGCCGCCTTCGATCGGGCTTTCCGGCGTGACAACCTGCAAATTCTCGATCCGGATGCCATAGGCGCCCTCGCGATAATAGCCCGGCTCGTTGGACACGATCATGCCAGCCATCAGGGGCGTCGCATTCCATGCCTTCGCGATCCGTTGTGGTCCCTCGTGCACGCCGAGGTAGACCCCGACCCCGTGACCGGTGCCGTGATTATAGTCCAGTCCGGCCTGCCAAAGGGCATGCCGCGCCAGCGTATCGAGGTGCGTTCCGGTCGTCCCGGCCGGAAAGCGGACCGTTGACAGCGCAATATGTCCCTTGAGGACGAGCGTATAGTGGCGGCGCATCTCCGGCGCTGGCGTGCCAATGGCGACCGTGCGCGTCACGTCTGTCGTGCCGTCGAGATATTGCGCACCGGAATCAACAAGATACAGCGAGCCCGGTACCAGCTGCCGGTTACTGGCACTCGATACGCGATAATGCGGCAGGGCCCCGTTCGGCCCAGCGCCTGAAATCGTGTCGAAGGACAGGTCCTCGAGACCCTCGAGTTCGTCGCGGAACGCTTCCAGTCGGAGCGCTGCGTCGATTTCCGTCACCGTGCCATCCTGCGCTTCGGTATCGAGCCAGTGCAGGAACCGGGTGACAGCCACCCCGTCGCGCAGGTGTGCTGCCCGGGTGCCGTCGATTTCCGCAGGGTTCTTGCAGGCCTTCGGGAGCAGGATGGGGTCCGGCGCCTCGACAATCTTCGCGCCAGCCGCGCGCAATTGCTCGAACACCCATTCCGATGCGGTTTCCGGATCGAGTCTGACCGTTTGTCCCGATAGGTGACCGAAGCCCTCGCCGAGTTCATCGGGGTTGCGCAGGGCGACGCCATTGCCGAGATGTGCCGCCAGCCCCTCGGTGACCTTTGCCGGATCGGCGAAGAGATCTACTGCTCCGTCCGAACGGAGGATGGCCCGGCAGAGCGGGAGGGGCGATCGCTCGACATCCCCGCCGCGAATATTGAGAAGCCAGGCGATCGAGGCCGGCGCCGTGATCACGCTGGCATCGGCCCCGCCCTCCGCGAGCGTCCGCGCGATCTCCGCCCGTTTGTCGGCGCTGCTCCGGCCGGCCTTGCGCTCCGGATGGGGCACGATCGGGGCGAGGGGCTGGGGCGGCCTGTCCTGCCAGGCGATATCGACAGGATTGCGGTCCGTCGCAACGAGCTCTGCCCCAGCCTTGTCGGCAGCGGCCCGGAGTGCGAGCGCCGCGGTTGGTGTGACCAGCCGCGGATCAAACCCCAGCCGGAGCCCGGGCAATGCCTGTTCCGCCAGCCATCCGATTGGCCCGGGATCGGGCATGGGCACATGGTCGAACAGGGCCGTCGGCGCCTGGTCACTGGCCTGCAGCGTGTAGCGGCCATCGACAAACAGCACGGCACGGTCGGTCAGGATCCAGGCCGCGCCAGCCGATCCAGTAAATCCCGTCGCCCAGGCCAGACGTTCATTCGCTTCAGGCAGGTATTCGTTCTGGTATTCATCCTCGTGCGGGATGAAAAATCCATCGAGGCCGAGGTCGGCCATGGTCGCGCGCAGCCGTGGCAGGGAATGGGGCGCAACGGTCGGCCCGCCGCGAACGCTGAAATCCTGTCTCATCTGTTTCAGTTAACTCCTGTCATCGCGCTTGGAAAGGGCCCGCCGCCGGAAGACCAGTGTCGACCAGCCATCCCTCCGGATGTGCTCGGCAGGGACCAGGCCGCGACCGGCCAGGGCGCGTCCGACCAGCGGTGCCTGGTGGCAAAGCAGCCCCGACACGACAAGATGACCGCCATGCGCTGTCATCCTCGCGAGCGCGGGCGCGAGCCGGATCAGGGGGCGCGCAAGAATATTTGCGAAAACTAGATCATAAGGCCCGGATCTCCGGATCAGGGGATGGTTGGCACCGCTTGCCCGAACGGCCTTCAGTCGGTTCTGGACCTGGTTTTTCATGGAGTTTTGTCGCGTCACGGCCACGCTGCCGGGATCGATGTCACTGGCCACCGCCCGCGCCGCGCCGGTCTTCAGGGCCGCTATGGCGAGAACGCCGGTACCGCAACCGACATCGAGAATTCGGCGGGGACGGCGCGTCCGGCGCAGGCCCTGCCAGGCAAGAAGACAGCCGAGGGTTGTCCCATGGTGCCCAGTGCCGAAGGCGGGCCCGGCTTCGATGCAGACGGCGACTGTGCCGCCGGGCGACGCGGGCAGGCTGTGCGCTCCGCACACCAGGACGGCGCCCGCCCTGACCGCCGGAAGACCCTCCAGCGACAGGGCGATCCAGTCCTGATCCTCAAGCGGTTCAGTGCGAAGATGGAGGCCGGGTGCCACGTTCTCGGCCAGTGCCTTGCAGGCTGCCGCCGCCTCTGCATCGGCCGCGTAGGCGTCAAGACGCCAGAGAGTCCGGCCGTCCTCACGGTGATCGACAGCATCGGCCGGCGACGGATCGCTCCAGGCGAGGGCAGACCAGGCCCGCACCACATCTTCCCGGCTGCCAGACGCGAAAACACGAAACATGCTCATGTCCTTACCGTCCATGTCTCGACGCTCTCGGGGCCCGGCCCGTTCATGGGTCCTGTGCCTCCACGGGAGCATCCGCCTCGATGAGGGCGCCGAGGGCCTGTACCCATTCGATGACGGTCGGCTCGACGCCCTGGCGATTGAGCAGGTCCGCGAGCAGATCGGCGGTCCGCATCGGCGTCGACAGGCAGGGCTCGAGTGAGGCCCGGAGGTCGGGCAGAGTCTCGTTTGCGAAGGTGTCCGTCATGTCGCGGATCGAGCGTGCATGGCCGGCGATACGGATGGCTGCGACCAGGCCGGGATCCTGCAGGTCGTCCTCGAGATTGCGTAGCGTCCGGATCTCGGACCGGTACTGTCTGGTGAAATCGGTGAAGACCTTGTCCTTCTGCCATTCGATCCAGTCGGCCGTGCAACGTTCCGGCTCGGTCGTGGCGCAGGCGGCGAGGCCCGCAAGCAACACGCTGGCGAGCGCGCATACCCGGTTTTCGGGTTTCATGGTCCGTGTTCCTCCCCGGTGGTCGATTGTGAGGCGGACGCGATCGCGCCCGGAATTCAGCCCTAGCCTTGCCTGCCGGCGCGCTTCGGGCTTTGCAAGCCTGCCGGTACAGGCAACACTCGGCGAGATGACCAGAACAGGAGGAGGGCTCGTGACCGACGCCCAACGCATAATTCTGCACCAGTATGATCAATCGCCCTTCTCCGAGAAGATCCGACTTGCGCTTCGCCTCAAGAACCTGGCCTGGTGGGCGGTGGATATTCCCAGCATCATGCCGAAGCCCGACCTGACCTGCCTCACCGGAGGCTATCGCCGCACGCCGGTCATGCAGATCGGCGCCGACATTTTCTGCGATACGGCGGTCATTCTCCGCGAAATCGAACGACTTTACCCCATGCCGGCCCTCCTGCGGCCCGGCCATGAAGGACTTGAAAGGATGGTGGCCATGTGGGCCGACCGGACCTGGTTCCAGTGTTCGGTCGGGATCATTTTCGGGGCTCTCGGAGAGGCCGTGCCGGAGAGTTTCCGAAAGGATCGCGAGGCCCTGTCGGGCCGTCCTTTCGACACGGCGGCCATGGCGGCCATGGCACCGATGCTGCGCGAACAGTGGATCGCGCACCTGATGTGGATCGAGGCCCGGCTCGGCGGCGGGCAGGGCGCCGGCGCCAATGCCTGGATGATCGGCGCCAGGCCAGGCCTTGTCGATGTGCATGCGCACATGAACATCTGGTTCGTCCAGCAGACCCTCCCCGATTTTGTCGAGGACTGTTTCAAGACCGCCCCCCAGACCGGCAAGTGGTACAGGCGGCTTTGCGAGGCCGAAGGCCAGGAGCCGGAGGTCCTGACGAGCACGCAGAGTCTCGGGATCGCGCGCAAGGCCGCCCCGCGATTGAAGCCGGCCACCGTGACTGGTCTGGCGAGCCAGGGCCTCGTGCCGGGCGATCCGGTCAGCGTTGCCCCTGATGATTATGGCCGCGACTGGGTCGACGGCACGCTTGTCCATGCCGACGATCAGAGCATCGTGATTCAGCGATCCGATGATCGTGCTGAGACGGTGCATGTGCATTTTCCGCGGGCCGGGTTCCTGGTCCGGCCGGTCTGAGACGCCGCCATTTGTCCGGGTATGGCCGACTGTGTGCCGCAGCGGGAGGGTCGGTTGCGGTGGGGGGGCGTGCGCCTCAAACATGATCAGTGTGCCTCGGCCCAGCTGTCGGCCGCCTTCGCCTCGACCACGAGCGGCACCGAGAGATCGAGCGCGGGGGTCGGTGCAGCCATCATTGTTTCGGTCACGATGGCGAGGCTGGTCTCGACCTCTTCTTCGGGGGCCTCGAAGATCAGTTCGTCATGAACCTGCAGCAGCATGCGGGTCTTCAGTCCGGCAGCACGCAGCCTCCCGGGCATGGCGATCATGGCCCGCTTGATGATATCGGCAGCTGAACCCTGGACGGGAGCATTGATCGCCTGGCGTTCGGCAAAGGCGCGTGCCGCGGCGTTTTTCGAATTGATGTCCTTGAGATGCAGGCGCCGGCCGAATGCCGTGGTGACGTGGCCGTGTTCACGGGCAAAGGCCTTTGTCTCGTCCATATAGTCCCGGATGCCTGGGAACTTTCGGAAATAGGCCTTGATGTAACTGGACGCGTCCTCGCGGGAAATGGCGAGCTGATTGGCGAGACCGAATGCGGAAATGCCGTAGATGATGCCGAAATTGATGGCCTTCGCGCGGCGGCGGACCATCGGATCCATGCCCTCGATCGGCGTGTCGAACATCTCGCTTGCGGTCATGGCATGGATGTCGAGACCGTCCCGGAAAGCCGATTTCAGGGACTCTATATCGGCGAGTTGCGACAGCAGGCGCAATTCGACCTGACTGTAATCGGCAGAAATCAGCTTGTAACCGGGTTCGGCAATGAAGGCTTCGCGAATTTTCCGGCCCTCTTCGGTGCGGATTGGAATATTCTGGAGGTTCGGGTCATTGGACGACAGCCGGCCGGTCTGCGCGCCGACCAGGGAATAGGTGGTGTGGACCCGTCCCGTCGCGGGGTCGATGGCATCCTGCAGGGCTTCGGTATAGGTTGATCGCAGCTTCGAGAGGCTGCGCCATGCGAGGACCGTCCGAGGCAGCGCGTGCCCTTCGCCGGCGAGAGTCTCGAGCACGTCTGCCCCGGTCTGCCAGGCGCCGGTCTTGGTCTTCTTGCCGCCGGGCAGGCCCATTTCGCCGAACAGGATGTCGCCGAGCTGTTTCGGACTTCCGATATTGAATTCCCGGCCCGCCTGTTCACGGGCCGCGTGCTCGTAGCCGGCCATGCGCTGGGCGAAATCCGACGACAGTTCTGACAAGCGGTTGCGATCGACCCGGATGCCGGCCCGCTCCATCGCCGCGACAACCGGAACGAGCGGCCGGTCGAGGCGTTCATAGACACTCGTCACCTGTTCCCGGGCGAGGCGCGGACGGAAGGCCTGCCAGAGCCGAAGCGTGACATCGGCATCTTCGGCGGCATAAGGCGTGGCCTGATCGAGGCCGACCCGGTCGAACGTGACCTGCGACCTGCCCGAGCCGGCAACAGTCTTGTAGGGAATTGGCGTGTGCGACAGGAACCGCTCGGACAGCTCGTCCATGCCGTGACCGTGCATCCCGGCATGCAGGGCAAAACTGAGAAGCATGGTGTCGTCGATGGGGGCGAGCGTGATGCCGAGACCGCCGAGAACCGTGAGGTCATACTTGATATTCTGTCCGACCTTCAGCACGGAACGATCCTCGAACAGCCCTTTCAGTGCGGCAATGGCCTCATCCCAAGGCACCTGATCCGGGGCGCTGGAGCCAAGGAGGTCGCCCCCCTCAGGGTCAACGTGACGCAGCGGGACATAGCAGGCCCGGTTGGGTGCGAGCGCCAGGGATACGCCGACCAGCCGGGCCGAGCGGGCGATGAGGCTGGTTGTCTCCGTATCCACCGCGACGACGCCCTGGGCCCGTGCCGCTGCGATCCATGTTGCCAGTGTGGCCATGTCCGTCACGGTTTCGTAGGCGCCGTGATCGATGGTGGGGGGGCGGTCCGGATCCCCGTCGCCGGCGAGGTCGATGCCGTCCTGTTCGAAATGCTCGCGAACCCGCCGGGTAATGGTGCGGAATTCCATCTCCTCGAGGAACGCGAGAAGCGTTGCGGGATCGGGATCGGCAACGGCAAGGGCCTCGACCGGCACCGCCACGGGCACGTCATCCTTCAGTGTCACAAGCTGTCGTGATACCCGGATCGCCTCGGCATGATCGATCAGCGTCTGGCGGCGCTTGGGCTGGCTGATCTCGCCGGCGCGGACCAGCAGTGTCTCGACATCCCCGAATGCCGCGATCAGCTGGGCGGCCGTCTTGACACCGATGCCGGGCGCCCCCGGCACATTGTCGACGGAATCGCCGGCCAGCGACTGCACGTCGACGACCCGGTCCGGACCGACGCCGAATTTCTCCACCACAGCCTCGACGCCCATCGTCCGGTTCTTCATCGTGTCGAGCATCTGCACGCGCGGGCTGACCAGTTGCATGAGGTCCTTGTCAGAGGAGACGATGGTCACGCGGGCGCCTTTTCGTTCAGCCTCCCGGGCGTAGGTCGCGATCAGGTCGTCGGCTTCATATCCTTCCTGCTCGAGGGCATGGGTCGCAAAAGCGAGGGCGGCCTTGCGGACCAGGGGAAACTGGGGCCGCAGGTCCTCGGGCGGCGGCGGCCGGTTGGCCTTGTAGTCCGGATAAAGGTCGTTGCGGAATGAATAGGCGGAATGATCGAAGACGCAGGCGAAGTGGGTCGGGCGGTCGGGACCTCGCAGGTCCTCGAGAAGTTTCCACAGCATGTTGCAGAAGCCCGCAACCGCGCCCACGGGCAATCCGTCGCTGGCCCGGCTGAGAGGGGGCAGGGCGTGGTAAGCCCGGAAGATGTAGGCGGATGCGTCCACGAGGTAGAGATGGCTGTGATCGGTGATCGGGGCAGTCCGCATCATCGCAACTCCGTTCTGCGTCCCTCTCGCATAGCCCGGCACATCCCGCCCGTCATCCGGCTGTCGTCTTTTCGCCGCGCCGGCATCGCAGTAAGGGGGACCATGACCGAACTGAGCTCTCCATGGCCGGCCACGCGTGGCAAGCTGATTCCGGGGGCGGCCCTGTCGCCCTATACCTGGTTTCGCGTCGGCGGGCCGGCCGACATGCTGTTCCTGCCTGCCGACGAAGCCGACCTCGCCGGATTTCTCGCCGCCCTGCCACCGGCTGTCCCGGTGACGGTGCTGGGTGTCGGCTCGAATGTCATCGTGCGGGATGGCGGTGTGGGCGGGGTGGTCGTCCGCCTTGCCGGTGCGGCTTGGGGCGCGATCAGGCGTGACGGCGAGGCGGGGCTCAGTGTTGGCGCCGGCGCCCTCGACCTCGCCGTTGCGCGCGCCGCCGCCCGGGCAGGGCTTGCCGGCTTTTCCTTCCTCTCCGGTATCCCCGGCACCATGGGGGGGGCGACGCGCACCAATGCCGGCTGCCATGGCCGCGAACTGCGCGACGTGGTCCGGCGCATAAGGGGGGTGCGCCGGTCGGGCGAAACGGTCGAACTGTCGGCCAGCGATTGCGGTTTCGCCTATCGCGAGAGCGGGCTGCCCGATGATCTCATCGTCACCCGTCTCGAGCTTGCCGCCGCGGACCGGGCCGATCCGGAGCAGCTTGAAGAGGAGATTGCGGCCCACCAGGCGCGGCGGACCGAGACCCAGCCAATCCGCGAAAAGACGTCGGGATCGACCTTTGCCAATCCCGATCCGCCCGGCACACCGGGGGCGAGATCGGCCTGGAAACTGATCGACGCCGCCGGGTGCCGGGGACTTCGCGTCGGGGGCGCTGAGGTCTCGTCCATGCACTGCAATTTCCTCATCAATACGGGCAACGCAAGCGCGGCCGACCTCGAAGCCCTCGGCGAACTGGTCCGTGCCCGGGTCCTGGAAACCGCTGGCGTGGCCCTTCGCTGGGAGATCCGACGGATAGGCCGACTTTTGCCGGGCGTCTAGATCAAAAAAAGAACAAACCGTAAATTTTTTTGACTTGCGGCAGTGGTGGTGCGCGCTATGCTGACATTGTTGACGGAGGCGTGACATGGCTGATCCGGGACTGCGCGGAAGGAATGCGCCGATACGGACGGGCGCTCGCGCCGAAGCTGCATACCGCGCGGGCCGCCCAATGCTGCGGATGCCGCTGCCGGAGGACGGAGGGGCGGCGGTTGTCAGGTGTGCTGGGGATTGTCGTCTGGTCGCTGCCGCTCAACCGAGTGCCGGGCCCGCGCGATCATGCGGCACGCCGGGGCGGGGCGCCGCTTCTGCTGGGGGCGGTCGTTACGACCGGGTGCGGTGTCACGCGGCCCGACGGCGCGGCCGGCGAGTGCTCGCCAGCCCGAAATCAACGGCACCGCGCCGGCGGCCGGAACCGTCAGCCCTCGGTGCCGGTGAAGCCGGTTGGCGGCGGTGCCCGGCCTTCGGCCTTGTCGGCCAGAAGCTTGCTGGTCATGCCGTTGATCTTGTCGATCAGCGCGTCGGCCGAGCCGTCGGTTCGGTCGAGCAGGGACAGGAACTGGGCCCGCTGCTCAATGGCCAGCCAGAGCAGGTTGCCGTCGATGTTCAGTGCGACATCGACGACCTGGAACTCGCCATCGCGCTCCAGAACACGCCAGCGCACATCCATGTATTCGCCGTCCGAGCGCTTGATGACCGTGTTCACGATGCTGTCGGTTTCGGACCGGTCGACGGAGCCGGTCACGTCGACTGCTTCGCCGCGATACTGGTCGAGCTGGACTTCGTAGACCGTGAGGGCATAGGTCCGGAAGGCGTCGCGGTAGCGGGCGAGTTCGTCTGCGGAGAAGCGGCGGGAATACTTGCCGATGACGAAATTCGAGACCCGTTCGAGATCGGTGAACCTGTCCATGAAACTCGAGAAGGCCGCTGTCCGCTCCGTTTCATCGAGGTCCGGATCGTTCAGCGTCTGCAGCACCAGGTTTGCATTCTCCTCAACATAGGCCTCGGTGGCCGCATCGGCGAAGGCTGAGGTCGCTGCGGTCAGGGCCGCAAGGGCGGCGATAAGGGCTGTCTTCAGGTTTGGCATGGTCGTCTTCCTTCTCTCCCCCGGGTCGCATCCAGGGCCCGCAAGGGGTCAGTAATCGTCGAATTCCGGCAGGTCCTCGTAGGGGTTCTCGGCCTCCCGGCCATTGCGAATCTCGGCTTCGCGGGTCTGCGTATAGATCCGGCGCATGGCAATATAGGGTTCGGGCTGTTCGCGCATGGCCGTGAGCGCGTCATCCAGCGCAATCCGGGCGTTCAGTGCGCCGAGCACGCCCGTTCCTGCGCGGTAGGCGAGATCGGTGTCATCATCATTGCCGATCTCGACATAGGTCAGCGGATCGAGCCCGATATCGACACCGGTGCCGACGACGTCGCGCAGATTGCTCGGTCCGAACAGCGGCAGGACAATGAACGGGCCGGGGTCGACGCCCCAGACGGCCAGGGTCTGGCCGAAATCCTCGTCATGACCCTCGACGCCGAAATGTCCGGCGGCATCCCAGAGGCCAAGAATACCGATCGTGGAGTTCACGAAGAAGCGATAGAAAGTGTCGCCGGCACGTCCGGATTCGCCCTGCAGCAGGTCATTGGCGAACACCACCGGTTCGTTGAGATTGCCGAGGGCGTTGCTGACCCCCTGGCGGGCAAACTCCGGGGTCAGGACCTCGTAGGCGCGCGCCGCCGGGGCGATCACAGCGCGGTCGGCCGCCTCGTTGAAGGCGAAGATGCTGCGGTTCAGCCCTTCATAGGGGTCGTGCACGCCGCCGGCCATGTCGGCTTGGGAGTCTGTCGATGCGCAGGCGCCGACGGCCAGGACCAGCGATGCGGCGCAGAAGACTCTGTTCATGGACCGGTTTCCCCGAGCTGATGTCTGCGGAACATATGTAGGCTGGCCGGCCTGTCCGCAACATGAACAACAGTGCGCGGGCATTCACGAAGCCGTGCGTTGCGCGAATGCAACAAGAAACTTCTTGCGCAAACCATATAAACGTATTTTTATGCGATGATATGGGAACGATGATGGACAGCCTGATCAACCAGTTGAAGGCGGCCGGCGAACCGACGCGGCTGCGTATCCTGACGTTGTTGCGCATGGACGACCTTGCCGTCGGCGAGCTTGTCCAGATTCTCGGCCAGAGCCAGCCGCGCCTGTCGCATCATCTCAAGGTACTCAGTACGGCGGGCCTGGTTGAACGGCTGCCGGAGGGGGCATGGGTGTTCTACCGGCTGGCGACCGACCCGGCAGTGTCCGATCTCCTGGCGCCGATGTTCGCCCGGATCGAGGCGGAACCGGGCGACACCGGGCGTGATCGCCAGAAGCTTGCCGCGATCCGCGCCGCCCGCTCCAGCGCCGCAGCGGCCTATTTTGCCAGCGTGGCCGCAACCTGGGACACCGTGCGCAGCCTGCACTATCCCAACGAGGCGATCGAGCAGGCGATCCTCGACCTCGCCGGACCGGGCCCGTTCCGGCGCGTGATCGACCTCGGCACCGGCACCGGTCGCATGCTGGCGCTGTTTGCGGCCCGCGCGCGGCAGGTCGAGGGTCTGGATTTCAGCCACCACATGCTGAACGTTGCGCGGGCCAATCTCGAGGCCGCCGGGCTCGCCAATGCCCGCGTCCGCCATGGCGATGTGGCAACCACCCCGTTCGCGACCGCCAGTGCCGATCTCGTCATCCTGCACCAGGTCCTGCACTATATCGACAACCCGGCGGCCGTTCTGGCCGAGGCCGACCGGCTCCTGCTTCCCGGCGGCCGGCTGATCGTGGTCGATTTCGCGCCGCATGATCTCGAGTTCCTTCGCGCCGAACATGGCCACCGCCGCCTGGGGATCCGGTCCGATGCCCTCGCCGACTGGGCCAGTGCGACATCGCTGGCGCTTTCGCCACCGCGCCGGTTCGACCCGCCCGCCGGCATGCGCGAGGGGCTGGCCGTGCAGATCTGGACCGCCGACAAGCGCCCTGGCCCGCAAGCCGGCCAGTTTCCCACCAGCAAGAACAAGGAGGCCGCCGCATGAGTGCCCTGTCCGTTGCCCGTCGTCTCGAAGGGGGGACGCCGCGCGTCTCGTTCGAATTCTTCCCGCCAAAGACCGAGGCGATGTCCGATCGCCTGTGGGAGTGCGTGGCCCGGCTCGAGCCGATGGCGCCGCGCTTTGTGTCGGTGACCTATGGCGCGGGCGGGTCCACCCGTGAGCGGACCCATGACACGGTGCGCCGGCTGGCTGCGGAGACCAGCCTCACCCCGGCCGCCCACCTTACCTGCGTCGGCGCGTCCAGGGCCGAAGTGCTCGAGGTCGCCGAAGCCTACTGGCAGGCCGGGGTCCGGCACATCGTGGCGCTGCGGGGCGATCCGCCGGAGGGGATGGGCGCGGCCTTCGCCCCCCATCCCGAAGGCTTTTCCGGCTCGGTCGACCTTGTCCGTTCGCTGCGCGAGCACCGGCCGGAGCTGGGCAGCGGATGCGAGGTCTCGGTCGCCTGCTATCCCGAGCAGCATCCCGAGAGCCGCGGCTGGGATGCCGATCTCGACCTGCTCAGGGCTAAGCAGGACGCCGGGGCCGACCGCGCCATCACCCAGTTCTTCTTCGAACCGGCCACCTTTCTGCGCTTCCGCGACCGGGTGGCGGCGGCCGGCATCGACCTGCCGATCGTGCCGGGCATCATGCTGCAGTCGAATTTCAGCGGGTTGAAGCGGATTGCGGGGCTGTGCGAGGCGCACCTGCCGGACTGGCTGCACGCGCTCTATGACGGGCTCGAGGACGATCCCGAGACGCGCGACCTGATCACCGCCAATGTCGCCGCCGAGCTCTGCCATGCGCTGGCCGACGAGGATGTCGGGGAGTTCCACTTCTACACGCTCAACCGGGCGAGCCTGGCACTCTCGACCTGCCACCTTCTCGGCCTGAAACCGGCGGCCCAGTGTGCGGCGGCCTGAGGATCATCACATGGACCGGACATCCCGCATCACCGCGCTCGAAGCGGCCGCCGAGACCCGTATTCTCATTCTCGATGGCGCCATGGGCACCCAGATCCAGGGCTTCGGCTTTGCCGAGGCCGATTTCCGGGGCGAGCGCTTTGCCGACTGGGGCAGCCCGCTCAAGGGCAATAACGACCTCCTGAACCTCACCCGGCCGGACGCCATTCGCGAGATCCATGGCCGCTACATCAAGGCCGGCGCCGACCTGATCGAGACCAACACCTTCTCGGCCACCACCATCGCCATGGCCGATTACGGCATGCAGGCCGAAGCGCCCGAGATTGCGGCCGAAGGCGCAAGGCTGGCCCGCGAGGCGGCCGATGCTGCCGGCCGTCCCGTTGGCGTGCTCGGCGCCATCGGGCCGACCAACAAGACCCTGTCGCTAAGCCCCGATGTCAATGATCCGGGCTTTCGCGAGGTGACCTTCGAAACCGTGCGGGCCGCCTATCACCAGCAGGCCGAAGCCATGGCGCCGCATGTCGACATGTTCCTGGTCGAGACCGTGTTCGACACGCTGAATGCCAAGGCCGCGATCAAGGCGCTGCTCGACCTCCGGGCGGAGACCGGCGAGGCCGTCCCGATCGTCATCTCCGGCACCATCACCGACGCGTCGGGCCGCACCCTTTCGGGCCAGACCGCCGAGGCTTTCTGGTACTCGGTCCGCCATGCCCGGCCCTGGGCAGTGGGTCTCAACTGCGCGCTCGGGGCGGACCTCATGCGTCCGCACATCGCGGCCATTGCCCGGATCGCCGACACCCGGGTGATCGCCTACCCCAATGCCGGCCTGCCCAATGCCTTCGGCGAATATGACGAGACACCGGAGCAGACCGCCGCCCATCTCGGCGAATGGGCCGGCTCCGGTCTCGTGAACATCACCGGCGGTTGCTGCGGGACCACCCCGGAACACATCGCCGCGATTGCCGGTGCGGCAGCCGGCAAGCCGCCGCGCACGATCCCGGCGCCGGCCCGCGCGATGCGCCTCTCCGGCCTTGAACCCTTTGAACTGGCGAGCTGATTCATGGAAATCTGGAAAAGAGGCATGCCATGAGACTCAACATCAAGAACGAGGGGACGGAAGCGCTGCTGCGTGTCTTCGCCCGCGAAGAAATGCATTCGCACGAATGATCGCAGTTAATGCCGATACGATCGTCTACGCCATGGACCGGCGGGATCCACGGAAGAACAGGACCTGCGAAAGGCCCATGGTGAGGTTGGTCGCAAGGGACGATGCAGCCGTGCCGCTACAGGTGCTGGGGGAGCTTTTGAACGTGCTCCGGCGGCGCCTGCAGATGGCAGCCGACCTGGTCAGCGAATTCGTGCGCATGCATCTGCAGGTGTTTCAGAGCTTCCTCGACCTCGCCGAGGATATCCGCGTGGCCAATGGGCTGGCCGGTCGCGGGCTCGCATCGGTCTGGGACGGCGTGCTGCTGGCATCTTGCGAACGCATGCGCTGCACCCTGCTGAGAACCGAAGACCTGCAGGACGGTTTCAGGTTCGGCGGGGTTGAAATCGTCAGTCCGTTCGATCCCGACGGCGGTGCTTCGGACCGGCTGGCGAGGGCCCTGCGCGCATGACCCTCCCACCCGTCTCCCCCGGCGATGCCTTCGCCTTCTATGGCCTGCTCAAGCAGGGCGCGGCCGGCATGCCGGACCATATCGACCTTGCGGCCGCCGGCCGCTTCGAGGGCCCGGCCCGTCTTCGCGGCACGCTCCATGATCTCGGCGGCTTTCCCGGCCTTGTGCCGGGCGAGACGCTCTGCCATGTCGAGGTCTGGCGCATTTCCGACGTGTCGGTCGTGCCCGCCCTCGACGATTTCGAGGATGTCATCCCTGGCGATCCGGCCGCTTCGCTCTATCGCCGCGAACGCTGGCCGCTACTGGACGCGGCCGGCACCCCCACGGGCGAGACCGCCCATGTCTACATCTATAACCAGCCCACCGGCGCCTGTTTCGTCATTGCCGACGGCAACTGGCCACTGGACCGAGGACGCAATCGCAAATGACTGATACCCAAGCTACCGCAACCTTCGTCAATATCGGCGAGCGCACCAATGTCACCGGCTCGGCCCGGTTCAAGAAACTGATCCTCGAGGGCGACTACACCGCCGCCGTCGAGGTCGCCCGCCAGCAGGTCGAGAACGGCGCCCAGATCATCGATGTCAACATGGATGAGGGCATGCTCGACGGCGCCGCCGCCATGACCACCTTCCTCAACCTGATCGCCGCCGAGCCCGACATTGCGCGCGTGCCGGTCATGGTCGACAGCTCGAAATGGGCGGTGATCGAGGCCGGTCTGCAATGCGTGCAGGGCAAGGCGGTGGTGAATTCCATCTCGATGAAGGAGGGCGAGGACAGTTTCCGCGAGCAGGCCCGCGCCTGCCTGGCCTATGGTGCCGCCGTTGTCGTCATGGCGTTCGACGAGGCGGGGCAGGCCGACACCGCCCCACGCAAGATAGAGATCTGCCAGCGCGCTTACGGGATCCTCACCGAGGAGATCGGCTTCCCCCCCGAGGACATCATCTTCGACCCGAACATCTTCGCCGTCGCGACCGGCATAGACGAGCACAACAATTATGCCGTCGACTTCATCGAGGCTGCCCGCGAGATCCGCCGCACCTGCCCCGGCTGCCACATTTCCGGCGGGCTCTCCAATGTCAGCTTCAGCTTCCGCGGCAACGAGCCGGTGCGCCGGGCCATGCATTCGGTCTTCCTCTACCATGCCATTCCCGCCGGCATGGACATGGGCATCGTCAATGCCGGCCAGCTCGACATCTATGACGAGATCGACCCGCCCCTGCGCGAGGCTGTCGAGGACGTGATCCTCAATCGCCGGCCCGACGCCACCGAGCGCCTCGTCGACCTGGCCGAGACCTATCGCGGCCAGAAGGGCAAGACGAAGGAGAAGGACACGAAATGGCGCGAGGCGCCGGTTGCCAAGCGCCTGGAACACGCCCTGATCAACGGCATTCTCGACCATATCACCGAGGACACCGAAGAGGCGCGCCTCGCCCATGACCGGCCGCTGCACGTCATCGAGGGGCCGTTGATGGACGGCATGAACATCGTCGGCGACCTGTTCGGCGCGGGCAAGATGTTCCTGCCCCAGGTGGTGAAATCGGCGCGGGTGATGAAGGCCGCCGTCGCCCATCTCGAGCCCTACATGGAGAAGGAAAAGGAGGAGATGGGCCTGGTCGGCAAGTCGAACGGCAAGGTTCTGCTCGCCACGGTCAAGGGCGATGTCCACGATATCGGCAAGAACATTGTCGGCGTGGTGCTGGCCTGCAATGGCTATGACATCATCGATCTCGGCGTCATGGTCCCGGCCGAAACGATCCTCGCCGAGGCTGAGAAACACGACGTCGACATGATCGGCCTGTCGGGCCTCATCACGCCGAGCCTCGACGAGATGGTGTTCATGGCCAGCGAGATGCAGCGGCGCGGGCTCGATCTGCCCCTGCTGATCGGCGGCGCCACCACCAGCCCGGCCCATACGGCCGTCAAGATCGAGCCGGCCTACAATGCGGCGCCGGTGGTGCACGTCAATGATGCCTCCCGTGCGGTCGGCGTCGTCAGCGCCATGATGAACACGGACGACCGCGCCCGGCTCTGGGAAACCACCAGGGCGCGCTACCAGCGTATGCGCGAGGCGCGCGAGGGCGGCCCGCCCCGGCCGCGCCTGCCCCTCGCCGCCGCCCGCGCCGCTGCCTTCGATCCCGGCCGCGATGCCCACACCCCGGCCCCGACCTTCACCGGCCCGCGCACCTATGAGGATTTCGACCTCGCAGAGCTTGCCCGCTATATCGACTGGACGCCCTATTTCGCGAGCTGGGACCTTGCCGGCCGCTATCCCCAGATCCTCGAGGACGAGGTCGTCGGCGCGGCGGCCACCGATCTGTGGAACGAGACCCAGGCGATGCTGCAGCGGGTGATCGGCGAGCAGTGGTTCCGGCCCCGGGCCGTCATCGGCTTCTGGGGCGCCGGGCGCGTCGGCGACGATATCCGGCTCGAGACCGGCGACACGCTGCACACGCTGCGCCAGCAGATGGTGAAGGACAATGGCCGGCCGAATCTTGCCCTGGCCGATTTCATCCGCGAAAGCGGTGACCATGTCGGCGCCTTCTGCGTCACCGCCGGGCCCGAGGCCGACCGCCTGGCGAAGGAGTTCGAGGCGAAGGGCGATGACTACCAGGCGATCATGGTCAAGGCGCTGGCCGACCGCTTCGCCGAGGCCATGGCCGAGATGATGCATGCCCGCGTCCGCCGCGAGCTCTGGGCCTATGCCCCGGATGAGGACCTCGACACCCTCGCTCTCATCAAGGAGGCCTACCGCGGCATCCGACCTGCGCCGGGCTATCCGGCCCAGCCCGACCACACCGAGAAGGCGCTCATGTTCCGCCTGCTGGAGGCCGAGGCCCGCATCGGCGTCTCCCTCACCACCAGCTTCGCCATGGACCCCGCGCCGTCGGTCTCGGGCCTCTATTTCAGCCACCCCGAGGCGGCCTATTTCGCCGTCGGCCGCATCGAGCGCGACCAGGTCGCCGACTATGCCGACCGCAAGGGCTGGGACCTGCGCACCGCCGAACGCTGGCTCGCCCCGATCCTCAACTACGACCCGTTTGTCGCCGTGGCGGCGGAGTAGGCGGGCGGGGGCCTGGCGCGCAGCAACATCCACGACTCACCATGCAACTCGCCCTGATCACCGTCCTGGTGCCGACCTACGAGGACGGCCTCGCATTCTTTACCGGCGTGCTCGGCTTTGACCTGCTGGAGGACACCCCGATCTCCGGTACCAGGCGATGGGTCCGTGTCGCCCCGCCCGGGGAGTCGACAGCCCTTCTACTCGCCCTGCCCAAGAACGAGACCGAACGCGCTGCCCTTGGCAACCAGACCGGCGGTCGCGTCGGCTTCTTCCTCAACACCGATGACTTCGCCGCCGCCCATGCCCGCATGATCGCAGCCGGTGTCCGGTTCCTCGAAGCCCCCCGCCACGAGCCCTACGGCACCGTGGCCGTCTTTGCCGATCCCTGGGGCAACCGCTGGGACCTCATCGAACCGAAAGCCTGATCGGTGCAATCTGCCCGGTTCGCTCCACGCGAACTTCAGGCCTTCCGCCCGTGCTGCGACCGTTCGCCATTCACACCTGCAGCGGGACGGGCGCCCATGTACCAGGACGTTCCCCTCTGGTTTGGCCTGTTCGCGCTGTTCATCGGCGCCGCCTCGCTGCTTGCCCGTTGCCTGCGCTGGAGCTGGGCTTTCCGCCAGCTGCCCGCCGGCCGCTACTGGGCGCCCCGCCATGTCTGGCGCTACACGGTGCCCCCCTTCCTCGTCGCCGGCGCGGCCGTCTACGCGCACCTTCAGGGCCTGAACGGATAGGGACGGTGCCGGTCTTGTCCGCTTCTCCCACGGGGCGTCCGGAATAAATCACGACAATTCAATACAAGAAACGAAACTCCAGAGCGCCGATCCCCACCGCGCCGCGCGGTGGTATGGTCTGCGCCATGAACCTGCTGCGGTGTTTCCTTGTGTCCCTGTTCGGCCTTGTGCGCCGGGTCGTCTCTACCTTGCCGGCGGCAAGGCGTGCGCCCGACGGCATGGGTTGCGGTTCAGGGGGCGAACCTGATCGGCCCGCGCCTCTGGGCGGCGGGCGTGGGCCGATGGGGCAGGGTATCGGGGTGGTGACGCTGGGGGATTGCAGGCATCTTGCGCGGGGCGGCGCGCGGGTGGCAGTGGCGATTTCGGGACAAGCGGCCGGCGGCATGGGAGTGATCGGGCGCGCTCCCTCTGCCGTCCTGGCGCGCCGGGTAACCGGTCCGGAACAGGTCTCGGAACAGGTCTCGGAACAGGTCTGGGAACAGGCCGGTTCAATGGCAGGCCACAGGCCGAGCCCCTGACCCCCAAAGCGCCGGCCATGCAGGCCTGTGCCGCTTGTGGGACCCTGCCGGACGCGCCGTTGCGCGGGCCGGGCACGACTGCTGGTGCCGGCGCATTCTCTCCTTGATCCCGGACCCGTCAGGCGCAACCCTCCTGCGCAATCAGACCAGACCGGAGGACCCCCCATGCGCCTGCGCCAGCTCGTCATCGCCGCCGAGAGCCTCGACACCGCCGACACGCTGAAAGCCGTGCTCGGCCTCGGCACGCCCTTCCCCGACCCGGGCGTCGCCGCCTTCGGCCTCGTCAATGCCGTCTTCGCCCTGGGCGACCAGTTCCTCGAGATTGTTGTTCCCACGACCGCCGACGCGCCGGCTCGCCGCTTCCTCGATCGCGGCGGAGAAGGGGGCTACATGGCGATTTTCGAGACCTCTGACCTTGCTGCCCTGCGCCAGCGCGCCGATGCGCTCGGGGTCCGGCGAATCTGGGAGATCGACCTCGCCGACATCGCCGCCACCCATCTTCACCCCGCCGATCTCGGCGGTGCCATCGTCTCCGTCGACCAGCCGGTCCCTGCCGGGGCCTGGCGCTGGGGCGGGCCGGACTGGCAGCGCAATGCCGTGCCCGGCGCCTTCACCGGCGCGGCGCTCGAAAGCCCCGATCCCGACCGGCTGGCCGCGCGCTGGGGCGAGGTGCTCGGGCTGGCCCCGCAGCCGGACGGGGACGGGGTGACCCTGCCGCTCGACGGCGGTGAGATCCGCATCGTGACCGGCCCGGCCGACCGGCTGACCGCGTTCGGGGCGGCCATGCCGGACCCTGCCGCCGTGCTGGAGCGGGCCCGCCGGCATGGCCTGGCCGTCGACGAAAACGGCTTCTCAATCGCCGGGACGCGCTTTGCCATGGCCCCGCCTGCCTGAGCGTCGGGAGAATTATTCCCACGGGCCGCACTTGAGTGGGATGGTCATGCGGGAGGTGACCGACCTGGGTATGGCCATAGAATATTAATGCTAATCAATCAGGCTTTCGAGGTAATAATAACCAAAATATCGAGTGATCTTGAAACACTCGAGGGATTCGTGCGATAAATTGGGCATAAGAAGAGCGCGCGCATTCGCCGCGCAGCCGCTCATGAGGAGACCCATGGCCGATCCTGTGAAACCCATCGACATGCCCCATCCCGACGCCCGCCCGGGCGATGCGCCGGATTTCAGCCATATTGAGGTGCCTCCGGCCGGGGCACTGGACCGCCCGCACGTGCTTGCCGATGCGAAGACGCTGCGCGAGCTGCCCTTCGGCCTGATCCGCGTCCTCGACGATGAGGGCCGGGCGGTCGGCGCATGGAACCCCGGCCTCGATCCCGAGACCCTCCGCGCCGGCCTTGCCACCATGCTGCTGACCCGCGCCTATGACGAGCGCATGCTGAAGATGCAGCGCACCCGGCGGCTCAGCTTCTACATGAAGTGCCTCGGCGAGGAGGCGGTCGCCACCGCCGGCGCCATGGCGCTCGACTTCGCCGACATGCTGTTCCCGTCCTATCGCCAGCAGGCCGCCTACATTTCCCGCTGGAAAGCGGTGGAGCCGGACGCGCAGACCATCCTCACCGAGATGATGTGCCATTGCATCGGCAATGCCCGCGACAATCTCCTCGGCCGCCAGCTGCCGGTCCACTATGCCAACAAGGCGCTCAACTGGTTTTCGGTCTCGGGCAATCTCGGCACCCAGTTTCCCCAGGCGGTCGGCTGGTCCATGGCCTCGGCACTGAAGGGCGAGAGCGCGATCGCCGCCTCCTGGATCGGCGACGGCACCACGGCCGAGGGCGACTTCCATGGCGCCCTGACGCTGGCCTCGACCTATAATGCCCCGGTGATCCTGAATGTGGTCAACAATCAGTGGGCCATTTCGATGCACAGCTCGATTTCCGGCGGCAAGGCCGAGACCTTTGCCTCCAAGGCGATCGGCTACGGCATTCCCGGCCTGCGCGTCGATGGTAATGACTTCCTGGCCGTCTATGCTGCCACGCAATGGGCCGCCGAACGCGCCCGCAATGGCGGGGGGGCGACGCTGATCGAGCTCTACACCTATCGTGGCGAGGCGCATTCCACCTCCGACGACCCGTCGAAATACCGGCCGAAGGATGAGTGGAAGGCCTGGCCGCTCGGCGATCCGGTCGAACGTCTCAAGGCCCACCTCATCGGGCTCGGCGAATGGACCGAGGACCAGCACGCGGCCCTCGCCGCTGAGTACAAGGACACGGTCAGCGCGGCGTGGAAGGCCGCGGTCGGCCACGGCACGCTGGAAGAGGGCCCCCATGCGCCCGTGCCGACCATGTTCGAAGGTGTCTATGCCGACCAGCCCTGGCACCTCCGGCGCCAGCGCCAGGCCCTTGGCGTTTGAACGGCCCCTCTCCCTTGGCGCTTCCCCCCTGGCCCCCGGCCCCGAGGCGCAGCCCGGTGTCGCACCCTCCCTCGACATGCCGGGCGGCGCACGGGGCGGGGGCCTTCCTTCCCCCGCAGGGCTGATCCGATGGCTGCAATGACCATGATCCAGGCGCTCAACAATGCGCTTGACGTGAAACTTGAAACCGATCCCGCCGTGCTCGCCTTCGGTGAGGATGTCGGCTATTTCGGCGGTGTGTTCGGGGTCACGAAGGGGCTTCAGGACAAGTATGGCGAGACCCGCGTGTTCGATGCGCCGATCAATGAGGGGGCCATTGTCGCCATGGCCATGGGCATGGCCGTCAACGGCATGCGCCCGGTCGCCGAGATCCAGTTCGCCGACTACATCTTCCCCGGCTTCGACCAGATCCTGTCAGAGCTCAGCCGCATCCGCTACCGCTCGGCCGGCCAGTACACAGCGCCCGTGGTGATCCGCACCCCTTGCGGCGGCGGCATCTATGGCGGCCAGACCCATTCCATGAGCCCCGAGGCCTTCTTCACCCACATCCCCGGCCTCGTCGTCGCCATGCCGTCCAGTCCCCACGACGCCAAGGGCCTGCTCATCTCGGCCATAGAGAGCGACGACCCGGTGATCTTCTTCGAGCCGAAGCGGCTCTATAACGGTCCCTTTGACGGCGATCCCGACAAGCCGCAGGCCGGCTGGAGCCAGCATCCCCGCGGCGAGGTGCCTGAGGGCCATTACACCGTCCCGCTCGGCGTCGCCGAGGTCGTCCGGCCGGGCAGCGACTGCACCGTCATCGCCTATGGCACCATGGTCCACGTCGCGCTTGCCGCAGCCGAGGCCAACGGCATCGATGCCGAGGTCATCGACCTGCGCACCCTCATCCCCTACGACATGGAAACCGTCGCCCGGTCCGTCCGCAAGACCGGCCGCTGCATCGTCCTGCACGAGGCGCCGCGCACATCGGGCTTCGGCGCCGAGATCATCGCCCAGATCCAGGAAGACTGCTTCTACGCCCTCGAGGCGCCGGTCCTGCGGGTGACCGGCTGGGACACGCCTTATCCCCATGCCCATGAATGGAGCTATTTTCCGGGCCAGGCGCGGGTCGGCCGGGCGCTGAAACAGGTCATGGAGGCGCCGGCATGAGCACGCATACCATCACGATGCCCGATGTCGGCGAGGGCGTGGTCGAGGCCGAGATCGTCGCCTGGCATGTCGCGGTCGGTGACCGGGTCGAGGAGGACCAGGACCTTGTTGATGTCATGACCGACAAGGCGACCGTGGAGATCCCGGCCCCGCTCGGTGGCGAGGTCATCGCCCTGCATGGGCAGCCCGGCGACGTGGTCGCGGTCGGCACGCCGATCATCGAGATCCGCCCGGCCGGCCGTCCCGCCGCCGCAGACTCAGAACTGCCAGCGCCAGCGCCAGCACCCGCAGCAGATGCGGCCCAGGCCTCCGATCCGGCGCCCCCCGCCGGGAAGACCGCTGCAAAACCTGCGCCCGCCTCGCCGCCGCAAGTGGCCGCCCCGGCCCGCCCCGCCGGTGCCAGGCCCCTTGCCAGCCCCGCCGTCCGCGCCCGGGCGCTGGAGCTCGACATCGACCTCGCCGCCGTACCCGGCACCGGGCCCGCCGGCCGCATCCTGCGCGAGGACCTCGAGGATTTTGCCGCTGCCGGCGGCCGGCTCATCGCGAAGACGCACGTTCCCTCCGAGGCCGGTCCGGCTGGCCCGTCCCGCACCCCGCGCACCGGTGTGACAGAGGAAAAGGTCATCGGCCTGCGCCGCAAGATCGCCGGCAACATGCAGGCGGCCTGGTCCGTGCCCATGATCACCTATGTCGAGGAGGTGGACGTCACCGAACTCGAGGCGCTGCGCCGCGCCCTCAACGCCGACCGCGCCGATGGCCAGCCGAAGCTCACCCTGCTGCCCTTCCTCGCCACCGCGCTCACCCGCGCATTGCCCGACGTGCCCCAGGCCAACGCCCATTACGATGCCGGGGCCGAAACGCTGACCACGTTCGAGGCCGCCCATATCGGCATCGCCACCGCGACCGAGCGCGGCCTTGTGGTCCCGGTCCTGCGCCATGCCGAGGCGATGGACATCTGGCAGATGGCCGGCGAGATCGCCCGCCTCTCAGATGCAGCGCGCACCGGCACCGCGTCCCGTGACGAGCTTTCGGGCTCGTCGATCACGATCACCTCGCTCGGTGCCATGGGCGGCGTTGTGACCACACCGCTGCTGAATGTGCCGGAGACCGCGATCATCGGGGTCAACAAGATCCAGGAACGGCCGGTCTTCGACGGCGCCGGCCGGGTGGTCCCCCGCCTGTTCATGAACCTCTCCTCCAGCTTCGACCATCGCATCGTCGACGGCTACGAGGCCGCCCGGCTGGTCCAGAAGATCCGCGCCCGGATCGAAACCCCAGCCCGGTTGTTCATGTGATGTTGGCATCCGCCGCCGGCATGACTTTGCGGAGCGAAATGACAATGGAGCTCAGAGTGCCAAAGTACCCGTCCGAACAGAAGGTGCCGGAAACGCGCGATTTCGAGGTCGCCTTTCAAGACGACGGTCGCGCTGATCGCCCCGGAACTGTCCGCGACCTCATGGGGCCGGTTCGCTCGCGGTCGAAATCGTTGGGATCCGGAATGAAGACGAAGCTGACAGACCCATGACCCAATCCCTTACCTGCCACACCCTCGTCATCGGCGGTGGCCCGGGCGGCTATCCCGCTGCGATCCGCGCCGGCCAGCTCGGCCTGGACACGGTGCTGGTCGAGGCTGGCCGGCTCGGCGGCACTTGCCTCATCCGCGGTTGCATCCCGTCTAAGGCGATCATTCACGCGGCAGCGAAACTTGACGAGATGAGCGCCCATGCCACCGGCGAGGCCGGCCATATGGGGATCAGCCTCAAGGCCGCCCCGACCCTCGACATGGCCGGCCTTCGCGGCTGGAAGGACGGTATTGTCGACCAGCTTTCAACGGGTGTGGCCGGCCTGCTCAAGGCGGCGGGCGTCCGCCATGTCGAAGGCTGGGCGAGGTTCTCCACGGCAAAGCACTGCACGGTCGACACGGCCAATGGCCCGCTGGAGATCCGCGCCGAGACGGTCATCCTCGCGACGGGCAGTGCGGAAACCGAACTGCCCTTCCTGCCCTTTGACGATACGGTCATCAGCTCCACCGGCGCGCTCGATCTCGACGAGGTGCCCGAGACGCTTGCCGTGATTGGCGCGGGCTATATCGGGCTCGAGCTCGGTACCGCCTTCGCCCGGCTGGGCGCGAAGGTCACCTTTGTCGAAATGGCCGACCGTATCCTGCCCGCCTATGACGCCGACCTCACCCGGCCCGTCGCCCATTGGCTGAAGGCACGAGGCATCGACGTCCATCTCGGCGCAAAGGCGACGGGCAAGGGTATGGTGAAGGGCAAACCGGTCCTGAAATTCGAGGATGCGGACGGCAAGGCCCGGAGCTGCCGGGCGGACCGGATCCTTGTTGCCGTGGGCCGCAGGCCACGGACTGAGGGCTGGGGGCTCGAAACCATGGGGCTCGACATGGCCGGCCCCTTCATCGCCGTGAATGACCGCTGTGAGACGGCCATGCGGGGCGTTTTCGCCGTTGGTGACATCACCGGCGAGCCGATGCTCGCCCATCGGGCCACGGCCATGGGCGAGGCCGCTGCCGAGGTCATTGCCGGCCACAGGCGTCGCTTCGATCCGCGCGCCATTGCGGCGGTCTGCTTCACCGAGCCGGAAATCGTCAGCTGCGGGCTTTCCCCGGACGAGGCGAAGGATGCTGGCGAGGAGGTCATTGTCGGAAAGTTCCCGATGGCGGCGTCCGGCCGCGCACTCTCGATGGAGGCCGACACGAAGGGCTTCGTGCGCATCACCGCGCGCAAATCCGACCATGTGATTCTCGGCATTCATGCGGTCGGCACGCATGTGGCCGAGCTGTCAGGCGAATTTGCGCTCGCCATGGAGATGGGCGCCGTGCTCGAGGACATTGCCCAGACCATACATGTCCACCCGACCCTGACCGAGGCCACCGCCGAATCGGTCCTCGCCGCGCTTGGCCAGCCGATCCATATCGCGGCGCGTTAAGCGTTCATTCACGCGAAACCAGCAGCTCTTGCGCATGCTGTTTCGCCTTGCCTGCCAGAGTGGCCGGGCTGTCGCCATCCTGCTGTTGTACGTCCTGTTCGCCGGCATGGCGCACGGACAGAACTGCGACTGGGGGTACAGCACGACGATCTCGTTCACGGCCGGGCCTTCGGGCTATTCCGAGGAAATCCGGATCGATCTCGGCCCGGGGGATTTCCCGGCGGGCTACACCCACACGCCCGCCGGTGACGATGTCCGCGTCGTTGAGACCAGCACGGGCGATCCCGTCGATTTCGCCGTGACGGCCTGGGACCCGGCTGCCGGAACGGCAACCGTCTATATGCGTCCCGCCGCGATTGCGCCGAATGCGTCGGCCAGTTTCGATCTCCTGTTCGGCAATACGGCCGTCGCCGCGGCCAGCGATGCGCCGGCGGTCTTTCCGACGCCAGGCGTCCGCCTGCGCAGCCGGGCCTCCACCGCCGACCCGACCGATGCGGCGAGCGCACTGGCCGCCTTCGCCGCCGGGACCGATGTTTCCGACGCGGTCTATTCCTCGATTTCCGGCTTCACCAACCGCTCGCTGGGGGGATCGGGTGGCAACTTCGGTTGGTGCGTCAGTGCCGTGCTCGAGGTCACGCCGGCGACGGCGGGGACCTGGTCATTCCGCTATGGTGCCGATTTCGGGGCGGGCGGGCATCTCTACGTCGGCGACACCGCGCTTGAGGAAGACTGGAATGATGACCTTTGGTGGAACCTCAGCTTTGCCAACACCGGCGAAACGCTGTCGGGCAGCATCGCGCTGGCACCGGGCTGGCACCGTTTCGAGGCGCTGGGGTTCGAGGGCTGCTGCGACGGCGCGGTCGGCTTCCAGGCCCGCGCCCCCGGCGGCCCCTGGCAGGACCTCTCCTCAGCGAATTTCGCCCTGCGCGGGGCCCAGTGCATCGCCCCCGACGTGTCCGTCACCAGTACCAGCAGCTTCAGTTGCGCGGCCGACCTCAGGGCCAGCAAGTCGGTCGCCATCATCGAGGATGGCTCGGGGGCGCCGACGCCCTTCGCGACACCGGGATCGACGGCCCGCTATGCCATCGGTCTCGAGAATCGCGGGATCGCGGTCGATGATGGCTCGATCGTGCTGACCGATGTGTTGCCAACCGAAGTCCGCCTCATCGTCAGCGGGGCAGGGGCCTTCACGCTGGTGGACGGCGCCATTCCCAGCAACCTTTCGCTCGACTGGGGCGGGCCGGCCGACATGACCGACGATGTCAGCTTCTCGACCGATGGCATCGATTTCAGCTACGTGCCCGTCCCCGATGGCGAGGGCACCGATTCGCTGGTGACCCATGTCCGCTTTGCGCTCGGGGGGCGCATGGCCGGTGCGGTGGGCAGCGACTTTCCATCGGCAGAGATCGTCTACGCCGCACGGGTGCGGTGAAAGCCCCCCGCGCGTCTTGCGCGCGCTGGCCTGACCTCGCCTTGTCTGTCCTCACCGCGAGTCGCCCCGCCGCGCCGCGAGTCGCATGCGCCCGGGACGAATCGCGATGCGGGACCCGCCCTCCGCTTGTCCCCCTTCGGGCATGCCCGAGGGGAAGGTCGCCGGTGCTGCAGCTGATGCACAGGTTTGATGCCCGGGGCGCCCATGTTGCGGTTCCGTCCGGGACGCCTTTGATGACGGGGCCGTTAAGAATCGGGTAACCCTGTTTCCACGGTTTTCCTCCGTGTCCTGCCGGTTTGCGGCGTTGACGGGCGATTAACCAATAGGCCACAATATGTTGTGTCAGGTGACGAAGTTGGCACCGCATATGGCGTTTTGTCGGGGGAGACCCCATATGAATGCCAGGGGCGGAGCAGGTTGTGTTGCCGTATGGTGTAAGCTTGATTGAGGGGTCCGGTCCATGTCCGCGTCCGAGGCGATGAAACAGTCCAAGAATCTACAGATCCGGCGGGGTAAGCCGAAGACACGCACAGGCGGCGAGCATCTCAAGGTGATCGACGGGATCGGCGTCGAAACCGATCCCGCCCGGGATGCCAATCTCACGGAATTCGGCAAGGTCACGCTGCGGGACCGGTACCTGCTGCCCGGCGAGAACTACCAGGACATGTTCGCCCGCGTCGCCTCGGCCTATGCCGACGACCAGGCCCATGCCCAGCGCCTGTACGACTACATGTCCAACCTCTGGTTCATGCCAGCGACCCCGGTGCTCTCCAATGGCGGGGCCGATCGCGGCCTGCCGATCTCGTGCTTCCTCAACCAGGTCGGCGATTCGCTGGATGGCATCGTCGAGACGTGGAACGAGAATGTCTGGCTCGCCTCGAATGGCGGCGGCATCGGGACCTATTGGGGCAATGTCCGCTCGATCGGCGAGAAGGTCGGCCAGAACGGACAGACCTCGGGCATCATCCCCTTCATCCGCGTCATGGACAGCCTCACCCTCGCCATCTCGCAGGGGTCGCTGCGCCGCGGCTCGGCCGCCTGCTACCTCGACATCCACCACCCGGAAATCGAGGAGTTCCTCGAGATCCGTAAGCCGTCGGGCGACTTCAACCGGAAGTCCCTGAACCTGCACCACGGGCTGAACATCACCGACGAGTTCATGGAGGCGGTGCGCACCGATGCCGAGTTCGGCCTGCGCAGCCCCAAGACCGGCGAGGTGCTGCGCACCGTCAATGCCCGCCGGCTCTGGCAGAAGATCCTCGAGCTGCGCATCCAGACCGGCGAGCCCTACCTGCTGTTCGTCGACACGGTGAACAATGCCATGCCGGCACACCAGAAGAAGCTCGGCCTCAAGGTCCGCCAGTCCAATCTCTGCTCGGAAATCACCCTGCCGACCGGCATGGACCATCTCGGCAATGACCGCACGGCGGTGTGCTGCCTGTCTTCGCTGAATGCCGAGAAGTTCCTCGAATGGAAGGATGATGAGTGCTTCCTCGAGGATGTCTACCGCTTCCTCGACAATGTCCTCGAGGACTTCATCGAGCGCGCGCCTCCGGAAATGGAGCGTGCGGTCTATTCCGCACGCCGTGAACGCTCGGTCGGGCTCGGGCTGATGGGCTTCCACTCCTTCCTGCAGGGCATGGGCGTGCCGCTCGAAAGTGCCCCGGCCAAGTCCTGGAACAATGCCATGTTCCGGCACATCCGCCGCGGCGCCGATGCCGCCTCGGTGAAGCTGGCAAAGGAGCGCGGGCCCTGCGAGGATGCCGCGGACGCCGGCATGATGGCGCGCTTCTCCCACAAGATCGCCGTCGCGCCGACGGCCTCCATCTCGATCATCTGCGGCGGCACCTCGGCAGGCATCGAACCGGTGCCGGCCAATGTCTACACCCACAAGACCCTGTCGGGCTCGTTCACCGTCAAGAACCGCCACCTCGAGGCGCTGCTCGACGAGAAGGGCGAGAACGTGCCCGAGATCTGGACCTCGATCCTCGAACACGAGGGCTCGGTGCAGCACCTCGATTGCCTCAACGAGGACGAGAAGGCCATCTTCCGCACGGCCTTCGAGATCGACCAGCGCTGGATCGTCGAACTGGCGGCCGACCGCACGCCCTTCATCTGCCAGGCCCAGTCGCTCAACCTCTTCCTGCCGAGCGACATCAACAAGTGGGACCTGCACATGCTGCACTGGACGGCGTGGGAACGGGGCGTGAAATCGCTCTATTACTGCCGCTCCAAATCGGTGCAGCGGGCCGCGTTTGCCGGTTCCGAACGGGTCCGTGCAGAGACCCTGCAGACGCCGCAGACCGACTATGAAGAGTGCCTCGCCTGCCAGTAGGTCCCTCCCGCCAGGGGGCACCCGAACCGGACCGTCGGCGGCGCATCGCACAGCGGTGTGCCGCCGCCGCACGTGCTGCCGCGCTCCCACTCGCCTGTTAGCAGGCATCCGTCTTGCAAAGGGAAGGGAAATGGAACACCATCGTTCCGTAAATGCACATGCAGTGCGCCAACTTTGAAGGAGTAAGGGAAACCCCTTTACAGTGAAGGAATTGCGGGGGACTTCCCGCGAATTTGTTGCAGAAGCGAAGATTAAGGAACGCTCATTCCCCACCCCCTGCCCATGGTGATATGTTCAGGCCGTCTTAATTCAATACGGTGTATCAACAGGTAAAGCAGCGTGGGGAAGGAATGACATGGGGACGACCGTCAAAATGGCCTTGCTAGCGTCAACCGGTGTACTTTCACTCATCTGCCAGGCGTGCAGCACCCATTCTTCCGTGCCCAACGCCCTTTATTACGCCGCCGAACCCGCTGTCAGCGAACTCAGCGACGGCCAGCGCCTCGCCACCGCCGTCACCCTGGGCGATGATACCGGCAGCCGTCTTGCCAATGGCGCCCTGATCCATGCCGAAGCCTCCTCACTGCTGGAGCGGACCCAGGTGCCCACCGTCGATGCCGCCGCCCTGACCGAGGGCGATGTCGAGCTGATGGAGGCCTTCGCCATCACCGCGCCGCGCCCCATTGCCGACACGGCCCTGACCGGGCTCGACTGGTCTGGCGCCGAAGGCGTCCAGGCGCTCGAAGGCCGGCGCAACCTGCAGGCCTATCTCGGCCCGCTCACCACCGACCAGGAGTTTTCGGCGGAGATTGCCTTCGCCGCCCCGTCCGCGAGCACGGGTCTGGGGTTTGATCTCAGCCTGTCGCCGCGCGTCGCGTACAACAATGAGGGCCAGTTCGCCAGCCGCCGGGTCGGCGCCGAAGTCCGTGTCGGCCAGGATTTCCGCTTCGACCAGCGGGGCGAACAGGTCGCGATCGACAGCTGGTATGTCTTCGCGGGCCAGGATGGCGAAGCGCTGGTCTGGAAGGCCGGCGAGCACGGCTTCTCCAACATTACCGGTGCCATGGCGCTGACCGACCAGGTCACCGTTGGCGATGTCCAGGCCGGCCTTTCCGTGAAGCGCGGCCTCGGAGAATTGTCGCTGAGCTATATCCGCCGCGAGGTGGAATGGCACGACCGCAATGGCGGTGCGAGCACCGAAGAGGAATTCGCCGGCCTCAGCTTTACCATGCGGCGCTAGGTCGGGTTCGCCGGTCCTAAGGGCGGCCTGCCGGGTGCGGGCGGATAGGAACCGGTCTGTCCCCGGCGCCTCCGGCGCGTCTCCAGGGCCGTCCTGACCTTGAAACCGGAGTGAAAACCGGAACGGCCCGCGCCCGTGGCCGCCCACTATCCGACCGGACGCCCGCGGCGCGATACTTCTGGCCGTGACCGACGCCGACCTCCCTTCCGATCCCGCACGATCTGCACTCTGGGACCAGCTTGCCGCCATCATGGGTTGGGTCGGCGACTGGCTGGCCCCGTCGGTGCGGGGCACGGAGGCCGTGCTGCCGGACGCACGCCGGTCCGTGCGCCGCGCCTTGCGAACGGCCGAAGGCGTACTCCGCCGGCTTCTCCTTGCGCCTGCTGAAGCACTGGCCGACGCCCTGCCGCAGGCACCGCTCGCCCTGTCTCCCCCGCCGGTGACCGCCGATACGGACCCGGCGTCTTTGCCCGCGGGCGCTCCCGCGCCCACGCCCCCACGCTCACCATGGCCGCTGT